>JBFMAY010000007.1:0-99897 GCA_040755455.1 Thermodesulfobacteriota bacterium | reverse complement strand
AAACTGAGTGTATCGGTGACAGAAATAGTTAACATAAAGACGCTAGAGAACGCTCGACTTGCCCTCCAGGCTTATTGTGTGGAGTTTTACGCGTTACACGTTTTTGTTCCGTGGAAATCCAGGCTAGCGATATGACCGGTTACGTCGGAAACGATCGACTTGTTTATCCCTATTTGCTGAGTTCTTTTATCCTAACGATACAATCAGTTTGACAAACATCTGCCGGGTAGCTAATACGGCAAAAGACATTGAAGGTTAGGTAATATCAGATAGTGATCATGCGCATGGAGGGGGACGGCATGAAAAGATTGCTGAACGGGTTGACCATAGGTGTTTTGTTGACGGTGCTGCTTGCCGCCCTGGCAGGCTGCATGACCTTGGCCGGCGGGAACCCGTTGGGGCTTGGAGACAGTTGGCGGGAAGAAGTGCTGCTGCATGACGGCTGCAAGATTATTGTCAAGAGGTCTGTTGATCGTGGAGGACGGCATGAGATCGGCCAACAGCCACCGATTAAGGAGCAAAGTCTAAGCTTTACCATCCCAGCGACAAAAGAAAACGTTACCTGGAAAAGCGAATACAGCGAAGACGTGGGGCTTGCCGATTTCATGCCGCTATTGCTTGATATTGTTCAGGGGACGGCCTACGTGGTTTCCACTCCTGTCGGCTGCCTCTCATACAACAAGTGGGGCAGGCCCAATCCTCCTTATGTGGTCTTCAGGTACGCGAACAAGGCCTGGCAGAATATTGCTCTGCAAGAATTGCCAGCGGAGATCAAAAAACTTAATCTGATTATTTCCTCACCAGACAACAAAGTGAATCAACTAGGCAAGCGTCTAGTTTCCGCAGAGGAAATCAGGAAAATCAACAGCCGCCTTACCCAACCCGAATTCAAAACCATCCTGCGGGAGCCGGTGAGAATTCTAAAGTCTAGGGAGTGTGCAGAAATGATTCCAGACGGAAACAGAGGTTGGATAGGCATAGGGTGGTTCAAGAAACAACCATCTTATGATGCTTGTCTAGATGTCTGCAAAAAAAACAAGATGAGTTCTCAGTATTGCCCATGTGATCGGCTTTTTGATAAGACTACGAAGGAGAAATAACCATGGTCACTGAAATAGAATTAGCCCTTATGGCGGGCCGTGCATATCAGTCAACCAAGTTGATATCAACTGGTTTCCTATCGCTCAGGGGTGGGAAGAAGCTGTAGAGGAGCGCAGAGTTCTGCCCAGCGGTTTTGAAGCAGGTTTTTTCCAGCGCGGAGACGAAATCGTCATCTCCTTTGCCGGCACCTATGACGGAGACGACATTGCGGCCGATATCGGGCTGGCTGATGGCTGGGGCTCGGTTCAACTGCTGCAGGCTGCCGAATACTTCCTGCAGATCAAGGCGCAAGTAACGGCAGCCAACCCCAACGCCACCATCACCCTTACCGGCCACTCCCTGGGCGGCGGGCTGGCCGCGCTGGTGGGCGTTTTCTTCGGGGTCAAGGCGGTCACTTTCGACCAGGCGCCGTTCGCCAACTCGGCGGAAGAGAATCTGCTCACTCCGGATGTTGCGGCGAATCTCAAGAGCGACCTGCTCTTGCGGGCTACAGCGAGCAAGACCTTGTCGGTCTGACCAGTTTCCTGCAACTGCGGGAAGACAATGGCGGCATCCCCAACTCCGACTTAGTCACCAATATCCTGGTAGACGGCGAATTCCTCTCAAGCCTGCCGACCAACATCGTCTCCACACCATCGGCACCACCGAGACCGAGCTGGCATTAAGAAAAAGACTCTCTCATGACCTACGGTTTGTGAGCCACGGCGTTAATATTGCCAATCAAACCTCAATTTACCAGATATATTAAGTAATATCTGTTGACAGCAAAATAGCTGGATAAAAACTCTCTGGATAATAATTTGTGTTAGAATAACGTATAAAAATCTTATGTTTCAATAAATACGTAAAAATCGGCGTCTTTTCGAACGTCTTTATTTGCTTTGGTAATACAGAAATTTAGATAATAAAATCGATCAATTGGAACATACCCAGAAATGAGATTATCATCACAGGGCAAGACAGTGAGGGGCAACCATCGGGGAATGAAACGGGCGATTCTTATTGCCACCTCTTTTCTCCTAATATTTGAAGTCGTGTGGAGAACTTCCCTGGTTACAGCTCAGCCTGTCCAATCTGGCTTGTCTACGGCCCATGTCCCGCAAAGTGCAGAAACTCTGTTGCAGCACCTTGCCCATTTCATCAAACAGCCCGATGAAGATGTTGTGCTTCTTGGCGAGCAGCTTACCGGGCTTCAGAAAGATGAGTGGAGAATTCAATCTTCGAAACAAAATACAGACATTCAAATCTATACTCCTTATATCCTTAAACCCGAGCATGGTGATTATCGAGGCGTCAAATTCCCATATAGCGCAATCCCTTACAACCCAAAGGAAGTGCGCTTTGAATTTGAAGGGCCAAACAAGCTGAACAGGCTATTTTTTGCTCTCAGAGATCCGTCAACTTTTCAGCTGACTCCAAAACTGACACAGGATATTCTCGGTACTCCTACCGCCAGCTTGTGCGATATTGAACGCTACTTGGGTAGCATTCCCACCATCCTGTACACTTATGAAACTGAGAGATTCCAAGTTTATATCTCTTATACGCCACCTGCAACCCAGCATCTGGCAATAAGGACAGCAAATCATCCGGAACAATATTACGGTCGGTTGGCTAATCATGCGAATTTTTTGGCACACAAAGTAGTGATTGAACGTAAAGTATACCCAGGCAGATATGATGCATTGGCTCGCAACTTTACCATTAACCCGCCTCAGACACCAAAAGCACTTCTCTTGCTCCTGAAAAATTTTTCAGATACTCCTGATATTGATTATTGGACCTTTGCCGAAAAGATTTTTGGTTTGCCGAAAAATCAGTGGGGAACATACCGGAATGCGTCCACTAATGATGATCAGTATTTCATTCCCTACGATTATGTTCAGAACTATCATGGACTGTATGGGTCCTTTTTTTCTCACTTTACCCTCTACGGTATTCTTCGGGCAGCAGGTTACAACCCTCCTCCTACACCCTATAGCAGCACTCGTTTCATTGTTGACAACCAAGAGGGTTTTCGGGAGCTCAGTCTCGTATTCGATGATGCTCCTGAACCATTCTGCTTGACACCAAAATTGACCCGTGAGGTTCTCGGTTCTCCACCAGGTTTTTTTGTCGATGTCGCAAACAAGAGGCGAAATCTCTCAGGGCATGGAATGGCCAAAATACATTACACCTATGAAACACCTGGATATGAAATAAAGATAAGTTATGAGGACAGGGTCAATGGTCGTCTGGCCCCAAAAGAGGAACAGCACCCATTGAGCAAGGATGAGGTCGACCAAGACAGGGCAACCCTTACCCCCATGGAGGCGCATCAGTCATTTTGCGGTGACCAGCTACATATCGAACGGAAAAAATTTTCGACAAACTATGCGGCTTGGGCCAGGCAACTCCAGGTTAATCCGCTCCGCGATGGTCGAGAGTTGTTACAATTACTCGACAAGCTCGGTACGCAGGGTATAAACGGTAACGAATTTGCAGAAAAGCTATCAGGACTCTCTTCATCAAATTGGGGTGAACCATTCTTTATAAAAGACGAAAAAGGCCAGGTCAGGAAAAGATATTGCCCTAGTTGTAAAAATGCTCCCTACGGTATTTTGCGGGATGGTGGCTACAATCCCGCATCACTTCCCTATTCTACTGTTTTTTGGATCAATCAAGAAGGCCGCTTGACCGGCGTTATACTTGAATTCTCAACCGGTGAAACCGATGTTAAGATCACCCCGAAGCTTACACGAGAAATTCTTGGTGAACCTTCCAGCATAGGGATTCGAAAACCGATGGATTACAAGTTGATTGTCTATGGCGGCTCCAACCTTTTTGGCCTTGTTTATAATTACACTATTGGGCCATATATTATGTACTTGTTTTTCCCTCTGGATTCGTCCCAGACACAAAGCCTTCGCTCCGAGAATGGAGATAGCGAAAACTCTAAGTCTCTCAAGCAGCATCAAAATCATGACCACTTATCTGCTCTCACCATCGATATCACACTAAAAAAATGAAAAGGGGGGACAGCTTGGCAGTGTCATTAGGATTAGAGATCGGTTTTCGCAGTAACTGAAGAATGATCGCATACCTTTAGCAGACCAGACGAGCTGGTGAAGCTGTTAAGATTGCCACATCGAACATCTTAAAATATCAAACTACCCTCAGGTTATTAGATCTACTGTATATACGAAGTCAACCTGCCCCCTATCTGATTGACACGATAGGGCAGTCCCCGCTTGAGTCCAGTCTTGATCCAAAAATCCAGCAGGGGAAGATATCCTCTTAAGCAATGCTTCGGACTCTTTGGCGCCTGGACGAGATCTTGAGCTTATGCGAGATCTCTCAACTTGCCGCCCTATTTCTTCTTTTTGGTCAGGGAGATCTCTTCCATGGCCTCCTTGAAGCAGTCCGGACAGTAACCATGACTTATCCCCAGGCCGGTCTTTCTGCTGATGAACTGATCCAGGGCCAGCCATTCCGTCATGCCGCCCTCATCCTCATGCAGCACCTTTTTGCATTCGCTGCATACCGGCAGAATTCTTTCGTAAATCTTGATCTTTTTCGCCAGATCCTGCTGATCGAGACATTTGGCGATACGCAGATTCAATTCATTGCAGTCACAGGGTTTGAGAAGATAATCAGCCGCGCCGAGGCGCAGGGCATCAATGGCTGAGGCAACCTCACCGTAGCCGGTGAGGATAACCACGGCAACCTCCGGATCAATTTCCTTGGCTGCCTTCAAGACCTCAAGCCCATTGAGGCCCTCCATCATCAAATCGGTGATGATCAGATCAAAATAGTTCTCCCGCAGCACGGCGATGCCCTCTTCCCCGTTTGCCGCCAGGGAAACCTCATACCCCTCCCCCTCCAGCTCCAGGCCAAGGCTGTTTAAAATCAGCTCTTCATCGTCGACTATGAGAATCTTTTTCTTCACGTAACCAGACCAGGCAAAAAGGAGTACTGCCGCCTAACTGCCGATTTTATTCTTCAGCAGATCGGCAAAAGTCCCCATGGATTTCTCTTTCTTAGCCCCATCCCCCTCCTTGAAGCGATGAAATTCCTCCCGCATGTCATCATCCTGCGGTTTCTTGCCCTTTTTCCTGTCAACCCTGTCAACCTTGACAACTTCCTCGCTCTGTGGCAGGGAAAGGGAAATCCGTTTTTTCACCCGGTCAATGGCATCAATGCGCACCTCCAGACTCTGGCCCTGCTGGACCACCTCTCTGGGATGATTGATCCTGCGCCCGCCGCCAAGGGCGGAAATGTGGAGCAGGCCGTCAACACCCGGAGCCAGGGTGACAAAGGCGCCGAAGTCGACAAGCCGCGCCACCGTGCCGGTCACGCTGGTGCCTTCCGCCAGACCGCAGGTATCCCATGGATCAGGCAGGGTCTCCCGCAGGCTGAAGGAGAAACGGTCATGGTCCCAGTCAAGACTTTTGATCGCCACCTCAACGTTCTGCCCCTCTTCCAGCACGGAGTGAATATCCGCAACCCGGCCCCAGCCAATTTCGGAAACGGGAATCAACCCCTCAATGCCGCCGATATCGACAAAGGCGCCGAAATCCCGGATCGAGGTGATGACCCCCTTGACGGTCTGGCCGACCTGCAGGCTGTCTTTCAGCTCCTCCTTCAACGCGGCACGCTGTTCCTCCAGGATCTTGCGGTGGGAGACGATGATGTTTCTGCCGTTATCCCGGAATTCGACAATCTTGAAGGCATACTGCTGACCGATGCACTGGGCGTTATCGCTGATCTTGCGCAGGCCCATCTGGGAGAAGGGACAAAAAGCCCTGCCGCCGCCGATTTTGACCTCAAAACCGCCCTTGATCTCCTTCTGGATGCTCCCTTCCACCGGAATACCGCTGCGAAAGGCCTCCTCCAGATGGGCTCTGACCGCCGCCCCGCCTATCTTGGTGGTGAAGACCTTTTCATTGCGTTCAACAGCCAGAAAATACACATCAATGGTGTCGCCTTCCTTGACTGTGGGATTGCCCTCCTGATCAAGCAGTTCGGAAAGGGCCAAAGCCCCTTCGCTTTTGCCGCCGAGATCAATGAAAACCCACTCCTTGGTGATGCGCACGATCACGGCCCTCACCTTCTGCCCGGGTTCGAGACGGTCCTGGGTGGCCTCATTTTCCTTAAACATCTCGGCAAAGCTCATCTCTTCACTCTTGCTTTCTTCGCCGGCAGACACGTTTTCCTGCTCGAAATTCTTCTGGATCATATCTGTGAACTCCTTAGTCTCCTAAATTCATTTTTTCGCCAACCTCTACTTTTTCAACCGTACGGGATGAGCTGTCAAGAATGGCGAAACAGGGCTGATTTTCTTTGCCAAGCATATCGCCCGGATTAATTAACAGGGTGTTGCCGATCCGTTCAACGCCATAGCGATGATTGTGGCCGCAACAAACCACATCAAAGATCCCCTGACTGGCAATGCCTCTGGCCACCTGGGGATAATGATGGAAAGCGATTTTTATGCCCCCGGCCTCAACCGCGCCCAGATCGCCATGATGGGTAATGCCGGGAAACCTGATGCCGCAGGCCTGGGAAATAAGGTGCTGGTCGCCGACATTGTTGCCGTAAATCAGATGCACGGCCCCGGCAAACCCTTCCAGCTCATCGAGCATAAAGGGGGAAATCAGATCGCCGCAGTGGATCAGCAGCTGGACATTAAAGGCGTTGCAATACTTGACGGCGGCCCGCAGATTGGCCACCTGATCATGGGTATCGGAAATGATGGCAATTCTCATAATCGTTCTTCCAATTTCTTATAAAATATCCTGCAAAACCCTGAGACAATAGGCATTTGCCTCGCTGTCTTTCAGCGACATGCGGAAGTAATGCTCGTCAAGCCCCTCAAATGATGCACAGTTGCGGATCATAATCCTTTTGTCCAGCATTTTCTCGCGCAACTGCGGGGCAAGCATTTTCCCCTGGAGGTAACAGAGAACAAAATTGGCCGCGCCGGGGATAACCCGGATGTTGTTCATCCTTTGCAACGACTCGACAAACCGGGGCCGCTCGCTGTCGATGAACCGCCGGACCTCCTCCACATAAAAATCACCGTGTTCAAGCAGATATTCTCCGGCCAGCTGGGCCATTCTGTTCACTCCCCATGGTTTGCGCTGCAGGGTCATCGTCTGCAGATTGGCGGCCTTTGCCACCAGAAAGCCGAGGCGCAGCCCTGGAATACCATAAATTTTGGAAGAGGAGAAGAGGACAAACAGGTTCGGCGGCAAATCATAGTGCAAAAGGGATTTTTCCCGGGTAAACGGCAGATACGACTCATCCACCAGAAAAGAGGTGGCCGGATGACGGACGACAAAATCATAAAGGACCAGGGAGGGGGTTAAGGCGCCGGTGGGATTATTGGGATTGCAGATGAACACCAGTTCGCCGCCCAGCAACTCGCCGGCCAACCGGTCAAGGTCAAGACGGAAATCATCTCCCGGCGGCAGCATGAAGTCCATGGCCGGAACCTTCGCCCAGCCGCAGGCCAGCCGGTAATCGGAATAGGTCGGATTGACGATGATGGCCCGGCTGCCGGCAAAGGAGTGCGGCAGGGCGAAGATGAATTCGGTGGTGCCGTTGCCCACCAGCACCTCCTCTTCCAGCAGACCGAATTTGCGGGCAAAGACCCGGCGCAGGGTTTCGCTTTCCGTCTCGGGCAGAAAGGCAATCTGTTCAAGCTCCCGGGCCAGAACCTCCCGCAGGCCGGGCACCATGTTTAACGGCGTGAGATTACTGCTCATGTCAATGAGCTCCTTTACCTCACAGCCGAGAGCCTTGGCCATGGCGACGATATTTCCGCCGTGTACGCTCATCTCTTCTCCTTTTTAAAAAATATGCGCGGGGCCATAAGCACCGCTTCTGCTCTATTAACCGATGTTGCCGCAGGGAAAATCAAATTCATTTCAGATAAAGGGGAAGCCCAGCCGCCATGAAAACAACCTGATCGCAGCTGGCCCCGACCGTTTGGTTACACCAGCCGGCCAGGTCCCTGAACCGGCGGGCCAGGGCCGATTCCGGCACGATACCCAGCCCCACCTCGTTTGCCACCAGGGCCACGGAAACGGGACACCCCCGCACGGCCCCGGCCAGGTCGCGCACCTGGTCCAGAATCTCCTCATCGGAAAAATTCCGCAGCAGCAGGTTGGTCAGCCATAGGGTGAGACAGTCAACCAGAAAAACATCGGTATGTTGCCACTGATGCCGCAGAACATCGGCAATGGCCTGGGGCTCTTCAACCGTCCGCCACTCCGCGCTCCTGTTTTGCCGATGCACCGCCACCCGGTGTTGCATTTCCCCGTCGTTACCGGCCACCATGGTGGCAACATAAGTTCTCCTGGCAAAGCGCGCCGCCGCCCACTCTTCCGAGAAACGGCTTTTGCCGCTCCGGCATCCGCCGACAACAAGTATGGTCTGTTTAGTGTTCTGCGCCATCAGGGTTCTTCTTATCATGTTTTCTGGCGGACGGCCAGGGCCAGGAATCGATCCTTTTCCCGGAAAACCAGCCTTTTTGCGACAAGCGCATCGAGAAACTTTTCTATTTGCTGCCTGGTGAACGTGGGAAACATCCCTGTCAGAGCCGGCAAATCACTGATCGTCTCGCAGGCAAGAAAGATCTGTCTGGATATCCCCCGCAGCCGGTGGTGCAACACCCTGCCGTCGGGCAGTTCCTGGCGGATGATGAGAAAATCGCCGCCGTCACGAAAGGAGAGCAGCAGTTTTTCCGTTTTGTTCCTGCTGCGGTGGTAATCCTGCCACTTTTTCACCTTAGCCTGCACCGGGGCCCACAGTTTTCTCTGCCCGGCGCGATCGCCCCTGAACCCCTTGATGAGGAGCACCAGCTCGGCGCCAATTTCTTCAGGGAAAAGCCGGGCCGCATGGTGGTGCATGGTTCTGGCGCAAATCCCGTATTTTTTCGGGGCCGCATCCACCGGACTGCCATGACCGAGAAAAAAGGCGGCCGTGGTCAAGGGATGAAAGGGAAAGGCAAAGTCGAGATTGGCCAGGGTCTCACCAACCTCATCTAGGCTGCTGCCGGGAAACTCGACAATCAGATTGCCGTCCAGCACCACCCCGTTGGCCAAGGCATCCTTCATGACCGCCAGGTTGTCCATGACCGTAGTCCCTTTGGCCATTTTTCCCAGCAGGGAGTTGCTGAAGGCCTCGATGCCCACCTGGACGGAGGTCAGCCCGCCCATGCGGCTGATCTCCATGACTCTGCCGCGATGGTCGGCGCGGATCTCGCCAAAAAAACGCAAATCCAGGCCGGTATGACCCATTGTTGCAAAAAAGGCGCCCGCATCTTTCGGCGGCAGGGCATTATCGGTAAAAACAAAGTCAAGCACCTTGTGCCGGCCGGCAAGGGATAGGACCTCCGCAGCCATCTTTTCCGCCGGTTTGCAGCGATATCCGCGCCACTGCAGATTCAGATTGCAGAAGGTGCATTTCCGCCACCAGCACCCCCTGGAAAACTCCAGGGGAATCACCGGGATGAATGGTTCTTGACCGAACAGGCCCTCCATTTCCCGGAAATAGTCATCATAATCTGGACAGGGCAGCCCGGCAACGTCAAGCTGCGGTCCCTGACAGGAAACGCCTGTTCCGCCCTGCCCCGCGGAGCTGAAAACGCCGGCGGCAAGCGATGACGTCTGTCCTGCCAGATAGGCGCATAAGTTCAGCAGGGCCTTTTCCCCTTCCCCGCTGAGCATGAAATCCACCGGAAAGTTTTTGAGTAACGCCGGGGCGAAATCAGCATGACAGGATGAGCCTCCCAGCACAATGCGCAGCCGGGGATGTTCTTTTTTCAGGTAGCTGACTGCGGCAAGTGTGGCAAGCAACTGATTGAAACAGACGGAAAAGCCGACCAGATCAAATTTCCGCCAGTCGGTTGCCGCGGCCCAACCGGCGAGATGGGTTTCCAGCTGGGCGCAGGTGGCGTCAAAATCAAGCGGCACGCTGTAGCCCCCCTTGCCTGCCTCCTCCTCCACCACCCGGCGGGCTTGTAAACGCTGCGACGGAAAGAGAATGGCGCTGTACAGGGCCTCGCAGATCCAGACATTGCCTGAAATAAAATGGTACAGATCGCTGCCGAGAAGCCGGGCCACACCGAGGTAGGGATGAAATGTCTTCACCTCCACCTCCGCATGCGCCTCGATATAAGCTTTTAACGCGCCAAGCTGGACGGAAGGGCGATTAAAAATCGCCCAGGGCATGGAAACGAGAGCCAGCCTGAACGGGAGTGCGGAAGTCATTTACTGCTCTATGATTTCTGTACCTTCAGGCGGGGAAAATTGAAAAAAGTCCTCCGGCATTGGACTATTGACCACGGTGTTGAACAGCAGCAGATTGGTGACGCTGCCGAGGTGATCCATGATCTCCAGGCGGTTTACCAGAAAGGTTCCCTCATCAACCCAGACGTTCATGGTCTCAACCTGGGCATGGGTCTTTTTTGGAATCAGCTTGATGGCCAGACTGCCCTGCTTTTCCTGGTCCGGCATCACGGCTATCACCTCAAAATCATTCAGCAGGTTGCCTTTGCCTGAAAAGAAATTATAGGTGACATCCTCCCTCAGATATTCCTTGGCCGGGGTCACGATCATCTGATTTTCCACGGCAAAGTAAAGGGAAAACATTTCTCCGTCACTGACCAGCACCTGCTTTTCCGGCGAGGTGTAATCCCAGCGCAGCAGACCGGGTTTCTGAATCACCATGGTGCCGCTTCCCTTGCGCTGGCGGTGCTCCATGCTGCTGATACTGGAGGTCTGCAGAAAGTCGGCCTTGAAGGACGCGGTTTTTTCATAGGTTGCCTGGATCTTCTCGGCAATCTGCACCGGAGTCAGGGGGGCGCTCTGCCCTGTTGCCGGGAGCAGCAGACCGACCAATAAGTATATAACCGTAAAAAAGAACTGTTTCATATCAATTTCCTTCCACATCAACCTGGATCAGGTCCAGTTTCCTGCCAAAAATCCGCTGGGCCGTCATGCGTGCAGCATCCGTCACATCGGACACATAGTAAAAATTTTCCCCCCCGGTTGCCAATGCTTTATCCACTTCCGGATGATTTTGCAAATACTTCTTCACCATATCCGCCACAGCCGTTGAAGAGTCAATGACATTCACCTTCCTGCCGATGCGGGGGGTTATCAGATGCTTCAGCAGGGGATAATGGGTACATCCCAGCACAAGGGTATCAACCCCTTTATGCTTCAAGGGATGGAGATAGCGGCGGATAATCATCTTGGTCTCCCGCTTGTCCAGCCAGCCTTCCTCAACCAACGGCACCAGCAGAGGGCAGGGCTGGGAAAAAACCCTGGCCACCTCTCGTGCCTCTCTTATCTTTGCCTCATAGATATTGCTCTTGATGGTCGCCCTGGTGCCGATCACGCCGATCCGGTTGCTTACTGATACCGACAGCGCCTTTTCAATAGCCGGGGTAATCACCTCAAAAATCGGCACGGGGAACTCGGCCTTAAGAAGATCAGAGGCCACGCTCGCCGCAGTGTTACAGGCGATGATGATTATTTTCGCGCCTTTGTTGAGCAGAAACTCTGTGTCCTGCCGGGCATATTTGCATATCGTCTCCGCGCTTTTCGAACCATAGGGCGTGCGCGCCAGATCACCGAAATAGACCAGATTCTTTTCCGGCAAAAGCTGCTCAACCGCTTTTGCCACCGTCATTCCACCAACACCTGAATCAAAAATACCAATCACAACCGTATTGCCTGACCTGAATTTTCATAGAGAACAAAAAGGCACGCAGATTCCCACCATCTGCGTGCCTTTTAACAAAAGACAGAAGGAGAAGTAAAATAAATTCGTCCTATTTTGCTTTCTTGGCTGCCTTGCCTTTGGCGCTGCCTCTCTGTTTCCTTTCAGCAATGGCCTTCAAGAGATTCTCCGGCACCCCGCGTTCCTTGCCGGCCTTCTTGCGCCGTTCCGACAATGCCTTGGCGCATAACGGCTGTCTGAGCGGAAACCCGTATTTCTTCCGATACTCTTTGCCGGTCAAGCCATGGCTGGCCAGATGTTTGGGCGACAGCAATTTAAAAGACTGGCCGCATTCCAGACAAACAATCTTATTTCTGAGAATGGATTTCTCAGGAGCAACCTCAACAGCATTGTCCTCCTTCTGCTCTTCACCGCCAGTAATTACTTCAGCAGACACCTCGTTTGCCTGCAATGACTGCAGCACGGTGAACGTATTCTGCAGCGATGAGGAGATATCCTCAGCGGACATACTTGTAGAAGTACATTGCGCTTTAACAATATCCGCAGCCATTTCGACTAGTGACTTGCTCATTTCATCCTCCCGATCAATAATAAATTGGAAATTTAATATCTTATATATAGCCGAGAATGTTAATTTAGCAAGTCAATTGCACTATTTTTTTTCACTTAGGCAAATACATTCAGCAGCCTGGGAGAAAACAGGTTTCAACCTATCAAAAAGACTACTTATTACAAATTTTCAATTTGCCGGCTCAACAATTTTTGTCGTGATTAAGCAACACAAAAACTGGCTGAACAGTACTGCTTGAACACGAATAAAATAATCATTTGCAATATCACATCAATTCGTGTCGCAATATAGCGTCTATCCCTGCAACTAAATAATCTGCTTTTTTGCTTAATGAAATAGATTAAAAGAGGATAGTTGCAATGTGATGGTTTGATAAAGAATAAGACACCGTCCATGGATGCAGCGTTTATCATGCTCATTTATCATCAATGTTTTACGGTATAAGAAATTTTTGCCCGGATTATCATCTTTTATTGATAATAACGACATTGCGCCATTGAGAGATGGAATCGAGCTGGAAAAATAACAATGCTGGTTCGGGCAATAATTTCAGATAGCAAAAGGATTTTACTGCTTAAGGAAATATGTGCAAGGGCAAGCTGCTCGCTACCCCCGTGATCGGCGGTCAATCATATAGTTGCTGCCCTCTTTTTTCTTGACAAAATGCTTGACCTCCGAAGCAATGGTGGAAACTTCACCATAATGGCTGAAGTGATGGGAGCCGGTGATGACCACGGCAATGGAGAGGCTGAGCAGCCCGAATACGGTTTCCCGGCCCTGCCGGTCCTTTTCCACATAACAGCCGGCCTTGAGATCCTCGGCCGGAATGAACATGTTCCGCACCACCTCGAAATTTGCCAGGATACGCTCGCAGACCGGTTTCACCTTGTCCTCCCTGACAATGAAGACGAAATCATCGCCCCCCACATGACCGACAAAACTTCCCTCCCTGGCCAGTTCGTCAATGACATTCACGGCAATGCGAGCCACCATGAGGATAACGTCATCTCCCTGGGAAAAGCCATACCGGTCATTATAGGGCTTGAAATTGTCAATATCGATATAGCAGACACCATGACTCTCATCAGAGTCAATGGCGCGCTGGATAGCCTGGAGAATGGAGGTGTTGCCCGGCAGTCTGCTGAGGGGGTTATTGTCAAAAACCCTGATCATCCTTGCTTCGGCAAGCTGCATTCTGGCGCGCAGGAGTTCAGGGGTGAAGGGACTGACGATAAAGTCATCCACCGCATACCTCTGCCAGTCGAGTCCCGACAAGGCCTGCTTCTCGTCGATAATGAGGATGACGGGAATATTGGTTTTCTGCAGACAGCCCTTTACCGCATTCAGCAGGGCAAAAGGGGCCTTCTCTTCCCCAAAGGCCTTTTCCATGATCAGCATATCCGGCGGGTCTTCAAGAATAAGAGAAATGGCGGAATGCAGATCCTTCATCAACAGGAGTTGATAGCCCCTGGCTTCAAGGACGATCTTGTGTTCCTGGGTGATGATGATTTTTTCACCTGCGACAAGAATTCGTTTCATGGCTTTTCAGGGGGGGGCTCCGCTAAGAATTTATTTTATCATACCGCGGAGATAAAGGTTTTGTCTGCAGCCCAGGCACGTCACGATGTCATGCTGTTTTCCAGTTCCGCCTGAATTTCCAGGCTGAATCCCTTGACATCCCACAGCTTCTCTTCCACCTCATCTATTATTTCATTCAGATCCTGCTGGGTCAGATTCAGGAGCTGCCAGGCTGTCTTGCTCAGGGAAGGCACCCAGACGTCATCTCCGTGTCCGTAGCCGAGTCCCCGGATCAGAATATCACTGAAATGGACAATGGCCGTGGACAGCTGCTCATCCTTGGCATCCTGCGGGTTGTGGTGGCAGGCAATGGGCTCGACCAGCTTGGCCGGCAGATTCCAGCTCTTGGCCAGCCAGCCTCCCGCCTCGGCATGATCAATGCCCAGCATCTCCTTCTCGGCCTCCAACATGGAAATCTGCCGGTCATGCACCATTTGTTTTAACATTTCAAATTCCGGCTTCAGTTCCATCTTGATCGCCACCTTGCCGATATCATGGATGAGACCGGCAGTGCTTACCTCCTCGGGATCACTGACATCCAGCCGTTTGGCCAGCACGCTGCAGACCACGGCGCAACCCAGGGAGTGCTCCCAGAGTTCCACATCCTGGGACTCCATCAGTTCGAAGATGGAAGAACTGATAATAAGGCTCTTGATAACGTTAAAACCGAGCAGAATGATAGCGCTGTTGAGCGAGCTGATCCTCTGCGGAAACCCGTAAAAGGCGGAATTGACCAGCTTGAGCAGTTTCGCCGCCAGAATATGATCCTTGCTGATCACCTTGCCCATCTGCTCGGTGGTCGTATCGGGATCCTCCGCCATCCTGGTCAGTTTGGCAATAATCCCGGGCAGAGTGGGAAGATTTTTCACCTCCCGCAGAGCCCTGCGAAACTGGGTTTTTTTAATGTCTTCCATCAGGAGGCCTTTCTGCTTGCAACCTTACGCTGCATAATCTTTTTTTTGACATACATGAGAGGGGGAACATGTTTGACCCGGGAAAATCTTTCTTCAACATCGCGCAGTTCCTCCTCCAGACTTTTTTCCCCCTCCACCGGCACGGGGTGCCCCTCAACCGTGATGTTGCCGATACCCATTTTCCTGATTCTTTCAATGATGGTACCGGTCAAGACCGTACCTTTGCCGCACAGAACCCGCCCCTCGGCGGTCATCACCTCCTTGGCCAGCACCATACCCTCAGCAGCCTGCAAACTTAATATCTGCTGCACAGTTTCCTCCCGTACAAAACATTGACCCCAAGCAAAAATATTCCCAAACAGTTGACAGACGGGTAAAGCAACATTACATTTCTACACGTCGGATTGACCTCAAAGGGCCAGAAACAAAATCCTCACCATCCTGCACGACAAGAACGTGAATCAGTTTCCGACTTCAATTAAATTCAGCATACAGATACTATAAGATTATACCTTTTTCAGGGAGAACTCAAATGCCTATTTATGAATACGAGTGCCAGAAATGCAACAAGGTGACCGAAGCATGGCAAAGTGTATCCGATGAACCGCTGACCTGCTGCCCTGACTGTCACGGCAGCCTGAAGAAGCTGATCTCCTCCAGCTCCTTCAGGTTAAAGGGAGGCGGCTGGTATGCGGACGGATACTGCAGTTCAAAGCAGTGCAAGTGCGAATCAACCCCGCCAGCTTCCGACGGCTGCAGCAAGGAAACCGCCTCCTGCCCCTGCGCCTCCTGATTTCCCCCGCCGGACAGGAAAGGGATAAGGGCCTTTCATCCTTACCTTGCACCTGCTTTTCTCATGCGCCGGAAATGATCATCGCATCCCCGTAACTGAAAAATCGGTAACCACTGGCCACTGCATGGGCATAAGCGGTTAAAATCCTCTCCCGCCCGGCCAGAGCGCTTACCATAAAGAGCAGCGAAGATTGCGGCAGGTGAAAATTGGTTATCAGATTCCTCACCACCTTGAAACGATAACCCGGATACATGTACAAATCACACCAGCCCTCTGTTGCCTGAACCTGTCCCGCTGCATCTGCCGCAAATTCCAGGGCGCGGACGGTGGTGGTGCCCACTGCCCAGATCCGCCCGCCTCTGTTGCGGACCTCATTGATTTTCTCGGCAGTCCTGGCCGACACCGTCAGAAATTCAGAGTGGATCTGATGCTGGCGGATGTCCTGGACCCGCACCGGGGCAAACGTGCCGTAGCCGACATGCAGGGTCACGCTCTCCCGCCCCACCCCTTTTTGGTCAATGGCGGCAAGCAGTTCATCGGTGAAATGCAGGCCGGCCGTGGGGGCGGCAATGGCCCCGGTTTCGGCGGCAAAAACCGTCTGATATCTTTGTCGGTCCTGGGGCTCTTCCCCATGCTCCCTTTTAATGTAAGGAGGAAGCGGCAGTCGTCCATACTTGTCCAGCAGGGCCGCCAGCTCACCCTGAAAATGCAGATGCAACCTGGCTTTTCCTGCCGCAAAAAGCTCGACGACCTCGGCGGTGAGGTCCTCGGCAAAAATTATTTTCTGGCCTGGCCGGAATCCCTTGGAGCTTTTCAGCAGACCAGTCACCTCGACCTGCCCCGGGCCGGCTGCTGCCGGAAAAGTCTCCCGGGGGTAATGCAGGATAAGCAACTCAACCCGGCCGCCGCTTTCTTTGCGGCCCAGGAGTCTCGCCGGGAAAACCCTGGTGTTGTTCACCACCAGCAGATCGCCGGGAGAAAAAAAATCCACGATATCGGTAAAGTTAAGGTCGCGGAGGCCGCCGGACTCGCAGTCAAGGGCAAGCAGACGGGAACGGTCGCGGCTGGCGGCTGGCTGCTGGGCAATCCGCTCCGGCGGAAGATCAAACTGATAGGAATCAAGGTTATAAGTCAGGGGAATTTTTTCGGCCATGATCTGAAGGTAATTTCTGCTTGCTGCCTGTGCAGGGAAAATCTATATCAAGTTGGTCTGTTGAGTAATATAGCAGAGCAGAAGACCAGCGCCCATGGCCAGCAGTCCGATGACGCGCAAAACCGCCGGATTCATCTCGGAGAGCTGCCTGAGCCATTTCTGCATGGCCTCAGGGCAGGCCACATACGGTAGTGATTCCAGGATCAAAACCACCCCTATTAATGAGAATAAGTATTTCATGGCCGCCATACTAGCAGGAGCAGGGCAGGAATTCAACAAATTGCCAATTGGCAAATAAAATATCCTGCCCCCCTTTTTTCGTCAAAGGGTGAAAAGGACACAGACTGCGCCGGCGCCGGCAGTAATGGCATTTTTTTACCATTGCTTCAAATATTCACAACTTAGCACTTAAAACTTTTTGCGAAAAAGATTATAGTCCCAACGATTATGATTAAGAGAATACCGACAAAACAGATCAAGGTGGGGAATGTGCCCATTGGCGGGGATGCCCCGATAGCCGTGCAGTCGATGACCAACACCGACACCCGGGATGTGACCGCAACGGTTGCCCAGATTCACCGGCTGGAAGCAGCAGGCTGCGATATTATCCGCGTTGCGGTTCCGGACCTGGAGGCAGCCCAGGCCATTCGTGCCATCCGCGACCGGATCACCATCCCGCTTATCGCCGATATTCATTTTGATTACCGGCTGGCGGTATTCAGCATGGAAAACGGGGCACAGGGCATCAGAATCAATCCCGGCAACATCGGCGGGCCGGAGAAACTCGGCAAGGTGGTTGATGCCGCCAAGGCCCATCATGTGCCGATCCGGGTCGGGGTGAATTCGGGCTCGGTTGAAAAGGATATCCTGGCCCGCCACGGACATCCCACTCCCGCGGCCCTGGTGGAAAGCGCCATCCGAAATATCCGTCTGCTCGAAACCCTCCATTTCTACGAGCAAAAAATTTCCATCAAATCCTCCGACACCCTGACCACCATCGCCGCCTACCGCCAGCTCTCCGCTCAGTGTGATTATCCCTTGCACCTGGGAGTTACCGAGGCAGGCGGCCTTATCGCCGGCACGGTAAAATCAAGCGTCGCCCTGGGCATGCTCCTGTATGAAGGAATCGGCGACACCTTCCGCATCTCGCTCACCCGTGATCCCCTTGAGGAAATCCGCGTCGCTTTTGAGCTTCTCCGCTGCCTGCGCATCAGGGAGAGAGGCCCGGAGCTGATATCATGCCCCACCTGCGGCCGCTGCCAGATCAATCTCTTCAACCTGGCCGAGAAGGTGGAGGAGCACATCCAGGGCATTGAGACCCCCCTCAAGGTTGCCGTCATGGGCTGCGTGGTCAATGGACCGGGAGAGGCCAAGGAGGCTGATATCGGTCTTGCCGGCGGCCACGGTGTGGGCATTATCTTCAAAAAGGGGCAGCTGTACAAAAAGGTGCCTGAAGAGCAGCTGCTTGCTGTTTTTATTGATGAACTGGACGCCATGGCGCGCAACAAAAAATAATTTTCACCTTATCGCTATAAAAAGGATATTTCATGCGTTTTTCTCAACTCCTCCTGCCAACATTAAAAGAAACCCCGGCCGATGCCGAGGTCGTCAGTCATAAACTGATGCTCCGGGCCGGCTTTATCCGCAAACTGGCCTCCGGCATTTACTGCTATCTGCCCCTGGGACTGAGGTCCATCCGCAAGGTGGAACAGATCGTCAGAGAGGAAATGAACAACGCCGGGGCCCAGGAGCTGCTGCTGCCCATGGTCCAGCCCGCCGACCTCTGGCAGGAATCAGGCCGCTGGCATAAATACGGCACCGAGTTGCTGCGCTTTACCGACCGCCACCAGCGGGAAAGCTGCCTCGGCCCCACCCATGAGGAGGTCATCACCGACCTGATCAGGAAGAACATCCATTCCTACCGCAGCCTGCCGCTCAATCTCTACCAGATCCAGACCAAATTCCGCGACGAGATACGCCCCCGTTTCGGGCTCATGCGGGGCCGAGAGTTCATCATGAAGGACGGCTACAGCTTTGACGCCACGGAAAAAGGGGCCGAGTTAACCTACGAGAAAATGAAATATGCCTACCACCGGATATTCAAAAGGTGCGGACTCACCTTCCGGGCCGTTGAAGCGGATTCAGGCACCATCGGCGGCAGCTTTTCCCACGAATTCATGGTACTGGCCGAAACCGGCGAAGACACCATCGTCATCTGCCAACAGTGCTCGTACGCCGCCAATATGGAGAAGGCGCGGGCCATGGAAACTCCGCCCCCGCAAGCGGTGGAACAGCGCCCCCTGACCAAGGTGGAAACGCCGGGTAAACGCAAGGTGCAGGCGGTGTGCGAGTTCCTCTCTATCGCGCCGAAGGAGCTGGTGAAAACTCTCATCTATATGGCCGACGGCAAGCCTGTCGCCGTGCTGCTGCGCGGCGATCACGAGGTGCAGGAGGTCAAACTGCAGAACCTGCTGGGTGCAAATGAAATGCGGCTGGCCGACGACAAGGAAACCTTTGACAGCACCGGCACCCCGACCGGCTACCTGGGACCGGTGGGCCTGTCCCTGCCGATTGTCGCGGACCTGGAGGTAACCAAAATGGCCAATTTCACCGTCGGTGCCAATGAGAAGAACTTTCATCTGCAGAACGTCAATATCGGCCGGGACTTCACCCCGGCCAAGGTCGCCGATCTGCGCATGGTGACCAAAGAAGACCGCTGCCCGCTCTGCGGCGGACAGCTGGTGCTTACCCGCGGCATCGAGGTGGGCCATATCTTTAAACTGGGCACCACTTACAGTGAGGCGCTCAAGGCAACCTTTCTCGACGTTCAGGGCAGCGAGATCCCGTTTGTCATGGGATGCTACGGCATAGGCGTCAGCCGGACGGTGGCCGCCGCCATCGAACAGAACCATGATAACGACGGCATGATCTTCCCCCTGCCCATTGCCCCCTTCCAGGTCATGCTGCTCAATCTTTCCACCAAGGATGAGGCCATCAGCAAGGCCGCGGAAAGCCTTTATGCGGATTTCACGGCGAGCGGCATGGAGGTCCTCTTTGATGACCGCGACGAAAGGCCGGGCATCAAATTCAAGGATGCCGACCTCATTGGTATCCCTTTCCGGGTAATGGTCGGCAACAGTTTGACCAAGGAAGGAAAAATTGAAATCAGGGAGCGCGCCGGCGGCCGGACAACCGCCGTCTCCATTGCAGAAACGACACTGAGGCTCAAACAGATGATCGAGTCCGCCATGAAAAACTGCCAGCAATAAGGGTGTTTTCATGGCTCGCCATCATGTTCATGCCACAAATGCCCAGATCACCATTGACGATTTGATCGAAAAGGCCCGGGCCTACCTGCCGGAGAAGGATACGGCAGAAGGCCTGCGCAAGGCCTACGACTTTGCCCTCAGGGTGCACAGCGACCGGAAAAGACCCAATGGGACGCGCTACATCAATCATCCGTTGACCGTTGCCCACACCCTGGCTCACATGCAGCTTGATATGGAAACCCTGCAGGCCGCACTGCTGCACGGCATCTTCAAAGATCCCGACAGTCCTGTCACCTCCAAGGAGGTGAGTACGGAATTCGGCCCGGTTGTCGAGGCAATCGTTTCCGGCGTTACCAAAATCAACAAGGTTGAATTCAATACCAATCTTGACTACCAGGCCGAAAACATCCGCAAGATGCTGCTGGCCATGTCTTCCGACATCCGCGTCCTGCTGGTCAAACTGGCGGACCGCCTCCATCTCATGCAGCTGATGGACATGCCGGATGACGAAAAAAAGTCCTTTGCCCTGGAGACGATGGACCTCTATGCGCCCCTGGCCAGTCGTCTCGGAGTGGACTGGATGAAACGGGAACTGGAAGATCTCTCCTTCGCCCATCTTCACCCCAAAGAGTATAAGGACCTTGCCGCCATGGTGGATTCCTCCACCATGGACAGGGCAAGCTATGTGGAAGAAGTCAAAGAGCTCCTGTCAAACAAGCTGCGCGAACATGGACTTGCCGATTTCAAGATACTTGGCCGCCCGAAACATCTCTACTCCATCTATCGCAAGATCATCGCCCAGAACATCCCGGTGGAAAAGGTCTATGACAAGGTGGCCTTCCGCATCATCCTGCAGAACGTCCGGGAATGCTATGAAGTGCTCGGCCTGGTCCATTCCCTCTGGGTGCCCATTGACGGCAGATTCAAGGACTTCATCAGCAGTCCGAAAACCAACATGTATCAGTCTCTGCACACCTCGGTTATCGGTCCCCGTGGTAATTTCATGGAAATCCAGATCCGCACCGAGGAGATGGATAAAATTGCCAAGGAGGGCATTGCCGCGCACTGGGCCTATAAAGAGGGCACCGCTGTTTCCCAGAAGGACGCCAAGCTGTTTCAGTGGCTGAAGCATCTTATTCAATGGCTGCAGGACCTCAAGGACCCGCGGGAGTTTCTTGATGCCTTCAAGGGTGAACTGCATCAGGCCGACATTTATGTGCTTACTCCCAACGGCGAGGTAAAGGAACTGCCGGAAGGCAGTACCCCCCTCGATTTTGCCTATGCCATCCACACCCAGGTCGGCAACGGCTGCACGGGCGCCAAAATCAGCGGCCGCCTGGTACCTCTTAAAACCAATCTCAAGAACGGTGATGTGGTTGAGATTCTTACCTCTCCTCACCAGCAACCCAGCAGAGGCTGGCTGTCACTGGTCAAAACAAGCAGGGCCAAAAGCCGGATCCGTCAGTTCCTCCGGCAGGAGGAGATGGAGAAAACCCTGAAACTTGGCCAGGAGATCTGCGAACGGGAATTGCGCAAGCACAACCTCAGTTTAAAGAAACTGATCAAGACCGGTCATTTGAAAGAGATCCTCAAAAGGGCTAACTCCAATGCCTTGGAGGATCTGCTGCGCAAGGTAGGTTCCGGCAAAATCCGCACTGATCAGATTGTCGATCTGATGCTGCCGCCTGAGGTCAAGAAAAGCAAGGAGGAAGCGGCTGCCGCAAGCCTTGAGGTGCTGGCAGAGACAGTCGCGCCGCCACGGTCTGTCAAACCACGTTCGGGTGACGTTATTGAAATCGACGGCATTGACGGCATGCTGATTAAAATCAGCCAATGCTGTCTGCCCATGCCGGGAGATGACATCATGGGTTTCATTACCGCCGGCAGGGGTATTTCCGTCCATAAAGCCAATTGCCCCAACCTGCGGGCCACGGACCCGCTCAGACGTATCGCGGTGCAGTGGTCAAGCTCGGCCAAGACTCTGCATCGGGCCCATATTCAGATCATCGCCCAGGATAAAAAAGGTCTGCTGGTGACGATCTGCAATGCCATCACCAATGATGATGCCAACATTCTCAATGTGGACGCCCATACGACCAAAGACAATCTGGCCAGACTCAATATTATACTCGAAGTAAACAACATGGAACACCTGAGCACACTGCTGCAGCACCTGCGACAGCTCGATCAGGTAATTGAGGCGAGAAGAAGATAAAAAAAATCCACCTGAATATGCAACATGCCAATGTCACATTTTCAGGTGGATGAAAAAAGATGCTGCAATATAGCTATTGCGGGCCGATTATGCCTTCTGCACAATAGGCTTCACCACCGCACCGGAACGGATGCAACGGGTGCATACACGAATTTGCTTGGAACTACCGGCAACGGTTGCGACCCGAACCTTCTGCAGATTGGGCAGCCAACGCCTTCTTGTCTTGTTGTGGGCGTGGCTGACATTATTTCCGGTAACTGGCTTTTTGCCGCAGATTTCACATAATCTAGACATAATCATACTCCTTTAAAAAACGAACAGCCGGTACGGCAGGCTTCTAGGAAAGGCTCAAAATGAGCATATTTTTTATAAGAACCATGATTTATACCTTGTCCTCCCCTGCATGGCAAGTTTTTTTATAAAAAATAAACGGAGGCCGGGAAAAGTGCATATAAGCCTTATCTTTTTTTTGAACTTTCCGTAAAGGTCTTTGTCGTAAAACAATAATAATTGATAACATTTTTTGGGCAGGCTATTATATTGACACTCTGTAACACTTCATGGTATCAGCGATATTTCATAATTTTTTATCCGCCTAGTAAGCAAATCTCCGACTAACCCTAACCACCACCAAGGATAGCATGAGCAACCAGAAAAACAGCATATGGAGTTTTTTTGCATCGGTTAAACTCGCCCTCTTTGTTATTTTCTTTCTCGCCATAGCCTCCGTGATAGGCACCGTCATTCCCCAGAACAGCCCCCCCGATGCCTACGTAAAGGAATTCGGCGCAAACCTGGCCAGATTTTTTCAGATACTTGATATTACGGACATGTATAACTCCTGGTGGTTCGTCAGCCTGCTCATCATGCTGGCCCTTAATCTCACCATCTGCACCATCGAAAGACTGCCCAATGTGTGGCGTCTTGTCGTGCTGAACAACCTGGAAACAGATACTGACCGGCTGGCCAAAATGCGCCCGAGCCAGGAAATCCACACCACCCTTACCCTTGAGGACGCCGCAGCCAAGGCCAAGGCCAGTCTGGCGGAAAACGGCTGGCAGGCCAAAGAGGCAGTGCGGGACAGCGGCATTCTGCTTTTCGCCCAGAAAGGGCCGTGGACCCGCCTTGGCGTCTATGTGGTCCATACAAGCATTCTCGTCATTTTTGCCGGGGCAATGATCGGTTCCTATTTCGGTTACAAAGGCAGCGTCATGATCCCGGAGACCCGCGCCACCGACACCATTTATTCGTTCAACAACGAAGAACCGATCAAACTGGGATTTGAGGTGCTGTGCAAACGATTCACCCTTTCACACTATGCCAACGGCGCCCCCAAGGAATTCCGCTCGGACCTGGCCATTGTGGAAGACGGCAAGGAGGTGCTGACAAAATCCATTGTGGTCAACGATCCTCTTTCCTACAAAGGCCACACCTTTTACCAGTCCAGCTACCAGTCATACAAGAAATTCCTGGTCTCCCTGACCGACAACCAAACGAAAAACGCGGAACTCTTTCTCGTTGAACCGGGCAAAGAAATCAAATGGCAAGGGGAAGATGTATCTTTCGGCATCATCAACCGGGACAAGACGGAAACCCCGCTCAGGTTCAAATATAAAATATGGTTCAAAGACAGCACCGGTGTCGCGGAACCTTTCTGGATAACCGATGGGGACACGACAACCGTCAAACGCGACGGCAAGGAATACACCTTTGCCCTGAAAGAATTTTTTGCCACTGGCCTGCAGGTTACCAAAGACCCCGGGGTCTGGTATGTCTATATCGGCTGCACCCTCATGCTGCTCGGGCTGATGGTTGCGTTCTTCCTTTCCCATCGCCGCATATGGGTTTACATTAAGAGAGAAGAGGACAAGACCAGCGTCCTGCTGAGCGGCAACACCAATAAAAACAGACTGACTTTTGAAAAGAACTTTGACGCCGTGAACCGGAGTCTTGAGGAAAAATTAAAAAGCCACTCATGAAAACAGCATAATCAGATATACTGCCGGCAAGACACTCTTTTACTACTGTTTGCATATCAGAGGATAGACAATGACAAGTTCGCAACTGCTAGGAATCAGTACCCTCGGCTATCTTGTGGCCTCGGCTCTTTACATCGCCACCCTTATCTTCAAGACCCAAAAAACCGGCGTTGTGGCATCCCTGCTCACACTCATCACCTTTCTGGCCCAGACAGCCGGTATCGGCCTCAGGTGGTATGAATCATACAACATGGGCATGGGCCATGCTCCTTTGTCCAATATGTATGAATCGCTGGTTTTCTTTTCCTGGGCCATCGTAATTTTCTACCTGCTGCTTGAAATGAAATTCAACAACAGGCTCATCGGCGCCTTTGCCATTCCCTTTGCCTTCATCAGCATGGCCTATGCCTCATTCGGCAAAGGGATCAACCAGGAGATATCTCCCCTTATCCCTGCCCTGCAAAGCAACTGGCTCATTGCCCACGTCATCACCTGCTTCATCGGCTACGCCGCCTTTGCCGTGGCCTGCGGCCTTGGTTTCATGTACCTGATGAAAAGCGCCGCCGAGGATAAAGCCGACACAGGCCTTATCGGCACCTTGCCGAACCTCAGGGTTATTGATGACATCATTCACAAAACCATAATTTTCGGCTTCCTCTGGCTGAGCGCAGGAATCATCACCGGCGCCATCTGGGCAAATTCCGCCTGGGGCACTTACTGGAGCTGGGACCCCAAGGAAACCTGGTCGCTGATCACCTGGTTCATTTACGCCGGCACCCTTCATGCCCGTTTCACCCGCGGCTGGCAGGGTAAACGGATCGCCTGGCTGGCCATCATCGGCTTTCTGTCGGTGATCTTTACCTATTTCGGCGTTAACTTTCTCCTGTCAGGACTGCACAGCTACGGCAGCAGCTAAGCCGTTGTCATGAAATACCTTCACCGTTTTGGTTATCAGCAACGGCATAAGGAGCCGTAACGAAATGCTCAAAAAATGAAGAGGTCCTTTCGTAACGGCTCCTAAAAATGACCTTCGATTCATTTTTTCCCTCTTCTATCTTGACAAATTAAGAGCGACAACGTAAAAAGAAACCGTTTATCTAGTTTTTGTGTGTGTTAGGTTAAGTAACAAATTCAATCGAAGGGGAGAATGAAACATGTTCAAAAAAACCATTGTATGTTTTACCGCTTTTGCATTTCTTGCCGGATTCACCGCTATTAATTCCGCCATGGCCGAAACCGACAAAGGCCCGGCCGAGATGGTGCTCCAGGCCACAGTCGACGCAGCAAAAAAACCAAAACCAGCCACTTTCAATCATAAAAAACATCAGGATAACGCAGAAGTCAAAATGACCTGCGGCGACTGCCATCATACCAAAGGCGCTGACGGCAAACAGGCCGCCTACACCGACGGCATGAAGATCGAGAAATGTGAAACCTGCCACAACAAGGCCGCCGGCCTGAAGAAAGAGATTGCAACATTCAAGGATGCCGCCCATACCAACTGCAAAGGCTGCCACAAAGAGAAAGGCAAAGGCCCGCAAAAATGTCCTGAATGCCATAAAGGAAGCACGGACGACAAAGAATAATCCTTTCACCTGATTCCATCTAATGGTAAAAAAAGGCTGCTCGGCTGAGCGGCCTTTTTTTATGATAGTTATCAGAGCCCCTTCAAGTCCCTCTTCACGAAAAATATGGCGGCAGGAAATAAACCAAACAACGGAAATCGCGTCTGGACATTGACCCATGTCCATGTTGCCCTTTATCTGCTTGCCATCTCCCTGCTGCTGACCCTTGTCGTCTCTGTCGTTCTTTTCCTGTTTCTGACCCTCAACATTCCGGATATCAGCTCACTGTCAAGCTACACCCCGCCCGCCACCACCGTTATCCTCGACAAAGACGGCCGGCAGATCGACACCATCTCCACCCAGAACCGATTTGTGGTGCCCGTTGACAGCATGCCGAAAGATTTGCCCCTCGCCTTTGTCGCAGCGGAAGATGCCCGTTTTTTTCAGCATGAGGGCGTTGACGCCTGGTCCACGATCCGTGCCCTTGCCCACAACCTCCGCAAGGGCGAGAAGGGTCAAGGCGGCAGCACCATCACCCAACAGGTGGCCCGCGCCCTCCTGCTGACACCTGAAAAAACCTATACCAGGAAAATAAAGGAGGCGGTTCTCGCCTATCGCATCGACAAGGCCCTCAGCAAAAAGGAGATCCTCCACATCTATTTAAACCAGATCTATTTCGGTGAGGGAGCTTATGGGGTGGATGCTGCGGCCAGGGTATACTTCGGCAAAAAAGCCGTTGATCTTAATCTGGCCGAAATCGCCATTCTCGCCGGTCTTCCCCAAGCGCCAAGCCGGTATTCCCCCTTCAAACACTTTGACCTGACTAAAAAAAGACAGGCTTACGTGTTAAACAGGATGGCGGACGAGGGGTACATTACCGCCACCATGGCCAGGAAGGCCTTTGCCCACCCGCTGTTATGGGGCGCCCCGGGTGAAACTGACGATGACTCCAGATATTTTGTCCAGCATGTTAAAAAGTACATACAGGCCAAATATGGTTGGGAGGCCCTGGTGGCAGGGGGCCTCACCATTGAGACCACCCTGGATCAAGACCTGCAGAAATCAGCGACAGCCGCGGTGAGGAGGGGTGTTGCCAAATGGGTGGTAAGGCGTCAGAAAAATATTGGCGGACTGCCCCAGGCCGCCCTGGTTGCCATGGACGCCTCCACCGGCGAAGTCCGGGCCCTGGTGGGCGGCACGGATTTCAATAAAAGCCCGTTCGACAGGGCTACCCAGGCCAAAAGACAGCCGGGTTCCGCCTTCAAGCCCATTGTCTATGCAGCCGCCTTGCGCGACGCATTCACCCCTGCATCAATCATCATGGACGAACCGCTTGTTCTGCCCGGATCAAGCCCGGGGGCCGCCTGGGAACCCCAGAATTTCGACGGCGAGTTCAAGGGCCCGACGACCCTGGAATCCGCCCTCATCCACTCCAGAAACATCGTCACGGTTAAACTGCTCCAGGCAATCGGCATAGAACCGGTACGGCAGCTGGCGCAGGACATGGGCATTGTCTCGCAGCTCAACACCAATCTGTCCCTGGCCCTGGGCTCATCCGAAGTGACCTTGCTTGAGTTGACCAGCGCATACACCACCTTCGCCAATCTTGGCCAGCCAGCAAAGCCGGTATTTATCACAAAAATCACTGATCGAAACGGCAACCTACTGGAATCGTACAAAGCAAAAAAGAGACAGGTTCTGGATAAAGAAACCGCCTACCAGATAACCCGCATCATGCAAGGCGTCATAGAAGAAGGAACAGGAAAAAAGGCCTCAGGCCTGACCCAGGAGGCAGCCGGCAAAACAGGAACAACAGATACATTCCGGGATGCCTGGTTCATCGGCTATACCCCTGAGATGGTCTGCGGGGTGTGGATGGGTTTTGACAAAAAACTCTCCCTTGGCAATGACGAAACTGGCGGGCTGGCCTGCGCGCCGATCTGGCTCGATTTCATGCAGAAGGTCCCCCCGAAAGTGGAGCAGTTCCCTGTTCCCGAGAATATCGTTTTTCTTCCTGTTGACAGGCAAACAGGGAAATTCAATCCGGCAAACAGCGACAAATCCACCTGGATGGCCTTCAAAAAAGACAGAATGCCATGGATGGAGCAGGCGGACGACATGGCAGGGCACGATGAACAATAAAAAAAAGCCGGGAGCATGTCCCGGCTTTGCAAAACAGTTGGACAGGTAAGGGACTCAGGACTTGCGGCGTTGCGGCAGGTCTTTCAATTCGTCCTTGCCCTGGAAAATCACCGTAAAGTTTTCCTGCAATATCTGAGAGAGCCTGTCCAGGGCTCCATCATCCTTGACCATAACCCGCATCGCCACCCGCTTCATGCCCTCCGGAGCATCTTCAAAGGATGTCAATACACTGATAACCCTGGCATTATATTCGCGCAGCAACTTCACCACCCTGGTTACGGAGCCGGGTTCATCCACCAAGTCGAACACGTACTGCATGGCGCCGTCCTTGATGCCGGTGCTGTGAATAAAACCGCGCAGCACATCCGTTTCACTGAGCACGCCGATGAGGTAGCCGGAGGAATCGGTCACCGGCACACCGGATATCTTGCAATCGAGCATGATGACCGCCGCCTTTTCCAGGGAATCGTTGCCATGAATGACAATGGGATTTGGCGTCATCACGTCTTTCACCTTCATCTCCGACAGCAGATAGTAAAGCTCATGAACATCAAGTGAGGTTGTTTTGGATGGTGACGCGTCTTTAACATCACGATCAGTAATAATTCCAATGAGTTTGCCATGGGAAACCACAGGCAGGCGACGAATTGCATTGTCTTTCATAATACGGGTGGCCCGCATGAGGGATGTGTTTTCATCTACGGTGAGAACATCTTTCGCCATCCAATCACGAATCAGCATATTTAATTTCCTCCTTGATCTCTCGCTAATCAAATCTGATATTGCTGGCTAAACAGTATGGCACAGGTTACACTTCTCCTGCTACGCAAGAAAAGAAATAAGGCTCATGTTGCAAAGAGGTATTTATAAAATATTCCCATTGATATAGCAAGGTTTTAGGGAAAATAGTGCTTTTGAAAAAATATTTTGTTGGCGAAACTTTTTTTGACAAGCCGTTTGATTTTTTTGTCCAGCGGGTATAGAAAGCATTTTCGGAAAAATTCATCAATCATAACGCCGCACTCACCATGACAACCCATTCATCTCTTGCAGATTCGACCCTTGCCCACCTGTTTGCAAGTCTTGGCAACGAGGACTTTGTCCTGCTTGACACCACGCGAATCACCCCGGATGACCATCGTTCCCTGCTGTTTTGCAATCCTGTCAGCCGTATTACCTTAACAGGACAGGGCAACGCCGATCGTTTTCTGCAGGAGGCCAGCGAATGGCTCAAGCGCGGCTATTATCTCGCCGGCTGGCTGGCCTATGAATTCGGCTATCTGCTTGAACCGATCCTCGCCGACAAACGAAGCCTAGACAAGAAGCAAACCGTTGCCGATCTCGGTGTATTTGCAGCCCCGGCCATTGTTGACCATTTCGCTTCGGCAGAAAAACAGGATGCCTGCCTGCCGCTGCATTCCGCCCGGCCGCCACTGCCCGGGGAATCCGTTTATTCGATCAGCAATCTGCGGCTAAACATCGACAAGCAAGACTACCTTGCGGCAATCGCCGCCATCAAATCATACATTGCCGCAGGCGATACTTATCAAGTCAACTACACCCTGAAACTTCTCTTTGATTTCAGCGGCAACCCGACGGCGCTCTATCGCGATTTACGCCAAAACCAGAGCGTTGCCCATGGGGCTTATATCCAGAACGGCCCGCGCCGTATTCTGTCTTTATCCCCGGAACTTTTCTTTCGCAAGAGAGCAAACATCTGCACCGTGCGCCCCATGAAGGGGACCATGGGCCGGGGACGGACCACGGCGGAGGATCAGCAAAACCGGAATTTTCTGCAAACTGACAGCAAAAATCTGAGTGAAAACGTCATGATCGTCGATCTGCTCCGCAATGATCTGGGCAGACTGGCGCGGCCGGCAACCGTGCGGGTCACCTCACTTTTTGACGTGGAAACCTATGAAACACTGCACCAGATGACCTCAACCATTTGCGCCGAACTGCCTGACAACCTGCGACTCTTCGAACTGTTCAAGGCCCTTTTCCCCTGCGGCTCGGTCACCGGCGCCCCCAAGATACGAACAATGGAGATCATCAAGGAGTTGGAACACGGCAGCCGGGGGGTATATACCGGGGCCATCGGCTATCTCGCCCCTGACGGTGATGCTGTTTTCAATGTTCCCATCCGCACCATTGTCATCGAACGGGACAAGGGGGAAATGGGAATCGGCTCCGGCATCGTTTATGATTCCGATGGGGAAAACGAGTGGCTGGAATGCCGGCTGAAGGCGGAATTCCTTACCAAACCCCATGAGGATTTTCAGCTGATCGAAACCATGCTCTGGCAGCCGGAAAAGGGCTATTGGCTGCTTGACGAACATCTGGCCCGGCTTACAGATTCGTCCCGTTACTTTCAGTTTGTCTGTGACAGGGAGAAGATCACAGCGGAACTGGACCGGCTGGGGCAGGCCCTGGCCGCGGGCAACCAAAACCAGCGGGTGCGCCTGCTGCTGGCCAAGGACGGGACAGCGACCTTGAGCGCCACGGCCTGTGAGCCACCGCAGGCCGTGGCCACCAGCAGCACCGAGGGGCGGCCGCAGGTCAGGTTTGCCTCCGCAAGGACGGATTCCCGAGATGCCTTTCTCTATCACAAGACCACCCGGCGCCATTTCTATAATCAGCAGCGGGAAAAGGCTTTGAACGACGGCTATTACGAGGTGCTGTTCCTCAATGAAAGAGGAGAGGTCACCGAGGGCGCCATTTCCACGGTCTTCATCAAAAAAGACGGGATATTGTATACCCCACCGCTTCTGTGCGGTCTGCTGCCCGGCGTTTTCCGGGCGCATTTCATGGCTGTTTCTTCACCGCGGGTTGTCGAAAAAATCCTTTTCCCGGCTGATCTGGCGGATGCGGATGCAGTCTATGTCGCCAACTCGGTGCGGGGCATGGTCCAAGTCACGGTTGCGCCCGGCGGCTGACCATGATCAACCATTGCAGCCCGTTGCAAGTACCGGCTAATCACCCTCCTGCCTGGCCAGGGTCTTGATAATATCATTTTTGCCGACCACGCCGACAAGCACCTTCCCGGCAAGCACCGGCAGGGTATGCGCCCCCTTTTCCGCCATGATGGTGGCAATTTCGTCAAGGGGGGTATCCTCGTTGATCATGATCACCTCCTTACTGCAGATATCGCACACCGTGGTGCCGGTCATCTTGCCGATTTCCTTTTCCACCTTATCCGCGCTGCCGAACATGATGACCGAATCAAGAAAGGAAATCATGGTGGGAATATGGATTTTTTTCGCCTGATCAATGAGATCACTCTCAGTCACCACCGCCACCACATGGCCTTCCGCATCGACAACCGGGGCGCCGCTGATATTGTTTTTCCAGAACAGGGCGGCAAGCTTTTCCACACCAAGATCAGGGGTGACGGTAATCACATTCTTTGTCATGATATCTTTTGCACAGAGCATAGTTCTCCTCATTTAACAGTTCGTTAATAACCAACGGCACTCTTTCCGCCACTTCACTTGCCAGATAACCGCAAGGCGCCTTTTGAGCCAGCCGGTCCGCCGCCAGACCATGCATATAAACGCCGAGACAACAGGCCTTCCAGGGCTCCAGCCCCTGCACGAGGAGTCCACCGATGATGCCTGACAAGACATCACCCATGCCGCCGGCGGCCATGCCGGGGTTGCCGCCTCCATTCACCGCAAGGGTTCCGTCAGGAGCGGCAATGATGGTCCCTGCCCCTTTTAATACCAGATAAACATTGTGCTGCCGGGCACATTCCCGGGCCACCTCCAGCCTGTTCTGCTGGATAAAGCGGCTGGTCTTCCCGGTCAATCTGGCCATTTCCCCAGGATGGGGGGTCAAGATGCGACCAGCCTGCGCGGTCCTTGCTAGGGAGTTCTTGTCAGCCGCCAGGATATTGATGGCATCGGCATCAACCAGCAAGGCAATCTCGGCCTGCTGATAGATGCGCCTTACCAGCTCCGCCGTTTCATCCGCCGTCCCAAGCCCCGGTCCCACCACTGCGGCCTGTTTGCCCTCCATGGCGGCGAGAATCACGTGTGAATCGTTGCTTGACGGAGCACCGTCATCGCCGCCGGCCACCGGTATGGTCATGGCCTCATAGAGGGCTGATTCAAAAATGGCATTGAGAGCACGGCCGGCACAGAGAGACACAAGGCCAGCTCCCGCCCTGAGCGCTCCCTGGCAGCAGAGGATGGCGGCACCCGTTTTCCCCAGGGAGCCGGCCACGACAAGCAGATGGCCAGAGGTGCCCTTATGGCTGTTGGCGGCACGACGCACAACAAACGGCGCCACGCTTGTTCTGTCCAGCAGTTCGCAGATGAGGCCCGCCGCCGCGACCACCTGCGAGGGTATGCCGATATCAACAACCTCCAGGGCTCCAACCATCTCCCGGCCGGGAAAAACAACGTGGCCGGGCTTGGCCACGCCGAAGGTGACGGTAAGGTCCGCCTTGACCGCAACCCCGCAGATGCCGCCCGTGTCGCTGTTCAGACCGCTGGGCAGGTCAACGGCCACCACCGGGCAGGAGGCGCTGTTGATCATCTCGATGACCCGGGCGAAATGTCCCTCCACCTGCCGTTTCAGACCGGTGCCGAAAAGCGCATCGACAATCAGGTCAAAGCAATCAGGCGAAAGGCCCTGAAGGTCGTCCGGACCAAGGAGGAAAGTCACGGGAATGCCCAGATTGCCGACGATACGAAAATGCACGGCCGCATCACCCATGATCCTGTCGGCGCAGGCCAGGGCAAACACCGTTACCTGGGCGCCAAGCTCCCGGAGATGGCGCGCCACGACAAAACCGTCGCCGCCGTTATTGCCGGGCCCGGCAAATACCGCGATCTCCTTACCCTGCACCTGGCCGAAATACCTGCAGAGCTGGTGGACGGTCTGCCGGCCGGCGTTTTCCATCAGCACAACCCCGGGAATACCGATATCGTCAATGGCTGCCCGGTCAATCTGCCGCATCTGTTCAGCCAGGGCAAGCTTCATGGGCATCCCTCTGAGAAAGTATTCATTTTTTATCCCCTTAATCACCACCCCATCGGCAGCAATCAGGCGCGGGCCTGTGAGCTTGCCGTGCCCGCGCGTCCCTTGCCATCGCCAGAATTGATTTTGTTAGCTGTTCTCTACAATTGTCCCAGCTGAACTTAGTTCAAATATTTTCGAATCTATTAGTTCCTTGTACACCATTCTTCCCTGATTTCCATCTACTCCTAGCCCTGGAATAGTTATTTTATAATCTTTATTATCCATTAAAGCTGAGAACACTGGTATGTTTAACTCATTACCGATATCTTCTAGTTTTGATCGCAACCCATCTTCTGTATTCAATCCTATCACAATAGATTTTAGCCAATCACTTGGTGTTTTTATGAACCCATACTTTGTTACATTTAAAAGACGAAGTTCACATTCATATTCCCATGCGCTACTTTTATATCTAACCAAGTCGTAGACATATTTTTCTCTATTTTCATGATATTTTTCTAAATTCCATACTTCCCTTTTATCCTTATATATCACGGGAATTGGGATGCCTACCTTGCTTAGACTTGAATCAATCAAATAGGTGGCAGGGTCAATCTGAAAATGCAACATATATCCGAAATGCGAATTTGTATAATGTGACCACATTAATTCACTATCTGGGATAAAGGATAAAGAAAATACCCCTATTTCCGATCTCTTTTTTTCAAATGCTTCTTTGAAGCATCCTTCAAATAGATTTTTTATTTCACTACGTGGCGATTTACTTATTCTTTGCCATTCTTTTTTAACAAAATATTGACCGTTTCTTTTTGCCAATTTATCATAAATATTCTTTAAATTATTTATTTGCCTATGAAGTTTGAGTGGTGGCGCTTTGCAATCCCACGGATCATTAAATTTTATCGGTTGTTGGAAATAAATTGCTCTACGAGAATAAAATGAAAGGTTGAATTCACCCTCATACTTTGGTGAATAATATTTGAATAAATTAAGAACCATCGCGAAATAAATATACTGTAAAATTAGCTCCTCGCATGTTTATGAGGTATGATTCAACTCATGCAATCAATTGACATGCTAACAAAGCCGCCTGGAGCAACATTCGATCCTATCCATCCGTTCTCATTTTGATTTTAATGGATCAGCCGCCCTGCTCAAAGAAAAATCACAAACTTTCTACCATTTTCAGTGCAGAATCTTGCCTTTCTTATTAATATCAGAATACTATGCCGTATTGGCAGGATATGACGACATGAAAACACGCTAAAGATAACAGAGATGAAGAATCCGCAATCTCTGCGCGCGGCCGGCAAAGGCTTGCAAAGGAGCTGAACAACAGACTGCTTCAGTATTTAAGCATTTGACCGTCTCGCAGAATTCACCCGTCCGGCGATCAGGCATGACAGGCATCCTATTGATCAAGCCCCCCCGTCCGTCCGGGACTTTTTTGCGATGCATCAATATTGCATATACCCAAAAACCTGAGAAACTTGCCGGTTGGTGAAATCTGCTTCTTTCGTCTTTTACCGCCGGTAACTGTCTCTTCTTGACAACGGAGGAATTCATGCAGGATATTAAGATGATTCGGAATGTTGCACTGTTTGGTCATGGGAAAAGCGGCAAAACTTCACTTGCGGAAGCGCTGCTTTTTACCGCCGGGAAAATAAATCGCCTCGGCAAGGTTGATGACGGTTCGTCCGTCATGTCCTATGATCCGGAAGAAATCCAGCGCAAGCTCACTATCAGTTCCTCCTTCAATAACTTTACCTGGAAAAAACATACCACGTATCTGATCGACACCCCCGGCGATGACAACTTCATCAACGAGACCAAGTACGCTGCCCGGGTGGCTGACACCGCCATCTTTACCATCGAAGCAGTCTTGGGAGTGAAATTTCAGACAGAAAAAATCGCCGGCTATGTCCAGGACGCCGAACTGCCCACCATCATTTTTCTCAACAAAATGGACAGGGAGCGGGCCAACTTCGAGAAGGTTGTTGACGAAATAAAATACAAACTTCCCATGGAGCCTGCGGTTATCTATCTGCCCATCGGTGCCGAGGCCGATTTCAAAGGGGCCATTGATATCATCAAAGGCACCGCCTATTTCTTTTCCGGCGACGGCAAGGCAAAGGAAGAAGCAATTCCGGCTGACATGAAGGATGACGCTGAATTTGCCTTGGAACAGTTAATGGAACAGGTCGCGGAGACTGATGATGATCTGGTTGAGCAGTTTCTTGAGGAGGGTACGATTGACAAGAAGGATCTGATCAGCGGCCTAAAAAAAGCTGTGCGCGCCGGCAAATTGGCTCCGGTTATCCCCGGCGCCGCCACCCTGAACTTCGGCACCGAGCTGCTGCTGAATGCCATCAACGAATACCTCCCATCGCCCGCCGACAGGCCTGCCCAGGTGGGTACCCATCCGCAGACGAAGGACTTGGTGGAATTGCCGCCGCTGCCTGATGCGCCATTTTCCGGCCTGGTCTTCAAAACCACGGCAGACCCTTATGCTGGCCAGCTCACCATTTTTAGAATCTTTTCCGGTACCCTGGCCGGGGATAACTTCTATAATGCCAGAAAAGATGTCACCGAGCGATTCAACCAGCTTTTTCTCATGGAAGGCAAGGAAGTGCGGCCCATTGCCGAGGCCGTCCCGGGCATGATCGTCGCCTTGCCCAAACTGAAGGAAACAGGCACGGGTGACACCTTGTGCACCAAAGAAAAACCGGTTCTTTATGAGGGGCTTGACCCCATCAAACCAGTCATGACCTTTGCCGTTTCTCCCGGCAAAAAGGATGACGAGGACAAGCTTTTCTCATCCATTTCTAAAATGCTTGAAGAGGATCCGACCCTGCAGTTGACCCGCGACCAGCAGACCCGTGAAATTCTCCTTTCCGGGGTGGGACAGATCCACTTGCAGGTGCTGGGCGACAAGATCAAACGCAAATTCGGCGTTGAAATGCGGCTGCACGCCCCCAAAGTGCCTTACAAGGAAACGATCAAGGGCAAGGCCCGCGTCCAAGGCAAACACAAGAAACAGTCCGGTGGCCGCGGCCAGTTTGCTGATTCCTGGATTGAAATGGAGCCGCTGCAAAGAGGCGGGGGCTTCCTGTTTGAAGACAAAATCGTCGGCGGCGTTATCCCCCGCCAGTACATTCCCGCCGTGGAAAAAGGCATTATCGAGGCCATGGAAAAGGGCGCGATTGCCGGCTACCCCATGGTGGATGTCAAGGTTGCCCTGGTGGACGGTTCATACCATGCAGTCGACTCATCGGAGATGGCCTTTAAGATTTCCGGCTCGCTGGCCTTCAAGAAAGCAGCCCAAGAGGCCAACCCTGTTCTGCTTGAGCCGATCATGAACATGACGATTTACATGCCAGGGGAATGCGTGGGTGATGTCATCGGCGATCTGAACGGCAGAAGGGGCAGGGTCATGGGCATGGATTCCCAGGGCAACGCGGAAGTCGTCACCGCCCAGGTTCCCATGGCCGAGATGCTGGAATATGCCCCGAATCTCACCTCCATTACCGGCGGGCGGGGCACGTACACGGCTGAATTTTCCCATTATGAAGAGGTGCCTGCCCAGATTGCGGAAAAGATCATCGCCGCAGCCAACAAGCCGGAGTAGCAGGCGATCATGGAAAAATCCGCTTTCACCTGTGCGGTTCTGACGATCAGCGATAAGGGGTCACGGGGAGAGAGGCTCGACACCAGCGGCCCCCAGCTGCAGCGGCAACTTGCTGAGGCCGGTTTCCAGGTGCTTGACTACGCCATTGTCCCTGATCAGCCGGAGCTGATCAGGGAAACCCTGATCAAATGGGCGGATGAGGACAGGATCGATCTGGTGATCACCAGCGGCGGCACCGGGGTGAGCCCCACCGACCGGACGCCCGAGACAACCCGGGCTCTGCTTGATCTGGAAATCCCCGGCATCGGCGAGGCCATGCGCATGGCCAGTCTGGCCAAAACCCCCAATGCCATGCTGTCCCGCGGCATCGCCGGCATCAGAAAGGAGAGCCTGATCATCAATCTCCCCGGCAGCGAAAAGGGGGCCAGGGAGAATCTTGAAGTTGTCCTGCCCGCCTTGCACCATGCCATCTACAAAATAAAAGGCGGCACAAAGGATTGTGCCGCCTGCTGAATAAACTACCACATCTGCTACGCCAATCCGCCGCACTTCCATGCGGCGGATTATTTATTTTTCGCTCCCAGCTGCCGGTTGCGACTCAAGGGACTGTGTTTTATAGCCGGCCGTCTGACTCTCAACAACCATTGCGGTGGGGTCCTCACAGAGACACGCCTCCATGCCCTGCAGCAGCATCTGCCGGTGGTCGAGCATAATCAACACTTCATTCTTGGCAACGACAGAATCTTCATAAACAATGCCTTCCGCCATTGCGGCCTCCATGTCGGCAAGATTGTCATGCTTGACACCAAAACTCTTCTGGGCCGCGGCGCTTTCATAGGAAATGCCTTCATCGGTCATGCCAGCCATGTCCGTGGCAGCGCTGGATGTACCGGCACCGGCCAAGACTATAAATGCGGCCACGGCAAGATTGCCAAACAATCTCATGGAAATCCTGTTTTTCTGCATTTTCCCCTCCCTTAGCAAATTGTCAATTACATGGAAACTTTTCATCTTCCGCAAGTTTCCGGATTCAAACAGCTATCATCAAACCAAGAGATATTTTCGCTTTTCATTTATCAACTGCTGAACCTCAGCCCGCAGCACAGGATATAATATTGACCCGGTGGTACAGAACGTCAGGCTAGCTGTTATCTACCCCAATTCAGCCATGTTCTCAACGAAAATTTTGGGATATCTTACCCGGACAACGGGCAACTTACCCATGAACAGACAACTATTTTTCAGCCGAAATGTGAAGCACCATGGCAATAAAACGCTCTGCCGCGGGGACACTGGCCCACGGCTGGCAAAGGAATGGGGGCGGCAGCGCAAAAGCGAGGCCAGGGGGACGAGAATTCTCACCTATCGTGCAGGCAGGCGGTGCCATTTTCCTGAACCCGGTAACGCCGGCAAGGTGAAAACGGCCGTGCCCCATTCACTTCTGTCAACCTGATCCACCACAAAGGCCGGTTCCGGAAAAAGAGCAAAGCCCTTACTTCCAGCTTCGCACCAGTTCAATCAAGGTCCTGGCCGCTATGCCGGAAGGTCCCTTGGGCACATATGATTTTTCCGTGTAATCCCAAGCTGTGCCGGCAATGTCAAGATGGGCCCATGGAATTTTGCCGACAAATTCCTGAAGAAAGGTTGCCGCCGTAATGGTGCCTCCCGGCTTGCCGCCGATGTTCTTCAAATCAGCAACCTTTGACTTGAGCTGTTCCTTGTATTCCTCGGCCAGGGGCAGACGCCACAGCAGCTCACCGGCCCGCTCCCCTGCTGCCAGCACATTTTGCGCAAGTTCGTCATTGTTGGCTAAAAGGCCTGTACGATGGTGGCCAAGACCAATAACGACTGCTCCGGTCAACGTTGCCACATCAACCACCGCATCCGGCTTGTAGTGTTCCACCCCATATGCCAGGGCATCGGCCAGGATAAGGCGGCCTTCGGCATCGGTGTTGAGAACCTCGACGGTTTTCCCGCCATATTGGGTAATGATATCGCCCGGTTTCAAGGCAGCGGAAGAAGGCATATTTTCCGTGGCCGGCACCAGGGCAACCACATCAACGCGACCGGGCTTTTCCTCAGCGATGGCTTGCATGGCAGACATGACAGCCGCCCCGCCGCACATGTCATATTTCATGTCGCCCATGCCCTCGCCCGGCTTTAAGGATATGCCGCCGGAATCAAAGGTCAGGCCTTTGCCGACCAGCATCAGCGTTGGCGCCTTCTTGCCAGTTCGGTATTCGAGCACCACCAGTTTCGGCGGCTGGGCCGACCCCTGATTCACCCCGAGAATTCCTCCCATCTTCAGCTGTTTCATTTCATCTTGGTCAATAACCCGGCAGGCCAGGTTGCCTTCCCTGGCAATCTTTTCGCCGTAATCGGCAAAGGCCTGCGGCGTCCAGACATTGCCCGGTTCATTGGCCATATCACGCACGGCAACCCCGGCATTTGCCGCGACAAGACCGCGTTTGACCCCTTTCCTGGCATGAACCTGGGAAGCATCATTGACAAAGAGACTGATCTTCTTTATCTCCGGGCTTTTCTCCTCTTCATCTTCCTTTTTATATTTCTTGAACTGGTAACTGCCCAAGATCAGCCCTTCAGTGAGACATTCGGCCATCTCAACGACGGGAAAGGGCAGCTCTTCCGGTACAACCAGAAAAACCTTCTCTGCCTTCAGGGCAAGGGTTTTCTGGGCAATCACCCCGCCTGCCCGGCGGAAAAGTTCCCGGTTCAGTTCATCTTTACCCAATCCAACGATTAACAGTCTTTTGGCGCGAACCCCGTCAAAAACCCGTTCAGGATAGATAAGCAGGCATTCCTCCTTTTTGCCCAGACAATCGCCCAGCTCAAAGGCATGATCAATCCTTTCCTGCACCAGCTTGTCACTGCAGACCGGTGGGCGTTTTTTATCAGATTGGCGAACAAAATAGACAAGAAGATCGCCGGCAAACTCACTCGGTTTCTTATTGCTTACAACAATCATGTTTGATTTCCTCTCATTATCCAGTCAGTAAAGCCTGCTGCAGTGAGCAATCAGAACAATAGGCCGCTATAGAAAAATATACATAACATCCCAATCCCTTGACCGGCATAAGGGGCCGTAACGAAATGGTTAGAAATGTAATGGTTGCTTCGTAACAGCCCCTCATTACATCTTCCCATGGCGCAGCATGGAAACAAGAAGCCAGAATCCCATGACGCCCGCCACGAGAAAACCCGCCAGGCCTATGACCGGGATACCGTTCCACTTCGGCGGCAGATCCGCGAGCACAATCAGGGCAGAACCGATGATCTGCGCAGCAAGAACAATGGCAAAGGCCAACCGGTTGGCTACCTGCTCAAGATGTTCATACAGTGATTCCAGGCCCCGGTGCTCAAACTCGATTTTGATCCTGCCCTGCCGGGTCAGGGACAAGACATCACGCAGGCCGGCCGGGATCTCCTTGAACAGCTGCACCAGCTCACTGCCTGATTCAATGATATCCCCGACAATCTTCTGGGGGTTGTATCTCTCCATCTGGATTTTCTTAATAAAAGGCTCGGCATGCTGGATGATATCAAAATCAGGATCAAGCATGCCGCCAACCGTTTCAATGGTGCTGGTGGCCTTGACCAGAAGGTAGAAATTCGGTTTTAAACTTAACCTATGCCGGGAGATAATTTCAAGGAGATGATGCAGGACAAGACCCACTTCCAGATCTTTTAACGGAAGCCCGACATATCGGTCTATGATTTCGGCACAGTCATTTTCCAGGATCTCCCGATCAGGCTGATCATGTTGATAGGTTATTTTCAGGATGGAATCAACCACCTTTTTTTCATCCCTGCTCACCACGCGCATGACAAGATCGGCGAAATCCGTCCTCTCTTTGCGTGAGATGCGGCCCATCATGCCGAAATCAAGAAAACAGATGATATTACCGGGAAGAATAAAGACATTGCCGGGATGGGGATCAGCGTGAAAGAAGCCATGGACAAAAATCTGTTTCATGATAAGAGTCGCGCCCCTGCTGGCCAGCAATTGCAGATCATAGCCGCCCGCTTGCAACGCCCCAATCTCGGAGGCCTTAATGCCCTCGACATATTCCATGGTGATCACCTTTTTTGTAGAAAAGCGACGATACACCTTGGGAATATAAACCGTCTGATCCGCCAGAAACTGCCGGGCAAAGCGCTCAATATTCAATGCCTCCAGCAGATAATTGATTTCCTTTTCAATGCTCCTGGCAAAAACCGAGACGATACGGGTGGGACGCTGTACCTCGAACTCCTCCAGATGGCGTTCCATGAGGGAGGCGAGATGGAGCATGATCTCCAGGTCCGTTTCAATGATCTCCTGGATGCCCGGCCGCTGCACCTTCACCACAACATCTTCATTATTAGGCAGCCGGGCCCGATGCACCTGGCCGATGGACGCTGCGGCAAACGGCTCCTTGGCAAAAAACTGAAAAACCGCATCAGGCGGCTGGCCAAGCTCCCTCGCGATCACCTCACAAACTTCCTCATAGGGAAACGAGGGGACATTATCCTGCAGTCTGGCCAGTTCCTTGATATACTCCAAGGGAATGAGATCGGGCCGGGTCGAAAGAATCTGACCGAATTTGATGAAGGTGGGACCGAGTTCCTCCAGCACCCGCCGAATCCGTTCGGGTCTGCTCAGTTTCTCGCCGACTTTCGGCTCCTTCTTGAACAGCATCGGCAGACTGATTTCCAGATACTGCTCAATTTTCAGGGTATCGACAAACTCGCCGAAACCATACTTGAAAAGGACAGACAGAATCTGCCGGTAGCGGCCGAGATTGCGGTAAGTACGGCCGATGGCCCCGATTTTACGAATATTCAACATTTACATTTACTCGCCGGCGCCCTTCTCCTGCGACTTTTGAATCCTTTCCGCCAGTCTTTTCTCCAGGGCATCCAGATCATCGCGGCTGGCAAGATTCATCCTTTTCAGCGTCTCCTCCGTCACCTTCTCAAGCTGTTTCATCAACTGGTCTTTGCGCTCCTGGGACTTATCCAGCATTTCATCGACAAACTTCTTTATCTCGCTGTCCGACACCTTGCCCTTGTCGGCAAGCTCCTTGGCAAGATCCTCGACTTTCTCCCTGGTGAGTTCAGCCGCCCCCAGCCCCGTATAAAATGCCTTCTTGATTAACTCGATCATGATGTATACCTCCAGATGGATTAAATTTTTCCACAGACTAACATTATTTGACAAATCCTTTCCAGACAAAAAGGGAACTTTTCAAGTATTTTCTTTGTCCTTGAAAAAAAAGGAACCCCATTGTATTCATGCAACGTGTATGAGATAGCATTTTTTTCCCCCAGCCATTTTTTCATTTTTTTATATGAGGTTTTATTATGTTGAAAAATTTTATTCTCCTTCTTATCTTGGCCGCCTTCACGGCATCATGCGCCACCAAGGCTCAGACCGGACTGGGCACCGGCGCCGCCGTCGGGGCAATCGCCGGCCAGGCCATCGGCCATAATACCGGGGCCACCCTGATCGGGGCGGCAGTCGGCGCCTTGCTTGGTTATGCCGTGGGCAATGAGATGGATAAGGCCGACCAGGCAAAAATCACCGCAGCCTATGAAAGCATGCCGGACGGCCGAACCTCCCGCTGGGTCAACCCGAACAACGGCAACCAGTATGCGGTGACACCGCAGAACACCTATAGAAACGACTACAATCAGGACTGCCGCGAGGCCGAAATCCTGGCCACAGTTGACGGCAAACCGGAGAAGATCATCCAGACGGCCTGCCGTGACCAATACGGCAACTGGCGCACCCAGTAACACGGCGACAGCCTGGCGATTACCCGCATGAATCGACTTGAACTCATCGAAGGCCTCAAACGCTTTTTGGCCGAGGATCTGGGCAGCGGCGATCTGACCAGCGAGTCGATTTTTGCTGATGCCCAGACCGGCAAGGCCCGTTTCATCGCCAGGGCCGCCTTTGTCTGCGCAGGCATGGAAACGGTCGCCGGCGAGGTCTTCCGCCTGTGTAATCCCACCATCGAATACACCGCCGTTGATGACGGCACCCGGGTGCAGGAGAATGATGTGCTCTTCACCGCATCAGGGCAGGTCATTGATCTGCTGCGGGCCGAACGGGTTGCCTTGAACCTTGTCCAGCGCCTGTCCGGCATCGCCACCCTCACCTCCCGTTTTGTTGATAAGGTGATGCTGCTGCCGGTGAAAATCGTTGATACCAGAAAAACCACCCCCGGTCTGCGCATGCTGGAGAAATACGCTGTCCGGGTTGGCGGCGGACATAACCACCGGTTCAATCTGGCCGACGGCATCCTGATCAAGGACAATCACATCGCCGCCTGCGGCTCCATCCAGAAGGCGGTCAACCGGGTCAGGGAACGAGCGCCCCATACCCTGAAAATTGAAGTGGAGGCGGAAACCCTGGAACAGGTGGAGGCCTGTCTGTCCGCCGCTGTGGACATCATCATGCTGGACAACATGTCTCCCGAGCTGATGCGGCAGGCCGTCCGGCTGGTCAAGGGAAGGGCACTGCTTGAGGCCTCCGGCGGGATCAACCTGGAAAATGTGCGCGCCGTGGCGGAAACCGGCGTCAACCTTATTTCCATCGGCGCCCTGACCCATTCGGCCCCGGCCTGCGATATCAGCATGGAAATGGAAACGGCCTAAGCCTTTACCGGCCTCCCCCCCTCCCTGACTGAGCAGCAGCTTTCAGGCGGCGTAGACGTTCATTACTCGGCGGGTGAGGCGGATTACAGATGGTGCGGATTGGTGCGCAACGTTTGATAAGGAAGGTGCAACAACGAAGTGATCGGCACACGGCGCCTGATGCCCGGCAAGCGCCTCGCCCCATGAGATATCAGTTGGCTGCCGGCTGCAGATCAAGCGTGACGGAATGCAATTCGCCGGCAAATGACAAGGTCAGCTTCAACTGCGTCGCATCCTGCGCCTCCTCGGCAAAACCAGGGAAAAAGAGCATGCCGTAACCGAGCTGGCTGGGCAGTATTTCCTTGTTCACCAGAGCCTTTTGAGACAGATCCTTTTTTATCTTTCCCCTGGCGTCCTGATAGCCGCTGACTCCACCGCCGATGGCGCCCGCGGCAGCCCCGATCGCCGCGCCCTTGCCCATGGCTTCCCCGATGTTTTCCCCGGTGACGATACCCACGGCAAGCCCGGCAAGGGCCCCGGCCGCGCCGAGCAGCAGCGCCGGTTTTGCCGCGCCGGCAGCCGTCTCGCCCACATCAGCATATTTTTCCACCCGGCTATAGGTCCTGTCAAGGGAGTTAACCGGCCAGGCCTGATTTTTGGTGTCGATGAGAAACGTCTGTTCGGCAACCAGGGCTACGGGCCGGTCGCCGTCATTCTGGAAAACAACCTGCACAGGCAGGAGGCCTGCGCCTCTAATGTCATAACCAAAGGTGTCACTGGCCTCTTTTTTGTCGGCAAAGGCTTTCGCGGCAATCTGCACCCCGTTGACCTCCACATAATTGTCCATACTGGCCGGCATGGTGATGGGCTGCACCCTCTCCTGGTAAGCACACGATGACGAAAAGAGCAAGATGAGTGTGAGAAAGAAAATCGTAGCACGCGGAATAATCATTTTTTTCATGGGCACCAAGCCTCCGGCTTCCTGTATTTTTCAATCACTCTGCTTAGCCCTGCCACCCCTGCCCTCAGAATGCGACAGGAGGTTATGCAACCCATCATAGCACACTTTATGAAAAAGGGAACAGCATGCCGCGCAATCAGAACCAACCTTTGCTGGCGGCCGGGAATCAGTTGAGCGGAAGCAGCATCCGGGGCAACCCTCCCCTGCCCAAAAGAGCTGCCGCCGGCATCCCGAACCTGCGGCAGCGCAAAAGTTCAGCCCGGGCCGTCAGCTTCTTCAGGCCGCTGTTGCCTGCACCCGTTCCTCCTGCGACATGGCGGCAAGCTTTTTCACCTCTTCCACCGCAAGCCCCAGTCCCTGTGCCACCCTGGTGCCGTAATCCGGGTCCGCCTTATAAAAAAGCGCTGCCTGGCGCAACTGGATGCGAGTCCGGGCGTTTTGCAGATGGCCGACAATATTTTTCACCAGGTTGGCTCTGTCTCCGTCCTTCATGACCTTGCGATACAGATCACCCGCCTGGACAAAGTCGTCATCGACCAGCGCATAGGCATGGCGGTCAGCCATACCGGTCAAGGCAAATGCCGGTTCCGTGCCCACGGGATCGGGCTGCGGCCCGCCGAAACTGTTGGGCCAGTAATTGGCACTGCCGCCGCCGTTGTTGTCAGAACGCATGAAGCCGTCGCGCTGGTAATTGTGCATCGGACAACCCTTGGCGGAGTTGACCGGCAGCAGATGATAGTTGGCCCCGAGACGATGGCGATGGGTATCGTGATAGCTGAAAAGCCGGCCCTGCAGCATCTTATCCGGGGACGGCCCGATGCCTGGCACGAAATTACCCGGTGAGAAGGCGGACTGCTCCACCTCGGCAAAATAGTTGTCCGGGTTGCGGTTCAGCACCATGCGGCCCACATCCAGAGGGGGAAAATCGGCATGGGGCCACACCTTGGTGATGTCAAACGGATCAAAGCGGTAATCCTTTGCCTGTTCCGGGGTCATGATCTGCACCTCAAGCCGCCAGGAGGGAAACTCAGCCCGGACTATGGCCTCGTGGAGGTCACGGGTGGCACAATCGGCATCGACCGAACGCATGCGGTCCGCCTCCTCGCCGGTGAAATTGGCGATGCCCTGTTCGGTCTTGAAATGGTACTGCACCCAGACATATTCACCCCTTTCATTATACCATTTGTAGGTATGGCTGCTGTAGCCGTTCATGTGGCGATAGGTCCGCGGCGTGCCGCGGTCGGAAAAGAGAATGGTCACCTGGTGGATGGACTCGGGCGTCAGGGAAAGAAAATCCCAGAACATATCGGCATCCTTGAGATTGGTGCCAGGATGCCGCTTCTGGGTATGGATGAAGTCGGGGAATTTCAGGGGATCGCGGATGAAGAAGACCGGGGTGTTATTGCCGACCATGTCATAATTACCCTCTTCCGTATAGAACTTCACGGCAAAGCCGCGGGGGTCGCGTTCGGAATCGGCCGAGCCCTTTTCGCCGCCCACGGTGGAAAAACGAACAAACAGATCTGTTTTCTTCCCCACCTTGGAGAGGAATTTGGCCTTGGTATACCTGCTGACATCATTGGTCACCTCAAAATAACCGTAGGCGCCGGCTCCCTTGGCATGAACAACACGTTCAGGAATTCGTTCCCGATCAAAATGGGCGAGCTTCTCCAGGAGATGGACATCCTGCATGAGCGCAGGGCCTTTCGGGCCTGCCGTTAATGTGTTGAGATCATTTCCCACCGGCGAGCCGAAATTGCTGGTAAGGATTTTTTTTTCGGACATAACTGCCTCCTTTTTCATTTGATGGTTCATGTCATTGCGTTTTCGAACAACTACCTGACATCTTCTCTTATTAAAGCAGAACGATAAACAAAAAAATATACACTTTTTTGTCAGAAGTAATAAATTTAACTACCTAAGAATTTTTACGGATTATAGGCCAAAAAAAATGAACCGCGAAAAATCGTTAAACCGCATCGAGGCATTTGCTGCAGAGGCCCTGCAGAATGGCATTTTTGCTCTTGATTCTTCCCCATTGCAAAATTTCATCGGGCAGGAGCGAATCATCAAAGGTTTGCCACTGGAAATCAATGATCTCATGGCATCTCTCACAAACGAGATGATGGTGCTGTCTCTGTTCCGCCTCGAATCTGGCCTGGCTTTCCCCTGTTTTGACCCGGGTAATGAGACCCTTTTGTTCCAGAGAGGCCAATGTTCTGTAAACCGTATCCAGGGAAAGAGTCGGCATACGCTGCCGCAAACGCCGGTGTAAAGTTTCCGCCGAGGGATGGTCGGTTGCCGTGGCCAGCTCTCTGAAGATCTCCAGCCGCTGGTGGGTAAGCTTCAGGCCTGCCTGCTGGCAGGCTTGTTCAAACATTGCCATTCTTGAGGCCAATAATTCCTTCGTCTCTTTCCTGTTCAGCACAGCCGGACCCTATTAAGATTTATTCTTATTTAAGAAAATACTGCACCAAGTAACAAATATTGTCAAGATATTTTATTGACCATATTTCCCTTCGATTATCTATCGAATACGATTTGACCCCGGCAAATCATGAGGTTAACGGGAAAATATTTTCAGCGCCGTAATCGTTGCCCGGCTCATACTGCCCGACCATGGGATTGCCTCATTTATCCTCAAAAATATCAAGTTCAGGATAGAGCTTTCTGGCGCACTCAGGACAGATGCCATGGCTGAATTCAGCAAAGGAATGATCCCGGATGAACAGCTCGATCTGATTCCAGTATCCCTGATCATCCCGGATTTTCTTGCACGAGGCACAGATGGGCAGCAGACCGCTCAGGGTTTTCACTTTACAGAGGGCATCTTCCAGTTCAACATTCAGCTCCTCCAAGGTGGCGGTGCGGTCCTGCACCATTTCCTCGAGGTTCTCCTTGTGATGGATCAGGTCCAGCTCCGCCTGCTTGCGCCTGGTGATATTGTGCATCATGGCAATGATGTACTTGCGGCCCTGATCATGAAAGGGCACAAATTTCAACAGCAGATAGTTGCCATGCAGGGAGATCGGCACCTCTTCCCCCACCTCAACGATGTTTTCATCCTGCTTTTCAAGCAGTCCGGCAATGCGCTGCCGGTCCTCCCTGGCAAAAAAATTCGGGAAAAATTCCGAAAGCACCTTTTCCTCCGGCAGGCCCAGCAGTTTAAAGGAAACAGGATTGGCAAAAATGACATGGGCTTGGGAATTCAACTCCACCAGCCCCTCATCCATATTATTCAGAGTGATCTCCAGATGCTTTTTGGTGGCAAGAAGCTCCTTGGTGATGTCACGTTCAAAAATGTTTTCTTCCCCGAAAATCTTTTTACCCAACAGATCGATATTATCATTTTCATAATGGTGCAGAACGGTGGCAAGGTTCTCATGCATTTGTTTGGCCGGACCTTTGGCAATACAGGCATTGGCCCCGAATGAAAGGAAATCGACCTTCTCTTCCGCGGCTATGGCCGAGATGATGATGATAAAGATGGGATCATGCTCCGGCATCTTGCGGATAATGCGGCAGAGTTTTTCGCCGTTTATCTGCGGCATTATCAAGTCGACCAGCATGATGTCCGGCCGGAAGACCTCCAGCTGATCCAGGGCCGACAGGCCGTCTTCCGCGGCGGCGACAACATAGCCATTCTGCTGCAAAAAAGCGGTCAAAAGGCGAACGACAAGCTTATTGTTGTCCACTACCAGAACTTTCTTTTTCATGATCTTCTCCACAGGGCATGCCTCACAACTTTTTGACTGCAATAATAATGCCCGCGCCCTCGCAGTCAACCTCCGTGAATTCTTAAAAAAAACAACTTGTTGCCCGGCTTGGATTTTTTTTGCAGGGTGCGGTTTTCATTGCCACCCAGGCCCTGACAACCTGCGCCTGCCGCAACGGCAGGAAGGTCCTGCACAGACATGCCGCTGTTAATCCTCTGTTGATCGGGTCATCTTGATCGGCGAAATCCACTGGTCATACTGCTCCTCGGTCACATACCCGGAGTCCAGGGCCGCGTCCCGCAGGGTAAGGCCCCCGTCGTGGGCCTTTTTGGCAATCTGCGCCGCCTTGTCATAGCCGATATGCGGGTTCAGGGCGGTGACCAGCATCAGGTTCTTTTCCAGATTTTCGCGGATCTTGGGCAGGTTGGGAGCAAGGCCCGCCGCGCAGTTGCCGGCAAAGGCCAGGCATGCGTCGGCCAGCAGCTCGATGCTTTCCAGTACATTGTGCACCATCACCGGCTTGTAGACATTGAGCTGGAAGTTGCCCTGGCTGCCGGCCAAGGCCACCGCCGCATCGTTGCCGAAAACCTGCACGCATACCATGGTCAGGGCCTCGCACTGGGTGGGATTGACCTTGCCGGGCATGATGGATGAACCCGGCTCGTTTGCTGGAATGATCAACTCACCGATGCCGCAGCGGGGGCCGCTGGCCAGCCAGCGCACATCGTTGGCAAGCTTCATCAGCCCGCCGGACAAGGTGCGCAGCGCCGCCGAGACCTGCACCAGGGCATCGTGGGCCGACAGGGCGAAAAACTTATTGGGGGCGGAGCGAAAGGGGGAACCGGTTAAAGCGGCAATGTATTGAGCGGTAAGATCACCGAAACGTGGATGGGCATTCAGCCCGGTTCCCACCGCCGTGCCGCCGATGGCCAGATCATACAGACCCTTCAAGGCAGCCTGCAATGCCTGCAGGCCGAAATCAAGCTGGGCCACCCAGGCACTGATCTCCTGTCCAAGGGTGATGGGCGTGGCATCCTGCAGATGGGTGCGGCCGGTCTTGACGATATCCCGGTATGATTCCACCTTGGCGGCAAGGGTGTCACGCAGGAGGGTTACCGCCGGGAAAAGCTTCTGCTGCAGTTCTCCGGCCACGGCAATGTACATGGCGGTGGGGAAGGTGTCATTTGACGACTGGCCGCAGTTGACATGATCATTGGGGTGAACCGGCTTTTTTGCCCCGATAGTGCCGCCGGCCAGTTCAATGGCCCGGTTGGCGATCACCTCGTTGGCGTTCATGTTGGACTGGGTGCCGGAGCCGGTCTGGAAGACAACCAGGGGGAAATGGCCATCCAACTCTCCGGCGATTACCTCTTCCGCAGCCGTCTCAACCAGGGCGGCAATTGCCGGGGTCAACCGACCGAGCTGGCAATTAGCCTGGGCGGCGGCCTTCTTCAGGATGCCCAGGGCCCGGATCATCGGGCGCTGCCAGCGGAAGCGGGCCACGCCGATGGGGAAATTCACCATCGCGCGCTGAGTCTGCGCGCCCCAGTAACGGTGGGCTGGGACCTCGACAGGTCCCAGGGAATCGGTTTCAATCCGCGTAGTAGCCATGGCTGTGTCGAGCAAAAAATGAACCAAGGGCCGGGCAGCCCTCAGTTATGCTTTTTGAACTTTTTCATGTCTTTTTTGTGGTAGAGATCAAAAAAGATGACACTGTTGTCCGGGATTGCCTGACAGTTTTCACAATCCTTCTCCAGCCGCTCATTTTCCTTACGGCACCGCCTGCACCAGTAATAGATGATCCGGTAGTCCCGGCGGCCGACATACTTCTTGAAGCGGCCCCGGTAGGCGCCATGCATCTTGCCGTCCGCATCATCAGGATCGGCAAGCAATCTGTCGATCACCTTCATGATGCGGCCATAGCCGGGCGGATCACTGTCTTTTATCTGGTCAAGTTTGCGGCTGAAAAGCTCGGTTGGTTTAAAGAGATTGGTTTCACCATTCATGACGTGGGCCATTTTGCTCCAAACAGGCGCCCTGCACCGGCAATAAATTACTGAGGAGCCGTTACGAAATAACTTGTACAATTCTGCCTGTTTCTTTACAGCTCCTCATGCCGTTTCGGTTATCAGCATGACCATGTTGTTTTTTACAACGGCTTAGCAGCAAGATCAAGGTCAGGATACAGCTTCCTGGCACAAGCCGGGCAGATGCCGTGAGTGAATTCAGCGCCGGAATGCTGCCTTATGTAAGCCTCGATCTGCTGCCAATATCCCTTGTCATCCCGGATTTTTTTGCATGACGAGCAGATGGGCAGGATGCCCTTGAGCGTCTTGATTTCATCGAGGGCCTTTGTCAGTTTTTCAATGAGTTGTTCTTTTTCCTCTTCAATTTTTTTCCGGTCTGAGATGTCATGGATGATCGAATACAGCAACTTTTCGTTATTGATGAATACCGGACCGCTGAAAACCTCGACATCTCTTATCCTCCCGTCTGCAAGCCTGTGCCGGAAGTTGAAATAGTTACGTTTCTCCAGCTTGGCATTGCGCATCTCCTCATGAACCTCCTCCGGGGACAGGGTATTGATATCCGTTATCTTCATGCTGGTCATTTCATCCCGCGAGTAGCCATAATAATTACAGGCGGCCAGGTTGGCATCCATGATGTCACCGTCCCCGGGATCAATAAGCAACATGATTGAATGGTTGTTTTCAAAAAGGCTGCGATACAAGGCCTCGGCTTTCCCGGACGTATCCGGTAATTGCTCAAGCACTTTCCGCGGCCCCTCATCTGCACTCTTATTTTTCATCATGATATTTGGCGGTTTTGCGGCATCATCGTCCCAGGCAGGACTTATATCCGCAGGTGCACCGGATTGCATAACATCATTATCATTTACATGCCGCAGCTTAGCAGTTTCGCCCGGTGAACGCTCATATTTTATAAGCAACAACAGAAGAAAAATCCCCCGGCCGGTGCTTCATCATTCATTCGTATCCCCGCTGAAATACTCAGGATACAATCTCTTTGCGCACTCATCACAGATCCCGTGACTGAAGGTGGCCTCCGAGTGCCTGGTAACATACTTTTCCATCCGCTCATATTCACCTTGTTCATTGCGGATTCTCTTGCATGACGAGCATATGGACAGAATACCTTCCAACACCTTTATCTCCTTCTGTAACTGCCTTGTCTGCGATGCGGTTCTGTCAAGCAGATACGCATAGATCCCCAAGACAATGACTCTTATCCCCGCATTAACCACGGCCACAGGCATGGTCTCTGTTGTCTGCCATGGGAAATTAAAAAGAACCCGCGCCAGGGGAAGGAGAACGACTAATCCGTATGCCGTGGCTTTTTTGTTGTTCCAGGCTGCCAACCCCACCGGGAGAATGTAAAGTATCGGGAACTGTACCGCCTTGCCGGCGGAATAGTCAATCACCAGCACGATTGCAGCAACCACAATGCAGCAGGCGCTGGTCCACTTTTCATATATCTCTTCTATGTGCGCGAGAACTGTTTTCATTTTTTTTCGCTCCTCTGCATAATTCTGAGCCGTAAGGGAATCATGCAGCAAGAGTACCCCGGACGCTGGATGATCTTGACCGGTTGATAGCAGAATTTTACTGGTGGATAATCCTTGGAATATGAAGATTATGGCAGAAATCCGAATGAAGGTAAAGGAAGGTTCAATAATCAGATAAAAATACCGAGAGGTTATCAAGTAGCGGAGCAATCCGGCACCGCGGCTTCCAGCCTGGGGAAACAGCAGCGGAATTGTCTCATCAGCCGCCGGTAGACCGGCTTGCGGAAATCCGCCGCCGCCTCCACCAGGCTTGCAAAAGGCATCCACTGCCAGCTGCGGAATTCACCACCGCTCCCCACATCAATTACCTCGTCACGGCCGCTGAAGCTGAATAAAAACCAGTATTGCACCTGGCCGCGCCCTGTTTTTACGTTCCGGGCGGCAGGGGGCAGTTCATAGACGAGCAGTTCCGGGCTTGCCTGCAAAAGCTGCAGTTCACCTGCCGGGATGGCTGTTTCCTCGGCAATCTCCCTGAAGGCCGCCTGCAGTGGTTCCTCAACCGCCTCCAGTCCCCCTTGCGGCAGTTGCCAGGCATCAGGGATATCGGCCCGTTCCAGGGCAAGGATGAGCCCCTGGGCATTGGTAATAACCGCGCCAACCCCGGCGCGGAAATATTGGGCTGGGAAATGCATATCAGCCCCATGACTCCCGGCTGAGACCCCAGGCATCATCGCGGCTTCCCAGGGAGAACAAACCCGAGTCTACCTGTACGTTTTTTCTCATGTGCACTCTATCCATTTTTTACAGCAAGGATGATAAAGGCCCCCGCGGCCCGCATAAAAACAGTTACCGGAGCCTCTGCGGGTCAGGGCAGGAAACCCAGACGCATGAAACGGGATGGCCGAGATATTGCCGCTGTTTTTTTGCATGCCCTACCACAATGGCAAAAAGAAATAAAGCTCTTTTTCCTGGCGACTTCGACCCGTTGTTCATCAACTGGGCAGAGCTTCTTGCCGGCCGGATTTGACGGCTGCAAGCATGTAGTCCATAAGCCCTATGCAACCATAACGCAATCCCATGCCCCCTCCCGTATTTTTTATAAAAAAAACTAGTAAAAATAACTATACGGATCATTCACTTTTCCATATCATAAAAATTATGAATTAATGCACTGAGTTTTTTTACCCAACACTTAAAGGAGATTCTTCATGAGAAAAAAAATTCTAAAACTCATACCATTGTGCCTGATGGTGGCCCTGACCAATTTCGGTTGCGCCGCAAATCAAGGGCAAAAACAAACTGCGGCGCCGCAAGCCCAACAAGCAGAGCAAAAAGAAGAGAATGTCTACACAGGTGAGATCGTAGGGAAATCGGAGAAGGCGAAAACTGTTTCCATTGAAGTAGGCAAAGGCGATCAGGCAAAAACCATAATGCTCATGTTTGACGACCAGACCAAGGGCGTTGAACATGCCGCCAAGGGACACGCCGCGATCATCAAGTTTGAAATGCGGGGGACCAATAAATATGCCACGGAAATCAAGCCAAAACTGGCTAAATTGCCTGAGGGGGTCACGGAAATAAAAACAGCTGAGATGCAGGAACTGATAAAAAACCGCACTGATCTGTTTCTGGTGGACGCGCGTCCCGCCCCCAGGTATGGACAATCTCATCTTCCCGGCGCGTTATCAATTCCCGTTCCACTCTTGCAGGAAAAGCAGGCGGGTTTGCTGCCACCGGACAAAAATCAACCGCTGGTTTTTTACTGCGGAGGTCCCACGTGAGGCATGTCAACTACTTCCGCCGGTCTGGCGAAAAATTTAGGTTATAAAAACATCCGCGTATACCTTGATGGTGAACCTGCCTGGTCCAAGGCTAATCTGCCCACTTATTCAACCCGGGATTTCATTAAAAACGGCAATGTTGTGCTTGTTGATATCCGGTCAAGCGAGAAAGCGGTGGAAGGACGCATCAAGGGCGCTTACAGTGTGCCATACGCGGACCTCGAAGACAGGCTTGACGATGTTCCCCGTAACGCGCCAATTATTCTTTATGGAGAAAACGAGGTAATGGATGCGGTCAAGGACCTGCGCGAAGAGGGCTTTAATTTTGTTTCTCTTGTGGAGGGCGGGTTTAACGGTTGGGTTGCATCCGGTGAGGCCATCGAAAAGGGCCCGATCTTTAACACCGAGATCAAATGGGTCCGCAAGATTGGCAAAGGAGAAGTATCGGTTGAGGACTTCAGAAAGGCCGCTTCAGGAGAAGACAAGGATGCGATTATCGTTGATGCCCGGACCAAAGAGGAAGTTGCGGAGCTTGGCATGTTCAAGAATACCATCAACATCCCCCTTGATGAACTGCCAAACAGGATGAACGAGCTGCCCAAGGATAAAAAAATCTATGTCCACTGCTCCACCGGTGACCGAGCGGATATGGCGTACAAGGAACTGGTTAATAACGGTTTCAATGTGAAGTTCCTGCTGCTCAACATCAGTGATGCGGCATGTGACTGCGAAATCATCAAGCCATGATCATTCCTGTAATCCCCAGCTGAAGGCAATAAACAGTTCGCCTGCATGAGCTGACAGGGCCGGCATCGCCAATGAGGTGCCGGCCCTTTTTTTGCGAACCATCACCGAATCTCTTTCCTTCATCGCGCAGAAGGGGGAAGCATGCATGCCTCCCCGCCTTCAACATGAGCACGGCAACGATCCGCCCCCCCTGTTTTGACCCCCATTGATAAATAAATGCTGCCAACAAAACCGGATCTGTGATATGAAAACCAGATGGCGCGATGAACCGGCCAATACCCTTGCCGGCTGAGGAACAGAAGGACACAGCTGTCGCCCAGGCGCAGATGAGGGGCGGTCCCTGCTGACCTCACCATTTCCGGAGATACGTTATGACTGACTCCACTGAAACCGAAACCAACCGCGCCGAGCAGCGCAAAGCCTGTATCGCCTGCCGGGAACAGATCCAGCGCGAGGCGAGGATCTGCCCCCAGTGCGGATCGCCCCAATCAGGGGCGCGCTGGAAATTTCTCGGCACGGCCCTGAAGTGGATCGGCGCAGTGACGGCCCTGCTCTCACTGATCGCCGGCTCCATTCAGTTCCACGGCCTGCTGCAGGCATCCCGGGAGCGCTCCGAGGCTGTGCAGAAACTGGTCAAGGCGGCGGACATGCAGATCGAGTACGGCGATCTCGACAGCGCCCTGCAACTGGTCGAGCAGGCGATTGCGCTGCAACCCGGATCACGGGCCGCCGGCGAAAGACAGGTCGCCGTGGCCATGATGCTGGTCCGCCGCGGCTTAAAAGAAGGGGATCAGAAAAAAAACGAATCATTGCTGCCGGTCCTGTATCGCGGCGCAGTGGATGCCGACCCGGTGCGAGCCGCCGATGCCCTGGCCCATATCGGCCTGGCCAACAAGTTGCGGCGATCTGCGCAGAATAAAGAATTTCCCATTGAGGAGTACTTCCAGCGGGCTGTAGCCCTGGATGCCGATAATGTCTTTGCCCATGTTTTCTGGGCGGAGAGCTTGCTGGACAACACATGGCGCCAGGAGGCCGGCAATAATCTCGAGGCCGCGGAGCAACATTTCGCCATGGCCATGAAGGATGGCAGGCATCAGGACTATGTCCAGCAGCATCGTTTTGACTGGCTGCGCGCCACCTCTGTCGAGGGAGCCGATATCCTGCTTATCGGCGATATGATTGCATCCTGGCGGCACAACGTCCCCCTTGCTGAAAAACAGCAGCATATGATCCTCAGCGAGATTTCCGGCTTCTACTATCCTGATGAACGTTTTGGCCAAAAGCTGCAGAACCTTCTGCAACGCTTCCAGCCGGCAGAGGTGCTGGGCATGCTCGAGTGGGCGGGCGAGGGGCAGAACTGGGACCAGAACAATAACGGACCCAAGCTGCTGGCATTAACGGCTTACCTTGCCGAGCTGAGCGGCAACCACCCGCTTGCCGTGGAAAGATACCGAACCGCGCGGCTGCAGTTACGGCAGGAAGAGCTTGTGGATAGCTATTTTGTCAATTCGCCAATCCGGGAAAGGATCGACTGGTCGCTGGCCAATCTGCTCCATATCCGGCCCGGCTGGCTGGGGATCACCTACGAGGAAATAACAGGGGAACTCGCCCGCTCCCTCGGCATGCCAAGCACCCATGGTCTTTTTATCAGGGATGTCACCCCGGCCAGTCCGGCGGAGGCTGGCGGACTTTCAGCCGGAGATGTGATCCTTGAAGTCGAGGGCAGGACGGCGGAGTTGCAATCGGCGGATCGACAGCTGGGGACCAAGGTTGCCAATGACACTCTTGCGCTGACAATCTTCCGCAAAGGGGAGCGGAAATTGCTGCAGCTCACTTTTGGTGAAGCAAATGCGCCGTCCGTCTCTGACGGACTTCGGTCAATACGGGGGACCACGCCGCTGGCCCTGCTGATGGACCAGGTCCTCTATCAGCCGGTGGACCTCGCTGTCGGCGAGCACACCCTCCGGCTTGCCACCCTCACCGACGAACTCCGCTCCGGCTTCAGGACCAATCAAGACGCTGCAGGGGTGTTGGTTTTCGCCGCGCAACCAGGCGGCTGGCAGTCCGATTTATCGGCAGGAGATCTCATCCTCGAAGTAAACAGTCACCCGGTAAACAGTGCGAATGAGCTCGCCGCCCTGGTCGAGCAGGCCGCAAAACACAGGGAACAGCCCCTCCTTTTTCACCGCCTGCGCGGGGGAAAACGGCACACGGTGGCCATTAAAACAAACTGAGATCGGCAATGCCTTCCGCATGACCTTCTATTTGTCGCTTGGGCAGATGCAACAACGGCCGGCCGGATTTTCGTTATACCGGTCGAGTTTGTTCGCTGCGCTGGCAACATATTGATTTGCCTTTTTGTTAAAAATGTATTATTTATTGCAACATAGGTAAAATTACTCAGTACCGTCAAAAATGATAAAGAAAAAAAATACTTGCTGGAAATGACCTTATGGGACTTGTAAAAGTTACACACCACTTTTCCCCAAAAATCATCCGGAGGTGCCGGAATGTGTCTACTCGCGAGGTCTTTTTTCTTTTATCGCAGAGGTTCACCCGCAAACAATAGCGGATTCCCCGAAAAAATCCTCCCGCTCCTCGCTTTTCTTCTCTGTTTCCCGTTGATTGCCGCAAGTGTCAACGCCACAATTTCAGGTCCCTGCTCAAACTGTCATACCATGCATAACAGCCAGGACGGCACCGCGATGGCTCTGCTTGGCGGAGGCGCCAACCCCTACCTGACCATCGGCAGCTGTACAGGCTGCCATGCCATGACCTCAAATACGAAGATTGTCAGCATTGGCGAAACGCAGATTCCGCAAGTCCTTCATACTGATGGCACCGGCGATCTGGCCGGGGGCAATTTCGCCTATATGCTCGGCACGAAAGGGAGCGGCGCCTCAGACGCCAAAGGCCATAATGTTATTGACTTTCCGGGTGAAAACGACGAAAACCTCGATGGTCCGCCTGGGGGGATGGTGCTTTTTTTTCATAATACCGGAGGGATCGTGAACGATGGCAACCTGACCTGTGCCGGCACCAACGGCTGCCACGGTTACCGTTACAATGCCGCCTACGGCAGCGGCATCACCGCCCTGCAGGGAGCTCATCATGGCAATGTTGACGGCAAATGTGATATTGCCGACAAACCGGCCAACAGCTACCGGTTTCTCTATGCCGTCAAGGGATTGGAGAATCAGAATCCAGCCGGCAAATGGCAAAATGTCTCAGCAGGAAACCATAATGAATATTTCGGGCAGACCATGCCGAAACAGCTCTCATGCGGCGCTCCCGCAACCAGCTGCCACAACGCCCAGGGCATTGGCCCGCCCAACCATACCATGAGCGAATTCTGCGCCACCTGCCACGGCAACTTTCACACCCTGACAGTAGGGAGCTCCACCGGCATCGGCACCGGCATCAACCCTTTTATCCGGCATCCCACGGATATTGCCCTGCCAAACAGTGGCGAGTATGCCGGCTATAACGGCGATAACAGCTACAGTGTCGAGGCGCCGGTTGCTCGGGCAGGCGTTGTCCCCAACATCGTGAGCAGCACGGTGGATGCCGCCTCCGGAACTGAAGTGGTTATGTGCCTCTCCTGCCACGGTGCCCATGCAACCAATTACAATGACATCCTGCGGTGGGATTACAGTGACATGGTGGCGGCCGTTGGCGCCAACGGCGCCGGCTGCTTTGTCTGCCACACCACCAAGGATGAATAGAAGTCAACAGCCGCGCCCAGCCCGCCTCCCATAGGGCACACAACTACGGGAGACTATTGAAGAAACAAGGGGGGCGGCATCTCGAATATCAAGGATAAATATCTGCCCGCACAACACCGAAATTCATCTATCAAATTGAAATATAACGACAGAGCCGCCGGCTGGAGCGCCGAGTTAGGCGCGCAATCATTTTGGTTGCTCGATAGTCGTAAGCTTGTACGTGAATTTATAAGAGGCATAGCTTCTCCCATCCTAACGTTCGCCATAGAAGATTATCAAGTCTGCTTTTGGCTTTTGATTAGCCTTTTTTGCTTTTTTGAATTAGAAGTCAACGGCGGACTTAACCCCTTCCAGCAACGCATGCCAGGTGGTGCGGGGCTGGGGGAGAAAATCCCCCAGCTACCCGATTAGATTTATTAATCTGCCAAGCAACTAGTGAGATTGCTATCATCGAGTAGTTCAACTATTACTTGTGTTAATGCTTTATTAATATGGTTAGCATTTTCCTCTGCAAACTGTGCTACTAAAACTTGTTCTTCTGAGCCACCGCGATATAAATGTTCATACTGTCTTTTTCCGTTAATATTACAGATACCCTTAAGGGCACATTCTGTTCGTAAAGTACCCGTGAATATCCCAGGCTTGAGAGAATATTCTAAGTTTCTAATTTCAACTCTTAATTCTCTCGGATCACTCTCAAGTGAACCAGATGTGTCAAAGCCTTGCTTATTAAGTCCTTCAATAATTGCAGATTCAACTATTTGAGCAACATCACCTGCACTTGTGATGTCTGCACCAAACCCTGCAACACCTCTGTTCCCAATTGTCGAACTCAGTCTTTCGTCTACAGTAGTCAGAGTTATTTTCTTATTCTGCCCGATATTTGTAGATCTAACTTGGACATCAGGTTTTATGTTCACTTGTTGTGGCGTTAATGCGCACGATGAACAAAAAAAAGCTAAAATAAATATTAAGAATGCAAATTGGCGCATATTTTCTCCTTTTTAAGTTTTTGAATTTAACGAGTCTGTAGAAAAAAGTAAAAATGGCATAAAAGCTCAAATTCGCTATTTTGCATATAGTTGATATTATTAAAATGCTAAAGTTAATTTTCGCTATTTTCAGCCTCAAAAAGGGTTTTTCTACAGCCTCAACGGCCGGGGTGACCGGCGAATTTGCCGTGCTAATGGCCGCTTGCGACTGATTAGCATTGTAAATTTGCCGGTCAACCCGGCCGTTGATCAAGGCGCAGAGCGCAGCGGTGCACCTTGATCAACCACTGTTTATCAGGTCAATTTGCCCTGATAAACAGAAATCGATTCCAGTATTCCTCCCGCCATATTCCTCAAAATGAATAACAATTCAGAAAAATCAAAACTCACATTCAAAAAATTTGCAAGAAGAAACTGCTATAGCATGGCAGGAAGATAAAAAATCCACCCCCATTTTCCCGTAATTACAACAAGGGATAAAAAGCGGCACCGCGCACCACTTACCCGCAGCCAATAAAAAAAGCCGGGCCGCCCTTATAACGGGCAACCCGGCTTTTTTGTGCAGATCTCGGTAAAATGCTTACGGAATGCGCTGCCCGACAAGGTTATGCTGACGGGCGTCCTTGACGATGGCATCCACCAGATCGGGGATGGTGTAGGTCTGCGGCTGGATGTCGACCTTGAGGCCGTTTTCCTCGATGGTCTTGCCGGTGACCGGGCCGATGGCCGCGATCTTGATGCCGCGCATCAGCTCCTGCAGTTCCTGTTTGTCTTTCACGCCGATCATGTCGATAAAGTTGGTCACGGTGGACGAACTGGTGAAGGTGACGATATCCACATCCTTGTTGGCCAGCTTGGCCCGCAGGGTTTCATACGTGCCTTCCGGCCGCTTGTTCTGGTAAACCGTCACCACGCTCACTTTGGCGCCGGCCTGCCCCAGCCTGGCCGGCAGGATCTCCCTGGCCTTGAGCGCCCTGGGGATGAGGATGGCCTGGCCGTCCACCCCCATCTTTTCAAAGGCCTTGGCCAGCCCCCTGGGCGGTGAATTTTTCCGGCAGAGGCAGGGATTTTCTGATAAATTAATCGCAACAATCCGGCGCTTTCGGTCACGCCTGTTCTCAACCCTTTACTCACTCCCCTCAAGTATGTTATTTTGTTGTGAGAATCCCGGCCGCCGGAAATCCTCCCGACCGTCTGGGACTTTTGCCGCAAGGGGAAAGGCGGGAAATGCCATGGGCCAGCAAAAACTGTCCATCAAACATGTGCTGTGCATTTTTCTGGCTGTCAGCCTGTCCGTGCTCGGTCTCCTGGCCGTGCTCACCATGGGGCCGAAAACCCTGGAGGAAATTCGACAGATCCAGGTGGCTGATTTTTTTGTTGCCTTGGGCCTGGCGCAGCTCTCTCTGATCCTTGACGGCATGACCCTGCGGTTGATCGCCGAGGCCGCCGGCACCGATGTCGGCCTCGCCTACAGCGTGAAATCGATCCTGTTCTATCTGTTCCTGTCCACCATCACCCCCACCGTCACCGGCGGCGAACCTTTGCTGCTCTATCAGCTGACCCGCAAGAAAATGTCGGCTGGCAGGGCCACCAGCGTCATCTTCCTGCGTGGAGCCATGATTCTTTCCCTCATCGCCGGGGCAACGCCGGCGATTGTCTTCTTCCACGGGGAGCTTATTGAAAATGCCCTGATAAAATATCTCCTCCACTCCATCGGTGTCTTTCTCTCCCTCCTGCTCTGTTCGGCGGGATTACTCTCCTTATTTCCGCAAAAAGGGGAGAAGATGATCTCGGCATGGGGCAGTTGGCTGGACCGTTTCCCGGCTGCGGCCCGTTATGGCCGGCGGCTGGAGGAAATGATGATTAACTGGCTCCATGACTTTCACGTATCGCTTAAAACGGTTTTTCTTGCCAGCAAAGCGAGGCTGCTGTCGGCCTTTATCTGCTGCGCGCTTTCCCTGCTGGCCAATTTTCTGATCGCCTCCGCCATCCTCCACGGTCTTAACTGCCAGGTCCCGGTCCCACAGGTGCTCATGGTGCAGTTCGTCCTCTATTTCCTGCTCTATTTTACCCCCACTCCCGGCGGCAGCGGCATTGCCGAAGGCGGGGGATACGCCCTTTTCGCAGCCCTGGTTCCCATCCATTTCCTGGGGGTTTTTGTCATCCTCTGGCGGTTTTTCACCGTCTATCTGTGGGCTTTTATCGGCGGAATCCTGGTGGTCAAGACCCTCGGCTTCGATATGCTTGAACGCATTTCCGCAGCTGAAGGGGAGCCATCCATGCGGGACTCTTCCCAGAATTGAACAAACAAAGAGATGGCTGACAAAATTATTTTCCCCGGATAAAAAAAAAGCCGGGCCGCCCTTTTCTGGGCAACTCGGCTTTTTTATGCAAATCTCAGTAAAATTCTAGCGGAATACACCAACCCCACGGGGTCAGGAACGGGCGTCTTTGACGATGGCATCCACCAGATCGGGGATGGTGTAGGTCTGCGGCTGGATGTCGACCTTGAGGCCGTTTTCCTCGATGGTCTTGCCGGTGACCGGGCCGATGGCCGCAATCTTGATGCCGCGCATCAGCTCCTGCAGTTCCTGTTTGTCTTTCACGCCGATCATGTCGATAAAGTTGGTCACGGTGGACGAACTGGTGAAGGTGACGATATCCACATCCTTGTTGGCCAGCTTGGCCCGCAGGGTTTCATACGTGCCTTCCGGCCGCTTGTTCTGGTAAACCGTCACCACGCTCACTTTGGCGCCGGCCTGTCCCAGCCTGGCCGGCAGGATCTCCCTGGCCTTGAGCGCCCTGGGGATGAGAATGGCCTGGCCGTCCACCCCCATCTTTTCAAAGGCCTTGGCCAGCCCCTCGGCGGTGAATTTTTCAGGCAGCAGATCGCTGATCAGCCCGTAGGCGCGCAGGCAGTCATCGGTCACCTTGCCCACCGCGGCGATCTTGCAGGTGGCCAGGGCCCGGGTGTCCAGGCCCTTGGCATAGAGACGGCCGAAAAAGGCGTGGATGGCGTTGATGCTGGTAAAAACCAGCCACTGGAAGTCGCCCAACCGCTGCAGGGCATTATCCAGTTCATCCCAGGAATCCGGGGGATGGATGGAGATGGTGGCGAATTCCAGACAGTTGGCGCCGTTCTCCTCCAGCAGGGCCACCAGATCGCTGGCCTGCTCCCTGGTGCGGGTGACGACGATGCGTTTACCGAAAAGGGGGCGCTGCTCATACCAGTTGATGGTATCGCGCAGCTTGACCACCTCGCCGACAATGGTCAGGGCCGGGGGTTTGATGTCATTGGCCCTGACGATTTCGGCGATGTTGTCCAGGGTGCCGACCACTGATTTCTGGTTGGGCCGGGAGGCCCAGCGCACCACCGCCACCGGTGTCTTGGGGTCGCGGCCGTGCTTTATCAGATTGGCGGTGATTGACTCCAGGTTCTTGATGCCCATGTAAAAAACCAGGGTGCCGACGCCGGTTGAGATTTTGTCCCAGGCGATGTTGGAGCTTTCCTTGTCCGGGTCCTCATGGCCGGTGATAAAGGCCACGGACGAGGTGTAGCGGCGGTGGGTGATGGGCACCCCGGCAAAGGTTGCGGCGGCGGAGGCGGAGGTGACGCCGGGCACCGCCTCAAAGGGCAGGCCGGCCTTGACCAGCTCCTCAAGCTCCTCGCCGCCCCGGCCGAAGATAAAGGGGTCGCCGCCTTTGAGCCGGACAACCCTTTTGCCGCTTTTCACCCGGTCAACCAGCATCGCATTGATCTCATCCTGGGTATGGGTATGCTTGACCCCGCCCTTTTTGCCGGCGTAGATGAACTCGGCTTCCTCCGGCACGTATTTGAGCAGTTTTTCCCCGGCCAGATAGTCATAGATGATGACTTCCGCTTTTTTCAGAATCTCCAGGCCGCGCACGGTGATAAGGCCCGGATCGCCGGGGCCGGCGCCGACCAGGTAGGCCTTGCCTCTGTTTGGTTTTGCTGTATCAGTCAATTTCTTTTCCATAAACCTCGGCAAGGATCGCCCCGCCGCCATTGGCAAGAAGCTCTTCCGCCAGTCTCGTGCCTAAATTTTCCGCATCAGCGGCATCGCCGGTCATCTGTCTTTTGATCATTTTTGCGCCGTTCACCGAGGCGACAAGCCCGGTGATGGTCACCCGCCCTCCCTGCAGTTCGGCAAAGGCGCCGATGGGCACCTGGCAGCCGCCCTCCAGCCGGTGGAGAAAGGAGCGTTCCGCCCGCACCGCCACCGCCGTTGTTTCGTCAGCCAAAAAGGCTAGCGCGGCAAGAAGTTCTGTATCGGCCTTGCGCAGTTCGATGCCCACGGCCCCCTGTCCCACTGCGGGCAGCATGTCGGTGGGGTTGAAAAAGGAGGCGACCCGGGCCGACATTTTCAGCCGGTTCAGACCGGCGGCGGCCAGGATTATGGCATCGTACTGCTTTTCGTCAAGCTTTCTCAGCCGGGTATCGAGATTGCCGCGCAGGTCGGAAATAATCAGGTCGCTGCGCATCAGGCCGAGCTGGGATTTGCGGCGCAGGCTGCTGGTGCCCACCCTGGCCCCCTGGGGCAGATCGGCCAGGGTCTTGAAAGCGTTTGAGATAAAGGCGTCCCTGGGGTCTTCCCGTTTGGTGATGATGCCGAGATGCAGCTCTTCCGGCAGCTCGGCCGGCACATCCTTCATGCTGTGCACGGCAATGTCAACCTCGTGCTGCAGCATGGCGTCCTCGATCTCCTTGACAAAAAGGCCCTTGCCGCCGACCTTGGCCAGCGGCACGTCAAGAATCTTGTCGCCCTTGGTGACAATCTTCACCAGTTCCACCTGGACACCAGGGTATTGGGCTTCGATGAGGTTTTTGATGTTGGTACTCTGCGCCATGGCCAGCAGGCTTGCCCGAGTTCCTATTCTGATTGTTTTCTGCATTATTTTCCCTTTATGCGATGGATTTCGGTTTGGGGTTTTGTATAACGATGGATTTATCCCCCTGGTTAATGGCAACTCGCACAATTCCCTCCGGCGCAGCCCGTACAACCGGATCCGGTGGACGATGATTCCGTGCCACCCTTTGGCCGGCAGCAGGCATAGGATGACATCAATTTTTCCAGATCCTCACTCTGACACTTGGGACAGGCAGGCTTGGCGCTGCCCATCACCAGGGTCTCAAACTCGTTGCCGCACTTGCGGCATTTAAAATCAAACAGCGGCATGATTATCACTCTCCTCATCATTCCAGTGCGGCCTGAACCGCCCCTACGGTGGGCTCCCTGCACTCTGCCGGCTAACCCGCCATCCCGGCAAACGGGAAAACAAACAATGAAAGTATTCGATCCGTAGGAGCGGGCAAATCAGCCCGCCGCCAGTCTATCCAGCAGTCCCGCCACCAGGAGCGGGATCATCAGCTCATGATGGCCGGTGAAATTGAATCCTTTGCCGCCGCCTGCGGTGGGACGGTTCACCACGTTGGTCATGGGCCGGTAATGGCGGATAAAGTCAAAATTGGCCGTGGTGAAATTCTCCACCTGATGGCCAAGGTTTCGCACCACGGTAATGGCCTTGAGAAAAACCTCGGGCAGCAGCACGGCTGAGCCGATGTTCAGATAGACCCCGCCTTCAAGTTCGCTGATCAGGGTGCAGAAAAGGCGGAAATCATAATGGCTGGTCTGGCCGATGGCGGCACCGTCGGCGGAAGGATGGATATGGACGATATCGGTCCCCACCGCGACATGCACGGTCACCGGCACGCCGAGCCGGTGGGCCGAGGCAAGCAGGCTCATGTTATTATAAGGGAAATCCCGTTCAACGAGATATTCCCCCATGGCCTGGCCCAGGCCGATATTTTTCGCCGCGCCGCGGCTGATGGCCGCGTTCACCTCTTCGCCGGTTTCCCTGGCCGCCCCGAAGGCGCCGGTGCCCAGCACCTGGCCCACATCCTCGGAGGTGCGCCCCACCATGGCGATCTCGGTGTCATGGACGATGCCGGCCCCGTTTAAGGCAATGCCGGTGATGATGGAACGCTCCATGAGATCAATGAGCAGGGGATTAAGCCCCACCTTGATGACATGGGCCCCCATGCCGATGATTACGGGCCTGCCGTTGCTGTGGGCCGCGGCCAGGCGGTTTATCAGGTCCGGGAAATCAACCCCGGCAAACTGCGCCGGCAGCGAGGCAAGCAAATCACGCACCGTGGCCCCGGTCCCCACGGTTCTGGCAAAGTGGTCGACTGTCACCTTACTGAAGCGGCCGTGCACGGAATAGGTATGCAGCCCGTTTAAATCAATGGGTTTTCTGCTCATTTGGCCTCATTCTCGTCCCGCAGGCTGCCGAAAAGCCGCTCATCAACCAGCCAGCACAGCATATGCTCGATCCACAGATGGGCCTCCTGGATATGGGGGGTCTTGGCGCTCGGCACGGTGAGCACAAGCTCCGCCTCGCCCGCCAGTCTGCCGCCGCTGCCGCCGGTGAGCACCACGGTCCTTACCCCGATCTTTTTCGCCGCGTCAAAGGCCCGCACCACATTGGGTGAATTGCCGCTGGTTGAGATACCCAGGAGAATGTCACCGCTTTTGCCCAGGGCCTCGACCTGCTTGGCGAAGATATCATCGTAGGAAAAATCATTGCCTACGCTGGTGAGAATCGAGGTGTCCGTGGTCAGGGCAATGGCCGGCAGCGGCGCCCGGTTGATGAGGAAACGGTTGACGAATTCCGCCGCCAGATGCTGGGCGTCCGCCGCACTGCCGCCGTTGCCGCAGATCATCAGCTTGTTGCCCGACCGGAAACAGTCAATAACCCAGTCCACCAGCAAAAAGAGCTGCTGCCGGTGGTCCCGGTAAAAATCCTGCTTGGCTGCTATTGAATCGGCCAGACTGCGCCGGAGAATATTTTCCATGAATCCATTATTCCTGATTGTTTGTGAAGCGCTCAAAGATATATCAGGGCAAACTCTTTGTCAATGACCTGTTTTCCCCCTTTTCACTTTGACAGATCTGCGCTTTCGGGGTAATTATACCTGCCAAATTCATCCGCGAATACCAAGGCCTGACGGTCCCGGCAGGATGAATGAGTCTTTTTTAGTGCAAGTATTTACCAGGTTAATGCCCATATTTCACCTTACTTCATCAGGGAGAGACCATGAAACAGAAAAAAATTCTTCTCGACGAAAATGAAATGCCGACCCAATGGTATAATGTCATGCCGGACATACCAAACGGCATCGATCCGCCCCTGGATCCTGAGACCAAAAAACCGATGGGACCGGAAAAACTCGCCCCTGTTTTCCCCATGGGCCTGCTCGAGCAGGAGATGAGCGATAAAAGCTGGATCGATATCCCCGAAGAGGTGCAGGAGATTTATCATATCTGGCGGCCGACCCCCCTGGTGCGGGCCTATGCCCTTGAGGCGGGCCTAGGAACCAAGGCCAAGATCTACTACAAAAACGAAGGCGTCTCCCCCTCCGGCAGCCACAAGACCAACAGTTCCGTGGCCCAGGCCTATTATAACAAGCGGGAAGGGGTCAAACGCCTGTCCACCGAGACCGGCGCCGGACAATGGGGCAGCGCCCTGTCTTTTGCCACCCACAAATTCGGCCTGGAATGCAAGGTATACATGGTGCGCGTCTCCTTTGACCAGAAACCGTACCGCAAGATCATGATGAACACCTATGGCGCGGAAATAGTCGCCAGCCCGAGTCCCGACACCGCCTTCGGCCGCAAGATCCTGGAGAATATGCCGGACACCGCGGGCTCACTGGGCATCGCCATCAGCGAGGCCCTGGAGGATGCCTCCACCCGGGAGGATACCAAATACGCCCTGGGCTCGGTGCTCAACCATGTGATCCTGCATCAGTCCATCATCGGCCTGGAATCAAAAAAACAGCTGGCCAAAATCGGCGCCTATCCGGATGTGGTTATCGGCTGCTGCGGCGGCGGCTCCAACTATGCCGGCATGATGACTCCTTTTCTCACAGACAAACTGGAAGGGAAAAAGATCCGCTTTGTCGGCGTGGAGCCGGCCTCCTGCCCCACACTGACCCGCGGCGTCTATGCCTATGACTACGGCGATGTCGCCCGCCAGACCCCCCTGCTCTACATGTACACCCTGGGTCATGATTTCATTCCGCCGGGCATCCATGCCGGCGGTCTGCGCTATCACGGCATGTCGCCCATCGTCTCGGCCCTGGTCCGGGAAAAACTGATTGAACCGATAAGCGTGCATCAGCTGGAGTGTTTCGAGGCGGGCCGTCTTTTTGCCCAGACCGAGGGCATAATTCCTGCGCCGGAGACCTGTCATGCCATCCGGGCGGCGATCATTGAGGCCACCCGTGATCTCAATGACCCGCAGACCATCCTCTTCAACTTTTCAGGCCATGGTCTGCTTGACCTGTCAAGCTATGAAAAATACTACGCCGGAGAACTGCACAACTACGAGTATCCGGCAGAGGCCATCGCCGAAGCCACCAAGAATCTGCCGAAAATTTAACTGACAGGTATGGTTGCAACCACAAACAGGGCGTTGCTGCATACGGCAATGCCCTGTTTTTTTCTTTATCTTTTCACCCTGCTCTCCGCCGGTCCCTGCCTTGCCGCAGGGGAAAAAGAGCGCATTCTATACAAGATCGACAGCCTTATCGCCAACGGCGGTTATCTGGTCGGCGCAAACGACAAACCCCTTGCCGCTAAAAATGCGCATACCCCTTTTATTCCGGCAAGCACCCTGAAAATCGTTACATCGCTTGGCGCCCTGCAGATACTTGGTGTGGATTTCCATTTCCGCACGGAATTTTATCTGGCAGGCCCAAGCGATCTGTATATCAAGGGCTATGGCGATCCCTTTCTCACCTCGGAAGAGATTGCCGTCATCCTGCAAACCCTGCAGCAGCAGGGAGTCGGCACCATCAACAATATTTTCCTCGATGCCGAGGCCTTCCAGCTTGATCAGCAGGCGGACGGCCGCAGCGACAGCCTTAATCCCTATGACGCGGCCAACAGCGCCCTGGCCGCCAATTTCAACACCATCAACTTCAGCAAAGCTCCTGACGGGACGATTGCCTCGGCCGAACCGCAGACCCCCACCCTGCCCATCATGCTGCGCCTGGGGAAAAACCTGCCGGCCGGCACCCACCGCATTAATCTGACCAACGATCACCAGGATATTCTCATCCACACCGGTGAACTGTTCCGCGGCCTGCAGCAACGGCTGGGCATCAAAGGCCAGGGCGCCATTGCCAGGAAAGCCGTGCCCGGGGAGGCAAAGCTCATGATGACCCATAGATCGAGTCAGCCCCTTGACCAGGTTATCGCCGGGCTGTTACGCTACTCCAACAACTTCATCGCCAACCAGCTTTTTCTCATATGCGGGGCAAAGGAAAAGGGCTACCCGGCCACCTGGCGGAAAAGCCGTGATGTCTTCCGCATCTTTCTTTCCTCCCTTGGCCTGAGCGAAGAGCAGATCAGCATGGTTGAGGGGTCAGGCCTGTCGCGAAACAATCACGTCACCCCCGCCACCCTGGTGAAAATTCTGCAGGCCTTCCGGCCTTATGCCCATCTGCTGCCCATGGACAAAGGCCGCCTGATCAAGTCCGGCACCCTGACCGGCGTTTACTGCTATGCGGGCTATTTCCCCAGGGAAGCAGCCACAATCCCCTTTGTTGTCCTGCTGAACCAGCCGAAAAATATGCGGGATCAACTTGTTAATCTGCTTGAAAAAATAGCGGATAATCCGTAATGTTGATATACCTTACCAAGAAAAAGAACCGCATAACATAGAGAGGGGGGGATTGCAATGAACTGGAAAAGCTTATTTCAGCTGTCAAAGAACATGGATGCCGATGAGGCCCGCGCCTTCCTGAAGGAAAACCCGGCTGACAGCTATCAGCTTCTCGATGTCCGGCAGCCCGGGGAATACGAACTCGAACATCTGCCGGGCGCCATTCTTATTCCCGTCAAGGAGCTGATGTCAAGGATTAACGAACTTGACCCGGCCAAACCGACCCTGGTGTACTGCGCCATCGGCGGGCGCAGCAAGGCCGCCAGCCAGATCCTGCAGGGCAGCAATTTCACCGAGGTCTACAACATTTCCGGCGGCATCAAGGCATGGAACGGTTTCAAGGCCAAAGGCCCGGAAACCCTGGGCATGGAATTTTTCCTCTCAGGGGAATACAAGGACGCCTTCACCATGGCCTACACCATGGAGGAAGGCCTGCAGCAGCTTTATCTCGCCTTTGCCCAAAAATGCGACAACCCGGAGGGAAAGGATCTGCTTCTGCGGCTGGCAAGCTTTGAGGACAAACACAAGGCCAAGCTGATCGCCGATTTCAAACCGCCCGCGGCGGACATTCCCAGAATAGACAAACAGAGCAATATCATGGAAGGCGGCTTCAGCCGGGAGGCGATTTTAAACCACTTCCAGCAGCATCTCCATGACCAGCAGGACATCCTGTTCCTGGCCATGATGCTCGAAACGCAGGCCCAGGATCTCTACAGCAGGGTTGCCCGCAAAAGCCCTGACGAAAAAAGCAGAGAGCTGTTCCACCAGTTGGCCCAAGAGGAAAAAATACACCTCGATTTTATCGTCAGTGAACTGGACAGACTGCTCAGCAGCAAGACCAAGCAGAACTGAGCGGCAATCCGCCGGCAGACACCACTCTGCGTCTGGATGCCGGAGAGCATCACAACTTTTGCACAAAAAAAGAGGGTCGCAAGACCCTCTTTCCATCAGCTTCTTTGTTCTGCTGTTTTTTCTACCTTCTCTGAGGGCACTTTTCCGGATTGAATTCGTCTTTCTGTCCGGGGCCGCATTGAGGCTGACCGGCCTGCTCCCCCTGCTTCTTTTTGCCTCTTGCGCCGCGGTCGGCATCAGGAACTCCTACAGGCTGACGCTGCTGTTCAACCTGCACCTGCTTTCTTTCCTCTCTCCTGCCGCGGCCGGCATCAGGAACTACTACGGGCTGACGCTGCTCCTCAACCTGCACCTGCTTTCTTTCCTCTCTCCTGCCGCGGCCATTATCAGGGGCTACCGGCTGACGCTGCTCCTCAACCTGCACCTGTTTCCGTTCCTCCTTCCTGCCGCGGCCATTATCAGGGGCTACCGGCTGTTGCTGCTCCTCAACCTGCACCTGCTTTCTTTCCTCTTTCCTGCCGCGGCCATTATCAGGGGCTACCGGCTGACGCTGCTCCTCAACCTGCACCTGCTTTCTTTCCTCTTTCCTGCCGCGGCCATTATCAGGGGCTACCGGCTGTTGCTGCTCCTCAACCTGCACCTGCTTTCTTTCCTCTTTCCTGCCGCGGCCATTATCAGGGGCTACCGGCTGTTGCTGCTCCTCAACCTGCACCTGTTTCCGTTCCTCTTTCCTGCCGCGGCCATTATCAGGGGCTACCGGCTGACGCTGCTCCTCAACCTGCACCTGCTGGCGTTCCTCTTTCCTGCCGCGGTCGCCATCAGAGCCGTCGGGTTGCCTCTGCTCATCAGGCATGGCCTGCTGCATTACATGCCTTCCCTTGCCAGGGGTTCTCGGGGTCGAGACGGTGTTCACCGGCAGCGCCTTCGGCCCGGTGCCAGGGTGCAGGACAGATTTATCCCGCTCTCTGATAAGCTTGCGGTCCTGTTTCAACTCTTTCACCTGCACGTTCCTTACCCGATGCGGAGGCATTTTCTCCTCAGGAACCCGCCTGTCCGAGACAAAATAACTCTCCTTACCCGGTTTTATGTCAGGCGTGCCAGGACTCATATGATTTTTTACAAATATTTTCTCCCTCACATTTTTTATATCGACATGATCATCATCCCGGAAACCCCTGTGAAAATGGTTTTGGCTGACAACGGTCGGTCCGTTGTTGACATACACGTTCTTATAGACCTTGGTGACATTGACCCGCCTGATATCAACATGGGTGATATTGACACTGTGTCGGCCGTAATAGCCGCGGCCGTAATATATTTCCCCGGGCGCCAGCGGCACCCATGCCACATGATCCTCCGTCCTGGCCCAGCCTACATATCCCGGGCCCCAGTAAACTGCACCGGTCGCAGGGGGTACCCAGAACCAGCCGATGGCCGGAGCAAAAGCCCATCTGCCGTAATGATAGGGCGCCCATCCCCAGGGCTCGTCAGACAGCCAGACATAATCATGCCCCCGCCATATCCATCTGCCATGCCGGTAAGGAGCCCAGTCCACACCGACCATGACCGTCGGGGTCCAGACATGCCCGTATTGAGGGACCTGCACCCACCTGCCGCTGCGATTCAGCTCGGGAGAATAGGTCCTGAGTTCGCTGGGCAGATAATAGCCCCCTCCCGTGTCTTGTTGTGGGAAAAGTTGGTCATTCCTGGCCCGGTTCCACAGTTCCCACTCATCAGGCGGGCCGATGGGTGATACCTCGCCGTGGGTATCCCGGCCAAGCGACACCATTTGACCGGCGTTTACCCTGGTATTGCCGATCTGGTTCTCCGTTTCAACGTATCCCTTGGAGCATGACACATCCGTGTACTGGTCCGCGGTGTCGATTCTGAAGACCGCCCGGTCAAAAGCCCGGGTTGAGGCATCAGGATTATCCACCTGAATAACGCTGCCCCGCGGCGCATCGTAATAAATATAGGCGCTGCCCTGGGAGAGATAAAACTGTGACGAATCCTGATCCATGGAAAGTATCTGCAACGACGTGTTGCCGTCAAGTCTGATGTAAGTTCCGGTGTTGAGCTGCAGTTCGCCTATGCCATCCTGCGGAATCCAGATCTGATCACCCTCGCCGATGGGGGTATTGATCGACAGGAGCCCCCATTCTCCAGCCTCAGGGGTCATGATCTGGCCATCCCCTTCGAGATAACTGATGCGCATGTAGCCGACACTGGCGGAAACGGAAAAGGCATAAGCCTGCACGAGAATCAGCACAGCGGCCATCATCACCGCCTTGACAATATTCATGTCATCCTCCTTAGAAATTACCTGCTCAGGCGCGGTCATCCTTCAGCCTGCCCCTGCCCGGTTTCCCGACGCGGGTTTGCGTTGAACAGGGGCAACCCAGTGGGGAACCAGCAATGTATTTCATTATAATTGAAGAGTGTTATCTTCGCTGCTATTTTCATCTTTTTTCGTGGCTAATGATAAAACATCCCCCTGCTGATCGTATGCAAAAAAGATGCAGCCGGACTCCATCGTCATGGTCGATCAGCCGGATTTCTGCCATATTTCCTTTCACTTTTTCCCCGTAACGCGGTATAGTTTTTTTTATGTAATATCAGAGTGATTTTCCGATTTTTTTGTTCCAGCACCCAAAAAAAACGGCTGCGGAACACGCCTCTTCCCCGGGGAAAAGACCATGGCCATTTTCCGATCCCTGTTCATTGCGTTTACCATTTTTCTTGTCCTTGCTGCGGCGGCAGCCGCCGCAGCAAGCAGCGATTGCCGCGAGCCTGTCTGGGCCGGCGGGTTCTATCCCGCCGACAGCGCCGCTTTGACCGCCGACCTTGCCAAACTCTGCAGCCAGGCCCGGCAGGATCCCTTTGCCAAACCAGCCGGCCAGGTCCTGCACGCCCTGATACTGCCCCATGCCGGCTATATATACTCCGGCCCCACGGCGGCCCACTCCGCCCTGGTGCTTGACAGAAACCAGTTCACCAAGGTGATACTGCTGGGACCGGACCACCGGGTGGGGTTCAAGAACGGCGCCATCAGCGCAGTGGACAGTTACCGCACCCCGCTGGGGCTGATCCCGCTCCATGCCGATGCCCGCCAGCTGCTCCAACAGAAAGAGCTGTTCCGTGCGGTTACCGGGGCCGTCGATGCGGAGCACTCTCTTGAGGTTATTTTGCCCTTTCTGCAGTATCTGCTCGGCACCTTCGAACTGGTGCCCATCGTGCTGGGCCCGGGCCAGCCTGCCGCCATCGCCTCCGCCCTTGATCCGCTGCTCACCCCTGAAACCTTGGTGGTCGTCAGCTCGGATCTGTCGCACTACCTCCCTTACGACCTGGCGGTGGCCAAGGACCGGCAGACCATCAACCATATCCTCAATCTGGACGGGCAATCACTGGCGGCAAGCGACAACAGCGCCTGCGGAGTTGCTCCCCTGCAAGTGCTGATCGACCTCGCCGGGCGCCACAGCTGGAAGCCCGTGCTCATTCATTATGCCAACAGCGGCGACACCGCCGGCAGCCGCGACAAGGTTGTCGGCTATGCAGCCATTGCCTTTTATGGAGATACCACCATGGACAAACAGAACACCTCAACCGGGGCGATTACTGAGGAACAGGGCAGAACCCTGCTTACCCTGGCCCGGCAGACCATCGCCCTCAAGCTCGGCCTTACCGTCCCGGACGATGAACAGAAAAAACTGGGGGAAAAACTGCATGATCCGGTTTTGCAGCAGGAACGCGGCACCTTTGTCACCCTGCACCGACATGGCCAGCTGCGGGGATGCATCGGCTCAATCGCCCCGGTGGAATCCATAGCCGCCAACATCCGCCGCAATGCGGTCAACGCCGCCTTTGGCGACCCCCGCTTTCCTCCCTTGCAGCAAAAGGAATTCGACGAGGTGGATATCGAGGTGAGTATTCTCACCGACCCCAAACCGCTGTCTTATGACAACGGGGCGGACCTGGTGGCCAAGCTGCGCCCGCAGATCGACGGGGTCATTCTGCGGGACGGGTTTTCCAGCGCCACCTTCCTGCCCCAGGTATGGGATCAGCTGCCCCAGCCGGAAGATTTTTTGAACCGTCTCTGCATGAAGGCGGGACTTCACCCCGATGCCTGGCAGACCGGAAAACTGGAGGTTCTAACCTATCAGGTTCAGTACTTCAGCGAATAACAGCGAACAACAGGCCGTCAGCCGGGTCGTCATGGCCATCGGGCTTGCCTCGGTGGTGATGCAGCTGGTGCTGGTGCGGGAGTTTCTCGCCCAGTTTCAGGGCAACGAGTTCACCATTGCCCTGATCTTTTTTTCCTGGCTTATCCTGGGCGGCATGGGGGCGTGGCTGGCCCTGCTTGCCATCCGCCGTCGGCCGGCGGGCCTCACCCGGCTGGCCCTGCTGTCTCTCCTGCTGGCCGCCTTTGCCGCCATGGAGATCCTGGCCATCCGCACCCTGCGGGACATTATCTTCCTGCATGGCGCGGACGTGGGCTTCTACCCCACCATGGCAGCCATCTTTGGCCTGACCGCGCCCTACGGCATCCTGAACGGCTTTCTCGTGCCCTACAGCCTATATGTACTCCGCAATCAGCAGACTGACTATCCCGGGGCGCGGATCTACATGCAGGACAATGTCGGCGATATCATTGGCGGGGTGCTGTTCTCCTTTGTCCTGGTATTGTGGCTCACCCCTTTGCAATCCGTGTTCGCGGCCAATCTTCCACTGCTGGCTGCCGCGTTTCTCCTCATCCCCGGCGGGCAACGGGTACGCCCCGCCTTTCTTCTGGCCCTGGCAGGCTCCGTGGCCATGCTGCTTGCCGGCCTGCTCCTGGAAAAGCAATCGCTCACCCCTTTTGAGGGACGCCTGATCCACTATGAGGAATCACGCTATGGCCGCATCACCGTCCACCAGGACAGGGAACTGCTGACCATCTTTGTCGATGGCGCCCCCATTTTCAGCAACCAGAATGTCAGCCAGGACGAAGAGACCATCCATTTCCCCCTGTCGCAGATTGACGACCCCCACGCCGTTTTGCTCATCGGGGCCGAGGGAGGCATGCTGCAGGAGGCGGCTAAATACCGGCCAGACCAGGTGGACTATCTTGAGATCGACCGCCAGCTGACCGATGTCCAGCTGCGCTACAAACTGCTGGAACCCTTGCCGGGGCTGCATATCATTCATCAGGACGGCAGGGCCTTTCTGGCCAAAACGGACCGGCTCTACGATGCCATCATCATCAACCTGCCGGAACCGAACACCTTCCAGATCAACCGCTTTTTCACCGCCGAGTTTTTCCGGCTGGCCCGGCAGCACCTGCAGCCGGACGGGATCTTCGCCTTCAGCGTGGCGGGCTTTGACAATTACCTCTCCGAACCTGCCCGTTTGAAAATCTCCTCACTTTTCAATACCGCCCGGCTCCATTTCCAACATGTCCTGTCGCTGCCCGGCAACAAAGTCTATTTCCTCTGCTGCAACCAGCCGCTCAATCCCGATATTCCGGCCCTGCTCAACAACAGGGGTATAAACACCACCTTTATCAGCAGTTTTTTCAGCGGCAACATCACCCCGGAACGGCTGCAATACCTGCGGGACAATCTGCAGGCCGACACTCCGGTAAATCTCGACACCTCGCCTTTTCTGCTGCGCATCATGTTTCAGCAATGGTTCGCCCGTTTCGCCACCTCACCGCTGCCTTTCATTGTCGCTGGCTTCATGCTGCTGACCATTTATCTCTGCCGCTGCCGGCGCGAGGAACTGGTGTTGTTTTCCACCGGCTTTGTCATCATGGGCAGTGAAACCCTGGTCATCTTCATTTATCAGATCCTGTTCGGCTACGTTTACGAGCAGATCGGCCTGCTGGTGACCGTCTTCCTCGCCGGTTTGCTGCCCGGCGCCTGGCTCGGGGAACAGCTGCGCAGGCGCAGAAATTTTAAAAAGACTCTTGCGCTCTGCGACACGTTCCTCATCCTGCTCCTGGCCTTTCTCCTGCTGGCACTGACCTCAGCCCACGACCAGCTGCAGCCCGTTTTTTTTCTGCTGTTCGGTTTTACCGTATCCCTGCTGTGCGGCTGCCAGTTTCCCCTGGCCCTCACCCTGGGGGGCGGGGACAACCCGGCCGCGGCCAGGACCTTTTCCTCCGACCTCATCGGCGCGGCCTGCGGCACCCTGATCACCAGTCTGCTGTTCATCCCCTTTCTCGGCATCCTCTGGGCCACGGTCGGTCTCGTCCTGATCAAAGTTTTCGGCATGTGCGCTCTGGCCCCCCTGCTGTTACCAGACGCGGCGGGCAACGATTCTCAATCAGGACCGCGATAAAACCCGGCAAGCAGCTAACCGCGTGATTTTCATTCATGCCGGCAAACTTTATGTTAAAATAAAATCATGAAACCCATTGACCGCCGCACCTTCCTCTGTTTGAGCGCCGCTCTGCTGGCCCAGTCCGGCACGGCCCATGCCGAATTCTGGCCGTTTCCCGGCGACCGGCATGAGATATCAGGTGAGGAAGACATCCGGGGCACGATTTTCAAGAACGACGCCCCGAAAACCCTGTGGAAGTGGCACAAAGAGGGTTTCTCCTACCAAAAGCTGGAAGAGGGCAAGGTGATGTGCAACATCTGCCCCAACCGCTGCCTGCTGGCGCCGGGGGACCGCAGTGTCTGCCGCTCCAAGGTGAATATGGGCGGCACCCTGTACAGCCTGGCCTACGGCAACCCCTGCGCGGTGCATCTTGATCCGGTGGAGAAAAAGCCGCTCTTTCATTTCAAACCGGGGACCACCGCCTTTTCCATTGCCGCCACAGGCTGCAATTTCCGCTGCCTCAACTGCCAGAACTGGGAGATCTCCCAGGTCAAGCCCCATGAGGTGCGCCATGAGGAAATGTTTCCGGCCGCGGTGGCACAAAAGGCCAGGGAGGCAGGCGCCGCCTCCATCGCCTACACCTACTCCGAGGCCACCACATACTTTGAATACATGATCGACACCGCCCGCCTGGCCACGGATGCCGGCCTCAACAACCTGTGGATTTCCAACGGTTACATCAATAAGGAGCCCTTGCTTGCATTATGCAAGGTGATCAACGCCGCCAATGTCAATCTCAAGTCATTTGACGACGCCATCTACCGTAAACTGAACGGCGGCCGGCTGCAGCCGGTGCTCGATACCTTCAGGACCATGCATGAGCAGGGGATCCATTTTGAAATGACGACCCTGGTGGTGCCGGGTTATATCGATGATGCGGAGATGATCAAGAAGATGTGCGGCTGGATAGTGACCAATCTCGGACCTGACCACCCCCTGCACTTTCTGCGTTTTTTCCCGAACTACAAATTGACCCGCCTGCCCCCCACTCCGGTCTCCACCCTGGATAACTTCCGGAAACTGGCCATGGCCGAGGGCATACGCTATGTCTATCTGGGCAACCTGCCGGATCATCCAGGAAGCAACACATACTGCCACCAGTGCGGGCAACTGCTCATCGAACGGCGCGGCTACCAGATGCCGGTCAGCAACCTGGAGGGGAACCAGTGCAAATTCTGCCGGACCACCATCCCCGGCGTCTGGCTGTAACCGCAGGATCAATATTGCCATGCTCTGCCGACTGGGTGCCGATCTGCTGGTGATTGTTCATTTCTTCTTCATCATCTTTGTGGTGGCCGGCGGTTGCCTGGTGCTGAAATGGCCCCGGATGGCGTATCTGCATATTCCCGCCGCGGCCTGGGGCGCCCTCATTGAATTCCAGGGCTGGATATGCCCGCTCACCCCCCTTGAACAGCATCTCCGCCAGGCAGGCGGTCAACCGACCTATTCTGTCGGTTTTATTGAACATTATCTGGAGCCGATCATTTATCCCGCCGGACTGACCCGGGAGATGCAGATCTTTTTCGGCATCGCGGTCCTGGCCATCAATCTCATGGCCTACGGCTGGCTGCTCATTGGTCGGAAAAGGGGTAACAAGGCCGGCCGGTAACAGGTGGTTACGCATGGCCGGTGGAGGTCATGGGGGGAAGGCGGCTTACGGCTGCGGCAGGGTTTGAGAAGCTGCCGGCCAAGAGCTCTTATTCGATAATCATCAGGTGCTGGCCGGGGGCAACAATATCGTTTTCCGCGACAAGAATTTCCCGGACCTGGCCGATGCCCTGGGACTTCAATTCATTTTCCATCTTCATTGCCTCCAGGACAATGAGCCCCTGTCCATCCCGCACCAACTCCCCTGCCGCCACCTGAAAACGGACGATGCGGCCAGCCATGGGGGCGCAGATGGTCTGGCGGGAAATCCCGGCCGAGCGTTTGCTCTCATCAGACGGCTGTCTGCTTCTGGGATCATAAAAATCGACAGCCAAGGCCTGTCCGGCAAGCACCACGGCAAAAGTGTCTTTCTCCCTGCTGACAAAGGCATCATAAGAGCGGCCGTTAACTAATAAAGAGTAAAAACCGCCGTCAACGGTTGAGGCGTCGACCAGATAGCTGCGTCCGTCCACCGACACCCTTATATCATTGGCCGCCTTCTCATATTCGACCTGATACGTTCTATTGTCAACCCTGACTTCCCGCTTCATGAACACCTGCCTGCACGGCGGTTCCCAGCCAGGCAATAAGCCGCAAGGAGCAACATGGAATCAAACAGGTGCAAGAAACATCGAATACGTAATATCAAGTCGAAAATCCCCTCTAAAGCGTGGTAAGGAAATAACTGTTACCTCAGGATACTGTTAGCGGCATAAAGGGGCCGCAACGAAAGGTTTGGCAATGATTTCGTAACGGTCCCTAAAATCGCGTTGCCCAGAACTGGTACTTGCTGGCCATGCGCCAGAGGCCGGTCTCTTCCCTGGCAATACTGTCCTCCCGGTCAGGAGAGGATGACAGCACGCTGCAGACAGAGGCGATAATAGCCAGATCAGCCTGCAGCTCAGGTTCAGGATGGCGGGCAATGTCGCCGTCAAGAAAGCGGGTATCGATCATGCCCCTGATGAAACGCTCATCGGTTAAAATGCGCCGGTGCAGATCAAGATTGGTCTTTACCCCGTGCACAAGGCATTCGTCCAGGGCGCGCAGCATCCTGCGTCTCGCCTCCTCACGGGTTCTTGCCCACACCGAAATTTTGGCGATCATGGGGTCATAATGCAGGGACACATCCCATCCCTCATAGATGCCGCTGTCCACCCTGACCCCCGGCCCCTCGGGGAAAACCGCCTTGCTGATCAGTCCCGGCGCCGGCATATAGTCATTGCCGGGGTCCTCCGCATAAATACGGCATTCCATGGCAGAACCGCAGGGGCGGACGTCTGCCTGGACAACGCTCAGCCGCTCTCCGGCCGCAGCCAGCAGCTGCTCCCTGACCAGATCGATACCGGTCACCAGCTCGGTCACCGAATGTTCCACCTGAATACGGGTGTTCATCTCCAGAAAATAAAAATTCTTCGCCGCATCCACCAGAAACTCGACCGTGCCCGCCCCGGTGTAGCCGACGGCTTTACCAGCCTGCACCGCTGCAGCGGTAAGTTTTGCGCGCAGGGCATCATCCACGAAAACAGAGGGACATTCCTCCACCACCTTCTGGTAGCGCCGCTGGATGGAACACTCCCGCTCGAAAAGGTGAACGACATTGCCGTGGCCGTCAGCAAGAATCTGCACCTCGATATGGCGTGCCAGCGGGAAATAATGCTCCACCAGGATACGGGAATCGGCAAAAGAGGCATAGGACTCGCGCCGCACGGCGGCAAAGGCATCCCGCAGCTCAGCCTCATCGCTGACAATGCGCATACCCTTGCCGCCGCCGCCGGAGGCAGCCTTCAGCATGACCGGAAAGCCGATCTGGCCGCAGACATGCCGGACCTCCTCCAGATCCTCCAGTGCCTCCGTTGTTCCGGGCATAACCGGCACCCCGTTTGCCAGCATGGTTTTCCGCGCCACGGTTTTATTGCCCATCTGCTCGATCACTTCCGGCGGCGGACCGATGAAAACCAGACCATCCTGCCGGCACTGCCGAGCAAAACCGCTATTCTCCGATAAAAAACCGTAGCCCGGATGGATCGCCTGGGCGCCGGACCCGCGGGCTGCCTGCAGGATTGACTCGCCGTCAAGATAACTTTTAATGGCAGGGGCAGGGCCGATGCAGTAAGCCTCATCCGCATAGCGGACATGCAGGGATTTCCTGTCCGCCTCGGAAAAAACGGCAACAGTGGTAATGCCCATTTCCCGGCAGGTTCGCATGATCCGGATGGCGATTTCGCCGCGGTTTGCTATGAGGATTTTGCTAAACATGAGTTTGCGTTCCGGGTTAGGGTTGCCAAAGAGTCATCTTCCTGGTCAGTCAACGCAACAGTCAGCACCAAAAAACAGGAACTCTTTTCATAACGGCATATTGCCATGTTTTTTCGGGGGATTTTTTATCATCTTCGTCTTCAGCCGCTCCAGGGCCATGATCAGTTTCCAGCGGGTGTCCTCCGGCATGATGATCTCATCAATATATCCCCGTGATGCCGCAACATAAGGGTTGGCGAAACGCTCCCGGTACTCGTCCAGTTTCTGCAGGCGCCATGTCTCATCCTGCTGTTTGGCGAGTTCCCGGCGGTAAATGATGTTGACCGCCGCTTCCGGGCCCATCACGGCGATTTCCGCCCCGGGATAGGCAAAATTGTAATCACCGCGGATATGCTTGCTTGACATGACGCAATAGGCACCGCCATAGGCCTTGCGGGTAATGAGGCTGATCTTGGGCACCGTGGCCTCGCAATAGGCAAAGAGCAGTTTGGCTCCATCCCGGATGATGCCGTCAAGCTCCTGCTCCTTGCCGGGCAGAAACCCCGGCACATCCACAAAGGTGACAAGGGGAATATTAAAGGCATCGCAGAAGCGGACAAACCGCGCGCCCTTGCGGGAGGCGCTGGTGTCGAGAGCGCCTGCCAGATACGCCGGCTGATTGGCGACAATGCCCACTGATTTGCCGTTGAGTCGGGCAAAGCCGATAACCAGATTGGGGGCATAACCGCCTTGTACTTCAAAAAATGAGCTGTCATCCACCACGGCCCTGAGCAGGGCTTTCACATCATACGAGGTGCGTGAATCGGCCGGGATGAAATCATTGAGCAACGGCTCACGTCGGCGGGGATCGTCAAAACATTTTTTCACCGGGCTTTCTTCCAGATTATTTGCCGGCATATAGTCAAGAAGCTCGCGGATGAGGACAATACACTCTTTGTCATTCGCGGCAAGCAGATGGCTAACCCCGCTCAGCTGATTATGGCTACGGGCCCCGCCGAGTTCCTCCATGCTGACATCCTCGTGGGTCACCGCCTTGATCACCTCCGGACCGGTGACGAACATGTGACTCTGCTTTTCAACCATGATGATGAAATCGGTCAGCGCCGGAGAGTAGCTTGCCCCGCCGGCGCAGGGCCCCATAATGGCGGAAATCTGGGGAATGAGCCCGGAAGCCTGGGTGTTTCTCAAGAACAGTTCCGCCACGCCGGCCAAACCGCAGACCCCCTCCTGGATTCTGGAACCGCCGGAATCATTCAAACCGACAAAGGGCGTGCCAAGCTGCATGGCCTTGTCCAGCACCTTGCAGATCTTTTTCGTATTCTCCTCTGAAAAGGAACCGCCCAGCACCTTGAAGTCCTGGGCATAGGCATGGACCAGCCGTCCGTTGATCATGCCGTTGCCGGAGATCACCGCATCGCCCGACACCCGTTTTTTGTCCATGCCGAAATCCGTGCAGCGGTGGGTGACAAAACGGTCAATCTCCTGAAAAGTCCCCTCATCAAAAAGAAGCTCCATCCTCTGTCGGGCGGTCATGGCGCCGCCGGCCAAGCGCGCATCAATTGCCAGTTTTTCAAGGTCCCTCATCTCAATATTTCTGCGGGCAAGTTCCTCGTAGGAATTTAATTTAGTCATTACCTGCGGCTCCTTCTGCCTCCATGCCCGGCCATGATGTCTGCATGATCCGGCAGATCTTCTCCTCCACCTGTGTCAGCTGCCTCTGGGCCTGTTTGACCTCCAGCAACGTCTCCTGGAAATTACGATAAAGGCGGGCCAGACAAATTTCATGGGCAAGGGCCGCCGATGCCTCAAAAGTGAGATCCTCCAGAATCTTCATATCGCCTTCCGTGAACACCTCCTTGGAGGTCTTGCTCACATTTAAAACGCCGATGCTTTCGCCCGCATGGCTGATGAGCGGCATGCTGATCAGTGAATTATTCCAGTACTGGCTGGGGTCGGGAGAGCGCTGCAGCCCCTTTTCATGTTCGATATTCTGGATAAACACCGGTTTCTTGCTGAGAAAACAACGGCCTGAAACACTGGTCTCATTGATTACCTGCATCTGGCCCAGAATTTTGTCTTTGTTTCTGCCGAATGCGGCCTCAACCCGCAGCACCCCTCTATTGAAAATCATAATCGAGCCTTTTTCCACATCAAGGCAGTCCATGCAGGCCTCAAGAATCGTATCAAGGGTCTGGCTGACGCTGCTGACCGACGTGCTTCTGGCAATCCGGTGCATGGCATTGATCTTTTTGCGCTCAATGCGCATCTGTCTGAGCAGTTTTTTATTTTCCACCTCCGCGGCGAGCTGACCTTCATGCTTGCGGAAACTTCGGTATAATGACCTGCTGAGAGCCTGCTGCAGCTTTCGTCCCGCCTTCTCCGACTCCTGCTGGATTTGCCGGAAATTTCCGGCGGAAAGAGCAAGCAAATCTGACTTTTCCATCGCCACCCAGTCTGCATTCGCTGGTTCTTCGGCAATCAGGGCATCCTCGCAGAAGTGCTGCGCCGGCCCTTTCACTTCAAACAGCTCTTTTTCCTGCCATGCCTCAAGCCCGCTTGCCCCCATGGTGATGCCGAGGACTTTTTCCTTGCGCACCCTGCCCGTTACCACCAGAAACATTCTGCCAGGGAATTTACCTTCCTGCACGACAAGCTCCCCCTGCTGAAATACCTCCTGTTCGAGATAGGGCAGCAGCAGGGCGCACTCCTGCTCGGTCAATTCAGAAAAAAATTGCAGCTCGTGCAACTCATGGCAGCTATATGGACAAGGCATGAAAGCTTCTCCGGTTAACAGGCAATGGAATATACGGAACGATTTTTTGCAGGGCCATCTCCATTGGCAGGACTGAAAAAATTACACAATGATGCGATAATACTTGTCAAGGCTTGAATGAATATTGTTTTATTTTTTATGTGTTTTGTAAAAAAAGCGCATTCATCATTGCTTCACCCGATTGTTGATGTCATAATAACCTATTGAGAAGAATGATTTCCTGGTAACTGCTGAACCTAAATCACCATCAATGAGGGGTAAAAATGGCCAGTGAACAACCGATAACTGAACGAAGGGGGCACAAAAGATATCTTGTCCGGGACGGCACCTATGCCTTTCTCCGGGCGCCCGCCAACAAAATTGGTCAAATAATCGACATCAGCCTCTCAGGACTGGCATTCTGCTATTTTTCCACCAACGGCGCATCCCGGGATGCCAATGGCCTCGATCTGCTGGCCGATGACGGTATCTGCCTGGAGGATATCCCCTATACGACGATAAATGATTTCATTCTGCCCACCGAACAGCCTTTCAGCCAGATTACCATGCGCAGACGCTGTGTCAAGTTCGGGCCCTTAACGGAAAAACACCAGGAGCATCTGCAAAAAATTATCAACAAATACGGCCATGAGGAAGAAACGGCAAAAAGGATGTAGTGTCCCTCTCCGCCCCGCCTTTCTTTCCTGCCAGGGAGTTACCAATGAGCAAGGCAGTACAACCGCCACCCCTTTTCCCCGATCCGCAAAGTCTCCCAATGGGTGACGAGGTGATCTTTAACGACAACGGACAACTCAACGACTCCATTTTAGCCTATGCGGATAAAATCAGATGTTCGGCCGGACATGAAATCGAACTGCAGGATTGTCGCGCCTTTTACTATGTGCAACAAGGAATTATCGAGGTTTCCTATACGGCGGATGAGACGAAAATTACCGTCGCCTTGCTGGGCCCAGGCAATTTCTTCGGTGAAATCGGTTTTTTTGACGGCGGTTCTCGGGTGCGGGATATCCGCGCCACGCAAGATGCCGAGATCTGCCGATTCGATCTCGCGGTTATCGAAAAGCTGTACCATGAAAAGCCCGAATTGTATGGCCGGCTTGTCACCTCTTTAACGCAGCTCATCTGCAAAAAATTCAGAAGAGTCCTTGAGGAGAATGAACCGCTCATCGGTTATGCCGCTTCTCTTGCCACGCGAAGACGGGGTTTTACCGAATCAAGGCCCATGCCCAGCAGGCTGCTTAAAAGCCCTGCCTGGTATAAGGTAAACAGTGAAGTGGAAGCCTTGAAAGCGGAACTGTTCAACATATCCTACCAATTGCAGAAAGATACTTCCTCTGAGGAGCCTGACGGAGAGACCAGCAAGGACTGCTTCGTTGTTCTTGATACCATTAACGAAAATCTGGCCAAATACAAAATGTTAATGGAAAGTCAGGAGGATCAGGACCTCATGTGGGGCTTTATCTTCAAGGAGATTTTCCCCTACATCATGCGCAGCCGGTTTGTCGAAAGGGCCTATTACAAACCAAAAGGTTACGCCGGCGATTTCCTGATGATGGAACACATTTACCTGGACAGGCCGGAGGGCGACGGCAAGCTGGGCAAGATCGTCGACGCCTGGTGCCTGCAGCGGCCAGGGGCCAAGGCAATAAGGGGACGACGCAGTCTGCTGTCTGCCCAGCTCGCTTCCCTGAGCAGGTCTTTTCTGCACAACGGGTCCCACATCAAGATCATGAACCTGGCCTGCGGTCCCAATCGCGAACTGTTTGATTTCCTGGCAAACTGCGACTACAGCCAGTCCATCGAAGCCCTCTGCGTGGATATTGACTCCGAGGCCCTGCGCTATACCAACCAGTACGTCAATGTCTTCCCCCACATGGCCTCCATCCGCCTGATGAATGAAAATCTGGTGAAATGGTCGCTGGGCAGGGTGAGCCATGAGATCGGTAAACAGCACATCATTTATTCAGCCGGGCTGTGCGACTATCTTGACCGCCGTCTTTTTCAGGCCATGATCACGCGCTGCCATGAGCATCTCGAGCCAGGCGGGAAACTCATCCTGGGCAATTTTGCCCCATACCCGGATCAGATCTTCATGGATGAAATACTGCACTGGGAACTCCTGTACCGCACCGGTGAAGATCTGGCAGACATCTTTGCCGACACTCCATTTGCCAATAACATCGAGATCCTCGCCGAAAAGGAACAGGTCAACCTCTTTGTCCTTGCCACCAAAGAAGGCTGATGGAAGAAATTGCTCTTCACTATAAATCTGCCTACGAACAGGAAACCAGAAATCTTTTTCTGCAGAGAGCCTTTATCTTCCTCTGGCTGGGGATTGTCTTTTTTCCTCTTTTTTCGCTGCTGGACTCCTTAACAGCCAGGGAACATTTCCTCCTATTTCTTGGCTACCGGTTAAGCTTTGCCTTTACCCTGGTCCTCTTTCTTCTCATACTCCGCCAGACAAACGGCCATCTGCTCACCTTATCCCTCACATTGACCGCCTATCTGCTCGGCGGATTAACAATCACCCTCATGGTCCTTAAAACCGGCGGCTACGCCTCGTCTTACCACGTAGGGCTCCTGCTCATTTCAGTGGGGGGATTCGCCCTGCTGCCGCTGACCAAGCAACAGGCCGCTTTTGCCGGTTTCTCCCTCTATTTAACCTATGCCGTTCCCGTTATTGTCTTCAGCCAGCGAACCTCAGAAAATTTAAAAATATTTTCCTGTTACAGCTTCTTTTTTCTCTCATTCATTATTGTCAGCCTGGTGCAATGCAATGAGGAAACCAGAGCAAGAAGACGAAAATTCAATCTCAACATGAACCTCAGATCTCTGAATCAGGATCTGTTCTTTTATACCCACAATTTAGAAGATGAGGTTGTGAAACGGGTAAAAAAAATAGAAGAATCTGAACTGCGTTACCGGGAACTCTATGAAAATATTCTCGACCTCATCGTCCTAATTGACAAAGAGGCAAAAATCCTTGTGGCAAATCATCATTTTTACAACACAATCTGGCTGAAGCCACAAAGCATTGCCGGAAAATCACTGCTCAACATCATCCATGCCGACAGCTTGGCAATGGTAACCGAGGGCATGCTGCCTAAACTTTTCCAGGGTGAAGCTGTGCGAGATTTTCAGTTTATTATTATGGGACATGGGAAAAAACTGCTGGATGTTGAATGCAATGCCAGAAAAATTTTAAAGGAAGGGAAAGAACTTGGTTTTCAGCTTGTCATCAGAGACATCACGGAAAGAAAGAAAATGGAAAAGAAACTGCTGGAGTCCTATCGTCTCATTGACAAATCACGCACAACGGCCATCCTTGCCCTGGCAAAACTTGCCGAGTTCCGCGACCGCGACACAGGCTTTCATCTGGAAAGAATAAGGGAGTATGCCAAGATCCTGGCCTCTGAATTAGCGAAGCAGCCTGCCTATCAACATTACATCACTCCGGAATACATAGATGACATTTACCTCTCCTCCATTCTCCACGACATAGGCAAGGTCGGCATCCCTGATAACATCCTGCTCAAACCGGAAAAACTGACTCCGGCGGAATACGAGATAATGAAGTGTCATTCCGTCTATGGCGGTGATGCCTTATGCGAGAGCGAGAAACAGACTAAAGGTCAATCCTTTCTGACCATAGGCAAACAGATTGCCTATTACCATCATGAAAAATGGGATGGCTCCGGATATCCCAGCGGCTTATCAGGGAAAGACATCCCTCTTTCCGCCCGCATCATCGCCCTGGCCGACGCCTATGATGCCCTGACCTCGAAAAGATGTTACAAATCAGCCATCAGCCATGAGCAGGCAAAAAACATTATCCTAAAAGATTCCGGAATCCATTTCGATCCTGACGTAGTCGATGCCTTTGTTGGCAGAGAAAGCGACTTTCAGCGCGCCAGACGAAATATCCTCGCACACTGATGAGCCAATCAGGAAGAAAACTAGGCGCATATTGAGCCATCTCTCATACTTACCTCGCCAAACCCCTGTCTCACCAATATGTTATCTCCTACCCCACCAATCGCCCGCCCCGCCAAATAGGCGCAAAACAAGTCTGTTTGCCTGATTTTTATGTGAATTCGCTTTACTTTCTCGCCAATATAGTGCACATTTATATATGCAAGATTTTAATCAAATTGGCGCATTTTGAGCCAGGAGGGCACATTATGATCGGAGGCTTTCCCTCAAACCGACGAAAAACCTACCGCTTCCCCTTTCGCCTGCCGTTCACCCTGTCCTTTGGGGAAAAGATCAGAGAATATCCTGCCACCAGTATCGATCTGAATCATTTGGGCACGCAAATTTCCACCAATGCCGCCCTCTATCCAGGAATGCGCCTTCACCTCCGCCCGGAAAATTTTTCCGGCGTGAAAGAAATTTCCGCTCACGGGGAAGTCAAATGGATGCAAGCCGGTCCTCATCTGAACCGCTACGGCATTTCCTTTCTGCAAGAGGTGCAATGGCTTGTTGCGCTTGACAAGGCCACGCTGTCCGTCCCGAGCAGAAACCAGTATGATGAACATACTGTTTCCGAATTTGTTCTCAACAGTATTAATGACGGAGTTTTCAGTGTTGATCGCCAATGGCGGATAACCTCATTTAATAAAGCCGCGGAAAATCTTACCGGCTGGGCCCGCCATGAAGTCATCGGCATGAGCTGCCGGGAAATCTTCCGGTCGAACGCGTGCGATAACTGTGTCCTGGCGGAAAGCATAAAAACCGGCGAACCTATCGTCAACAGGTCTCTTTTTATCACCACTGCAAAAGGGAAACGCATCTCGGTCAACATCAACACCACTCCCCTGAAAGACCAGGACGGCAACGTGGTGGGCGGCGTGCAGGTTTTTCGTAATGTTTCCACCGCCCAGGGACGCGCCCTTATTCTGGACAGTATCGCCGACGGGGTCTTTACCGTTAATCGCCAATGGCAGATCACCTCATTCAACCGTGCCGCAGAGGAGATTACCGGCGTACCAGCCTCGGAGGCCATCGGCAAACCCTGCAGCGATGTCTTCCAGGCCAGCATCTGCGGAGAGACATGCGCCATTGCCCACAGCATGTGCACAGGAAAACCCGAATCAAACCGCTCCATCACCATCAGGGGGCCTGAAGGGCGAAGAGTGCCTGTCAGCATCTGCGCAGCACCTCTTGTCGACAGCGAAGGCAATATTGTCGGAGGCGTGGAAAGCATTCGCGACCTCAGCGTCATCACGTCCCTGCGCCAGAGGTTGTCCCGTTTTCAGGTGGGCGACATCATCAGCAAAAGTCCGTCGGTCCGCCGCATCTTTGACATTCTGCCGGAAATTGCCCGCAGCGAAAGCAATGTTCTTATCCTCGGCGAGAGCGGCACAGGAAAGGAATTGCTGGCCAAAGCCATTCATCAGAAAAGCGAACGCCGCAACCATCCTTTTATCGCCGTCAACTGTGGCGCCCTGCCCGATACCCTGCTTGAGTCTGAATTGTTCGGTTACAAAGCAGGCGCCTTCACCGACGCCAAAAAAGACAGGCCGGGAAGGTTTGCCGCTGCAGAAAAGGGCACACTGTTCCTGGATGAAATCGGTGACATCAATCCTGCCGTCCAGGTCAAGCTGCTGAGGGTTATTCAGTCAAGACAATATGAGCCGCTGGGATCATCATCGCCTGTGAATGCCGATGTGCGCATTATTGCAGCCACCAACCGCGACCTGCTGACTCTCATGCAGGAAGGAACATTCCGCGACGATCTTTATTACCGGCTTAATGTTGTCAAACTGCTCATCCCCCCCCTGCGTGAACGGCGAGAGGACATACCGGTTCTGGTGGAGCATATTGTGGAGAAATTCAACAAGGAAAGAGGCAAGGATATCGCAGGAATCACGGATTCAGCCATGGCGCTGCTGATGGACCACGATTTTCCGGGCAATGTCAGGGAACTGCAGAATATCATTGAATACGCCTTTATTCTCTGCCAGGGCGGAATGATTGAGCCTGAACACCTGCCGGAACCTTTCAGACCGAAAACAGAGGGGGAATCGCAGAGAACCAGCCTGGATAGACCCATGTCAATGGAGGAAGCGGAACGATTTATTATCCATCAAGCCCTGCAACGGAACAAATGGAAAAAAATGGCAACTTGCCGCGAACTGCAGATTTCCAAAGATACTCTGCGCCGTAAAATCTGCCAGTTTAACATTCAAGAGCCCCATGAAGGGCTTTTGTTGAGCCCAGAGAGAATGTCAGTAAATTAAACTCGCCCAGTATGCCTTAATAGGTCATCGACAAAATTAACGAGCTTCGCTTCGTCTATCGTGCCGTATTCCAAAGTACGAAGCATTGGTTTTCCCAGTTTATTCACCACAAGAAACACATTGTCCCGGCCTGCACTATTCTTAAAGCACAACAACCGGTAGCCTTTGTAATCAGCAATCTCCCAATAGCTTCCGTAACCTTCCCCCTGCGCCACAGTCACCACCTCTGCAAAAGTCATCCCCGGATTAAGGTGATGGGTAAAAGGCGGCTGGTACGTTGCGCAACCGGCAAAAAAAAGAGAAAAGACAAAACAACATATTCCTCTACACATTTTTGCAAGCAGGTTCATACAATTTCCCATCGGGTAAAATGAATCGAATCAAAACCACATAATCAGCTTAGCACAGAACCATTCTGAGAAACAACAAATAATTCCTGACAGTCCGTCATCCCGCTTTTCTTAAACAGCAACACCTACCCAGACTCTTCAAAAAGACCTTTAAGCTCAAAAAATAAGTTAGTACATGGAGCCGAAACCGCCAAAAAAAATTAACAATAACAGGAGGGAAATGGCAGAATTTCAATTTTATTTGACAGTATTTAAGAGTATGATTTGCGATGATAGTTTTTGCAGATGGATGAAGGCGGGTACTGTTGAATGCCAAAAAAACGGGCTGGACATTACGAAATATCTCATTCAATAACCATACGGGATAATTAGATTAAAAATAATAAATTGGTGCGCGACAGGATTTATTGAAGAGCAAAGATAGTTACCTCCCATGCCGCACGAAAAGATTGCCGGCGCAGCAACCTCACCAGGCACGATTATTGCTAAATATCCCTTCATCTTTCCCACAGTTTTTTAACTTCTGCCATTATTCTTACTATCCGTCACTGCAATAAAGACATTTAACTTGTTTTCAGGGGGATCAATAAAATATTTCCCCAATTGCAATTGTGAGGTCAGATGCATGAAAAGGCTTTTACGGTTAACTTTGGAAGAAAAAATGATTCTTGGTTATATGCCGGTTATTCTGGTAACGATTTTCATTGCCGCAATATCCCTTCAAGGTCTCCAGGAACTTGACACGATAAACAAGAATATATTGAAAAGCGATACCGTGCTGGTACAGCTTTCAGACAGAATGATTGACAACCTTTTGGCACAGGAAGCCTACGGGCAGCGTTTTTTGATTTTAAAAAGCCAGGAAATGCAGGAAATGTTCTGGCAGCGAGGCAAAGATTTCAAAGCCCTCATTAAGCGAGTCTATCAACTGCCGGAACAGAGAAATATCCCTGTTGCCCAGCTTGCTTCTCTGCATGATGAATTTGAGGAAATTTACAAACAGGAATTCAGCCCCGCCAAGAATCGGCCTCGCATACGTGCCGCGGATACCGAGGAAATCATGAAAGGCAAGCTGGATGCAATCATATCATTGCTTCAGACTATCGAAGCGACCGCAACAAAGAACCAGCAACAGAAAATGCTTAAGTTCGGCAACGTCAGCGCCAACATCTTCCGCACCACTTTGATGTTATCCGGCCTTGGAGTCCTTCTGGGCCTTGGTGCCATTGCCGTTATTTCTCGAAGCGTTTCAAGCTCCATCAGGCAATTGAAGCATGCAACCGAGGTTGTCTCACAAGGAAAATTCACCCATCTGACTAAAATTAAGTCACAGGACGAATTCGGTGAACTTGCCACAGCCTTCAACAATATGACCAGCAGACTCGGGAGACTGGAGGAATTGCATATCGACTCCAATCCTCTGACAAGGCTGCCTGGCGGAGTGGCCATAGAAAATGTTCTGAAAAAACGCCTGCAATCAGGAGCATGCCTGGCATTCTGCATGCTGGATTTAGACAACTTCAAGTCCTTTAATGATCGTTATGGTTACGCGAAAGGCAATGAGGTGATCAGGACAACAGCTGACTTGATAAAGGATACGGTTGCAAAACATGGTACAGACGATGATTTTGTCGGACATATTGGCGGGGATGATTTTGCCATCATTGTCAAACCCGAAAATTACAAGACGATCTGCGAGACAATCATCAGGGAATTCGACCTGAAGGTGCTGTCATTTTATAAGCCCGAGGACAAGATACGAGGCTATATCGAAGGCATGACCCGTCAGGGCCTAAAAGTACGGTTTCCCTTGATGTCGATCTCAATTGCCGTTGTTACCAATGAAAATGTAAAAAAAATGAATCATATTGAAGTGGCGGAGATTGCCGCAGAACTGAAAGAGCATGCGAAATCTCAGGCGGGCAGCGTTTACGTGGTGAACCGCAGAGGCGAGAAAGCTGAGCAGGCCAACAAGGAAACCGCCTTCATGCCCAAGGTAATCAAATAAGAATTCCCGTTTAATCACGAGGTGTTTATTTCATGGTAAATTTCGCCAGACTTGCATTTGCCCTTCTCTTTGTTTCTTTTTTAACGATCGGTTGCGCTGACAAACATCTGTTCAGAGATTCCACCAATTATTATATGGCAATGCAATATGCCAATATTGCAGATGAAATTTTATTTCTTGAAAAAATTGTTGGAGAAAAGGAGTCGGGCGCGACAGAATATGTGCCGCCCGAAACATATTATTTCCTGGCTCTCCTCTATTCACATAACAATAACCCTGCCCCTGATTATGACAAGGCGATCACAGCCCTTGACCGTTATACAGAACTCACTCCTTCTGAAGAGCATGAACGGCTTGAAATCCAGTACCTCAGAAACATTCTGCTTGAAATCAATCAACTGGCCCTGCTCAGGGAAGAACATGAATGCCTTAAGGACGAAAAAACATCGCTGCTGAACAAATGCGCATCCCTTCGTCAGAAACTTGATACCTTGAATAAAGAAAACCAGACCATGAAAAACCACATTGATCAACTGAAGATGCTCGACATAAGACTTGAACAGAAAAAACGCACCATCAGGTAAAATATCAAATTATCAACGGGCTAGAATTATGCCACTTCTTTGTATAAAAGGCAGCGATGCCACTCGATCAGGCAACTGCAGTCCATCATGCCGCCAGGTTTGCAACCTCAGGCCTGTTCATGTCTCCTATCGATAACAACCTGATCCGGCGCACGCCCGGTAATATCTGTTCACCATCATAAATCTATCTATCCACACCAGCACATGAGTTCATGGGGTCCTAAAATGGTCAAACACTGGGGGCGAACAGCAAAGATTTTTACCCGGTCAAGCTCTTAATTAATTTTTAAAATTCCAATCCTAACCAGATAGCAATTTAAAAAAATTTAACAACGCGCTCTGTTCCTTCCGCATTACTCCGCTGTCATGTCACCACAACCCATAAGAATCAATAGAATTATTACCTCGCAGTGACACTGAAACAATTTGGCCTTTGTTGGCATTAGAATTGCCAATAATGATAATCAAGTAAGTTAATTTATCCACGATAATGGCAAACCACTGCGAAAGAGTGGGACGCAAAGCCTCCGGCCTAAGTTTCCAAATTATGGAATATGGTAGCGGGGTTGCCGAACGGACAGCATTTTCAGGTGTTGCCCGTTTTCACAAACCTGGAGGTGCTGTATGCAGCAAAAAAAAATTTTGTTTTTACTAGGCATTGTAACATCCCTTCTCTTTTCATTTTCTGCCCCTCTTTACGCCTTGCAGGAGGCGAACTTCAGTTGGCTCCCCAACCCGGAAACGAATTTGGCCGGTTATAAAATCCATTACGGAACCACAAGCGCTCAATATGACCATGCGGTTGATATGGGTAATCCACCCCCTGTAAATGGTGTCGTATTAGGCACCGTGAGCGGACTCGTTGACGGCACAACCTATTATTTTGCTGCGACCGCCTATGATGCTAATGGTTTTGAAAGTGCCTTCTCACAGGAGGTGGTCTGGACCGCACCCTCTGATCCTGTACTGCCACCCCCGTTACCCCTTGCGCATGATATGTCCCTGACCATTAATGAAGATACAACTGGCCAAGGTCAACTTGCGGGGCAAAGCCCGGACAACCTGCCCCTTACCTATCAGATTGTTGCAAACGGCACCAAAGGGACTGCGACCATAACCAATATTGAAACAGGAAATTTTTCATACCAGCCCACCGCACAAATTAACGGTGCTGATACATTTAGCTATAGAGTAACCGATGCCAACGGGGCTTCTGAAGCAGCTACGGTCACGATCACCATTAATCCGGTTAATGATTTACCAGCGGCAGACAGTGCCAACCTGCTAATTCAGCAAGACAATTCAGGTTCAGGCGTACTGACCGGGAGAGATATCGACAGTGCCAACCTGACCTATCGAATCGTCACGAACGGCTTACTCGGCACAGCGGTGATCACTGACCCTGCCAGCGGAGCTTATACCTATACTCCCAAGCAGGGATCTTACGGCAGTGATGCATTTCACTTTGTCATCAACGACGGATATGGGGATTCAAATGTAGCGGCAGTTTCTGTTACCATTGAACAGGCTCCGCCTGAATTTACCATGGAAACAGGGGAAGTTACTGCCAGTGGCATCTGGACAGCGGTTGTTTTTACAGAGATTTTCAGGGATCCGGTTGTTGTTGCCAAGCCGGCAGGCTTTGCCGATCCCAACCCCTGCACCATCAGGATCCGCAATGTCTCGGCAACAGGATTTGAGATACGACTGCAGCAGTATGACTATCTTGCTCTGGAACATGGTCCTGAGAAAGTTGGATATATCGCCATGGAACGGGGCAGTTTCACCCTTGATAATGGCAGCCATGTGGAAGCAGACACCTTTGAGCATCAATTAAGCGGTTCCCCCCTGGCCGTCTCTTTCGCCGGCGAATTTAGTGTTCCGCCTGTTGTTGCAGCCTCCATAGTTACCGACCAGGAAATCGATGCCGTTGTCGGCAGGATAAGCCATGTCTCAGCATCAGGATTTGACTACGAAATGCAGGAAGAAGAGGCAAATCTCCCGGAACACGGCGTTGAGGAAATTGCCTATATTGCCTGGGAACCTTCTGCCGGTCTGATAGGCGAGTATGCCTATGAAGTTGCTGTAAGTCCGGATAAAGTCAATAATCAGTGGCGGAAAATTACCTTCCAGGAAGGATTTACCAATGCTCCCGTATTTATTGCTGACATGCAAAGCATGAGCGATATTGACACAGCAAATCTGCGCTTTGCTGAGCTGACAGCCACGGAAGTTCAGATTACGGTTTCCGAAGAACAGTCGAATGATACTGAAACTGATCATGATTATGAATCGGTGGGCTTTATGGCCATTTCCTGGATAGATCTGGACGGTGATGCCGATGGTGATACCTTGCTTACCGGAGAAGAACGAGATCTATACAAAACCAGCCCGGCTTTGCTTGACACGGATGCAGATGGCTTGGATGATGGCGCCGAGGTCAACTACTGGGGCTCCGCATGGAATACAGATATTGATGGTGATGGAACCCTCAATCTTCTTGACTCCGACAGTGACAATGACGGGTATCTGGACGGTGATGAAGTGACCCAGGGATCCGATCCAGGCGACAGCAGCTCAACTCCGGACAATAACGGAGAAGCACCTGGTCCGGCCTTGGAGTACGGCACAGTCAATGCCTCTACTACTTGGCAACGAATTTCTTTCAACACCTCATTTACCAACCCCATAGTGGTGGCAAAAATTGTCAGCATGATTGATAGGAGTCCGTGTATTGTGAGGATAAAAAACGTTAACGCGACCGGGTTTGACCTGCGGATAAAGGAGTGGGATTACCTTGATGGCAAACACGGGGTTGAGAGGGTAAGCTATCTTGTCATGGAACAGGGAAGTTATACTCTTGCCGATGGAACAAAAATCGAGGCCGGCCTGTTTTCAACCAATAAAACAACATATGCACAGACAAAATTCGCCCAACAGTTTACTGTTGCTCCTGTTGTTACGACTTCTGTCACAAGCGTAAACGAGACAGCCGGGGTCATTGGCCGGGTGAAAAATATCTCCGCTTTCGGTATGTACTTCAAGTTACAGGAACAGGAACTCAACACCCAGGTTCATGCAACTGAAACGGTGTCATATATTGCCTGGGAGCCTTCCACTGGCATTCTGAACGGCATGGCTTATGACGTTGCGCTCACGCCGGCTGCCATCACCGACAAACTGGCAATAGTGAGCTTCAACACTCCTTTTAACACCCCCCCCGCCGTGGTGACTGACATGCAGAGCGGGGTGGAAAACGACACAGCAACTGTTCGCGGTAAAACGGTATTGGCAGGAAGTGTTGAATTGCGGATTGAAGAGGAAAAATCAAAAGACAAAGAGATATTACATGCGCCTGAACAAGTCGGATACATGGCTTTTGGCTTCTAACATCTAACTGTATCTGAAAAAAATTCACAACCCTGAACCAATAAAGCTCTCTTGGCTGGAGCTTTATTGGTTCACCCCGTTTTTACTGCCCCTCTTTGCCCTACCCCTCAAAATAACGCCCTAAAAACTTATCATCCCACGCTTTTCTAGATTTTCATGAAATTTTAAGTTATGCTCAATTTTATTCAATTGTTCTGCGTAATTCTTTACTCCATTGCAAAATGAACGATATTAAACCAGAATACAGCAGCATATATCATCAGGAACTGCAGGACCTGCTCCACCAGCGGGCCAACGTTATTCTCTGGACCGTGGTCATTTTGCTCCCTCTCTTTTCAGTTCTTGACTATATAGCCGTCAATCAGTATTTCAGCAAATTTCTTATCTGGCGTCTATCTGCCTCGCTCTTCTGCCTTTTTGTCCTTCTGCTCAACTCCCGCGACAAAAAAAGACGATACCCCTTTATCTTCGGCACCACTGCCTACCTCGTCTCGGCCCTTACCATTTCACCTATGATTGTCCAGATGGGGGGATTTTCGTCATTTTATTACGTAGGGCTTATTCTAGTTCTCGTCATTTTCGCCGCCATCTTCCCGCTGACCATGGCGCAAACCACGACACTCGGCGGAATCCTGTTTGCCATTTATACTCTGCCAATCATTATATTCAATCCGCTGACCATTTCCGCCTTCCATGATTTTCTCGTCAACTCATTCTTTTTTATAACCTTCATCATAATCATCGTCGTCCAGAGCAACGCGGAACACAAAGCAAGAATAAACGAATTCAATCTGCGCATGAAAGAAAGGGAAATAGGAACAAAATTAGCCTATTATGCGGGGAAGCTGGAGGATGACGTCAAAAAAAGAACAAATGAGCTGAAAGAATCCGAAAGCCGCTATCGGGATTTGTACGAAAACATCATAGACGACGTTATCCTTGTTGACCGGGAAAGCAAGATTCTGCTGGCAAATCCCCGGTTTTATAAAAATCTGCACCTGCCGGAAACTGATCAGGACATTGACTTGCTTAACCTGGTGCACGCCGAAGATATCCCCTCAGTTCAGTCTCAACTGCTGAGCAAACTTCGCCAGGAAGAGGATGTCACAGGCTGCCAGTTCCGGCTGGTCGGTACCGGCAACAAGATCTTCAATGTGGAATGCAACGCCACCGTTATCAAAAAGGAGGGAATTCTGGTAGGTTTCCAGATGCTGATCAGGGATATATCCACCCGGATCAAATTGGATAATGAACTGCTGCAGTCGCTGAAAACAGTGCAGGAAACACGAACCGCCACCATTCTCGGCCTGGCCAAGCTGTCCGAATACCGGGATGTGCATACCGGAAGTCATTTGGAAAGGATCCGGGAATACAGTCAAGTCATTGCCAGAGAACTGGCCACCAGAAATGAATATAAAGAATACATCAACGAACAGTATATCGAGGATCTCTACCACTCCTCTATTCTCCACGATATCGGCAAGGTAAGCATACCCGACGAAATACTCCTCAAACCAGCCAAGTTCACCCCTGAAGAAAATGCGGTCATCAAACAGCATACCACCTATGGAGGCAATATACTGAAAGCAGTGGACGCCCATAGGGCGGAGCAATCCTTTTTATCCATGGCAAAGACAATTGCCTACTGTCATCATGAAAAGTGGGATGGCACCGGGTACCCATATGGCCTCAGGGAAGAAGAAATTCCCTTGGCCGCGCGTATTGTTGCCCTGGCCGATGTTTATGATGCCCTGACCACCGTGCGGAAATACCGCTCAGCCTGTCTCCACGAGGAGGCCATGAAAATCATTACCCAGGAAAAAGGCCGGCACTTTGCCCCGGATATCGTCGATGCCTTTATGGCCCGCAACACGGCCTTTAATTCCATCAGGCAAAGATATGCAACCGAGGAAGAGGCCGTTCCCGCATTTACAAAATCGGACTGTTACAAATCCAGAAAGATTCCACCTGACAATTATTGTCCCGATTTCCCCCTACCCCAGCCATAGGATTTGCCCCGACAAAAACATTCCCTGACCATCCGGGCCGGGGACAACAATAATGGAAACCGTTTATAATGCCACATAAAAATGATCTTCACAATATCTCGCCAGAAATCGTTCTCGAATTCCTGAAAAAGACCCTGCCCTTTAATGAACTTGACAGAGACACCCTAAAAAGACTGGCTCGTCAGTGCATTATTGATTTCTACCCGAAGAATACCCTTATTTTCAAACAGGACACAACTGAAGTCACCCACTTCCACCTTATCCAGAAGGGAGGCGTCAAGACCTACCTGAAAGACGAGCAAGGTCAGGTTACCCTGAAAGACTTCCGGGGTGAAGGTGAATACTTCGGCGCTCTGCCTATTATTCAGAACACCCCGGCCAATCTCAATGTGGAGACGGTGGAGGACACCTTCTGTTTCCTCTTTCACAAGGAAGCATTCATGGAGCTGTTGCATTCAGCGCCCAAGGTTACCACCTATTTTCTGCGCAGCATGTCCGATAAACTGGTGAGGACGGCATATAAGGAATTGCGACAGCATCGTGTCTCAACCAGGACGGAAGGTTCACTCTATCTCTTCAGCGCCCAAGTAGGGGCCGTGGTCAAGGGCCAGCCGCAAACCATCAACGCGGATGATACCGTGCAAAATGCCGCCATCCGCATGGCCCAGCTGCATATCGGCTCACTGCTGGTGCAAGACAGCGCGGGTGAGATCATCGGCATTATTACCGACAAGGATCTGCGCACCAGGGTTGTCGCCCAGGGTCTTGACTACCAGACCATGGTCAAATGGATCATGGCCACCCCAGTACTGACCATTGACTCCCATGCCGTCTGCTTCGATGCCCTGCTGAAGATGATGAGCAACCGCATTCACCATCTGGCCATTAAAAAACAGGGAAAGATTACCGGCGTGGTAACCACCCATGATATCATGGTTCTGCAGGGGACTTCACCCCTCTATCTTTTCCGGGAAATTTTGGCCCAGCGCAGGGCGGAGGATCTCTACCAACTGTCCCTCAAGGTTCCGCTGGTAGTGAGATCACTCATCGAGGAGGGTGCCAAGGCCAACAATATCACCAGAATGATAACCATCTTAAACGATCAGATACTTGACCGCCTGCTGACCCTGATGATTGAAAAAATGGGGGCGCCGCCTGTCAAGTTTTGCTGGATGCTCATGGGCAGCGAAGGACGGCGTGAGCAGACATTCCGTACGGACCAGGACAACGCCCTTATCTTCGAAATTCCGGAAGACGAAGCCAGAAAACGGAACACCATCGAATATTTCAGAGTTTTCACGGAAGAGGTCATAGAGCATCTTGTGCACTGCGGCTATCCACGCTGCCCGGGCAACATCATGGCTTCCAACAGTGCCCTGCGCAAAAACCTGAACGGCTGGATCAAGGCATTCAACCAGTGGATGATCACCCCGGATCCCCAGGAGGTATTAAACACCACCATCTTTTTTGATTTCAGATCAGGCTACGGCGATGAAAACCTGGCCAGAAATTTAAGAAAGCATCTGTGCACCGTGGCCCCCAAGCAGGAGATATTCTTGGCCCATCTGGCCAAATTCTGTCTTAAGTCGCGGCCCCCTCTTTCCTTTTTCAAGAATTTCATCGTGGAAAAAAACGGCGACCATAAAAACAGACTAAACCTCAAGGAAAGCGGACTGGTGCCTTTTGTTGATTTTGCCAGAATCCTGGCGCTTAAATACGGTATTGCCGAAACGAACACCCTGGGCCGCCTGCAGCTCCTCCACGAACATCGGTATATTTCCCAGGAACTTTACAACGAAACAGTAGAAGCTTATGAGTTTCTCATGCAGCTCCGACTGATCCACCAACTGCATCTGCTGGAAGAGGGCATGCAGCCGCATAATTACATCAACCCCGCTGACCTCTCTGATCTCGAGAAAAAAACGCTGAAAGAGGCCTTTGAGGTAATCAGGAAAATTCAGGCGAGCCTCAATCAGCAATTCCGTTTACGGGAAATTTAAAAGGGACGAACTTGGGAATCATGCATCTGTGGCCTTTCTCCGGCGGGAAAGAGAAAAAAGAACATCCTGTTTTTGCTCAAAATCACAGCTGGTTCAAGGATATTGATCAGAACCAGCCGCTTGAATTTTATAATTTTGTCGTTTTCGATACCGAGCTGACCGGTCTGAGCGGCAAGGATGAAATCGTCTCCATTGGTGCCGTGCATGTCAGAGATCTGAAGATTATTGCCGGCGAGACGTTTCATTCCTTTGTCAAACCGTATAAGATTACTGACGCCACCGACAGCACCCTGCTCCATCGTATTACCCCGGAGCAGCTTGCCCATGCCCCCACCTTGAAGGAGATCCTGCCGAAATTCATCGAATTCTGCGGTCCTTCCCTGCTGGTTGGCCATTACGTCAGTCTTGATGTGGGATTTATTAATAAGGCGGCTAAAAAAATTTTCGGCTCCACCATCAAAAACCCCTGCCTGGACACCATGCGCCTGGCCCAGGTCTATACCGATACCTGCTGGGAGAATTACCACGACCAGTTTAACCTGCAGGTTTCCTTCAACCTGGCCGACCTGAGCAGGGATTATGGACTGCCCGCCTTTTCCCAGCATGATGCCCTGCAGGATTCCCTGCAGACGGCCTATCTCTTTATCTATCTCGTCAAAAAAATGAAGGCTCAGGGGGTCGTCACCCTGAAGGATCTGTTTCACGCAGGACAGAACTGGAAAAAAATCTTCTGATCTGGGCGGGGGAAAAACCTAACGTTTCACATCACCAGCCAGCCGCGACGATGGGTAGAAAAACATAGGCCAACCTGGTCTGGTGGATGTGTTGGTTCAAGTAAGCCGCTGCGCGGCAGTTTCCCCACCACTTTTCATGCTATCGTAATTTCCCTTCCATTCTGACCGTTTTTTCTCAAAAGCCACTTTCGATTGATCCATCCCACCCCCTTGTCTGTTAA
>JBFMAY010000006.1:0-105769 GCA_040755455.1 Thermodesulfobacteriota bacterium | reverse complement strand
TCATCCTTGGGCAAAGCTTTCTCTACGCAGGCAAAACAGACAATGCCCTGAAGGTTTTCACCCAAATGAATGAAATGCTGCCGGAAAGCATTGAGGTCTTCCACAATCTGGCCCTGACTAGACTAGCGCGGCAGGAATATCCGCAGGCAATACCACTGCTTGAAGAAATACTGCGCATCAAACCGGATTACACCCCGGCCCTCGCCACCCTGGCTGCCATTGACATGCAAAACAAACAGCCCAAAAAAGCCATTGAACGCGTTCGCCACCAGCAGGAGAAGTACCCTGACAACCCCGGCAACTTGCTGCTGCTGGGCGATCTGCTGTTCAGACAAGGGGAGCTTGAAGCCGCAAGCACCGCTTTTCACAAGGCCCAGGCGCTTGTACCTGAAAACCCCCAGCCCTACATCATGATTGCCCGCATCATGGAAAAAAGCGGCAAAGGCGGTGAGGCCATCGCCCAATACCAGTCATTGCTGAAAAACCAGCCGGACTCTTTACAAGCCCTGATGGGATTGGGACCTCTTTACGAACAGAGCGGCAAACCTGAAGAGGCGAAGAAAACCTACCGCCAGCTCCTTGAGCGTGATCCCAAATTCGCACCAGCGGCAAATAATCTTGCCTGGCTCCTCACCCAGGAAGCGAATCCCGACTTGGGCGAGGCTTTGCGGCTGGCCTTGATTGCCAAAGAACGGCTGCCAAACGACCCCAATATCAGCGATACCCTGGGATTCATCCATTACAAACGGGATGCTTACGACCTGGCCACCACCCAGTTCAGAGAAGCCCTGGTCGCCCTGCCTAATGTGCCCACCATCCGCTATCATCTGGCCCTTTCCCTCAAGGGGCAGGGGGCGGACGACGAAGCACTGCGGGAATTAAAAGAATGTCTGCGGGAAAACATCGAATTCCCGGAGCGAAAGGAGGCAATGGAACTTCTCCGCTCCTGGCAGTCCTCCAGATAGGCGGATCATGGCAAGAAGCTATGTGATCGGCGATATCCACGGTTGCCACGCATCTCTGCTGGAACTGCTGGATAAAATCCATCCCGATCTCAGCCGGGACACGATTATTTTTCTCGGTGATTATATTGACCGGGGTCCGGATTCAAAAAAAGTGGTCTCCGAGGTGATCCGGCTGATGGAGGAGGCCCCAGGCCGGGTGATTCCCCTCCTGGGCAATCACGAACAGATATTTCTCGCCTCCCTGGCCGGCGAAGAACGGGACTTTTATCTGCGGATGGGCGGCGACAAAACCCTGGAAAGTTACGGCATCATGCCGCCCTTTACCGGCCGGATCGCCGCACACATTCCGGTCAGTCATCTTCATTTTTTCAAAGAACTGCTGCTTTTCTGGGAAGACAGGGATTACATTTATGTCCATGCCGGCTTACAGCCGCACGTCCACTTGAGCCAGCAGTCCCCCCGCTGGTGCTGCTGGGCCAGAGATCAGTTCCTGGATTCCCGTTATGATTTCGGCAAAAGGGTGGTCTTCGGCCACACCCCGTTTGATAAACCGCTCATAGACAAAAACAAAATAGGCATTGATACCGGAGCGGTTTACGGCGGTCAGCTGACCTGCCTGGTACTGCCAGACTTTGAGTTTATCAGCGTGAAAGGCTTATAAGAGGGACGGGTACAGGAAAGAAAGAGAACATTTTCCTTGCGGGCCTTATATCTCCAGCATGCGGTCCAAGGCCAGCTTTGCTCCGGCCGCGGTTTGCGCATCAACAGTAATCTGATTGACCACCTTGCCGTGGGCCAGATTATCAAGCACCCACAGCAGACTGGCGGGGGTTATGCTGCTCATGGTGCCGCAGGTGCACGGGGTTGGGGCCAGCAGATGAACAATCTTGTCCGGGTGCTGTTTTTGCAATCGCTTCACCAGATTGACCTCGGTGCCGATGGCCCAGGCCGCCCCGGACTCAGATTCACGGACCGCCGCGATAATTTTCTCGGTGGACCCGTAGTAATCCGCCTGCCGCACCACTTCCCACGGGCTTTCAGGATGAACGATGATGCGTATGGCAGGCATCTTTTGCCGCCATCCCTGAATCTGTTCCACCAAAAATTCCTGATGCACATGGCAGTAACCGTTCCACAGGATCGTTCTGGCCTTTACCAGCCTTTCCACGCTGTTGCCGCCAAGCTTCTTGCCCCGCTGCCAGACGACAATCTCATCATCACCAATTCCCAGAGCCTTGCTGGAATTTCTCCCCAGATGCTCATCCGGGAAAAAGAAAACCTTTTCTCCCCTTGTCCAGGCCCAGGTCAGAACCCTCTCCGCGTTGGAAGAGGTGCAGACCGACCCTCCCCTGTTGCCGACAAAGGCCTTGATACGGGCCGAAGAATTCACGTAGGTAACCGGGACAATTGTCTGCCCACCGCATACCTCCGCCAACTCGCTCCACGCGGCGGCAACCTGCTCAACGGTCGCCATATCCGCCATGGGACAACCGGCATGGAGATCCGGCAAAATCACCGCCTGCTCATCATCCGTCAAAATATCGGCGGATTCCGCCATGAAATGCACGCCGCAAAAAATAATATACGGATATTTCCCAGCTTCAGCGGCTTCACGGGCAAGCTTGAGTGAATCACCGGTCAAATCGGCAAACTGAAAGACATCATCATGCTGATAATGATGGCAAAGGATAAGCACCTTGCCGGTCAGTTCTTGTTTTCTGGCAGCTATTTTTGCAAAAAGATCCCGCTGTTCAGTCATTGGCGAAACTCCCCCAAATGGGAATAAAAAAGGGGCTTACTTCACAATAAGCCCCAGTTTTTTTAGAACTTAATTTTTACTGTCAATCACACGGCGCGCACCCAGGTTGCCTGCGGCCCTTTTTGCCCTTCGGTAACACCAAAGGAAACCGTGTCGCCCTCGGCCAGCTGGTCCATAACCAGATCCTTCAAGGCATTCTCGTGAAAATAGATCTCACGTCCGTCGCTGGCCACAATAAAACCATAGGATTCATAGGGAGAAAGCCGCTTGATCACGCCAAATCCAGCCCCTATGTCACCTCCGGCTTCAGGCACCTTGTTGGTCTGCCTCCTTTTGCGCTGTAATTCCTTTAACTGCAGGCCCAAGGTATCAAAAGCATCAACAAGCAAGGGTGCCACCGAATCTCCTTTTCTCTTGACGACCACTGTATCATTAGGAACACCTGTTACCAGCCTGACTTCATAGCCGCCCTGCTTATGGGAAGTAGTTTCCTCAATGGTTACACGAAGGTTGAGAATAAGCCCGGGATGATGACGCATCAACCGCTCTTTTTCCTCATCAATTCTATCCTGCCAAGATTTTCTTACATCGAGATTACGGCCTTCAACCTTTAGTTCCATACACATCCTCCATGAAAAATTTTGCCGCATCACCTGTGTCAATACGGCAATGGAACATCCATCCGACCCCGGCTGCCGGAGCCGGACACACCGAGTATCCTTATGGTATCATATTATTTTTTTTGGCTCCACCATTCTCTCGTTATCCATTTGTTTTTTTCACGCCGTTAGGCAAATCGTCGCCGCACGGCCTCAACTCTTGCCAACGATTTGCCGCAGCGCGGCAAGGCGACTTGACCCGCGGAAATTGCCGCCAGCAAACGGTCATAGGCCAGACGAACTTTTTCATGCCCATGACAGATCAAAATCATGTCGGCCCCGGCGCTAAATGCCTGCACGGCTGCCTCGGACACTGTTCTTTCATTTTCGATGGCTCCCATTTCCAGATCATCGGTGATAATCAAGCCGTCAAAGCCAAGCTCCATGCGCAGCAAATCGGCAAGAATATGCCTTGACAATGTTGCAGGAGTTGCGCCATCCAAATGCTCATATATGGTATGGGAGGTCATAATTGCCGCCACGTCAGCGGCAATGGCCTGTTGAAACGGGACAAGATCAACCGCCCTTATCTCGGCTATTGTTCGGGCGACAACAGGCAGCAGCAGATGGGGATCAAGCTTTGCCCCGCCAAGACCGGGGAAATGCTTGCCGCAGGCGGCTACTCCCCCGGCCTGCAGATCCCTTATCACCTGACTCCCAAGTTGCCCGACCACCTGCGGATCAGTCCCCAGAGAGCGTCTTTCCATAAAAAAACCCTGGCCTGCAGGGCACACATCAAGGACCGGCGCCAGATTCATATTGATGCCGGCCTGCGTCAGTTCCCTGGCACAGGTGGCGGCGTAGTCCGCCAGCGCGGCAACAGGATCAGCGGCCCCGGCCAACTCCCTGGCATCGGCAAACTGGGTAAATGGGGCAGGCAGCCGGGCTACCGTGCCGCCTTCCTGATCAATGGCAATCAGCGGGGGCGGCAACTTGAACCTCTGGCAGGCTTCTTTCACCCCGGCGCAGAGTTGTTTCAGCTGCTCCGGGTTGTCGACATTGCGCTTGAAAATGATGAAGTTATTAATTCCCTGTTCACCAATCAACCGCAAGGTGGATTCGTCAAGATATTTGCCGGGAATACCCACCATGAAAAGCTGGCCCAGCTGCGCAAATTTACCCATTTTCCTCTCCACCCTTTGCCTGGTACAAAACAGGGTCAACCAATCCCGCCTCATGAAACCCTTTCAGCCGCAGCTGACAGGCATCGCATCTGCCGCAGGCCGCTCCCTCGCTGTCCGGGTCATAACAGCTGTGGGTGAGACGGTAATCCACCCCCAGGGCCTTTCCTCTAAAAATAATCTCTTTTTTGGTCAAATGCATCAGTGGTGCGTGAATTTTATAACTCCGGCCGCTTTCCACCCCGGCCCGCGTCCCGAGATTAGCCACCTTGGCAAAGGCCGCGAGATACTCCGGCCGGCAATCGGGGTAACCGCTGTAATCGAGCACATTGATGCCGATGAAAATATGAAAAGCGCCAAGCACCTCGGCCCATGCCATGGCATGGGCCAGAAAAATGGTATTACGCCCCGGCACATAGGTCACCGGAATGGACGATTCCATCTCGACTGCGCTGCGGTTTTTCGGCACGGCAAAATCGCCGGTCAAGGCGGATCCGCCGATCTTAGCAAGATCAAGATGCAGGACAAGATGATCAACCGCCCCCATCCGCCGGGCATTCTCCTTGGCCCGGGCCAGCTCGACGGTCTGCCGCTGGCCGTAGGAAAAACTGAGGCAATAACAGGCATAGCCCTGCGCTATCGCCATTGCCAGAACAGTGGTGGAATCAAGTCCGCCGCTTAACAGAACAACGGCTTTTTCTTTCTCTGTGTTCATTTCCTTATCCCGCTTTTTTTAGTTACGAAAACCTATGCGAGCTGCACAGGCAGGGCATGGGTCAAACGAATTTCCGCAGGCCCCACCAGGGCCTGGTAAGCCATCACCCTCACCCCCTGCCCGACGATTTCCGAAAGCGTCCGGGCATACTCCGCATCAATGTGGGCCGCCGGGGCAAACACCTCGCCGTCCATGCGCTGCACACAGAAAAAAATCGCGGCCCCATGCCCGTTTTGCACAAGTTCCGCCAGCTCCCGGAGATGTCTGGTGCCGCGGCTGGTTACCGCATCTGGAAACATGGCCTTTTCCCCCTCAACCAGGGTGCAGTTTTTCACTTCCAGATAGATCCTGTCAGTCCCGCGGCAGAGCAGAAAATCAAGCCGGCTTCTGGCGGAAACCTTGACCTCGGCCTGGATCCGGTTGATCTCGCCGAAATCAGTCACCACACCATTTTCAATACCTTCCCGCACCAGCTGATTGGTGAGGGCGGTGTTGACCCCCACCCAAAAGCCATTTACCTCGATCATTTCCAGGGTAAAGGGATATTTACGGGACGGATTGCCGGAGAGGGACAACAACACTGGGTTTCCTGCCGCAAGACAGCCCCGCATGCTCCCGGTATTGGGGCAATGGGCGGTCAATTCAGTCCCGTCGTCCAGCACCACATCAACAAGAAACCGTTTGTAGCGTTTTTTCAACCGGCCGGGAAGGAGATTTTTAAATTTCATTGAAAATTAACCATATTTGCGGTCCAATGGAAAGGCAACCTTTCACGTGGGATTTCAGGTAATATGATTGACAGAAAACGCTCCGAGACAAAAGTCCGGCACAAAAAGGCGGTCGCCCTCCGCTATGACAAGAAAAAAGACGCATCGCCCAAGGTGATCGGCAAGGGCATAGGGTTGCTGGCGGAAAAATTGCTGGAACTCGCCCGGGAGCACAATATCCCCGTCCACGAAGACGCCGATCTGGTTGAGGTGCTTTCCCGGCTCGAACTCAACGAGGAAATCCCCGAGTCGACCTATTTCATTGTTGCCGAAATTCTGGCCTTTGTCTACCGGACAAACCAAAAATACCAGGTATAAGCGCCCACCGGGAAAATTCTTCCCCCCCATTCCTTCCTGCCAGCCTCGCGCATGCGCCGGCCTTCTCGGCTCCACCCGGCTCAGCTTAACAGCGCAGCAGCCTTAACGGCTTAATTTCAATGAATAAATCTATCAAGTCGCAAAAAAACTTCCTCCCCCTCCTGTTGCCGCAACCACTGTAAACTATTTGGCACATGAGTTGCAAAAGCCCCGAAAAAACACTTTTTGCCGGAGGATTCATGTTTATCAAAAACCGTTTAGGCCTCATTGAAAGCACGGAAACAATGCTTGCCCAGGGACAGCGCCTGAACCAGATCACCAACAATCTGGCCAATGTTGATACGCCCGGCTACAAAAAGGAAGATATCACCTTCTGGGAAATGCTCTACACCACAAACCAGAACCGCCAGCGGGTCGGCAAGGCCCTCAAAATACTGACAAACCACCAGGAAGGCTCGGTCAAGAACACCGGCAACCAGTTGGATTTTGCCATCAGCGGCGATGGTTTCTTTAAGCTGCAGACCCCCCAGGGCGTCCGTTACTCCAGAGCCGGCAACTTCCTGGTCAACAGCGAGGGACAGCTGGTCAACCCGGACGGCCACCTGGTTTTGGGGACTGACGGACCGATCGTCATCAACGGCAACGAGGTGTCCGTCGCCACGGACGGCAGCCTGATGGTTGACGGGGTTACTGCCGGCCGCTTTGACATCGCCACCTTTGCCAACCTGACCGACATTGAAAAGGAAGGAACGAACCTTTTCCGGCTGAAAACGGAGGGAGCCGAGGAGGAGCCGGCCACCGACTTCACGGTCAGACAGGGGTTTATCGAAAGCTCGAATGTCTCCCTGGTCAGCGAGATGACCACCATGCTCGACCTGCACAGGGCCTATGAAACCCAGCAGAAGGTGATCCGCACCTATGATGAGATTGACGCCAAGGCGATCAGCACTGTCGGGAAATTGACAAGTTAACCGGAAACCTGACTCTTTATCATAATAAAATTGTTTCCCTTTACCGAAAAAACGGCCGCTGTTGGCTTATGATAAAAAATTACCGCAACAGCAGGAGAAAAACATGATCAGAGCATTATTTACTTCCACCACCGGCATGAACGCCCAGGAGCTGCAGCTCAACGTCATTTCCAACAACCTGGCCAACGTCAACACCGGCGGCTTTAAAAAAAGCCAGACCCAGTTTGAGGACCTTTTTTATAACTCCCTGCGGGCGGTGGGGGCGGAGACGGTGGCCGGCGGCCAGGTGCCGACCGGCGTGCAGGTCGGCATGGGGGTGCGGCCCACTGCGGTATACAAAATATTCACCCAGGGAGACTATTCCCAGACCGGCAATGAGCTTGACTGGGCCATCGAAGGACGTGGTTTTTTTCAGATCGTCAGGGACGGGGTGGAGTATTACACCCGGGCCGGTGCCTTCAAACTGGACAAGGACGGTTACATTGTCACCAGCAACGGTGACCGCCTGCAGCCGGAATTCGCTGTCCCGGCGGAGACCGTCGCCATCCAGATCGACTCAGGCGGCATGCTGTCCGCCCTGGATGCGGCCCAGCAGACTATTGCCTCCGTGCAGGTAACACTGCATGATTTTGTCAATCCCGCCGGCTTGAAGGCGGTGGGCAGCAACCTCTTTCTTCCCTCTGAGGCCTCGGGCGATCCCAGGGAGGAAAACCCCGGCATTAACGGCATGGGAACCCTCAGCCAGAGCATGCTGGAAACATCCAATGTCAACGTTACCGAAGAGATGGTGAATCTCATTATTACCCAGCGCGCCTTTGAATCCAATTCCAAGGGCGTCACCACGGCGGACCAGCTGCTTGAAATTTCCAACAACCTGGTAAGGTAAAGACATGCGTCATATCCAGTTTCTGGTCATCCTGTGCTGCCTTTTGTTGCCGCTGCTCACTGTTCGGGCAGAGGCCGGACCTGACGACAACCCGGCGGGCAAGGTATTGGCCCAAGGTGAGCTACAGGATATTTTTTCGGAAATCATCCGCCAGAATATTCCAGCTCATATTGAGGAATTTCGCATCAGCGACTTTTCAAGTGACCCGACATCCCTCAGCGTGCCGGACGGCAAGCTCGCTTACCGTCTCACCAACCAGTTCCTTTGCGCCTCTCCCGGCAAAAAATTTATTTCCGCTGTTCTCACCGTCAACGGCAGGGAGTGCGGCCAAGTAAAAATGTATGGCAATCTCCAGTTCTGGGGAACGGTGGTCCTTGCCTCCCACTCCATATCCCGCCGGACCATTATCTGCGCCGAGGACATTGAAACCGATTTCCGCGATATCTCCATGCTGGGCGACAGCCTGCTGGGAAAGCCTGAACAGGCCATCGGCAAACAACTTTACAAGTCTTTGCGGGCAGGGGACATTGTCTTTGCCCATCTGCTCAAGGACCCACCCCTGGTAAAAAGAGGTGATCTGGTAACCATCATCGCCAAAAGCGGAGGGTTGCAGGTATCTGCTCCGGGCGAGGTAAAAAAAGCCGGGGCCATCGGCGAAATCGTGCAGGTGAAAAATCTGATGAGCCGCCGTATCCTGCAGGCCAGGGTTGTTGATGAAGGCCTGGTGGAGGTTGATCTCTAGCAGATCACTGGCAAACCTGCGCCAGGCTCGGCGCTGTCTGAATTTCCTCCACCGCGGGTCCAGTTAACGGATGATAAAACATTGCAGTTCTTTTGCAGAAAAAATGGATAAACCTATGAAAAAAAAACAATCATTGCGGAAAGCTTTTTCAGCCGGTCTGGTCGGCATGCTCCTGCTGGCCGGCTGCGTTTCCACCTCTGACCCCAACAGCCGCACCACCCTGCCGGACCGCTACAGCCTGCCAGAGGTCCGCACCAAACAGCTCGCCCCCCAGGAGGGCTCGCTGTTTACCGAGCAGTCCATGGATCTTTACAAGGACAGCCGCGCCTGCCGGGTGGGAGATATTGTCATGGTGGAAATCGTCGAAACCTCCAACGGCGCGAAAAACGCCCGCACCAAAACCGAGCGGGAATCCAGCGTTGCAGCCGGCATCACCCAGTTTTTCGGCTTTGAGAAATGGCTCAGCGGCAAAAACCCCAATTTCACCCCTTCAGACAAAAGCCTGGAGGTTGACCTGAAAAATGACTTTGAAGGAAAGGGCACGACCGAGAGAAACAGCACGGTGACGGCCACCCTTTCCGCCCGGGTTATTGATGTCACCATGGAAGGCAATCTGGTGATTCAGGGCTACCGGGAGATCCGGGTCAATAACGAGACGCAGTTTCTCATTCTCTCGGGACTTGTCCGGCCCCAGGATATCTCACCCAGTAACTCCATCCAGTCCACCAATATTGCCGATGCCCGCATCGAGTACAGCGGCACCGGGGTGCTCAGCGACAAACAGCAGCCGGGCTGGCTGGCCAGGGGGGTGGATATTCTCTGGCCTTTCTAATAAGCGGTCATGAAGGGTGATGGGGGTAGGCAAATTTTTCCCTCCCCCTTCTCCCTGGTCGCAACCTGCGATGGGTCGCCACAGATAACAAGCCGTTTTAATTTAATTTTTTAATTTTCAGCACATCATCAACATGACGGCACACCGTTTGCTCTTAAAGCTGATCAACAATCTGATAGATGCCAAGGAGTGCATATGAAGTTCTCACAATTTTCCATCCTGCTGATCATGCTAAGTGTTTTGCTTGCACCGCTCAACGAGGCCGGCGCGGTGAGGCTGAAAGACGTTGCCTCCGTAAAAGGCATCCGCACCAATCAGCTGGTCGGCTACGGGCTTGTTGTCGGCCTGGACGGGACCGGTGACGGCAACAAGTCGCCCTTTACCAGCCAGGCCCTGGTCAACATGCTTGAAAACATGGGTGTGCATGTGGACAAGGACGATGTGAAGGTCAAAAACGTCGCGGGCGTCATGGTGACCGCCACCCTGCCCGCCTTTGTCAAGACCGGCCAGACCATTGATGTGACCCTGTCCACCCTGGGCGACGCCAAATCGCTGCAGGGCGGCACCCTGATTGCCACCCCGTTGAAAGGCCTGGACGGAAAAGTATATGCCATAGGCCAGGGACCGGTCAGCATCGGCGGTTTTCAATTTGACACCGGAACAAACGAACGGGTCCAGGCAAACCATCTCACCGTGGCCCGCATACCGGACGGCGCGACGGTGGAGCGGGAGGTACCGGTATCCTTTGCCGGCAAACAGGAAATTATCCTCCACCTTAACACCCCGGACTTCACCACCATGTCCAGGGCGGTGAATGCCATTGATTCTCTGCTGGAAGGCCCTTACGCCAGTGCCAAGGACAGCGCCACGGTGAACATCACTGTCCCGGAAAAATTTGCTGGCAGTGAAGTGGCCTTCATGGCGGCCATAGAAAATCTGGAAATTGTGCCGGACAGCTCCGCCCGGGTGGTCATTGACGAACGAACCGGCACCATTGTCATGGGCAAGGATGTGAAAATCAAGGAGCTTGCCGTGGCCCACGGCAACCTGAGTGTGCAGGTATCCAATAAGGCCATGCCTTCTGAGGTGGAAAACAGCAATATCACGGCCCGGGATCAGGAAAATAAGCTCATTGCCCTCAGCTCAGGGGCCACCCTGGGTGATCTGGTCAGCGCCTTAAACGGCGTGGGCGTGACCCCACGGGACCTCATTGCCATTCTGCAGTCCATCAAGGCGGCAGGCGCCCTGGATGCTGATTTGGAGATTATTTAAATGGAAAGTATCAGCCCGTCATCAATTCAATTTCAGAAAACCTTGCAGTCGGTCGATAATAGAAATGAGAAGCAGTTTGCCGAATCCATCGAGAAAAAGAAGCTGCTGGAAGCCTGCAAGGATTTCGAGGCAATCCTGTTAAACAAATTGCTTTCCACCATGCGCGAAAGTATCCCGGAAGGCGGCCTCTTTGAAAAAAGTTACGGAGAAAAAATATACCAATCCATGCTCGATGAAGAAATGACAAAAGAATGGGCCCATGGCAAGGGCATGGGAATCGGCGACCTGCTCTATCAGCAATTAAGCCGGTCAATCAAGCCTCCTGCAGGCGAGGACGGACAAAAATGAATGCACAAACTGCGATACAAAATGAGCAGACTGAATATTTCCCAGGTCAACCGCCAAACGGACAGGCTTTTCCGCTGCCGCTGATTCTGGATATCCTGAAACGGCAGATTGCCATCTCCGCAGGCTTTCTCGCCATCCTGGAAGAGGAAAAGCACGCCTTGATCAATATGGATGTCGCCTCGCTGATTTCTCTGACGCGCAAGAAAGAGAGCGAGCTTGCCAAGATTGCCCAGCTCGATCATTCCCTCCAGGAGGTTGCCAGACGGGTTGTCACGACCAACCCGCATAACGATAAAAAAATGATCAAACTTGCAGAGCTGATCCCTTTCATGACCCGCGAGCAGACCCTTGCCGTCAAACAGTACCGTGATCAGCTGGCGGCACTGCGGGAAAAGATCAGCAGCAACAATCTCATCAACAAGCGTTTTGCCAGCGACACCCTAGGCTACCTCAACGATGCCATTTCGCTCATCTGCGGGGAGATTGCCGGTGATCGTCTTTACAGCATGCGGGGACGGCAGCAGAGAAAGAACTCTGTCGCTTCCCTGGTAAGCAGAGAGGTCTGACCATGGTCGGCATTTCCCAGATATTAAACACTGCCAAAGAGGCGCTGCTTGCCCACCAGCAGGCGGTTTCCGTGGCAGGTCACAATATCGCCAATGTTGATACCCCCGGCTACACCAGGCAGTCACTGGCCCTTACCCCTGCCCAGCCGACCCCGGAGGGGATCGGTTTTTTCGGCAACGGCGTCCGGGGCATGGAGATCAACCGCCATTATGACCAGTTCATGGTGAAACGACTGATCGGCCAGAACTCCACCCTGAGCAACCTGGAGGCGCAGCAGCAGTCCATGCGCCTGGTGGAAACCTCCTTCAATGAGGTACCCGGTCTTGCGATCAATGAATTAATGAGCGAATTCTGGGCCAGCTGGCAGACCCTGGCCTCCTATCCGGAAACTCTGTCCACCCGTGATTCAACGGTTCAGAAGGCCAAAATCCTTATCGATCAGTTTCACAACATGACCACCGAACTGACGCAAACCAGATATGACATTGATGTCAGTCTCAGCTCTGCCGTCAATGATGTCAACGCTCTCACCAAACAGCTGGCCAAGCTCAACGACCAGATCGCTGCATCTGAAACCGATTTGAACAAGCAGAACGACCTGCGCGACCAGCGGGACATCCTCCTTAATGACCTGTCAAAGTATGTGGAGGTCAATTATTTCGAAACCAGCACCGGCGCCTACACCGTCCTCATGGCCGACGGCCATACCCTGGTGGAAAACAATGAGGCATGGCAGATCGACTGGCTGGAAGACAAGCTGCACTGGGTCAGCACCAACGCCAACGGCACCCAGACCAAAACAGCTATCGGCACCGGCGCCGAGGTGGGAGGCAATATCGGCGGCTGGATGGAAATATATAACCAGGTCAAACCAGGGGTTGCGGAAAATTATCTCGGCCGCCTTGATGCCCTGGCCAACGCCCTGATACGGGAAGTAAACCAGCAGCACAGCCAGGGCGTCGGTCTGACCTCTTTTTCCGAACAGCTCACCAGCGCCGACCGGGCGGCAAACACCACCCTGCTCACCAGCACCATAGATCCCGCACTGGCAACGGAAACCATCCCGGCCGGCAGTCTGACCATCAATGACCGGGTAATCGGCAAGATCGAGGGTGGCACCGCATCATACGGTCTGGCCCAAACCAAGGCTTACAATGCCGCCCAGGCCATCAATGATGCCATTACCGGTGTGCAGGCCAGGCTGACCACCCAGGTTGCAGGCGATGCGGTGACCGCCATGGCCGCCGGCGAGGACGGCACGGTCATCAGCTTGCAGATCAACGGCATCGATGTCAATTATACGGTTGACTCAACTTCCGGGCCGCCGGATGACACGGATCCGGCCACCCTGGCCGCCAACATGGTGTCGGCCATCAATCAGGCCATCCAGGATTACAACGATCCCACTAATGTTCCTGAAAACATACCAAAAATAACCATTGAGGCCCTGGTGGGCGACGGCACCAACGGCGGTGCGGCCAATGCCATTATTCTCCGCAACACCAATGCCGGTGACGAGTCCCGCATCATAATCGACGGGCTGGACACGGATCCGCTATCAACCGAATTCAAACTCGGCCTGACCAATAGCACCTACGCTGCCGACGCCACCCATAATACCGGCGAACTGTCGCTTTTTTCCCATCAGAGCCAGATCGATATCGACGGCGGCACGGATGACCGCTATCTGGATCAACTGGGACTTGGTGGCGGCAACATCAGCAGCACCGACGAAGGCGGCGACGGGCAGCTTACCTTTGATGCCTCGGACAACCAGGTTTTACTTTCCATGATGGGTTACGACTATTCGGGTGAACTGCAGACAGACGGCGGGAGCTTCAACATATGGCTCTACAACAATGATGACACCCTGGCCCTGCCGCAACCGGTGGAAATTTCCCTGGAACGGGCATACACCCTGCAGGACGTGGCGGACTCCATCAATATTTCCATCATCAACGCCAGTGGCCAGTCAACCCCATGGGTGGCGGCAACGATTCAGGACAACAAACTGGTGCTGACGCCGGACAGCAATCACCAGTTTGCCTTTGGCGGCGACACCTCCAATTTTCTCGCCACGGCAGGGCTCAATACCTTCTTCACCGGCTCCAGCGCCGATTCCATCAGCGTCAATGACTTCATCAGCGAGGACCTTGATAAGATTGCCGCTGGAACCGTCAGCGCAAACGGCCAAATCTTCCGCGGCGACCAGTCCAATGCCCTGCTCATCACCAACATCCAGCGCAACGAATATGTCCGGTTTACCGGCGGCAGCAGTGACACCCTCGACGGATTTTACAATACCCTGGTGGGGGAAATCGGCATCAAGGGGCAGACCGTCACCCGGGATTATGACTACAACGTCTTGATCACTGATCAGATGAGCGCCATGAAGGACGCCACTTCCGGCGTTTCCCTTGATGAAGAGATGGCAGATCTCATCAAATTTCAGCAGGCTTACTCAGCCGCGGCTAAGCTGATAACCTCCTCGGATGAAATGATGCAGTCCTTGCTGCAGGCGGTGTAATATGCGGACAACACTCAACACGATATACAGTATGATCGGCAATAATCTGAACAAGATTACCGCCGATATGTGGAAAATTAACAGCCAGATCTCATCCGGCCTGCAGATGTCGAAAATTTCGGACAATCCGGTCAACATGGTCAGCGCCCTGGGCATGCGCTCAACCCTGGCCGAGATCACCCAGTACCAGTCGAATATCACCTTTGGCGGCTCCATGATCGCCGCCTCTGAAGAGGCCCTCAGTGGCATCAAAGACTTGGTCACACAGGCCAAGACGAAAACCCTGGCAGGCATCAATGACAGCCAAACTTTCACCACGAGAACCTATATTGCCGACGAGATCCATGTTTATCTCGAGCAGGCCGTCACCCTGGCCAACACCCGCTGGGACGGCAAATATGTCTTCGGCGGCTACCGCACTACCGGCTATACGGAAACGGAACCGACGCCGTTCATGCTCGGCTACATCGACGGCTACCGGATTAACGGCTCCGAGTTTCCCATTCTTGACACCATGCTCTCCGGCACCTTGGGCACCACTGATCTTGCAGCCGGAGATCTGCTCATCAATGGTGAAGATGTGGGAGCTGTCGTGCTGAGCGCTGGCACCACGTTAGGTCTCAATATGAGCGGGGCCGACAACCTGAAAACCGCCGTCAACAGCATTGCCTGGCCGGCCGGCACAACCCCTGTCACCGCCTCCCTGACCACTCTTTATGCCGGCGGGGCGGAAACTGCCAACAGCAACCCCACTGATGTCAGCATCACCATTAACGGCGTCACCATCGACTACACAACCACCGGGGTCAATCCGGCCGCTGATGCGGTTACAGCCCTCAATCAATACACTGATCAGACGGGCGTCCATGCCGAACTCGGCGATAATCTCAACGGCGGTGCGGCCGGCACCGTCGTCCTGACCAACGCCATGGCAGGCGACGAGTCGGACATTGCCATCACCGCCCTGACCGAGACGGCCAACCCTGCCGGTCCCCCGGCGGCAACATCCGGTCTTGCCGCAGGAGTGCATTCAGTCGGCGCAGGCAGCAATACCGGCCAGATCTCCCTGCAGTCCACCGAAGCATTCGAACTGACCAGCGATAACTATACCGATGACACCGTGCTTGACATTCTCGGCCTGGGTGGAGGTGGAGTAGGTTTTGCCGATACGGTCAGCGACGGCATCCTGGTCTATGGCTCCCGGCTTGAGGCAAACGACCTGACCATCAATGGCATACCGGTGGACACCATCACCTCCGACGGGATATCGGACGTCTTTTCCTCCTCTTCAGCTGCGGCGAAAGCGGCGGCCATTAACCGCATCAGCCAAGACTGGGTGAACGCAAGCGGCGAGACCATACCCGGCACCGGAGTGACGGCGGAAGTGACCCCGGTTTTCCGGCAGGCGCCGGCGGGGGTGTCGGCCGGCACCATCGGTGCGGGCGATCTGATTATCAACGGCATTGATATCTTTGCCACATTAGGTTCGACGGCGATTATTGATGGGGATGGCGACAATGTACTGCTCACCGCCATCAACGATCAACAGGCCAATACCGGCATAGTGGCTACCCGCAATGCCGACGGCCAGCTTGGCCTGAAGGCCATAGACGGGCGCAATCTCCATATTCAAACAACAGCCACCGGCAATTCCATCACCCGCTTAAACGGAGCATCACCCACCGGCGCCGCGGACAGGGTCTATTCCGGAACAATCCAACTCCTGTCCGAGCGTACCTTCATGCTGGAAAGCACTCTCACCACCCCTTATCCTCCTGGCGGGGAAGAACCGGGATTTACGGCCATCGGTCTTTCCGGGGGGTCGCTGTCAACAGGAGAACCTGATGATATCCCTAGTGACGGCAAGCTTTCCGTGCTCTCTGTGGCCCAGTTGGCCAATAACGTCCGCTATACCGGCGACCGGTACAATGATGCGGAAATCAAAGTCGGCGCCGCAAGCGCAATAGAAATTGCCAAAAACGGCGAGGATGCCGTTGCCAACACCGGCGCTTTCAAGGCCCTCAAGGACGTGGAAGATTATCTGCGGGGCAGGAACTACACCTTTGTCACCAGCATCTACGCCCAAGATGACATCAATGCGACATTGGATTCTCTCAATGATCCTGATGATCCACTGGAGGAAAAATTTCAGAATGGAGATTTCACCATTAAGGTGACTGATCATGATGTTTACCCACCGGTCGAGGTGGATATGAAAATCGCGGTGGACATCACCCTTGACACCCCTGCATCGATCGCCCAGAAGATTAACGGTATCCCGGGCTTGACCGGCAGTTGGGATAGCAGCGGCCACCTGCATATCGACAGTTCCGATCCCGGCAGATACACATTCGACATCAGCGATGATAGCAGCAATACCCTCAATACCCTTGGCATCACTGCCCACGAATTGCAAAACCAGGGACTGACCAAATCCCTTGAAGATCTGGACAACGTGCTGTCCTCGCTGTCCACCCAGATTTCCGATTTCGGCGCCAGGGCGAACCGAATCACGATTCAGAGCCAGATCTATGCCAACCTGGAACTGGCAAACCAGGAAAATCTGTCAGAGAAACAGGACACTGATCTGACGGAAGCCATTCTGAATCTGAAGGCCAAAGAAGTTGCGTACCAGGCGGCACTGAACGCCGCAGCCAAAACCATGCAGCTCAGCCTTGTTGATTATTTGTAGGAAGAAGTGTTAGAGTAACATTGAATTTTCGTCATAAAGGGAAACAATTTTGCCTGTCCCCGGCAGACTCGGACACTTCTTTAGGAGAACCACTCTATGCTTATCCTTTCCCGAAAGGTTGGCGAGGCGATTATCATTGCCGATAACATCAAAATCAGAGTCCTGGAAAACAAAGGAGGTCTTGTCAAGCTGGGGGTCGAGGCCCCCGATCAGGTCATCGTCCATCGTGAGGAAATTTATCTGCGCATTCTTGAAGAAAATAAAAAGGCAGCAATGGATTCCCCTGATGATTTATCAATGTTGTCCGCTGTTTTCCCTTTGCAAAAGAAAGAGTAATGACAATGAATGCATTAAAAAAACAGGATATCGATCAGCCCGGAGCTGAAAAAAATATCACGGTGCAGACCAGCCGGTTCGGTGAAATTACCGTGGACAGGGAGCGGATTATTTCCATGCTCAGTCCCTTTCTCGGCTTTCCCGAGTCCACCCGTTTTATTTTGAAATCTCACAGTCCGAAATCCCCTTTTATGTGGCTGCAGTCGCTGGATAATCCGCAACTGGCTTTCGTTGTTCTTCCCGCCTCGCTTACGGGACTGGATTACCGGCCGGAAATTCCGCGGCAGATCTTAAAGGAACTGCGGGTCAATGCTGATAATGACAAGGATATCCTGTTGATCCTCACCATTCCTAAAAACAACCCCCAGGAGATGACGGCAAATCTTTTAGGCCCGATCGTACTGAACTCAAACAAACGGCTAGCCGTCCAGGTTGTTCTCGATCCGCATAAATACGACCCATGCTGCCGACTCTTTCCCGCCAAATGAGCACCGTTATGATAGGGGATTTCCGCAGAAAGGGCACAAAAAAAGCCGGCCATGCGGCCGGCTTTTTATCAAATCACCCTTTGCAGGAGGGAGGAAGCTTATTCGTGCAGGAGTTGATTTTCAGTAAGAAGATCATCCATCATCTTATCCGCAATATCACGGGCATCAACCTGATAAGTCCCCTCATCAATCTGTTTCTTCAAGGACTCTATCATTTCCATGCGCATCGCCGGGGTCTGATCCAGTATCTCTTTCATTTTCTGCACATCCCGGGAACTGCTGGAAAAATCAACAGTATCCGCCGCTGAAGGACTGGTGGTGTCGGGACCACCTTCCAGCTTGCGGGTTTTTTTTACCTCAACCTTATTATCTGTCCTGATCTGGGAAATGGCATCCGTTAACTTCATGACCAGCTCCTGTTTACCTTTAAGCCCTTGTTAATAGGGATTTCACAGCTTGTTCTCATCAATTCCACACTTGCCTCTAATTACCATATCGACTTTCTTTTCACAAACTTAAAAAAAAAGTGTACGCCCTCTCTTTTATTGCCAATTTATTGCCAAAAAAATGCCTGCCTGTTAGAGTGGCGGCCATGAAAAATCAAGACCCCGTTTACCTTGTTGACGGCAGCGCCTACATTTACCGGGCCTATCACGCCATCGCCCCCCTGTCAAACAGCAAGGGGCTGCCGACCCATGCAATTTACGGATTCACCAACATCCTGCTCCGGGTCATGCGCGAAAAAAATCCCACCTATATGGCAATGGCCTTTGACCTCAAGGGGCCGACCTTCCGGCATGCAATCTATGAGGCTTACAAGGCGAACCGGCCGCCCATGCCTGAAGACCTTGTCTGCCAGATTCCTTATATCAGAAAAATCGCCAGGGCCTTTCATATCCGCGGCCTTGAAATGGAAGGTTTTGAGGCGGACGACCTGATCGCCTCTGCGGCATTGTGGCTTGCGGCAAACGGCCACCGTGTCATCATTGTTTCCGGCGACAAGGATCTTCTCCAGCTCGTCGGACCAGGCATCGTGGTCTGGGACCCCATGTCCGACAGAGTGATGGACAGGGAAGCGGTTATCGCCAGATACAACGTCGGCCCGGAAAAACTCAACGATCTCTTTGCCCTGATCGGGGACAGCTCCGATAATGTGCCGGGGGTGCCCGGCGTGGGCCCGAAAACGGCAGAGAAACTCATCAACGATTTCGGCAGTCTGGACGGTCTTTATCAAGACATCGACCGGCTCTCCCAGAAAAAGCTCAAGGAAAAACTCGTCACCTTTCACGACCAGGCATTGCTGTCAAAAAAACTGATCGCCCTGCAAAGTGAACTGGCCGTGCCGAAAAACATTGAAGAATACCGGCTGCCGCAACCAGACCAGCAAACTCTGCAGGCCCTGTACCGCGAGCTTGAGTTCGCCAGGCTGCTGAAAAACCAGACGCCGACCGCGCCCATGGATACACAGGGATTTATCCTGGTGCAGACCCTGCAGCAGCTGCAGGACATCTGTCGCATGCTGGCCATGGCCCCTGAGCTGGCCATCGACACCGAAACAACCTCCCTTGACCCGCTTACCGCCGAACTGGTGGGCATCTCTCTCTGCGCAGACGGCACAAAGGCCTGGTATGTCCCCATCGGCCACCAGGATAATAACGGCCATCGCCTGCCCGGCCAGCTTAGCCTGGAAGAGGTTTTCTCCTGCCTGCGCCCCTTGCTCGCCGACCAGCAGTTGACCAAAATCGGCCATAACCTCAAATATGACCTCCAGGTGCTTAAACAGCACGGGGTGCGGCTCCAGGGGCCGCTGCGGGATACCATGATCGCCTCGTATCTGCTCGACCCCACCCGCCGTAGCCATAAACTTGATGATCTGGCGGTGGAACATCTCAATATCAGCATGACCTCCTTTGCCCAGGTGACGGCAGACGACAAACGGCCGGATGCATTCCGGTTTGTCACTCCCCAGGCAGCCAACAATTACTCCTGCGAGGATGCCTCCTCCACTTTGCAGCTCTGGCAGCTTTTCGAACCGCGTTTGCAGGAACTGGAGCTGTGGACCCTTTTTGTCGAGCTGGAAATGCCGCTGGTGCCCCTGCTGGCCAGGATGGAGGAGATCGGCATCCTGGTAAATCCCGACATGCTCGCCGCCCTGTCGGAAGAATTTGCCGACCAGCTGGCCACGCTCTCCGACCGCATTTTTTTACTGGCCGGCGAAGAGTTCAACATCAATTCCCCGAAACAGCTGGGCAGCATTCTCTTTGAAAAACTCAAGCTGCCGATGGGCCGCAAGACCAAGACCGGCTATTCCACCGATGTCAAGGTGCTGGAAAAACTCTCCGCCTACCATGAACTGCCGGCGGCGCTGCTTGAACACCGCACCATCAGCAAACTGAAATCCACCTATATCGATAAACTGGCCAGCCTGATCCATCCGCGAACAGGCCGGGTGCACACCTCGTTTAACCAGACGGTTACCGCCACTGGCCGGCTGAGCAGCAGCAATCCGAACCTGCAGAACATTCCCATCCGCACCAAGGAAGGGCAGCGAATCCGCGAGGCCTTCATCGCCGCCCCAAACCATACGCTGCTTGCGGCTGACTACTCCCAGATCGACCTCAGGGTGCTGGCCCATTACTCCCGGGACGAGGCACTGGTTGAGGCATTTGTCGCAGGCAAAGATGTCCACAGCCAGACGGCGGCAGAGATTTTCCGTGTCCACCCCTCCCTCATCACTCCCCAGATGCGGCGGGTGGCCAAAAGCATCAACTTCGGCATCGTATACGGCATGAGCGCCTTCGGCCTGGCTGGTCAGCTCAACATCAGCCGCAAGGAGGCCCAGACCTTTATCAGCCGCTATTTCGATCTTTACCGGGGCGTGAAAAGGTTTATGGAGGAAATTATCGAACAGGCCAGACGGGATGGCTTTGTCACCACCCTGTTGCATCGCCGCCGGATTCTTCCTGACATACAAAGCAGCAACAAGACCGTTAGGGAATTCGCCGAACGGGCGGCCCTGAACAGCCCGATTCAGGGGACAGCGGCGGATATCATCAAACTCGCCACCATTCGGGCTGACCGTCTGCTGCGGGAGCGGTCGCTGCAGAGCGAGCTGCTGCTGCAGATTCATGATGAACTTATTTTTGAAGTGCCCATGGATGAACTGGAAACAGCCGCCAAGCTGGTGCAGGAGGCCATGGAAACCGTCATGCAGCTTGCCGTGCCACTGGTGGTGAATCTTTCCTGGGGGCCGAATCTGGCGGCAACGAAATAATTGACATTTGCTGGCGCTAATGGGTAATTTAGTGGGGATTGGCAATCAATGCCCCCTAGACGCTCCGGCACCGCCGAAGCAGCGCATAGCTTTCTTATACTTAACACCTTTCGAGAGAAGGAGCCGTATCCATGCTTGACCTTTTACGCCGGAAAGCACAGTCACCCTATCTGCAGGCTACCGTGCTTGTCATCATCGTTGTTTTTATCTTCTGGGGAGTTGGCGGCCAAAACAGCGGCGCCCTGAATGCAGTGGCCACCGTCAACGGAGAATCCATTACCCTGCAGGAATTTGACCAGGCCTTTCAGCGCACCATGGATAATTACCGCAACCAGTTCGGCGGCAACCTGCCCAAAGGTTTCATTGAGTCATTCAACCTCAAAAAACAGGTGGTCCATGAACTGATCCAGAAATCTCTGCTGCTGCAGGGCGGCAAAGAGATGGGCCTTTATGTCAGCAATAATGAAATACAGAACGCCATTAAAGAGATGACCGTCTTCCAGAACAACGGCGTTTTTGATGCGACCCGCTACCGGGAGGTACTGAAAGGATCCCGCCTGACCCCGACAAAATTTGAAGCAGGTCTGCAAAGCGATCTGCTGCTCAGCAAGGTTGGGGCCAGCCTTGCTGAATTCGCCCGGGTCACCCCAAAAGAGCTGGATGACCGCTTCCGCTTTGACAACAGTGAAACCCGGCTTGATTATGCCGTCTTTAAACCGGAACATTACACCGGCAAGGTTAATGTTTCTGACGAGCTATTAGCTCAATATTTTGATAAAAATAAAGAAAAATACATGACCCCGCCCCAGGTGAAAATCAAATTCCTCTCCTTTATGCTCAAGGACGAAATGGACAAAGTCACTGTTCCGGCGGAAGAGATCGAACAGTACTATACCAGCCATCAGGAAGAATTCGGTCAGCTGGAGAAACGGCGCGCCCGCCATATCCTGCTGAAAACAACCGAGCAGGACAAACAGACACGCCGCGCGGAAATGGAAAAAATCCTGGCTAGGGCCAAAGCAGGAGAAGACTTCTCCGCCCTTGCCCGGCAATTTTCCGAAGATGGTTCCGCGGCCCAGGGCGGGGATCTCGGTTTTTTTAGCCGCGGCCAGATGGTGCAACCCTTTGAAGATGCCGTTTTCAGCCTGTCGAAAGGCGGCGTCAGCGACATCGTTGAGACGCCGTTCGGCTTGCACATCATTTCCCTTGAAGATATTCAGCCGGCCAACATCACCCCCCTGGCCGGGGTGAAAAGCGCCATTGAAAACAAATTGAAAAAACAGCAGGCATTAAACAACGCCTTTGAAAAGGCTAATGAGGCCTACGAAAAAATTATTTTTGCCGGCAGTCTGGCAAAATATGCGGAAAATTTTAAAGTGCCCCTGGCGGAAACGGACTTCTTCCCGCAGACTGCCCCCCCCTCCTCCCTTGCCAGCAATTCTGCGGTTATTGACACGGCATTCTCCCTAAAAAAAGGGGAACTCAGCTCCATTATCGACAGCCCGGAGGGCTACAGCGTTTTATTTGTTGAAGACAGGAAAGAACCGGCGATTCCAGCCCTGGCAGAAGTGCAGCAGCAAGTGAAAAAAGACTTTGTCGAGGCTGAGGCGCGAACGCTGTGCCAAAAGGATGCTGAAGAAACCTTTGCCACCATCCGCGATGGAAAAGATGTTGATTTCCTGCAGAAAATCCAGGAAAAGGGATTGACGGTCCACGTTTCAGGCTATTTTTCCCGCACCAAAAAAACAAGCAAGGATCTGCCGCAAGAGCTCATTACGGCGGGCTTGACGCTGGGGGCCGGGGCACCCTATCCAGCAACGGTCATTGCCGCAGACAACGCTTTTTATATCTGCCGTTTTAAGGACAAGATAGACGCCGGAGACAACGACGAGCAGGCCAGAAAAGCTTTTGCGGCACGGCTGGCAATGGAAAAACAAAAGGAAGTCATGGATGCCTGGATCGATTATCTCACCAAAAGCGGCAAGATAACGATTAATGAGAAGTACCTGAACTAACGCTTAGGTGTCATTGTCCCGCTTCCCCCATAAAGGGTCCTGGCCGAAACGATCCAGCCACCAGTCTTCAGGGTCCAGGGCGTCCTGCTGCATCACCAGGGGGAAGCGGTAATGCTGGCAATAGGCCAGCAGCACCTGGTAGGCGGCGGTAATTTCATGCATCGCCACCGGACGTAGTTCTCCGCCCTCCCGACTGCCCGCCAGGTCAGGGTGGTGTTCTTTTGCCATCCTGCGGTAGGCCTTCTTTATATCCGCAAAGGTTGCCTTTTCTTCAAGGCCGAGCAGATCCCTGGCTGCCACAATTTTTTCCCAGTCTTTCTTGGTCATGCGGCAGCCTCTTTTTTCTTCTTCCAGCTCTTTTCCTCACCATGCAGCAGCCGGACAATGTTGCTCCTGTGTTTGATCCAGATGAACAGACTGATAAAAATGGCCAGATAAAAACAGTTGCCGCTTCCCTGCTGCAAAAAAACCACAGCAGGCATCAGACCTGCAGCAATGAGCGATCCCAGCGAAACAAATCCCGACAGATATACGGCGACAAAGAAGGCAGCAGCGCAGATAAGTAGGGCCAAAGGGGAAAGATACAGAAATATTCCCAGGGCAGTAGCCACCCCTTTGCCGCCGCGAAACCCCAGATAGAGCGGAAACAGGTGACCGATGAAGGCGGCGGCGCCGCAGAGCATGACGATTTCCTGTTCACATCCCAGTACCCCGGCCGCAACCATGGGCAGCAGTCCTTTGGCCGCATCCAGCAGCAGGGTCACGGCGCCGACTTTTTTACCCAGCAGCCGGCTGACATTTGTTGCGCCGATATTGCCGCTGCCGTCCCGGCGCACATCGATGCCGGCCAATTTGCCAAGCAGGAGGCCAAACGGGATGGAACCGACCAGATAGGAGATGATGACAAACAAATAATTCAATACCGTTTATCTCTTGATAGTTTTCCATTGCGCCAGCAGGACAAGCCTGCTCTGCCCAAAATATTCCCGAAAAAAATATCGACAACAAGGTACGCGAGATTTCCCTGTTACGCAATCCTCAATCGCTGTATATTTTATCAGGAAAATAAAAAAGAGGGCTGCGCGGCCGCAACCTTCAGCACACCGTCTGGAACAGACAACCCCGCTTCACCCGCGCATCCTTAAATATGGGAGGAACCACCGTGAATCAGGACTTCATGCATGAGGCAATCAGACTTTCCAGGGAAAAATCCTGGCAGGGGGAAGGTGGCCCTTTCGGAGCGGTCATCGTCCGCGACGGGAAGATAATCGCCCGGGGCTGGAATCAGGTTCTGAAAAAAAACGACCCCACCTGCCATGCCGAGATGGTGGCCATCCGCAAGGCCTGCCGCAGATTAAACAATTACAACCTTGCCGGCTGCATGATATACGTTAACTGTGAACCCTGCCCCATGTGCCTCTCCGCCCTTTACTGGGCCGGTATCGACAAGATCTATTTCGCCGCCCACCGAAAGGATGCGGCGGACCTGGGTTTTGCCGATGACTTTCTCTACAGTGAACTCCTGCGACAGCATGATAGCAGAAAGATGCCCATGGAGCAAGGGATGCGGGCCGAGGCCTTGGCTGTCTTCCAACAGTGGGCCAAGCTTGACAACAAAATTATTTATTAGCAGCTGCGCCGGAAAATTTTTCTCCCGCGGATTACAGCTTCTTTCTCTCCAAAAAACTGAAGAACAACAGGCCTCCTACCACAAAAAGAGGGATAACAAACCAGTGATTGATGCCCAAGGCTTGCGGCAGGGTGATTTTGCCGAAGTCGCCCCAGGTCAGTACGGTTTTTTTCAGGAACGGGTAGGCCTCGGCGTAAATCACCCCGCCGGCCAGCATGCCCAGCAGCCCCCAGATCGCATCCCATCTCCCCTCACCGATGGCGCCGATCTGCGTGCCTGGGCAGTAGCCCAGCAGTGCCCAGCCGACGCCGAAAATCAGGCCGCCGATGGCGTTGCCGCCTATGCTGGTGGTCTTGATGTCCATCTTGCTGATCATGCCCAGGTCATGGAACAGGTAGATGCCGACCATGCCCACCAGAACGGCGCTGAGCATGAATTTGATAATGGTCATGTCCTGCAGCCGCAAGGCGCCGAGCTGCTTATCGTACCGGAGAACCCTGCCCCGCTGCAGCAGAAAACCGAAGATGATGCCGGTAAAAAGTCCGTAGAAGAGATCCATTATTTTCCCCCTCCCCTGTAAAGCAGACGGGCGACGGGCATTCCGCCGAGAAAAAAGCAGGCCAGAGCGATGAAGCCGCTCACCGAAAGCTGCATGAGACCGCTCAGGCCGTGGCCGCTCGGGCAGCCGTCGGCCAGACGCGCGCCGAACAGGGCAATGCAGCCGCCGACAAAGGCAAAGATGGCCCGTTTCTCCTTTGAGGGACCGAAACGGCTGACCCACATGTCAGGAGGATTCTGGATCCGGAAACTGTGGGAGGAAATGGCCGAGAAAAAGGAACCGAAGAGAATTCCCGCGAGAAACATCCACTGCCAGTCGATTTTCGGTGTGAATTTGACAAAATAGTCAAGCGCCGCCACATGCTTTGGTAAAAAAATTTGTTCAACCATGCCGGCCGAGCGGGCAAATGATGTGGATGCCCCGAGAAATTTATCCGTCAGCACCACCGATGCGACCCCGAGCACCCCTGTCAGTGCTCCACCCAGGTATGGACTCCATGCTTTCCCTTCTTTCATGTTCCTCTCCCTTTTTTTGAATTAGGTTATGCAGTTACACAATGACAAAAATATCGGCTGGCAAGTGCATATTGCCATATTGCAACAGGACTGTAATAGATAGGCGGAAGAGCAGGCAAGCTAAAATTATAAAATTTAACCAGTAGAAATTATACATTGCGATTGTCATTATAAATTATATATTATGATTGTCATTTTTCCTCTGACTTGCTGCAGAAACCATTTGACAAACAGTTGGCTCTGAAACTACGCTGGAGATGCATCTGCTGCCTTGCCCCGCTTGTTCCCGATTACGTACTTCGTTGCAAAACATAAAAATAATGGGGGAGATGCTTGCGCTCAGCCTTCAACAAATTTTCACCAGGCGCAAGGATTGACCGGCGGCAATGTTGCATTACGTCGCGCTGCATAGCGAATTATTCTCTGGAGCGCACCCCTTCTGAAGCGGGACTGCCTCCAGAAGACCCCTCAACCTGTTGAACCGGGGCCATAAATGGCTCATCCGCTTCTCAGGCGCTCCCCCCTGGAATCGCTAACGACACAGGCAAAGCCAGCACAAAATACGCCATAACATTTTTCACGGTTTTATATCAAAATTCCAGCATCGTAGCAGATTCATCATTTGCCCGGCACACAATGGTTTTAAAAAAAAATTCCCCCTTGACCTAAGTCAAGGATGCTTCCTGCTGCCTTTGTTATGATCTTCTTAAAATCAAAGCAGCCAAATAAACACTATTCAACTTAGGAGGAATATCATGTTTTGTTATCAATGTGAGCAAACAGCCAAAGGCAAGGCCTGTACTGCAATCGGTGTCTGCGGCAAGACCGGCGATGTCGCCGCCCTGCAGGATCTTCTCATTCATGCCGTGCAGGGGCTTTCCCTGTATGCCAGGGAGGCGCGCCAATGCGGGGTCTCAACTCCGGATACCGGACTTTTTATCTGCGAAGCAACCTTTTCCACCCTGACCAATGTCAATTTCGATGCCGATCGGTTTGTTGTCTTGATCAACAAGGCCGTCAAGCTGAGAGAAGAGCTGCAGGCAAAAATCAAGGCCGCCGGCGGCAAAAGCGTTTTCAGCGAACCTGCTGCGAATTTTAAGCCGGCGGGCGATCTGGACGGCATGGTCAAGCAAGGTGAGGCGGTTGGCCTGAAGGCAGAGAGCGGGGAGAACCCGGATATCACCTCCCTCAAGCACATTCTGCTCTTCGGCCTCAAGGGCGTGGCAGCCTATGCCGACCATGCCAGGATTCTCGGCCAGGAAGACGACAAGGTCTACGCCTTTATCGAAGAAGGCCTGACCTCCATCCTGCGCACCGACCTCGGCCTGGAACAGTGGGTCGGTCTTGTTTTGAAATGCGGCGAGATCAACCTGCGCACCATGGAGCTGCTCGACGCCGGCAACACCGGCACCTTCGGCCATCCGGTGCCGACCACGGTTCCCCTTGGCACCAAAAAGGGTAAGGCCATTCTTGTCTCCGGCCATGATCTCAAGGATCTCGGCGCCATCCTCGCCCAGACCGAAGGCAAGGGAATCCATGTCTACACCCATGGAGAAATGCTGCCCTGCCACGCCTACCCCGGGCTGAAGAAATACCCTCACTTCTACGGCCACTACGGCACTGCCTGGCAGAACCAGGCCAAGGAATTCGCCGAATTCCCCGGCGCCATCATCATGACCACCAACTGCATCCAAAGGCCGAAAGATACTTACAAGGACAACATATTTACCACCGGCCTGGTGGGTTGGCCAGGGGTCACCCACGTTGCCGGCAAGGATTTCAGCCCAGCCATTGAAAAGGCCCTGGCCATGGAGGGCTTTCCGGCCGATACCGATAAAGGCAGCGTCATGGTGGGCTTCGCCCGCAATGCAGTGCTCGGCGTGGCTGACAAGGTGATTGACGCGGTAAAAAGTAAGGCCATCAGGCATTTCTTTCTTGTGGCCGGGTGCGACGGAGCCAAACCGGGCCGCAACTACTATACGGAAATCGTCGAGAAAATCCCGAAAGACTGCGTGGTGCTCACCCTGGCCTGCGGCAAGTTCCGCTTTTTTGACATGCAGCTTGGCGATATTGGCGGCATTCCCCGGCTGCTTGATGTGGGCCAGTGCAACGACGCCTATTCCGCCATCCAGATAGCCGTGGCCCTTGCCGGCGCCTTTGGCTGCGGCGTCAATGATCTGCCACTCTCCATGATTCTCTCCTGGTACGAGCAAAAGGCGGTGGCCATCCTGCTGACCCTCTTTTATCTGGGCATCCAGGATATCCGTCTGGGGCCGAGTCTGCCGGCCTTTATTACGCCGAACGTGCTTGATGTGCTGGTGAAAAATTTCAACATCAAACCCATTTCAACCCCGGATGAGGATCTCAAGGCAATACTCGGCTAGGTTTTATCGCGCAAGGGGAAGGATGCTTCCTTCCCCTTTATTTTACAAAGGAGCAAGGTATGCAATGCCCCGGACAGGACAGCCGTTACTGGGAAAGCGCGGCGATCTTTGAGGTGAAATGCCCCAAATGCCAGCATCCTCTCGAGTTTTTTAAGGATGATGCCAGCAGAACATGCAGATCGTGCGGGCACCGTATGCTGAACCCGCGCATCGATTTCGGCTGCGCCGCCTATTGTCCCCACGCCGCTCAATGTCTCGGCGCCTTACCCGACGCACTGAAGACCACGGCCGCCCAGTCCTTGAAAGACCGGGTGGCGGTGGAGATGAAGCGTTATTTCGGCACTGATTTCAAACGCATCGGCCATGCCAGCAAGGTCGCCCACTATGCGGAAGAGATCAACCGCACCGAACAGGGAGACCCGGCCGTGGTCCTCATCTGCGCCTATTTGCACGATATCGGCATCAAGGAGGCGGAAAGAAAATTCAACAGCAGTTCCGCCAGGTATCAGCACCAGGAAGGGCCGCCGGTGGCCAGGGAGATCCTGACCCGTCTCCAGGCGGATGAGACGTTGATTGCCGAGGTCTGCGACATTATCGGCCACCACCATCACCCGCGCCAGGAGGAAACAACCAACTTCAAGGTGCTGTACGACGCCGACCTCATCACCAATCTTGATGAGGCGCAGAAGGAATCTCCTTCGCCGCCGGATCACCTGCAAAAGATCGTCGAGAAATCCTTTCTCACGGAAACGGGCCGGCGGGTCGCCGCTGAGGTACTTTTAAAAAATAAAACGAGTTGACATTATGAAAATAAAACGCAAAATCATTGAAATAGACGACGAACTCTGTAACGGCTGCGGCCAGTGCGTCACCGGCTGCGCCGAAGCGGCCCTGCAGATTATTGACGGCAAGGCCAGGCTGGTGGCCGAAAAATTTTGTGACGGCCTTGGCGCCTGTCTGGGGGAATGCCCCACCGGCGCCCTGAAGATCATTGAACGGGACGCGGATGATTTCGATGAAAAGGCGGTGGAGGAATTTCTTAAGATAAAAGAGGAACAAAACAAGACGGCTGCAGCAATCCCTTGCGGCTGCCCATCAGGCAAGCTGCAGAGTTTCCAGGCCCAGACCCCATGCCAGGCTGCTAATCAGCCGCGGGCCATGAGCGGCACGTCCGCCTCCGCCCTTTGCCACTGGCCGGTGCAGATCCGACTTGTCCCGGCCACCGCGCCGTTTCTCGAAAAAAGTGATCTGCTCATTGTCGCCGACTGTGCACCCATTGCCTACCCTGATTTTCATCAGGATTTCATCCAGGGCAGAGTGGTGATGATGGGTTGTCCCAAATTTGATGACCGGGAAAGTTATATTGCAAAATTCACGGAAATTTTCAGTACCCGGGCCATCAAAAGCATCACCTCGGTCATCATGGAGGTTCCCTGCTGCGCCAGCATGCGTTCCATCATCAGCGAAGCACTGCAACGGGCCGGCAAGGACATCAAGCAGCAGGAGTTTGTCATCAGCGCCAGGGGGGAGATTCTCTCTTGACCATACGGCGGACAGAGCGGGCAAGCGTTACCCCTCGCCGATGCGGGCCAGCGCCTGCCTGGCCAGCGCGCCCACCGTGGTTGCAACAATGCGGCGATCCTCATAGAGCCTGACCGGCTGCCCGATATCGACAAAGCCGCGGATATGATAGGCCGCCTCTTTGATCCGCAGAATACCGAAATTGCGGCTGGCCAGCCCTAAAACAACCTCATCCGGGGATTCAAGAAAGAGGGCCATATAGCCGTCCGCATCGTTTTTCAGGAGCAGCTCCGGCCGCACCATGGCCAGCCGGCCGACCCCCCACAGTAGACCGTGCTGCAGGGCCGGCAGTTCCAGGAAATTCTCCTCGCGCATGTAGGAGACGAGCATATGGGCATACTCTTCGGCCAGTTGCCGGTTAACCGCCATGATTTCCCCCATGGCCTCCGGCATACCCCAGCCAATGCCGCCTGATTCCTCGTTGAGATTCCAGAGTATGCGCCGCATGATCACCCGGGCCGCCTCCATGTCGGTCCGGGCGATGCCATCCATGACCTGACCGAAGACGGTCACCGTATGCCATTTGACCTGTTCATCCGCGTGGTACAACCCGGACATCAGCGAGGAAATGACACGATGGGGTGGCATAAGCCGCACCTCGGCGAGGATATGATCAAGATCATCACCCCGCAGCAGCGGCAGCAGCTTTTTCTTTATGGCCCGTTCTTTCAAAGAAAATTCTTTATCTGTCAGCGGGAAAACCCGGAATGCTCCTCCCGGCTTACTTGGCTTTTACCGCCTGCCCCACCTTGACGCCCAGATCAAAGCATGTCTGAAAATCCTCATGGGTGGGAACGTTTTTCACCTTGATGCCGGGGTCAACAAGCTCAACCCCCATTTCCTCCAGGAAGCCGTTGATATGCTTTACCGCCTCACCGGACCAGCCGAATGAACCAAAGGCCGCACCGATTTTGCGTTTCGGCCGCAGCCCCTTGAGATAGGTCAGCACATCGGCCATGGTGGGCAGCATGCCATTATTCAAGGTGGGAGAGCCGAACAGCATCGCCTTGGCGTCAAGAATTTCAGTGATGATATCACTGCGGTGGTTCACCTTCAGGTCCATCATCTTGACACTGATACCTTCCCGCACCAGGCCCTGGTAAATGGCCCTGGCCATTTTTTCCGTGCTGTGCCACATGGTGTCATAGACCACCACCGCCTTTTCCTTGGCCTCGTAATTGCTCCAGCTGGCATAGGCATCGATGATCTGCTGGGGATTTTTACGCCAGATCAGCCCATGATCCGGGGCGATCATATCGATGTCAAGCTTCATTTCCTGCACCGTCTGCAGCAATTTCTGCACATTGGGCGAAAAAATCATCAGGATATTGGCATAATATTTGGCCGCATGGCTCATCAGTTCGCCCTCGCTCACCTCGTCATTAAAGCGTTCGGAGGTGGACCAGTGCTGGCCGAAGGCGTCGCTGGAGATCAGGAGCTTGTCCTCGGGGATATAGGAGAACATACTGTCAGGCCAGTGCAGCATGCGGGTTTCCAAGAAATGAACCGTCTTCTTGCCCAACTTGAGGGTATCGCCGGATTTCACCACTTCAAGGGGCCAGTCCTTGGGATGGAAATGACTCTGAATCGCCTTCTCCCCCATGGGTGAACAAAAAATCTTCTCCGGCTTGATCAGCTCAACCATTTCCGGCAGACAGCCAGAGTGGTCCATCTCTACATGGTTGACGATTATATAATCAATTTTAGCAGGATCGGTCAGCTGATTGATACGATGCAGCATTTCATTTTTAAAGGGCTTTTTCACCGTATCAAATAGGGCAATCTTCTCGTCCATTGCCAGAAAAGCGTTATAGGTCGTCCCCTTGTAGGTCGAATACCCATGGAAATCGCGGATATTCCAGTCCACTGCGCCTACCCAATGAATCTTTTCCTTTATCTCCACTGCACCCATGCTCTTCCTCCTGTATCGCATCATTTATCTTGTTAAATAATACAAAACACTTACCATCTAATAATTACATTGGCAATTTCAAAAAAATCTTGCGCCATAAAAAAAGCCACCATGACATTCTTGTCACGGTGGCTGCCGTTTTTTACTTTTTTTTACAGTAACTACTGGGCCGGCGGGGTGAACACCCTCTTAGCCAGTTCCAGATCAATGGCAAAGAGTCCGCTTTTGTCCTTGCCGATCAGCTTGAACTTCTCCAGCACCGAACTGGCCGAGGCCTCTTCCTCAACCTGCTCGGAGACGAACCACTGTAAAAAATTGTTGGTAGCATGGTCCCGCTCATCAACCGCCAGATTGACCAGACCATTGATCAGGGCGGTCACCTTCTGCTCATGGGACAATACCTCCTCAAAAACATGCAGGGGCGCCTTCCACTCGGCTGGAGGCTTGGCAATGGCCGCCAGAACAGCCCTGCCGCCGCGCTCATTGATATAATCATAAATTTTTATGGCATGAAAGAGTTCTTCCTGGGCCTGGACCCTCATCCAGTTGGCGCAGCCGGCCAGGCTGGTTGATGCGAAATAGGAACTCATGGACAGATAGAAATAAGAAGAATAAAGTTCCCAGTTAACCTGCTCATTGAGAGCTTTTTCCATGTTTTTACTCAGCATCGGCTAGCTCCTCCACAGTCCATGCAGGTTACAGTAGGCCCGCGCCGAGACATCTTTCGCCGTCGTTTGAAAAGCAGCTTCCGGAGCATCCCCTGGCTTCAGAAACTGACGCTGCACCTTGCTGCCGGCAACCAGCTCAATCCATTCAATATAATGCTTTTCTTCCATGGGATGAGGCACAGATCCCAGTTTCACCTTGTATCCCCCATCAATTTTTTCGATAACGGGCACATGTTTTTCCTTGGCAGCGTCAACCGTATTTTCAACAAAAAGCTTCATAGGCTGTCCACAGCAGACCAGCTCACCCGCTCCAGTATGGAGAACTTCAACAATGTTCCCGCACAGTTCACATTTGTAGACTTCAAGCTGTTTTGTCATCCTCTTCTCCTTTTCAGTTGGCAGCAATTTCGCTGAAACGAGCGGCGCGCAGCCCACACCCACTAACGCTTACGCCACTGCTTTTTTCTTCTGCTGGCATATCGGGCAAAGACCGGTAAACTCGAGCCGGTGCCGGAAAATTTCAAAATCCGTCATTTTCTGCGCCTCTGCCTCGAGATTATATTTCGGCCTCACATCGATATCGCCAACCCGTCCGCAGTTAACACAACGGACATGAGAATGAATGCTGATGTCTCCATCAAACCTTTTCTGGGTTCCACCAACATCCAGTTTTTGAATAATACCAGATTCTGATAGGATTTCCAAATTTCTGTAGACAGTCCCCAAACTGATTTTCGGCATCTTCTTTCGCAGCATCTGGTACATGTCATCAGCGGTGGGATGGGTCTTAACCTTTCGTAACTCCTCCAGAATTACCTGCCGCTGCTTGGTCATGCGCAGCTTGTTTGTCGTCTCCATTTCAGCCTCCTTCTATTTGATAGAAATAATTACTAATTACATTAATATTTTTTCCAGGATTTTACAAGCATCTATCTATAATTATTTTCTTTTTTTTGCACTATTTTCTCTTTTTAACTGCAGGCCTCACAAAAAACATACCGTAAAACGTTTTTACGTGTCGACTTTCACTGTTTGAGGCCACTTAAATTTGTTGAAATTTGCAAAAATTACTCACAAGGTTAGTAAGAAACACTATAGAATAGAGATTATCACCCTGGGGGTATTTCATGTACACGGCCGTATTAAAAAAAAGTTTTTCACTGCTGGTGATTTTGCTGTCTGTTGTGTCTTTTTATCTGATCCGCACCAGCAATGCGTTGGCAAGTCAGGATGTTGACAACCAGCTGAAGCTCCTCAACTGGTCCGAATATTTCGATCCCGAGGTTCTTGCCGAGTTTGAGAAAAAATTCGGCATTACCGTGACCGAGACCTATTACGAAACCGATGAAATAAGAAATGAAATCCTGTTCAACACCAATGGCATCGGATATGATCTCGTGCTGTCCAACGGCTCGTCAATCTCTGCCTACGCCAAGCATAACTGGCTGGCGCCCGTCAGTGACCAGCATATTCCGAACCTGCAGTACGTGAGTCGCAAGTGGCGCAACTCATTCCCGGATGCGGAACAGTATGGCGTCCCCTTTCTATGGGGCACTTTAGGTATCGCCTATCGAAAGGATAAAACAACGAAGCCGGTGACAGGCTGGCTGGACCTGTTCAAACCCGAGGAGGCGTTGCAAGGCAAAATCATTATGATTAAGTACTCCCGCGACCTGGTGGGTATGGCCCTCAAGGCCCTTGGCTATTCCGCCAACTCAACGGACAGCAATGAACTCGAAGCAGCCAAGCAATTGCTCCTGGCCCAGAAGCCCTCCGTCAAAACCTATTCCTATGTGACGCTCGGGGAAAATTCGTCCATGCTGAGCGGGGATGCCTTCATGGCCATGATTTACAATGGTGACGCCCTGGTGCTGCAGCAGCGCGACCCGGCCATTGCCTTCGTCCAGCCCAAGGAAGGCTGTTCTCTCTGGTGTGATTTTTTCGTGATCCCTGCCTCTTCAAAGAAAAAAGAGCTGGCCTACAAGTTCCTTAATTTTATTCATGAACCAGCCATCATGGCAAGACTGGCCCAGTATGCCTCGTATGCGACAACAAACACGGCGGCGGAAAAACTCCTGCCCCAGGGATTCAGGGATGATCATAATATCTATCCAACCCGGGAAATTCTGGAAAAATCCGAAACCTATACAGATCTTCCACCCCGAGTAGCAAAAAAATATAACGATATTTTCAACCTCGTCATCCAGTAGGGCCATTTTTTGAGACTCCAGTCAAAAATCATCTTTATCACCACGCCGGTGGTCGTCATTTTCATCCTGGCCATCGGCGGCATCTCTTTTTCCATGCTGCAGGAGGCTACGGTTGAAAAGGCAGTCGGCAACACCCGCTCCTTTCTCAACAGTACCGGCGGCAAGATCCAGGTTCTCTATGATAACGCGGCAAAGGACATCGAGTTGTTTGCCAATTCCAACCTGCTGGAAAACTATCTGCTCACCACTGAGGAGGAAGTGCGCTACACCCTGCTGCAACCCACCATTATCCGGCTCTTCAGCAGTTATCAGAAGGCAAATCCAAACTATTATGAGATACGTATCCTGCTGCCGGACGGCTATGAAGACACCCGGGTGGTTTTGGCGGACCAGCCGAATGTCACGGAAGAAGAAGGAAATACGGAGATTTTTCAAGCCATGCGCCAGGCGCAAAACGATCTTTTTACCCGCATCTGCCGAAATCCGGACAATGGCAAGATTTCCCTCTTTGTCAGCAAGAGAATGCTGCTGCGTGATCCCAATCTCAACCCGGTCAGTTCGCCCAAAACATTACGCGGCTATCTGGCCGTAACGATCGACCTTGATTTTATTGATAAAAAAATCAATGAAGCCGCAGATGAATATGGCACGACATTTCAACTGCTGGACAGGAACGGCAATATCTATTTTCACTCGGACAAGGAGCCGACTCTCTCCCCCCTGCCGGACAAAATCCTGCAGGAGGCGATCAACAACGGCAAAACCGATTCCCCATTTGCAATAAGTGACAAGCAGCGCACATTTCTGGCGCTCAGCAGGCAGGTCAACGATACTCTCCTGCTGCTGGCCAAAATTCCAAAAAATCATCTTTATGCATCAAGCTATCGCCTCGGACTTGCCGTTGCCTTTACCACAGTCTCTGCGATAATCATCTTTGCCGCCCTGCTCTATTATCTTGGCAAGCAGTTCATTGTCAAACCGGTCATACTGCTCAGGAATGCGGCCACCGAACTTGGTCATGGCAACCTCGATATCACTATCGACCAGAGTGCCGATGATGAGATCGGTGACCTGGCCCACTCTTTTATTGAAATGCGCAATAACCTGCAGCAATCCCACGAACAGATCCGCCACCTGGCCTATCATGATTTTCTCACCGGGCTGCCGAACCGGGTTATGTTTCTCGACTTCTTCAATCGGTCCGTTGAAAACGCCAGACGTCACAACAGAGTATGCGCCCTGATGTTCATCGATCTTGACAATTTCAAACGCATCAACGATACCCTCGGCCACAATCTCGGCGACAACCTGTTAAGACAGGTCGCCCGCCGGTTGCAGGAAACGATAAGAAAATCCGATTTCATCGCCGTCTCAGCCATGGACGATGACCCGGACATGATAGCCAGACTGGGCGGCGATGAATTCACTGTCCTGCTGAGCCATATCCGGGACCAAAATGACGCGGCCATCGTCGCCCGCCGGCAGCTGCTGGCCCTGTCCGAACCCTTCAAACTCGACAGCCATGAAATCTTCATTTCCGTCAGTATCGGCATCACCGTTTTCCCTTTTGACTCAACCAATGTGGAAGATCTGATAAAAAATGCCGATATCGCCATGTATCACGCCAAGGAAAGGGGGAAAAATAATTTTCAGTATTACTCCAACTCGATGAATAAGGAAGCGCTGGAACGGCTGACTCTGGAAGGAGAACTACGCTGGGCCATTGAGCGCAACGAATTCATCCTGCACTATCAGCCGCAGGTGGATACCAGGACCAGAGAGATTGTCGGACTTGAGGCCCTGGTCCGCTGGCTGCATCCTGAAAAAGGAATGATCCCGCCCAAAAACTTTATTCCTGTGGCCGAGGAGTCAGGGCTTATCGTGCCGATCGGCTCATGGGTAATGAAATCAGCGGTCAGACAGATCAGAGCCTGGCAGCAGCAGGGAGTTCCCGTTGTCCCCATTTCCGTCAATCTTTCAAGTCCTCAGTTCCAGAGCAAAGAGATCTATAACATCATCACAGCAATTTTAAACCAAACCGGGGTGCCGAGAAAATACCTCAAGGTGGAACTGACGGAAAGCATCCTGCTCAAGGCTGAAGAAGAAGCGATCAATATGCTGCACGACATCAAAAAGACGGGTGTAGAGGTCTGTCTCGATGATTTCGGCACGGGCTATTCGTCACTGAACTATCTCAAACGTTTTCCCATCGATGTGTTAAAGATTGACCGCAGCTTTGTGATGAACATCACTTCCGACCCCAAGGACGCGGAAATTTGTTCGGCGATCATCGCCCTGGCCAAATGCCTGAATCTCTCCGTGGTGGCGGAAGGGGTGGAACAGCAAGATCAATATGAGTTCTTACGGGATAAAGGCTGCGACAGCATTCAGGGATTTTATTTCTATAGACCGATGCCTGCCGAAGATATTGAAAAGCTGCTCATTGCCGGACAAAAGCCCCAGGCCGAAACAAATGAGCAACAGTTGCAATGAGTGGGATTTCCTTTTATAGTGAGAATGAAAGGGAACAAGCCCATTCCTCCAAGATGGTACTGATTTTCTTTCAAAAGGTAGGGCCAGCCTTGGCTCTACCTTTTTTTATTTTCTTCTTTCTTCTGCCGACAATCCTGCGTAAAAAGTTTTTCTTGCTCGCATTTAAAAAGGGGGTTGATTTTCCATGCCCGGATGGCATCGTTGGCAGTCATTTAAGGGGAACGCGATTTGCAAATGGCAGACGCCGCAGAATTTTTTCTCAAGGATGTAATCCATTGCAAAATGCGGGGTTGTCTTTTTCTTGATATTAAAAATATCAGGGTGGCAATTGCCGCAGTCCAGCAGCTGGATATGCACATCATGGGGGAAGAAAGCCGGGGGAACAAAATTCCATTCCGCCTGCAGTTCCAGCCGGTTGCGGAAATTCATATCTGATTTTTCGCTCTCCTTATAAAAAACGTACCGCGGCTTTATCTGCCCGAGGGATGCCGCCAGCACCCAGTCAACCTGATTGCCGAAAGGGGTGCGCGGCATATCTTTCGTCAACTCTGCAAACTTTTCCCTGCCTGCGGCAATATTGCCGGAGTGGCACTTGTCACAATTGTCCTTCGTATGGGCAAAGGCCTCCGTGCCATTATGGCAGGCGCCGCAGTACAAACCACTGAGGTTGTCTTCTTCCGTGATCGGAGTGGAGTTCACCGCAAATTCAAATTCAAGTTCAAGATGGCAGACCCGGCAAGCATATTTCATGCGATGACTCCAGTGCGAGAAAAACACCGGCTTGACCTGGTTGGCGGCAGAAGTACGATTGATCAGGATGTTGCCGTATTCATGGGGGGCAGGCAGGGGAGGAAATTTCCATTTTGCCGGCAGTGCGGTTGGGTGAAAAAACAGGATAAGCAATAAACATATCGATGTGAGAGTTCTTTTCATCGGTCCCCTCCTCCTGCTTTATGTGCACGGCAAAATCTTGGTCAATTGATCTTTTATGTTATTGTGAGAAGTGAAACTCTTCGCTATTGTAAAAATAGAAACACCCCAATAAAAGATAGGTCTTCTCGAAATGTCAGCATCGTACCAGAAACCATCAGCAAGAGAGGAAGATCGTGCCTGGGAAATCATATCAAAATTTTATCATAGTTTTTGCCGTGTGTCTTTTTTTCCTTCTTGGCGCCGGCTGCGGAGAACAGCAGGAAAAAAAGGCTAATGAGGTTCCCGGCAAAACACCGACCCAGAAATTAAAGATAGGGCTGATCACTGAGCAGGACATCTTCTCGCAAAAAAAGAGATATGATCCTCTTGCCACCTATCTTTCCCACAAAACAGACACGACAATTGAGCTGTCAATCCTCTCCCGCTACGGCAACCTCATTGATAATTTTGTCTCCAACGGCTTGGATGCGGCGTTTTTCGGCAGCTTTACCGGCGCCCTGGCCATCAAGAAACTGGCGGTACAACCCCTGGCACGGCCCGAGCACTCCGACGGCACCTCCACCTATTACGGCATGATTTTTGTCCGCAAAGACAGCGGCATCCGGAATGCGGCAGCCATGCGGGGAAAAAGGTTTGCCTTTGTGGACAAGGCCACCACAGCAGGCTGGCTTCTGCCCATGCATTATTTCAAAGAAAACGGCATTGATGATTACCGAACCTTCTTCAGCGAAACCTATTTCACCGGAACCCATGAGGATGCCATTTATGATGTTCTGCACGGAAAGGCTGATATCGGCGCCGCAAAAAATACGATTTTTTACCGGGTGGCCGAATCCGACAGCAAGCTGCAGGAACAACTGCAAATTCTTGCCACGTCGCCTGAGGTGCCGGCCAATGCCCTGGCAGTCAGAAAGGACCTTGACGAATCTCTGAAACAAAGGCTCAAAAATGCCCTGCTAATGATGGATCAGGATGCGGAAGGTCAAAAGGTTTTGCATGATTTCGGCGCCAGAAGATTTATCGCCACAACGGAAAAAGATTATGATCCTGTTTTTGACTATGCCAATAAAATCGGCCTTGATCTGGCAACTTATGATTATATTAACGAATAAGCACCGACCAGGATGATTTCTCAGATCAAATAGACAAGAATCTAAAAAAAATCATGCAACCAGGCCACACCGCTGTGCCAATTTATGCCAGCGCCTCATTCACCTCTTTCATTATCATGCCTTCATGAAGAAGAAAGTTTTTATTGCCCTGCTGGTTCTTGTTTTCTGCTTTTCCAGCGGCGGCATTTATATTGCCCGCTCAATTGAAGAGGTAATTACCAACCTGGAAAACGTCATCACCCTCCATCAGGTGGAATTTCTCCGCAAAGATCTGCAGAATAAAATCAAAGTAGTGCAGACCGACCTGCTGCTCAGGGATTCCCCCCATGCCCTGCATCTCGACCCATTTATTGCCCATGTGGAAGAGATGGAAAAGGCGGCCCACATTTGCAACACCTGCCATCACAAGGAGGAAGTACTCAAGGGGCTCAATCACTTTCAGGATCAGATCGACAGTTACTTGAAAATGTTGAGCAGGGTATACACCATCAGGGCCAACAAGGAAAGACTGGACCAGGAAAGAGATGCCGCTTTCTCCCTGGGAGAAGAGGCACTGGCCGAGGTGGAAAAAATCGTCATAACCTCGTCGGAAAAAATTTCAAAAAGAATCACCCAGGCCCGCAACAGCATTGCCGAAACCGAACACCTGCTTTTTTTCCTTATCACTGCCGGTCCACTTTTGCTCATCCTGATCGCCTACTTCTTTCTCAACCAGTTCACCACTTCCGTGGACGCACTGGTCGATGCAACCCGCAAAATTCAACAGGGCGACTTACGCTACCGGGTCAAAGAAAAACTACCCGACGAGTTTCAGGTACTTGCCTCAGCCTTTAATGAAATGGCAAGTTCGCTCAAAGATCAGTGCCAGCACATGCAACAGACGGAAAGGCTGGCGGTGGTCGGCGAACTTGCTGCCGGTCTGGCCCATGAAGTAAAAAATCCCCTGGCCGGCATCAAGGTATCCATTGAGGTGCTGGCCAATGAGCTCACCCTGGAGCAGGAGGATAAGGAAGTTTTTCTGCGGATCATTAATGAAATCCACCGCATTGAGTCACTGCTCAAAAGCCTGCTCAGCTATGCCCGCCCCCCTGAGCCTGACCCAGTATCCATTGATCTGCATCAGTTGCTTGACACCACCATAAAATCCGCCAGCTATTCCTTGATCAACCCGGCCAACACCGCAAAACTGATCAAGGAGATCGAGATTATCAAAGACTTCAGTCCCGAACTCCCCCAAGTGGTGGCGGACCATGGCCAGATGCAGCAGGTATTTCTCAATCTCATGCTCAACGCCATTGACGCCATACCTGCCAAGGGCACCATCACCGTCACCACCAGGAAAGAATCGAACGCGTCAGTGCAGATTATCATAGCCGATACCGGCAAGGGAATGAGCCAGGAAAACCTGAGCAAAATCTTCAATCCCTTTTTTACCACCAAGCCCAAGGGAACCGGCCTGGGGCTGGCGATCTGCAAACGGCTCATCGAACTGCATAACGGTACCATTCATGTCTCCAGTATACCTGGAGAAGGGACAACCTTTTACATAACCTTACCGGGAACACAACAGCCCCAGGGTATTGCACCATGAAAAATCGCGGTAGAATTTTCCTCATCGATGATGAGGAACTCATCATCTCCATGCTGGCACGGACATTAAAAAAAGAAGGGTACGAAACCCGGATTCAGACCAATGCCGACGATGTCATCGATAAAATCGCCTCATGGCATCCTGACCTGATCCTGCTGGATATCCATCTTGAAGAAGACCGGACAGGACTCGATATCCTCGCCGATATCAAGAAAGAAAAACTCGATACCGAGGTGGTGATGCTGACCGCCGATGATACCGCCGAATCGGCTATCAGGGCGATGAAACTCGGTGCCGCCGACTATCTCACCAAACCGTTCAATATCGATGAGGTCAAGATCGTCATCGCGACAATTCTGGAAAAAACAAAACTCCGCCAGGAACTCAACTATCTGCGCAAAACAGGCACCGCCTCCCTGGTGCACACCATGGTGGGCAATTCGCCGCTCATGCAGGTAATTATAGAAAAATCACGAAAAATCGCCGAGGCAAAGGCCCAGACCGTTCTCATTACCGGTGAGTCAGGGACAGGCAAGGAGGTGCTGGCCCGCTATATCCATAACTGGCGGCATCTCCGCCAGGGCGATGAAACCGAATACGCCCCCTTTATTTCGGTAAACTGCACCGCCCTGCCGGAAAACCTCATTGAAAGCGAGCTGTTCGGTTATGCCAAAGGGGCTTTTACCGACGCCAAGGCAGACCAGAAAGGCATGTTTGAACTGGCAGACGGCGGAAGCATTCTCCTGGACGAGATCGGCGACATGCGACATGATCTGCAGAGCAAATTTCTGCGCGTCCTGGAGGAAAGACAGGTTCGCCGGCTGGGCGGCAGGATCGATCTCCCCATTGATGTGACGGTGATTGCCACCACCAACAAAGACCTCAAAACCGCTGTGCTCCATAAGGAGTTCCGAGAGGATCTGTTCTTCCGCCTGAACACCTTTGCCCTGCATCTGCCCCCCCTGCGGGAAAGAAGAGAAGATATCCCGCTTTTGGCCGAATATTTCCTGTCGCACTTCTCCCATAAATACAACAAGAATATCAAAAGTTTTTCCCCTGAAGCGCTGAAGGTCATCAATGCCTACAGCTGGCCCGGCAATATCAGAGAATTACGAAATATTATCGAGCGTATTGTTGTCCTGGAAAACGAGGAAATCATTAAACCTCATCATCTGGCTATGGGGCTGGCGGCAGAAGAATCCCTTGAAGAGCCCCAGGCGGAAAACTGGCTTACCTTGCCCGAGGATGGCATCTCCCTGGAGGAGGTGGAAAAGAACCTGATCAGGCAGGCCCTGGAGCGGGCAGGAGGCAACCAGACCAAGGCTGCTAAACTCCTTAACATTTCCTACGACACCCTGCGCTACCAGGTGAAAAAATACGATCTTAAATGAGCGCCCGGGCTGGATTCAGGCAAATTTGACCCCGGCCCGGTATGTCTGCTCATTGACCATCGCGCTCCACACCACCACACCGGACCTGTTGCCCAGCTCTTCACCGAACCGGACAATCTGGGAACTTTTCAGGGGATAATCCGTCATCAAGCCGATCCCTTCCTCGCTGAGATCAACTGATTTTGCCTGGTAAGCCATCCGTTTCGTCTCGCCCTCCTCAATCAGGGTCATGGAAAAAGTGACGCCCGCAGTAATTGCTTTTCTAATAATTTTCCGTCTGCTTTTGACAAAACCGCTGCCGGTAAGGCAGAAGCCCGAATGGAAATCTTCGCCTTCCTCCAGGGCCTTTTTCACCACATCGGTTATCTCGCCGAGACTGAAAGGCTTGGCGACAAAGTGGCAGGCGCCGTTGATTATTGCTTCCTGTATATTTTTGCTCAGATAGGAGGGGTTGAAACAGCTGGCGGTCATGATAATGACCTTGGTGGATGGGCACATGTCCTTGATGAATTTCATCAGCTCCAGACCGGTAAAGTCCGGCAGATGGATATCCAGCAGACACAGGTCATACTGGCAGGAGCTGAGCTTTTCCAGAGCCATGGTGCCCGTATCAGCCGTTGCCACCTCATAGGATTCATGACGCAGCGCCTTTGCCAGCCCAAGCAGAATGAGCTCGTTATCATCAACTACCAGTATGTTCTTGTGCACAATGACCTCTGTGGGCAAAATGTTCAACCTCTCCAGTTCGTTGCCAAGGCAAGTTGTGTACCACGGACAAACCGTTTGTCCATGAGTAATATGGAAATCCATTTATTCAAGGAAGTTACCTTGACCATCATAATGGGCATTTCTCATTATCACTTCAGCTGCCGCGCCTCAATTTCCAGGTATTCAGCCATTTCACCGCTGCCTGTTGGGGATTATCCCACCCTGCTCTTTCTTCTCTTTTTCCCTCATCTTTGATTCACTACCTGAGGTCAACATCGATTTTTAGTTAAATCCCCAACCTTCATCTCGTCAAATTCCCATTTACACTTCCCCGACAACCGACTCGCGTGCTCCTCTTCACGATAACATTTTGTTTTTACATGACTTACTTGAACACTTCATCCGCGGCACACCCATTGCAATACCACAATGTGCCATGAAAACAAACCGTAAAAAACATATAACCTGCATGCTGATGGCCATCTGCCTGCTGCTGCTCGCCGGTAAACAGACCATGGCCCAAGTGACGGAGAGCTATCTTTACAACCTCTCCAGCTTCACCGGTCTGGTTCCCTACAGCTGGGCCACCCTTTCCATGGATGAATGGCAGAATGAAGCCTATGTGATCTACCAGAATATGGTAACGGTTTTTAATGAAAACGGCATGGCGGTCCATAGTTTCGGCGATAGCCTTGATATAGGTCATATTCTTGATGTGGCGGTTGAAGGGGACGGCGATATCCTCCTGCTCGCATACAACGACAAGCAATCTTCCGTGATCAGGAGCAACTACCGGGGAGAACCGCAGGAAGAGATAGAACTCCAGGACCTGCCCGAGGAATTTGCCCACATGAACGCCAACCGCATCGCTTGCCGGGATGGCAATATCTATCTCGCCTCGGAAACGGAGATGAAAATAGTCATTGTCGCCGCAGACGGGCGTTTTATCAAGGGTTTTGATCTGATCCGCATTTTTGGTCTCGAGGAAAAGGACCGGACGGATGCCGGCTTCAGCGGCTTCAATCTGGACAAAAACGGCAACATGCTGTTCACCGTCCCCGTTCTGTTCAAGGCCAACATCCTGTCCTTTGCTGGCGAGATCGTCTCTTTCGGCAAGCCGGGCGGGGCTCCTGGAAAATTCAACATCGTGGTCGGCATGGTGGCTGACAGCCAAGGGAACTATCTGGTGGCCGACAAATTGAAATGCGCCATCATCGTCTTTGATAAGGACCTCAACTTCGTCAAGGAGTTCGGCTACAGGGGAGAAAAACCGGATAACCTCATTGCCCCTGAGAGTCTGGCCATTGACAACGAAGACCGGCTCTACGTCTCCCAGGGCAGAAAAAGAGGAGTCAGCGTTTTCAAGCTGCTGCACGAATAGGCAACGCATATTGCCGGCAGAAAAGATGACGGCAAAGCACATGACAAAGAGACTGCGGTCTCAGAAAGGAAAAGGAGGACAAAACAGATCAAAAGTCACTGAAGGAAAAAATAGGACAAAAAGCAGAGCAGCATCTGTCGGTCTGCCGGCAGCAAGCATCCTCCGCAAAAGGCAAACCCATCGCAAGGTGGGGACGCAAAGTCAACAGGTCCTGGCAAGGACGGCTGGGCCGCCGGAGAAACAAAACCATCTTGGAGGATGAAATGAGAAATACAAAGAAACTTTATATCACCGCAGCATGCGCTGGTCTTCTGACCCTCGGATTCACCGGTTCCGCCTTTGCTTTCCATAGCGGCGGCGTCGCCGAGTGTGGCGGCTGTCACAGCATGCATTCCCCCGCCGCCGGTGGAACCTTCCTGCTGGTGGGCACCGACCAGAGCTCGACCTGTCTGAGCTGTCATGAGCATGCCGGCGACACAGGGCCGTCAAGCTACCATATCAGTACCGCTGATGCCGATATGCCCGCCGGTGTGGCTCCCCTGCAGAGAACCCCGGGCGGCGACTTCGGCTGGCTGAAAAAGACATACAATTTCACCGTCAGAGGCACAGCAAACATCGAAGAAGGACAAACCCATGGTCATAACATCATTGCAGTTGACAAGGGCTATGCTGCCGACACGGTGAACTCCGTTGCTCCCGGCGGCACCTTCCCAGCCAACCAGTTGGCCTGCAACAGCTGCCATGATCCCCATGGCAAGTACAGAAGGCTTGCCGACGGCACCATCTCCAAAACAGGCGCCCCCATTGTCGGTTCCGGCTCCTACGATACCAGCGCGGTTCCCGCCGCAGGTTCGGCTGTGGGCGTCTACCGTCTGCTGGCCGGCGCAGGCTACACCAAGGACGGCGTGACCTACAATGGCGTACCGGCCGCCAAGGTACCATCCAGCTACAACCGTACCGAGGCCAGCACCCAGACCAGAACATCTTATGGTGTGGCAACCACCGGCGGTCATGCAACCTGGAGCAACTGGTGCTCCACCTGTCATCCCAACATGCACAGCAGCGGCAACATGGTGCATCCGGTGGATCAGGGACTTGGCTCAACCGTTGCCACCCTGTATGGCCAGTATGTGAAATCCGGTGACATGACCGGCGCGGCCGCCACTTCCTTCCAGTCCCTGGCACCGTTTGCCCAGAACACCTCTGACTACACCGCCCTCGCCGCAACTGCCAAAAACAACGACAGCCAGCTTGGCGGACCGGGCGGCAGCGATCAGGTCATGTGTCTCTCCTGCCATCGCGCCCATGCCTCAGGTTTTGAATACATGCTGCGCTGGAACAACGAAGGTGAGTTCATTACCTATAACGGCAGCTGGCCTGGAACCGACTCCACGCCGACTGTACCCCAGTTCGCCAGAGGCCGTGTTGCTGCTGAGACGCAGGCCGCCTATTATGACAGGCCGGCTACCGCATTCGCCACCTACCAGAGGGTGCTCTGCAACAAGTGTCACGCGCAAGACTAATCCGCAGAGCGGGCTAAGATTCTTTGCGTAGGTATTTTGACCATAATTTCAGTATGCTGACCATGTCGAGGTGCATTTTCCCGGCATAAAAAATGGGCCGGTACAACGCCGGCCCATTTTTTTTCTTGAGCTGTTTGAGAGGTTATGCATATGATAAGAATTGTTAGACAACAAAAAAAATCAAATGATATAAGTTGGTTCAAAGCAACTGTTCCCAACATCCGCTGGCAAAAATGAAAAAAGGTCATGTCATGTCAGGCATCCCGATTTCGTCTGCGATGCACCCATTACCGTTACCCTGCCTGATCGCCATTTTTATCGCTCTGCACTGCCTGGCCGGGTGCCAGCCAGCCACCCATCTTTCCTTCAAGGAAGCCCTTGAGGCGGAAGGCGAACTCAGCATTTATACGCAGCCCTTTCCCCAGGGAACCGAGCGGCTGCGCTTCAGCCTGCAATCCCTCGCCGCCGTCAGGGATGACGGCACCATGGTGCCCATCGACCTTGCCTTCAGCAACTTCAATGGCGCGGGCATGCGGAGCCAGCGGCAGCTCGGCTCCGGCATTCTGCCCCCTGGCAATTACCGGGGGCTCGCTTTTGGGGTCAAGGAAGCCTTTTTGCAAGGAGAAGAGGAAGACTCCGCCCTGCTGGTATCTGACACACCGGATATGGTTGATTTCCCGTTTCAGATTGCCAAGCGGAAGGCCACGATTCTTCTTCTCGTCTTCAACTACGCGCAATCAGTGCGGGGGGGGTTCAGTTTTGTTCCCGGGTTCGCCATTTTTGTGCCTGAAAAGCCGGTAACCGGACTTATCGGCTATGTGACCAACTCCGCCTCAAACAACATCACAATCATCGACAAAAAGGCCCTGCAGGTTGTCGGCATGATCGCCACGGGTAAAGGTCCCGAAGGAATCGTGCTGGACCGCAACCGTAACCGGGCCTACGTTGCTCTCGCCGCAGAAGATGCCATTGCCGTCATCGATGTGAGCGGCGGAGAAGTTATCACCCAAATCCGCCTCAGCAGCGGGGACAATCCCCGGGAACTGGCCATTACCCCGGCAGGGGATCTTCTGCTCGTGGTAAACACCGGTTCCAGCACTGTCAGCCTAATTGACCCGCTGACCATGTTTGAAATCGACAGAATTGCCGTTGACAATGAACCCCGCTCCATTCTAATGGACCCTGCCGGCAAAAGGGCCTTTGTCTTTAACTCCATGTCCGGCACCATCTCGGTCATTGACATTGCCCGCCGCGCCCTGGCCACTAACTTCTCCGTGGGTGAAACCCCCGAGAAAGGGGCATTCAACCGGAATGGGGACCGGTTGTACATCATTAACGCGGTTTCGCCCTATCTCACCGTCCTCGACGCCGGCAACCTCATTGTTCTGCAGCGGGTATTTGTCGGCAGCGGCATGCGTGACGTCATGGTTGATCCCCGCACCGACCTGCTTTATGTCGTCCGAAAACGCGAGACCGCCATACAGATTTACGACCCCTTTGCCCTTTTACCCGTATCTACCATCCAGACGGATGACGAAACAGCATACATGACCATCGACAGTGAGGAGAACACACTGTTGCTGGTGCATCCACAGTCAAAGCGGATAGGGGTATTCGGTCTGATAAGCAGAAAAAAGATGGCCGAAATCGACGTGGGGGAAGATCCCTGTTGTCTCACCCTGATGGGCGAGAGGTAGAGGTTTGTGAGCAAACGATGCAGACCGGACACGCTACACTATTACACCCTGAGGCTCCTGCTGTATCTTTGCTGCTGGTTTTTCATCCCCGCACCGCAACCGGCCCTGGCTGACAGTATAAGGGCCCTGCTGGAGTTTGATTACAACACATTTGACCTGGAAAGCATGGACAAGGCCACTGGCCTGAAATCGGAAACGCAGAGCGAAACCTGGGGACAGAACTACCATCTGAACCTGGACAAAACCATTTACCCCAATCTTCGTTTCAATGCCGGGGGAATTTTCCAGAAAGACGAAACCGATTCCACCATCAACGACGAGGACCGCGTAACGACACTGACCAATACCCGCCCCTTTGCCGACCTGACCCTGAAAACCCCCGTGTACACCGCAGGGGTTGGCTACAGCAAAAGAGATGCCGAGGCCCAGGTCGATGATCTGTCCCGGCAAACAAACATCAACGAGCTGTACAATGCCATCCTGGGCTGGCGGCCGGAAGGATTGCCCAGTTTTGACATGCGGCTGGAAAAGGCTGATTTTTATGACCAGGACCGGGAGCTGCAGGATACAACCCAGACCACTGCTTCCCTCATCTGCCGCTACGCCAACGATAAGCTTGATCTCCAGTACCGGCCCTTCTTCCTGGAGACCGCGGACCGGGTCAACAGTATTGACACCAAGACCACGATCCATAATGGGAGAGTCAATTATTCGGAATCCTTTTTCAACAAACGCAGTTCCTTCTCAACCACCTACAATGTTTCCCGCATGGAAATTGATACCATTGCCTACGGCACCGGTGAGGTCAACTCTCCGCTTTTCCCTTTTTCCGGCCTTTCCGACCTGGATGACAGCCCGACCCTTGGCGCGCTCACCGTCAATCCCGCCCTGATCGACGGCGACCTGGCCACGAGCGGCGGGGTGAACATCGGCCTGCCCCCGGCCGCGAGTGACAGGCAACCTCGCAACGTGGGACTCGGTTTTGTCAGTGACACGGAAGTCAACAACCTGCGTATCTGGGTTGACAGGGAGTTGCCCAACGATATTGCCGACTTTTTCTCCTGGGATATTTATACCAGTGCGGACAACGAAAACTGGCATCGGGAAACCACGGTAACCACCGTACCCTTCGACCCTTTCCAGAACTATTTCGATATCGATTTCCCCAGCGTGACCACCCGCTATATCAAGGTTGTTGTCACTCCGCTGACCGTCATCCTGCCGAATGCAACCTCCTTCCCCGACATATTTATCACCGAGATCCAGCCTTATGTCACCAAGCCCGTGCAGGATGCGGAAGGGAAAAACACCACCACAACCCATCTGGTCAACATGGACATGCGGACCAGGCTCATGCAAAGTGAAGAGCTGTTCCATGAAATTTCCTATTTTCTGGTCAAGACCGATCCCGGTGCCGACGAAAGGTACACCCTGGTCAATGCCTTTTCAGGTTTTCGCCAGCTCACCCCCGTCTTTTCCGGCAACTTCAGACTCTCCAGAGAGGACATCACGGAAATAACCGACGATGGGGAGGCTTACGGCTACAGCGCCTCACTGCGCGCCGATCCCCTGCCGACGCTGGACCACACCCTCTTATTCAGCGGCCGACGGGAGAGCATCGGCGATGAGGAGACCGACACCGATTCGCTTTTTCTGCAAAACAGGGCGGAACTCTACAAGGGCATTGACGCCTTCCTGCAAGGCGGGCTGCACAGAAAAACCCAGGAAACCGGCGAGCAGGATGACAGCACCATCGTAAATTTCGGTGCCACCGTTGTTCCCCACCACGCCCTCACCATGACCCTGAGCTATTCCGGAACCAGCACGGATCAGTCTGGGGGAGACAGAGCCGAAGGAATGCTGAAGGACAATAGAATGGATCTGGGCGCTGCCTTCAGGCCGTTCCAGACGGTCTACCTCTTTGCCTCCATCGGCAGGGTGGAACAGGACGGCAAACAGGATACCCTGCAGAATTATTCGCTGAACTGGTCACCTTTTCCCTATGGCACGCTGCAGCTGCAGTTTGCCTACAGCGAAGATCTGCGTTCCGAAGACCAGTCAAAAATAAAAACCATCCGCCCGAGCCTGCGCTGGGCCATTGCCCCGCGCATCTCCCTGGATCTTTCCTACATGGTGACGGAGAGTGATTCGGTTCGCGAGACCGTGGACCTGAAATCATTTAATGCGATCGTGAAGATGATTTACTAATTATTTTCCAATGCCTATGCTACAATGAGAGTATACCAGCAAGCATTGTTTTATCGAATCATCATTGGAGAATGCAACGTGTGGCTTAAAAAAATTATTCTGCCCATCGTACTTGCCTTCCTCGCGGCGTGCACGGCAGCGCCTCTCACGACGTATCATGACGCGAATATGGATTTCGGCTCCATTCAGACTGTGGCGGTGATGCCTTTTGCCAATCTCACCGGCCACACCAGAGTCGAAGACCGGGTCCGCGATGTCTTTATGAATATGCTGCTCGCCACCGCCAGTCTTTACGTGCTTCCCCCAGGTGAGGTGGCCCGAGGCATCTCCAGGGTTCAGCTTGTTGACAGCACTGCCCCGTCTGCCGAGGAGATCCAGAAACTGGGGGTTGCCCTTGCCGCCGATGCCGTTATCACCGGGGTGGTCAGGGAGTATGGCGAGGTCAGATCAGGGACTGCCTCTTCCAATGTGATTTCCATCGGCCTGCAGATGATGGAGGTGCAGACAGGCAGGGTTATCTGGACAGGGTCCACCACGAAAGGGGGAATCAACATGAAAGACCGGCTGCTGGGGGGAGGCGGCCAACCCATGAATGAAATTACTGAAGAGGCGGTGCTTGAGCTTATCCATCTGCTTTATAATGGCTAGGAGAGCCACCCTCCTGGCCGTCCTTGTCCTCCTTTGCGGCTGTGGCGCTGCTGCTCGACAAAACCAGCCGGACAAGACAGCCGCGGATACAAACGCACCCCCCCTGCTTGCCGTTTTTCCCGTCCAGAACCTGAGCGGCACTCCCGCGCCGCTGCAGAAGATCCGGGCAACCCTGATTGACCTTCTGCAGCAACAGGGATTTGCGGTCCTGGACGACAAGACCCTGGAGTCATTCATGACCGGCCACCGGGTGCGCAATGTGGGGGGCATCGACGGCGACACGGCACAGGCGCTGCATCAGGAGACCGGGGCTGAGGCGACGGTCATTACCACCCTCGAACTCTATGTGGAGCAGTTCCCGCCCAAAATCGCCCTGACATGCCGGCTGGTTTCCTCATCGGACCCGCCGGTGATCCGCTGGATCGACAACGTGGGCCTAGCCGGCGATGAGGCGCCGGGCCTGCTCGGCTTGGGGTTGATCGAGCAGGCCGACGCGCTGCGGGACAAAGCCCTGCATACGCTGGTGGCTGCGCTGCGGGAAAGCCTGGCAGGAGAGCGGGAGATGCCGGCGGCAAAAAGCAGATTCCGCCCGAAACTTGCCTTCCGTTCTCCTACCATGGAGCAGGAAAAGCGAAAATTCGCGGTGGCGGTCCTGCCTTTTTTCAATCTCAGCGACCGCAAAAACGGCGGCGAGATCATGGTGCTCCATTTTGTCAAGGAACTGCAGAATCTACCGGATTTCGAGGTGGTGGAACCCGGGGTTGTCTTCAAGGAGCTGCTTCGTTTCAGGGTTATCATGGATGACGGAATATCCCTGCCCAGCGCTGCGGCCATCTTCAGCAACCTGAACGTGGATCTTATCCTCTCCGGCAAAATTCTCGATTATCAGGATGCCCAGGGGCCATGGGGCTCTCCTTACGTCGATTTCTCCACGGTCATGTTTTTCAACAACAGCCGCGAGATCGTGTGGGCTTCGAAAAGTTACAATAAGGGCTCGGACGGGGTCTTCTTTTTTGATGTGGGCAGGGTATCTACGGCAAACGACGTGGCCTCGCAGATGGCCCGGTCCGTTGCTGCGATGATGGCCAACTAACTGGTGCAAAAAAAAACGCAAAAGGAATTACATGAAACAAATTGCCTTATCTATCGGCGCGGTGGTCACTCTTTTCCTCGCAACAAGTGCCTTGTGGGCTCAGGCCGCAGAGACGCTGCCAGTGATGGACGGCAAGGAAATCGTCGCCAAGGTCAACGATGAACCCATCACCCTGGAAGAATTCAACGAGGCCCTTTATGCCCTGCATGGCCACGGGGATATGGAGGATACCCAAAAAACCACGAAAATTGATTACCAAGCCCCCCTGACCCGTCTCATCAACACCAGACTCATTCTGCTGGAGGCAAAGAACATCGGCCTGGACGAAATGCCCATTTATCAGCAGCGGATTGACGAGTTTTCCAAACAGGGCATGGGCGCCCTTCTTCTTGACAGACAAACCAAAGACCTCCTGCCGGACCAGAAAGAGGTGGACCCCCTCTACAAGGAGGAGGTCAAAGAGTATTACGTCCAGTCGATAAAGCTGGAAACAGAAGAGCGTGCCACAAAACTGGCAAAGGAAATCGCGGCAGGCCAGGACTTTGCTGCGGTGACAACCAGGGCGATTGCCGATGGCACGGCCAAGGGAACCGCCGAGGCTGAATATTTCAAGCAGAAGAACATGCTGCCGCAGATTGCCCAGGCTCTGGCGAAAATGGAGACCGGCGCCGTAAGCCAGGTCATTCCGATCCAGGACGGCTTCGTGATCATGCAGCTCAAGGGAGTCCGTTATCCCGATGATGCCCAGGCCAAGCAAAGAATTGAGGCGTCTGTGCTGAAACGGCAGAAGGATGAAGCCAAAAGGACTTACATCGAGACCCTGCTGAAAAAACATGCGAAAATCGATGAGGAGTTGCTGAAAAACATCGATTACGAGGCCCAGGAGCCCGGCCTGGAGGCCATGCTGCAGGACACCCGCGCCCTGGCGACCATTGAGGGGGAAGCCCCGGTGACCGTGGGCGAGGTGGGCGAACAGCTCAAAAAGAAATTTTTCCATGGGGTGGAGCAGGCCATCGGCAAGGGCAAGCTGAATCAGCAGAAAGAGGATTTGCTCTACAAGATGCTGACCACCAGGATTTTACTGAAAGAGGCCTTGCAGCAGGGCATTGATAAGACCGACGCCTTCAAGAAAACCGTGGAAGAATACAAGACCTCCCTGCTGTTCGGGGCCTTTGTCGAAAAAGTCATCATCCCGGACATTCACCTTGATGAAAATGACATCAAGCAATATTACCAGGAAAATATCGCCTCCTATTCAACCCCGCCCATGATCCGCATCCACAGCCTGGTTTTCTCCGACAAGACCAGAGCCGAACAGGTTCTGCAGAAAATGAAAACCGGTACCGACTTTAAATGGCTTGCCGCCAATGCCGAGGGCCAGTTGGACCCGCAAACGGCAGGTCTGCTGAAATTTGAGGGCAAACTGCTGCTCATGACCAGCCTGCCTGATGAGATGCAGAAGATGCTGGCTGGCAGCAAAGCCGGAGAGTTCACAATCTATACAGATGGCCAGGGACGCTCATATGTGCTGGCAATCGGGGAAATCGTCGCGCCCGTCCCCCAGGATCTGGCTGATGTGAGTGACGGCATCAAAGAAAAGGTGTTCAAGTTGAAGCTGCAGCAGGCGCTGGACGAATGGGTCGAGAAACTCAAAAAATTCTATACGGTGGAAATTTATATCGAGAATCTCGCTGATCTCGGAAAATAAATAACAAACCGACTATCCAAACGTAGCCATGGGGTCAAAAATGCTAATGGTTTACTCAAAAGGAAAATGGATTCTTTTATCGCTGTCACTGACTGTTCTGTGGGGGGTGTTCATTTTCGCGGGTCAGCCGGCCGACGCTGCAGAAAAGATGGGGTTCGCGAAAAAGGAGTGCCTCGACTGCCACAAGAAATTCGCCGACCAGTATCTTACCATGAAAAATGTCCACCCCGTGGTTAAGGAAAAAAAATGTGAGGAATGCCATCTCAAACACGGGATCGTGACCAAGCTCATCCTGAAGAAACAGGGCAACCAGATATGCTTCGACTGCCATGCGGCAGACACCATCGGCATGGACAAACCCCATGTTCACACCGTGCTGCAGCGCGGCCAGTGTTCACAATGCCACAACCCCCATGCCTCCCAGGCGAGCCACCTGCTGAATGCCGAAGGCAGCGAATTCTGTTACCAGTGCCATGCCAAGGAGAAATTTGAAAAGGGCGTTGTTCATCAAGCCATTAAAGAGAAAGGCTGCCAAACCTGCCACTCGGCCCATGGCTCGGATGCCGAAAATCTGCTGATCAAGGAGGAGGTTCCGCTCTGCCTGACCTGCCATGAGGCGGGCAAGACCTCTTTCAAAGCGGCCCATGGCGAGTATCCGGTGGAGACCAAGCGCTGTACTCTCTGCCATAATCCCCACTCCTCCACCCAGGCAAAGCTTTTGAAATCCAGCGTCCATGAGCCGGTTGCCAAGCATGAGTGCGATTCCTGCCATAAGGAACCCACCGCTGCGGATGCCTTCAAGACCGTGCAGAAGGACGGTGAACTCTGTTCCCAGTGCCACGAAGCCGACAGTTTGATGGCAGGGGGCACCGTTCAGCATAACCCGTTCCAGGAAGGCATGTGCCTTTCCTGCCACAACCCGCACGCCTCGGAAAGTCCGAAGCTGATGGCGCAGCAGGGCAACAAGGTATGCTTTACCTGTCATGGCGAAAAGGAGGAAGCTGTGGCTGTCGGCCATAAACCAGTGGCAGGCGAGAAGGGATGCCTTTCCTGCCATGCCCCCCATGCCGCGGCCAACAAGGGGCTGCTCCTTAAGGAGGACAAGGAGCTTTGCTTCCAGTGCCACGCCAAGACCCGATCCGCGGAAAAGGTCAAAAATGTGCATATAGCTTTTACCGAGGAGACATGCACCACCTGTCATAATCCCCACGGTTCCAATTTTGCCAAGATGTTCAACGACCGGCTTGACGTGATCTGTTACACCTGCCATTCCGAGAAGAAAATGGAATTCATCAAATCCCACACCCATCCGCCGGTGAGTGACGGGACATGCAATGCCTGCCATAATGCCCACGGCACGGACAAGGAAAAGCTGCTCAAGGAATCCGGCAAGAAATTGTGTGCGCAGTGTCATGACAAACTGATCAAAGGGGCCGGAGAGGAGAACATCCATGTCCCGTTTGGCGATGGCGAGTGTATGACCTGCCATGATGCCCATGGCAGCAATTTCACCGGCATGACCACGGAAAACCAGGGGACACTGTGCGCCTCATGCCATGAAGAGCTAATGGCCGCCGTGCAGCAAGGAAAAAGCAAACATGCTCCGGTGATTTCCGACCAATGCACCCAGTGCCACAACCCCCACCAGTCCAAATTGGCCAAACTGATCCTGGCTGAGACTCCGGACCTGTGTCTGGCCTGCCATAAAGAGCTGAAGGAAAAGATGGCCAAGGAGCAGGTCCATCCGCCAGCTCAAAAAGACTGTCTGGCCTGCCATCAGCCCCATGCCGCGGCCCAGCCCTCCCTGCTGCTCCAGCCCATCCAGCCGTTGTGCGGAGAATGCCACGACCAGAAGGATGAGGCCTTTACCGCCGCCCATCTTCACATCGATCCGGCGGTGATCGACTGCAAGAGCTGCCATAATCCACATGCTTCCAAGGATCCCAAGTTCTTCAAGGATAACGTTCATCCTCCGTTTGCCGCTAAAGACTGCACGGAGTGCCATGAAGTAACGAAAAAATAAAAGGACGAACCATGCGTTGGCGACCCGATTTCATCATCCCATTCCTTGCTCTCATTTTCTGTCTGGGCGGGCAGTCTCTGACCCATGCGGAGGGCAAGTTCAACCTCAAACCCGGGGCCACGGGCAAGAACTGCCTGAACTGTCACGACGGTTTTGAGGAAATTCTCAAAAATCCCTTTGTGCATACCCCGGTAAAGAGCTGGGACTGCACCGGATGCCACAACCCCCATGCGGCATCCCATGGCAAGCTGCTGGATGCGGACCCGAAGGATATCTGTGTCCGCTGCCACAGCAAGGTCTTTCCTGACAAGCCGGTGAGCACTCACAAGGTTGCAGCCGACGGCAACTGCGTGAACTGTCATGATCCCCATGGGGCGAAATACAAATTCAATCTCCTCAAGGATGGCGGCACACTCTGCAGTGAGTGCCACAAGGCCCTGGCTGAACGTGTTGCCGCGGTCAAGTTCAAGCATGTGCCGGTGGAAAAGGGCTGCGCCAACTGCCATGATCCCCACGCCTCGGCCAACGCCGGCAAACTGCTGAAGGATAATGTGCCCGCCCTTTGCCTCAAATGCCATGACACGGAGAAAATCAATTTCCAGAAGCAGCATATGAACTTTCCCATGGCGAACACGCGCTGCACCGCCTGCCATAACCCGCACGGCTCCAACCACAAGGGGCTGCTGTACGATAAGGTGCACGAGCCTTTTGCCAGCAAGAAATGCAACCAGTGCCATGAGGGGCCGTCTTCCCCCACACCTCTCAAGGTGAAGGCCGGCGGCTTTGAACTGTGCCGCGGGTGCCACAACGACATGATCAATGAGGCCTTGACCAAAAACCGTCTGCACTGGCCGCTGCTTGACCGCAACGGCTGTCTGAACTGCCACAATCCCCATGCCTCCGACCAGGAAGGACTGCTGGCGGGACCGATGCAGGAAGTGTGCGGCCGCTGCCATGTGGACACGGTGGCCAAACTGAAGGCAGCGAAAAGCAAGCATCCCCCTGTTGAGCAGGGCACATGCATGGCCTGCCATTCCGCCCATTCGTCCAATCAGATCCTGCTGCTGAACAAACCATCGGTCATTGATGTGTGCGGTGACTGCCATGACTGGCAGAAGCATTCCACCCATCCCATCGGCGACGAGGCCAAAGATCCTCGGAATCCGAATCTCACGGTGACCTGCCAGAGCTGCCATCGGGCACACGGCACGGACGCCGGCAAAATGCTGCATTCTCCGACCCAGACGGAAATGTGCACGAACTGTCACAAGGAATACAGGAGGTAAGCGAGTGCCGGTAAAATTGCTATTGACTCTTCTTCTCATGTTGCCGCTGTATGCACCATCAGCATCATTTGCCGAGCAGGCTGTACTCTTTCAGCCGGTGGTCTCCGTGTATACGGACGGCGAGGGCCATGGGCTTCTGCAGCCGGAAGGCGTGGCCTGCACGGAAAATACCCTGGTGATCGCGGACACGGGCAATAACCGTCTTCTGCAGTACACGGTGAAGGTCGACGCCGTTGAATTTGCTTCGCAGATCAAGATGCCCCAGTTGACCAATCCCATCAGGGTGCAGATCAATTCCCAGGGAGAGATTTTTGCCCTGGACGGCAAGAACCGCCGCATAGTCCGCCTGAACAAAGACGGACAGTTTGCGGGTAATCTCGACTTGAAAGGGGTGCCGCCTGACACCGGCGCCACCATTGTTCCCAGGAGTTTTAAAATTGATCAGCAGGACAATATTTACGTGCTCGATATCTTTTCCGGCCGGGTGATCGTGCTCAACCCGCGGGGTGACTATCTGCGGCAGATCGCCTTTCCGAAAAAATCCGGCTTCTTCTCCGACCTCACGGTGGATCATGGCGGGAGCGTCTATCTGATTGACAGCGCCAACTCCATGGTCTATTCCGCGGCCAAAGAGGCAGCGGAGTTTCTCCCCCTGTCAAAAAATATGCAGGAGTATATCAGCTTTCCCACCTGCATCACCACGGATAACCGGGGAGTCCTCTATGTCACCGACCAGAACGGCGGAAGCATTATTCTCCTCGGGCTGGACGGTTCTTTCCGCAGCAGAAAGGCGGGAATGGGCTGGAATGAGGGGCTGCTGAACTATCCTGCCGCGATGTGCATCACCGGCACCAATGCCTTTATCGCCGACAGAAACAACAACCGGGTCCAGGTTTTCCGCTAGCAGGCAAATCTTCCGGGGGTTAACTGCAAGTGAGACGGCGGCTTCCCTGCTAGCCGGCAGCGAGTCATATCGAGCGCCGGGTGCCGGGGAAGAAATCGTCCGGCCATCCGCCACAACAACCGCGCTCAACGGGGCAGGAGGTGATTGCTCCCCATCTCCTCCGCATTCCCTGCGGTCCCGCACCTGGCCTCAATAAGCGCCCTGACCCGCTGCATGGTGGTTGCCAGGGCTGGGAAGCTCTCCTTCCTGCCGGGGCCGGCCTGCTCAAGGTAGACGGCCCGGATGGCGGCCAGAACCTCCCTGGCGAAACCGTACATATTCTGATCAGCATCAATGCCGGAAAAATAGCGCTGCCCGAATATGATTCTGGCCGCGTTGTCAACAAAGATGAGCGCGGCCCTTTCTTCACTGACCCGGGCGATGACCGCCGAAATTTCCACCACCACCTTTTCCCCCGCGTTATTTGCAAGGGTAAGAGGAAGCCTGTCGAGCAAGGTCGGGATCTTCAACACCTCCTCCTCATACTCCTGCCGGATGAACCGACCCGGCGAAAACGCGGAATATTGCCGGTCAAGTTTAGCCATGAGGTTCTGAAATTCCGCCGTCTTGTATCCGCCGCTCAGCATCAGGGCATGAGCCCGGTCGGCAATCTCCGCCGCCCTGCCGACTTCCTCCCACCTGCCGGTCTGCTGCTTGCGGGCCGTTTTGTCTTCTGCTGCACGCAGATAGGGCAGAATACTTTCCCGATGCTGATAAATGGCCTCCACATTTTCCCCCATGCGATTGATGCCCACTGAAACCGGGGTGGAGAATTCCAGGTACAGGTTATCATCGGTATTGATGATGCCGTCTGCGGCAAATTCTTCCATCCCGTTTTTGCCCAGGACAAAATAACTGAGGAAATCGGCTGCTGATCCCATCATCACCGGGTTGAGATCTTCATTAATTGCCGTAAACGAGATGCGTCGCTGCAGCTCCTCCTCATCGATGATGATCGGCGAATCGCTGCCAATGAGCTGGGCATCATACTGGGTCAGCCAGGCCATGGTATACCTGAAGTTTATGGAAAATGTCTTCACCACGGACTGCAGATCGGCAACGCTTAGTTCATAGATCGGCAGCCACTGGCACATGATGCCGCCGGGCAGCAGATGCTCGGCGGCCAGTTTGAAATACGCGGCGGTGTAGAGATAGCCTGCCCCCTGGGTCCAGGGGTGGATCGGGTCGGCGGTGATGACGTCAAATCTCTTTTTGGTGGTCATCAGAAAATTACGGGCATCGTTAAAGACGATCCGTAGCTTCGGATCATCCAGCACATTATTGTTATACCTGGCAAAGGTCCGGGCGGCGCCCACCACATTGGGCTCGATCTCGGCCAGGGTCAGCTCCTCCACCCCAGGGTGAATGGAGGTGGCACCCAGGGTCATGCCGGTGCCCAGACCCACCACCAGCACCCTTTTGGGATTTTTGTGCAGGAGCATGGGCAGATGCCCCAGAGTGAGCTGGCACTGGCGGTCCTTCAGGGTGGCCGAGGCGACCACCTTGCCGTTTACCAGCAGCGCCTGGTTGCCGCCCTTGATTTTAATGGAGCTTATCGTTGAATTGACCCCCTCGTGATAAAAGAGGACATCGGTATTATCGAGGGCGTCCTGTTTCTTTGCCGGGGAATCATAGGATTGAGCCTTATTGTTCTGGAAGATGGCAAAGTACTTGGCATTCCACATCCGCAGGGCATCAGGCCTGGCGATCAGCAACAGCATCATGGCCAGTGTCGCGCCGACTATGGCCAGGTTGAGGGCCTTTCTGTTGTGCAGACTGGCGATCACCAGCAAACCAAAACCGAAATTGATGCCGGTCAGCATCTGCAGTGATCTTTCGATGCCGAACACATAGATCATGAAAAATCCACTGACCGCTGAACCGAGAATAGCGCCGATGGTGTTATAGGCCATCATCCCGCCCACCGCACGGCCAATCTTGCGCTGATAGGCGATATTGACTTTGCCGGCAAGAGGAAAGGCCAGCCCCATGAAAAAGGCCGGAACGACCATATAGAAAAAAGCCAGGGCCAGGTTGGCCAGTTGCCGGGCCTGGAACACGTCAAGGCCTCGACCAAGAAAATAATCGCTCAGCTGGATGGAATGGGTCGGCAGATCGCGGATATAAAATGTCACAACCAATGCCGCCATGCCGATGGTGCATTGCACCAGCCCAAAGCCGAGAATCAGTGGAGTAGCCCTATCCCGGTCTCCGGCGGGCTGCAATCTGCGCATCAGGCCATAGGCCTCACTGCCCAGGGCGATACCGGTGAGAAAGGCCACCAGCATGATGCAAAAGCCGTAAACACTGGTGCCGATGGTCAAGGTGAGAATCCGCGTCCACAGCACCTCATAACCCAGGGCGCAGAAGCCGCTGATGCCGATGCCCAGCAGAACCAGCCGGGCGGAAAAGAGATTATTACCCGCCCCAGGTTCCAGGATGTCCCTGCCACGAAAGACATCCGGCCGCTGAGCCCTCCGCTCTTCCTCCCTTGCCAGGGAAATGATGCCCTGCGCCACCTTGTCCTGCAGCAGGATGCTGGCCACACCGATTACCGTGTTGATGGCGATTGCCGTATACAGCGTCATGCTGACCGAATAAAAGCGCAGCAGAAAAAAACCGGCCACCCCGGTTCCGGCAACCGCTCCCAGGGTATTGATGCCATAGAGCAGGGAAAGTTTCGTGCCGATTTTTGCCGAACTGCCGGTAACAAACCGGATGAGCACCGGCAGGGTACCGCCCATGAGAGTGGTCGGGACAATCAGGGCCACCACGGCAAAGATCACCCGCACGCAGGTTATATATATATTTGAATTTTCCCCACCCTGCACCAAAAAGATATAGACGGCTGGATAGACCTGCATGAGCCCAATGAAACCCAGGGCGGACAGGGCAATGCCCAGCTCCAGCAAGCCATAGAAGCGCAAAGGCTTTTTCAGGGCATCGACCCGCTTGCCGATGTGATAGCTGCCAAGGGCGAGCCCGCCCATGAAAACGGAGAGGACGGTGGTCACGGCCAGATGGGTGCCGCCGAAAATCAGGCTGAGCGACCGCACCCACACCACCTCATAAATGAGTGCTGCCGCGCCGGAGAAGAAAAACATCAGGTAGACGAGGCTCAAAAGCAGTTGCCGCATACACGCTCCTTGCGATGATGTTTGTATCGTTCAGCTTGTTATGCCGCGCCGCAAGACGAGTTTGCTGCCGATAATCACTGCCGCGCTTTGTCTCGCATGGCTACGGCAAAATGTTGCCATTTACAGGATAGGCAATAACCATGCCCGCAGGCAGCATATAAAAAATATCATAAAAACGGATAATTACAGAGGGGAGACCCTGTAATTCTTCACATCGGTTAGGGGAAAGTGGTGATAAGCCGAGGCGGATGGGGGATATCGCCAGATTGGCGAGGGTTTTATCAGCTCGTGCTAATGAAGTTTTTCCACGGTGCAAGGCTGCGTTTGTCTTTTCTACGCCGTCATGCCGCGAAAATCAGTGCAATCGAATTATGCCTTTGATTCCAGCAATTGATTGATAATGCCCAAGACGTCCTGTATCCGAAAAGGTTTGACAATAGCTGCGGCAAATCCATATTCCTTGTAGTATGCCATAACCGGATCATTGGAATAACCGCTGGAAACGATAACCTTGGCGGCGGGGTTGATGGCATGAATCTCCTTTACCGCCTCTTTCCCCCCCATGCCGCCGGGGATAGTCAAGTCCATGATAACGAGATCAATCGGTTCGCCACTGTCCTGGTGCTTTCTGTATAATGAAAGCGCTTCCGCTCCGTTCCGTGCCAGGACCACTTCGTGATCAAGCATGGAAAGCATGGCTTGGGCGACCTTTCTGACCATTTCGTCATCATCCATAACCATGATTTTAGCCTTGTCCGCTTTCACCGTCATGATCTCTTCACGGTTTTTCTTTTCCTGTTTCATGCCAGAGACAGGGAGATAGATGGTAAAAGTTGTTCCTTTGCCCTGTTGTGAATGCACGGATATGTGACCATTATGCTTGCTGATAATGGAATGGGTGATAGCAAGGCCAAGGCCGCTTCCTTCATGCTTGGTGGTGAAATAAGGATCAAATATTTTGTCAAGGATATTGTCCGGGATACCAGTCCCGCTGTCACTAATGTTGATTTTAATGTAGCGGCCTTTTCCAGAGAGGGTGATATCTGGGATGGACTGCGCACTGACATTCTCGCAACTCACCCGGATATAACCTCCGCCCGGCATGGCATGTTTGGCGTTGATGATGATGTTCTGAATAACCTGGCTTATCTGGCCTCTATCAATATCGACCAGCCAGAGGTCGCCGGGGATGGAATACTGGCAGGCCACATTCCCTCCGTGCAGCACGAATTCAGCAGAATCGTGGATAATTTCCGCGATTGATGCCGTTTCTTTGACGGGTTCACCGCCCTTGGAAAAGGTGAGCAGCTGCCGGGTGAGATCCTTTGCCCTGATTGACGCCTTTTCTGCCTCGGTCAGCAGTGTTCGTGTCCCATACTTCAAGGTGTCATCCAGCAGGGCGATGTTGATATTGCCCAGGATGGCCGTCAGGATGTTATTGAAATCATGGGCGATCCCCCCCGCCAACACGCCAACGGACTCCAGCTTTTTCACCTTCAGCAGTTCCTCTTCCATCCGGTGTTTTTCCGTGACGTCCCGGAAAACCAGAACCACCCCAATAATATTCCCTTCTCCGTCGCGGATTGGCGCCCCGCTGTCCGCTATCCGCCGCTCATTCCCGCCCCTGGCAACGAGAACAGTATGATGAGCCAGTTCAATGATCTGCCCGGATGCCAGCACCCTGTCCACCGGATTTTCGCAAGTTGTGAGGGTTCGCGCATTAACAATGTGAAATACCTCTGCAAGGGGCCTGCCCTGTGACTCCTGCTGGCCCCAGCCGGTCAGATTTTCCGCCACGGCATTCATCAGAATAATTCTGCCTTCGGTATCGGTGGTGATGACCCCGTCACCAATGCTGCGCAAGGTAACGGACAGGCGTTCTTTCTCAGCCGCCAGGGCCTCTTCCGCCGCCTTGCGCGGGGTGATATTGATGGCAATCTCCAAGCGGACCAGACGTCCGTCGGTCCATTGTATGGCTTGGTCGCGGCATTCGTACCATTGCCTGGTTACGGTATTGCGGATCAGACTGACATAGGTTCCGGTGGGCTTTCCATCGGTATTGAGGAGTTTGTCGTTGGTGCAGAAAGAACAGGGGCCGCTCTGACCGACCTGCAGGGCTTGCCAGCAGATCTTCCCCTCGATTTCGCCCCACACCTCTCTGCCGTATTTGTTGATGAACAGAATGGTATGGGTTTGCATGTCTGCCACATAGACCAGGGCATCAAGGCTGTCAACCAGGGTCTGAAAGCGGGCGATAGCGGTATTTTTTTCCTCATCCGCCTTCTTTCTGTCGCTGATGTCGCGCACCACGGCAATCAGGCGGTCGTGGTCGCCAATTTTCGCCAGCTGCATGCTGACCTCAATCCAGAATATCCGCCCGTCCAGGCTTCTGGACTGCCAGTCAAATCGTTGCCGGGCGCCGGCAACGGCGGCCTGGATTTTAGCCATTGCACCATCCAGGGTATACGGAGGAATATCGGAACTGAAGACACCAAGATCGTTGCCGATCGCCTCCTCGCGGGAACAGGAGAACATCTCGCACATCGGCTGGTTGACATCGAGGATCATGCCGGTGACGGCATCGTGGATGAAAATTGCCTCGCTGACTGAGTTGAAGATGGCCTGGGAGCGCATTTCGCTGGCCCGGAGATCGTTGACATGGGTGGCAACCGCCTCGGACATGGCATTGAAGTCGCTGGCCAGCACGGCGATCTCATCCTTGCCGGGAATAAAGATCCGCGCGTTGTAGTCACCCTGGGCAATCCGGCGCGTTCCATCGGTCAAGGAGCGGATGTGGCGGGTAATGAGATAACCGCCTGAGGCAAGCAGCAGCATGCTCAGGAAAATTTCAACCGTGGCAATGATGACCCCCTCCCTGACCACCTGATCCTGGGTGGCGACCATAGACGCCAATGACAGACCGAAATACACCGATCCGACTTCCGTGCCGAGGATGGTCAGCGGAAGGCGGACATCATAGGTGAGGTCACGCAGCGCAGCGCTAACGCTGTGGTCTTCCCCGGGCAGGGCTCCGGCATCCGGATGCGACGTTGAGGCAATGATATTGCCGGCCGTATCCAGGACGGTGAGGTACTCTATCTCGGTGAGCGGCGAGTTGGTCAACCGGGTGAGGATCGCCTTCACCTCGACGTGGTCCCGCTGGAACACCCGACCGGCCAGCGCTGCGTCAAGCAGGGGGGACAGCGCCTCAAGCCGCGCCTGGGTCTGCGAGACAACCGCTTTGTCAAGAAGGCTGAAGCTGTTGGCCAGCAACGCCGAGAGCATGATCAGCTCGACGGTGATGGCGGCAACCACCAGCCTGAAACGTAACGAACGATGCCAGGGAACGGTGCGGCTCGGGATATTCATTTTATTGCTGCGGTTCAACCAGGACATGAACGTATGGGTCGAGGCGCTCCATGGCAGCCTGGTCAGGGGGCAGGAACGACTCGTATTGACTTTTCTGCATAAACTCCCTGCCTTCCGGCGTGTCATTGAAGCCCAGCAGCGATTCCCGCAGCCGGAGGATGACTGCCTGATCGGTTTGTGGGGGGACCATTACCAGAAAGGAAGGAGGGGCTGGTTTCTGCGCGCGGAAGATTTCACGGAGTTGTTTATGCTGTTCATCATTGACATGGATCCAGTTGTCCCAGAGCAGGGTCGGGGTGGCGCCGGCATCCACTTCCCCCAGGAATACGGTCTGTACCACATTGGAAAAGGTGGCGGTCTCGACGACCTGCACATCCTTGCCCAGGGCAAGCCCCTTCCGGGCAAGGGCCTCCTCGGCCAGAAGATAGGTCACGGACCGCCAATTGCCGACGGCCATCCTCTTGCCTCGCAGATCCTCAAGTCTCTCAATGCCCGAATCCTCGCGCACCAGAATCACCGTGGCGGTCTGTTGCGCGGACATGACCACGAGCTGCCAGCCGTCGCGTTTCTGGGCCAGGCGCCCCATGTGCGGCGCCGTGAGCACCAGGTCGTATTCACCCTTGGCGGTGCGCTCCACATAACTCATGAAGTCAGGGGCGGAAACCATGGTGATCTTGCTGCCAAGGGCCTCTTCCATGCGTTTTACCAAGGGGCTGAGTTGCTCCACCATTTGGTTCGGTGACAGATAGGGGAATACGCCCAAAGTTAGCTTCCCGTTCTGCGATGCGGCATGAAGCAGAAAAGGGAAAAGCAAAAACGCGGCAATGGTCCCCACAAAGACATGTGTGACGATACGGTGCATGGGATACCTCTTTTGCGGCAGGTTGAATCGGTTAGAGGAAAGAAAGGATTTAGATGTGGATTCTGCCGCAGTATAAGTCCAGGCTGCCTTCCTCTTGAGTATCTTACCACATGCAAATTTCTTCGTGTTCAATTTTTTGTTATGCGCCACGTGTATCGATGGTGATGGAAAACAATGCTCTAAGCCGGCGAGTCCGCCGAAATGCCGAGCCACAGGTAAAAAACATTGGCCTCTCTTCCTGCCTTGCAGGCCTTTCTGCCCTTGACAGGGGGGGATGACCGCGATATCAGGTAGATATTGCCGGCCGCATTCTTGCCAGCTCACCCAAATGGCATCGGACATAAAAGGGGGAGGAATACTATGCATGCCCACCGCTGTTTTCTGCCTGCCCGGATGATGATAACCTTGCTGGTCCTTGGCGTGTTGTTGTTCTGTCGAGAGCCGGCCGGGATCGGATTATTGCGCTGCTGCCTGGCCATGGGGCATGGAGAAGCGAGGGCCGCTGATGAGAGCGATCTCTACCAAAGCCGGCGGGCCGACATGGTGGAGGAGCAGATCCGCGCCCGCGGGGTAAGGTCTGCGGCCGTGCTCGATGCCATGACCAGGGTCCCCCGCCACCTGTTCGTGCCGGAGGCGGCGATAAAATACGCCTATGACGACACCCCCCTGCCCATCGGTTATGGCCAGACCATTTCCCAGCCCTATATCGTCGGATTCATGACCGAGATGCTGAACCTGCAACCCCATGCTCGTGTCCTGGAGGTCGGCACCGGATCGGGCTACCAGGCCGCGGTGCTGGCTGAACTCGGGGTTGAGGTGTATACCATCGAAATCATTGCGGAGCTGGCGCAGAGCGCTGCAGACCGGTTGCGTACCCGCTATCCGCAAAACGTGCATGCCAGGCAGGCAGACGGCTTCTTCGGCTGGCCCGAAAAGGCCCCCTTTGACGCTATTATGGTCACGGCGGCGGCCGAATTCGTCCCGCCCCCCTTGCTCGAACAACTCAAAGAGGGCGGCAGGATGGTGATTCCGGTGGGAACCCCGTTCCTGGTCCAGACCCTGATGCTGGTGGAGAAGTCCAACGGCGAAATCATCACCAGGAGTCTGTTTCCGGTGAGCTTCGTGCCGTTAAGGAGGGCGCCGTGACCAAGGCCGGGGAGGGGCGGCTGGCCCTGGCCGTTGGCCTGCTCTCCATGGCCCTGCTCGCCCTGGAACTGGCCTTGATGCAGATTCTCTCCATCGTCCAGTGGTATCATTTTGCCTTTCTCATCATCTCCGTGGCCCTGCTCGGCTTTGGGGCCAGCGGCACCGTCATCGCCCTGTTTCGCGACCGGCTCCGGAAACAGAGCGCCTCCCTGCTGCCGCTGCTGCTCTTTGCCTGCACCGCCGCCATGGCAGGCGCCGTGCCCCTGGCCCAGTCCCTGGCCGGCGATTTCGATATCCGCCAGCTCTTTTTGGACCCGCATCGGATCTGGTCTTTGTTTCTTTTGCAACTGATCTTCTTTGTCCCCTTTTTTCTCGGGGCCCTGCCCATCGGCTTGGCCTTTACCCTGCACCCCGAGCGGATCAATGCCCTTTACGCCGCCAATCTGATCGGCTCCGGCCTGGGGGGCGGAGCGGCGGTAATCCTCATGTGGTTTTATCGCCCCGAACAACTGCCGGCCCTGGCCGCAATCCTGCCCCTGATCGCCGGCTGCCTGCTCCTGCCCGCTGGTCGTCATCCTCGCTGGTGGCTGGGCGCGGGTTTGACCGCAATGGTGGTGGCGGTCTTTCTTGTCCGGGCCCCGGCCTTGCATTTGTCCCCTTACAAGGACCTAAGCCGGGCCCTGAACCTCCCGGATGCCCGTGTTACGGCCCAACGCTTGAGCCCCTACGGCCTGGTCCAGGCGGTTTCCGCGCCGGCCCTGCGTCATGCCCCGGATGTCAGCCTTACCTATGCCGGGCCCATTGCGGTACGCGATGTCCTATTCAATAACGGCGACTGGTTCACGGCGGTGCCCCTGTGGCCTCCGGAACGGGCAGCACCGATGCTCGCGGCTGCTGCCGGAGCCCTGCCCTATGCCCTGGCCAGGCCGGACCGGGTCCTGGTGCTCTCCGCCGCCAGCAGCGATGATGCTGTGCTGTCCCTTGCCCACGGGGCGCAAACGGTGCGGCTGGTGGAGCCGCATCGAGCGGCCGTAGCCCTGCTTGACGCGACCTACCCGGCAAGCGCCGGGGCACTGTTGAAAAGTTCCGGGGTGGCGTTCACCGGTCTTGAGCCGCGAACCTGGCTGGCCATTGACCAGTCAAGCTATGACCTCATCATCGTGCCCATGGCCGGCGCCTTTGGCGGGGCCGCTGGTCTCTTTGCCCTGAAGGAGGAATATTTACTCACCAAGGAGGGCTTCCGGGACCTGTGGGACCATCTGGGTCCGGATGGCTTTATTCGCTTTTCCGCCTGGCTGGACTTTCCGGCTCGGGCCCCGCTCCGGCTGGCGGCCACCGTCGTCGAGATGCTCGAACAGGCCGGGGTGGCAGCGGCGGAGCAGCATGTGGCCGCGATACGCGGTTGGGCCACGGTTACCATCCTGGTCAAGCGCTCTGCCCTCACCGAGTCGGAACAGCAGGGAGTGCGGGATTTTTGCCGGCAATTCCGCTTCGATCCCCTGCTTTTGCCCGGCCTTGGTCCGGAGGAACGAAATCGTTTTCATGTTCTTGATGATCAGAGTTTCTTTGACGATCTCGATCGCCTGTTGGCAGCGCAGAAACGCCCCGCCCTCTATGCGCAGCACGACTTCAATATCCGGCCCGCCACGGATAACCAGCCGTTTTTCTCCCAATTTCTCCGCCTTAGCGGCCTGCCACGGGTGCTGGATCTCTTGGGAGCCCGGGCCCTGCCTTTTTTGGAGATGGGATATCTGATCGTCTTCCTGACCCTGGCGCAGATGGCTGCGGCAGCCGTGCTGCTCATCCTGCTGCCCTTGCTGCGCCTTGGCTGGCAAGGGCAGGACCGCGGCCGGATGCTGGTCTATTTCAGTTGTCTGGGGTTCGGCTACATGTTTGTGGAGATGGTCTTTATCCACGAACTGGTGCTCTATTTCGGCCGGCCCATCTATGCTGCCGCTGCCGTGCTCGGTGCCGTCCTCACCTTCTCCGGCCTGGGCAGCTTTCTGTCGCTGAAGGTGCCGGCCGGCTGGGCCGGCTCGCAAAAGGCCAGTCTCACTGCCGCCCTGCTTGTGCTCCTGTGGGCCTTGCTGATGCCGGCCCTGGTGCGCACAACCATGGGCCTGGGTCTTGGCTGGAAGGCGCTTTGTTCCCTGTTTTTCATCGGCCCGCCCGCCCTGGCCATGGGCTTTCCCTTTCCCCTCGGGCTCCGCGCCCTGGCCGCCAGGAACCAGGATCTGGTGGGCTGGGCCTGGGGGATAAACGGCTGCGTGTCAGTGCTCAGCACTGCCCTGGCAACGATCACGGCCGTGGAGCTGGGTTTTCAAGCGGTCATGCTCCTGGCAGCGGCGGCCTATCTGACTGCGGCCGCAGCTTCCCGAATCCCCCAAAAAACTCTTGATCCCCGATGCCGGTAGCAAGAAAAGGGGGAAGAGACGGAAGCATTGAGCCCTCAACAGGAGCCCACAAACAAAAAAAGGAGTTAGCCCAAATGAGCTAACTCCTTGAATTTCCTTGGCGTCCCCAAGGGGATTTGAACCCCTGTTGCCGGCGTGAAAGGCCGGTGTCCTGGACCTGACTAGACGATAGGGACATTCATTGGTGGGTCGTGCGCGACTCGAACGCGCGACTCTCTGCTTAAAAGGCAGATACTCTACCGACTGAGTTAACGACCCCTACACAAGAAGCGGTTTTTTTACATCAGTCGATTTCGTTTGTCAACACCCTTTTAATCTATTTTATTTTTTTTGTCCATATCAAGGAGAATCCGTCTGTTTTTTTTCCTCTGGAAAATCCCTTGAGATAGCGGCGCAGGTCTGCTATCCTTGCCCATCAATATTTTAAACAAAAATCGCTGCGTCAGATTACTTTTACCTCTAAGGTTTTCACATATGGGGCTTTTATCCTCTTCGGCAACCTTTGTCCGCTATGCGGTTGAAGGCGAGCTGCCTCCCAATTTCCTGGATTTCGCCGCCGAGCGGATTGCGCAGAATGCGTACCGGGATATTGACGACAATTTTGAAGAACGCTCTGTCGGCTGGGTTTCCGTGCTGAGCATGTTTGACTCCTCCTTTGAATATGCCTCCTTTGCCGTCGGTGACCACTTGGTGCTCTCCCTGCGGGTGGATGAACGCACGGTGGCGCCCAAGGTGCTGAAGAAATTCACCATGAAGGAGGAGGCCCGGCTGCTGAAGGAAAGGCAGATCCCCAAACTGAGCCGGGCGCAGAAAATCGAGATCAAGGAAAACGTCAAGCTGATGCTGCTGAAAAAAGCAATGCCGGCGCCGGCCACCTATGATCTCTGCTGGAATCTTTCCGAGGGCACCCTGCTCTTTTTTTCCACCAGCCAGAAGGCCCAGACCGAGTTGGAAGACTTCTTCAAGAAGACCTTTGATCTCACGCTGCGCCTGCAGATCCCCTATCTCACGGCGGAGCATCTTCTCAAACCGGAATATCACGATGCCCTTTCCCGGCTTACCCCTGATATCCTCATCTGAAAGGGCCATTTATGGACTTAGTTGATTTAATTGTCGAAAAAAGATTTCTCGGCCAGGAGTTCCTTACCTGGCTCTGGTATAAGAGCGAAGAGCGGGGCGGCACGGTACTGCTGCCCGGCACCGGCGACATCCAGCTTGTTTTTGAAAAACACATGCTGCTGGAGTATGGTGAGGGCGAGGCCTTTGAAAAGATCATCTGCCAGGGCCTGCAGGCTGAATTGAACGAAGCCCGCACAGGGCTGCGCATGGGCAAAAAACTGGAGCAGGCCCGCATCCATCTGGTCCAGGGCGACTATGAATGGCATATGACCCTGAAGGCCAGTCTGCTGGAATTCCGCAGTGTCAAACCGCCCAAAACCATGGCCGCCTCCGAGGAAGGCGAGGCGGCGGAAGCAGTCGAAGGCCGCCTGCTTGACCGGATCGGCATGCTGGAGACGGCAACCCGGACTATTGACGAGCTTTTCCGCGTCTTCCTTGACATCCGTACAAGTCCGGCCGCCTGGCAGGAAGAGCTGGCCCGCATCCGCCAATGGATCCGCAAGCCAGAGTAACCCTTTCTTGTTGCCGGCCGCTTGTTAAAAGAGACCGGCGAGTTTTTACCGGATTATTAACCTGCATGGTCCGGCCACGGACCGTAACGAAGGATGAAGGCGCGCCGCTTCCTTGTGGAAGGGCTGCCTTGCACAACAACTATGGAATTTGAAACTGTAATCGGGCTTGAAATCCATGCCCAGCTGAAGACCAGATCGAAAATTTTCTGCGGCTGCACCACTGAATTCGGCAAACCGCCCAATACCAATACCTGCCCGGTCTGTCTCGGCATGCCGGGGGTTTTGCCGGTGCTCAACCGGCAGGTGGTTGAATTCGCTCTAAAAATGGCCATTGCCACCAACTGCGAAATAGTCAGATGCAACCAGTTCGCCCGGAAAAACTACTTCTATCCGGACCTGCCCAAGGGCTATCAGATTTCCCAGTTTGACTTGCCCATCGCCCGGCATGGCCATGTGGATATCGAGGTTGACGGCAAGGCCCGCCGCATCGGCCTGACCCGCATCCACATGGAAGAGGATGCCGGCAAACTCATCCATGACCCGGTCAAGCCGCAGAGCTATGTGGATCTGAACCGCACCGGCGTGCCGCTCATCGAGATCGTCAGCGAGCCCGACATCCGTTCCCCGGAAGAGGCGGCCGCCTACCTGAAAAAGCTGCATGCCATTCTCCGCTATCTTGATATCTGCGACGGCAACATGCAGGAAGGCAGCTTCCGCTGTGACGCCAATATCTCCCTGCGGCCGGTGGGACAAAAAGAGTTCGGCACCCGCACCGAGTTAAAGAACATGAACTCCTTCCGCAATGTGCAGCGGGCCCTGGAGTTTGAGGTGCGGCGCCAGCGTGATATTCTGCTAGACGGCGGCCAGGTGGTGCAGGAGACCCTGCTGTGGGACGCGGACCGCAACGTCACCAACTCCATGCGCGGCAAGGAAGAGGCCCACGATTACCGCTATTTCCCTGATCCAGACCTTGTGCCGGTGGTCATTGATGAGGCGTGGATCGCCCGGCTGAAAGAAGCCATGCCCGAGCTGCCCGACGCCAAGAAACAACGTTTCATCGACGAACTGCAATTTAACGACGAGGACGCTGCGGTCCTCACCTCGTCCCGGGAACTGGCCGATTATTTTGAAGCGGCCCTGGCCCTCTATCCCCAGGCCAAGAAACTGAGCAACTGGATCAAAACCGAGATGCTGCGCGAACTCAAAGGGGAAGACGGCCTTGATATCCTTGCCTTCCCCGTTTCTCCGGAGAATCTTGCCGCCCTGCTTGCCCTGATTGACAAGGGCACCATCAGCGGCAAGATCGCCAAGACCGTTTTTGACGAGATGATGAACAGCGGCAAGGACGCCCAGACCATTGTCAAGGAAAAGAACCTTGTACAGATGAGCGATGCGGGCGACCTGCTTGACATCGTGCAGCGGATTCTGCGGGAAAACCCCCAGCAGGTGGCCGATTTCAAGGGCGGCAAGACCAAGCTCATGGGCTTTTTTGTCGGCCAGCTCATGCAGAAGACCAAGGGCAAGGCCAATCCCCAGATGGCCAATGAACTTTTCATGCAGGAACTCAGCAAATAAGCGAAAATTAAGGCGTGAGAAGTGAGAAGCAATTTTGTATGTCATCTTTGTAGGAGCGGGCCATGCCCGCGACCTTTAACATTGCGGAAACAGGATTATCGCGGGCATGGCCCGCTCCTACCCCCCGCAAATAGTTCCGTGAGCGACCTCTCCCGCGCTCACTCCACGCCTCACTTTTCACTTTCAGTTAATGGATAACAGCAGGGAGCAGGATAAAGGCAAGGGGCATCGCCAGCGGCTGCGCGATAAATTTGCCGGGCGGGGCATTGACGCCTTAAATGACGACGAGGTGCTGGAGCTGCTCCTTACCCTGGGAACCCCGCGGCGCGACTGCAAGGAGAGCGCCCGGCTGCTGCTGCAGAAATTCGGCAGCCTGGCCGCGGTGCTGGAGGCCACCCCCTTTGAACTGCAGACGGTTGCCGGCATCGGCAGCCAGAACAGTTTCGCCATCCACTTCATCCAGAGCGTCGCCCGCCGTTATCTCAACCAGCGCCTGCGCAGCAAAAACTACCTGCGCTCTTCCCGGGATGTGGCGGACTATCTCATCCACTCCATGCGGGATCTGAAAAAAGAGGTGTTTCAGGCCATTTTTCTTGATGCCTCATTCGCCATCATTGACACGAAAATCCTCTTTGAGGGCACCCTGTCGGTTAACACGGTCTACCCCAGGGAATTCATCAAGACCATTCTGGCCAACCACGCCGCCGCCGTGGTCATTGCCCATAATCATCCCTCCGGCAGCCTGACCCCGTCCGCCGCCGACCGCAAGCTCACCAGAAACCTGTTTCTGGCCTGTGCGGTGATCGACGTGCAGCTCCTTGACCATCTCATCGTCGGGGCAGGCGACAGTCCCTTCAGCTTTGCTGACCACGGCATGATGGATGAAATCAAAAGCGAATGTCTTGCCCTGCTCTAAATCCCCCGGCTCGACGTGATCAGGCGGCAATCTACCTGCATATTCCCTTCTGCAAAACTAAATGCCCGTACTGCGCCTTTAACTCCCATGCCGGACGCGTCGCGGAAATCGCCGGCTACCTGCAGGCCTTAACCAGACATATCCGCCGCATGGCCGGCCATCCCTGGTGCCGCGGCCATACCTTCTTTTCGCTCTATATTGGCGGCGGCACCCCCACCATCTGTGACCCTGCCCTGCTCGGCCAAGTGATCCACAACTGCCTGACCGCTTTTTCTTTCTGCCCGGAGCCGGAAATCACGGTGGAGAGCAATCCCAACACCCTGTCCCTGGCCAAGCTGCAGGCCCTGCGTGAGGCAGGGGTGAACCGGCTCAGTATCGGCGTCCAGTCCTTCGCCCCAGCCCGGCTCAAAAGCCTTGGCCGCAGCCACACGGTGGAGGACGCCTTGCTGGCCTTTGCCATGGCCAGGGCGGCGGATTTTACCAATATCAATTTGGATCTGATGTACGGCCTGCCTGGGCAGACGGCTGCAGAGTGGCGGCAGACCCTTGAACAGGCTGTCGGTCTCGCGCCGGAGCACTTCTCGCTTTATGAATTGATGGTGGAGGAAAAGACCCCGCTGGCCACCCTGGTCGCCGGCGGCAAGGTCCGGCTGCCCACTGAGGATGAGGTGGCGGACATGGAAATCGTCACTGCCGGGCTGCTGGCAAGCCGGGGTTATGAGCGCTATGAGATAGCAAACTACGCCAGGCCGGGCTTTGTCTGCCGCCACAATATCAATTACTGGCAGAACAGTTCCTGGCTGGCCCTGGGCGCCGGGGCGGTGGGCTCGCTTTCCGGCATGAAGGTGACCAATGTGGCGGACCCGCTTGACTATGCCCGCCGCATCAACAGCAATGAGGAGCCGATCAGCGAAATAGAATGCCTGTCCCGGCCGGCGCACTTCCGGGAGACAGTGATCATGGGGCTCAGGATGCTGGCAGGTGTCAGCATCCGGGAGCTGGAGGAGCGCTTTGCCCTCAGCCCGTTGGCTTATTATGGCGACACTCTGCAGACCTTGCTTGGCCAGGGTCTTGTTGTGCTTGATAAAGGTTTTCTGCGGCTGTCAAGCCAAGCGCTGCCAATTGCCAATCAGGTGCTGGCGCAACTGGTGTAACAATTTCTGGTCACGACAGGATGCAACGAAGATCGCTTCCTATCGTGTCGAACATTGAGGGCACAGTAGTAACGTTAATTTCGGCTATGGGAATTTTATAAAAAGACTACCATTGGATATCTTCATGGATAAGGTCATAGATTTAGGGAGATATCTCGGCTTTGAATTATTCTTTAGGATTAACTCAAAATAGGTGTTTTTTGCTTTTTGAGGCAGTCAACGTATCCACTGCCAAAATTGTTAAATCAATAAAGTGGTAGATGTTCAGTAAACAGACTAAGGATCTTCAGGGGGACCAAAACTTTGAGATTTATGCATATTTTCATTATTTTTAATTTCTAATAATAGATCAATTGCATTTCTGAAAAAACGGTCTTCCGGATCTCTCCCCCTAACTTTTAGTAATTGAAAGTCTCTTTCGAGATCTTTTAAGAGTTCAACAACATCGCTGTAAGGCATGTCTGGCCAATTAGCTTCTCTAGCACGTTGAGCGATATACAAATATGAATTGTTTAAAAATCTATGCTCAGCTGCATAGATATCATATTTCTCACTATTCCCGATCACTTCACAAATAATTGATGCTAGGGCCAACACAATGGAACTTAAAACAAATATTAGCGCAAGTATACCACTATCTATACCACCTGATGCTAGGTACTTTGCTGCTTGTCCATCATTCGAGTTAAGAAGATAGACCAAGATTACGCATAAAATACTCAGTATAGAACAGATTAGCCCGGCAATGAAATATCTCCGCCCAAACTTTGAGTAATGCTCTGCCGCAAATTTATGAGCATAGGCATTAGTTCGCGCTCTATGCCAAATATTCTTGATAACATCACGGGGCTCACTGGGAGGTCTCGCCTGAGTTTCAGTTGGCCTTTGAGGGGATGTAAATGTCATACTCTCTCTCGTTCTTTCAAAAAGGTGCGGAAGAACCGTTTTCTTTGAGCATTTTTTGGGATAGGAGATGAAAGATAAGTTTTGCCACCATTTATACAAAGTAACAAATACTCAAAGGGATTCTCGCGAGCTGCGGCAAGTGCCAATGTCAGAGAAGAAAATTCTACCGCTTTAGTTGACTCAACGAATTCTTTAACAATATTTTGTTTGAACGATTCGAGTGGCAGGATATGACCATGAGCATGACAATTGGTATATTCACTTGTACAAAACTTAGCACGGCCGTGTTCTACAAATAACAAGGGCTCATAATCATAGAGTCCCCGCACTTCTTCTCTCTCAAGGAGATTGACCATTGAAGAATGAATAGGAAGATCCGCAATACTAGCGAAATCCTGTTTTGATACCACAAGTAGGTGTTGTTTGACAATCGGATTCCTATCCGTAACAACATGGAATTCCTTGTCTGTATATCGCGCTGATTCTTTTAAAATTCTTTCAATCGGATCTATGCCAAAATCAATATCCAAGGGAACCTCCTTGTAGCTCTGGATAAATTCTATGGGTGGATGTGCCATGTAAGCAGGGAACACATTGATTTTATTTTCTCGCAACACCATTGACGGATGAGACAGAACACCGCAATCAATAAATATGTCTAATTTATCTTGCGGGAGAATATCAATCAAAGGCAGAAGATCAGCTTCTCGGCCACGGCTTGTGGAGACTCGAAGTAAAATTGACGATTTTTGGTCCCAACTCTCTAGGTCTTTTATAGTTTCTACAACATGAACAGGAGAGACAACAGGAGGCGGCTCATCCACAAAGAACCCTTGCCGAATATTCAAGAAATACCATTTACCATCACAATCTTCAACAAAATGGATGTTAATAGGATAGCATGAACTCATAGGAGAAGCTAAACACCTTATTATAATAATTAACTTTTCTATCCATTCTTGCGTTAACTCTTTAGTTACTGGAGGAGAAATAAACTTTTGTGATTTTTTAATAAATGTGGTAACTGCTTCTCTCTCGCCACACCATAGCCATGCTCTTCCAGAATTATTGCGAACCTCTAGTACGTCTGGAGGAAGACGATTCTCACTCTCCCAAAGTCCCGGTATATGTTCCAGTAACACTGAATTGCCAAAAAGTAGAAGCTCGAATGATCGTCGGACTTCAATGAATTTATGGATCAGAACAGCCCATTCCGCTCGTCGATTCTGGCGAATCGCAGGCAATATCTCCTCTGCTGTCCTAATGAATAATCTTGGTAGACTGAGATCGTCTTTATGGCTAAATCTGATAGTAAAGGGGCCATTTGCCCATTCAGGCCCCTTACATAGGAGTTCGTTTCCGCCGGGATCGACAAAAGGCTCATATATGCGCAACGGCAAATCAAAAAGCCCTTTTTTTTGAAAAAAAATCATTGCGGCTGCTTTTATGCCTATCTCCTTATTCCTTGGCAAGAACGGAAAAGCAGACTCAATATTCGATATGGTACTGACTGAGTCTTTAGCTTGCTGGCCGGACAATATGTTACGAATCTGTAGCAAATACAGGGTGCGACCGCAAAAACCCATCTCCAACAAAAATGGCATCCTGAATTGATCGTTAAGAGTTTGCGTTAAGCTATATATCCCCGATGAAATTTCACTTATAACTTCACTGCTAATTTGCTGTGGATTTGAGGATAAGACTGTTCCTTTTTCTGTCGCAAATCGAATACGAATTGTCGTTGGAATAGCATCGCCTCCGATTGGTTCTGCAAGTTGCCCATGAAAAGCCTCAACCAGACAACCATCGCTGTCAATTTGAACTATAGCTGAATACTCAAACGTAATCTGTTCCTGGACGATTAGTGCTAAATGATCTAAAGGCTGCTCCAGCCCACACTTAATAATGTAGTCTGAAATATTTTTTGACTGGCTCGACTTGTTAATATGACGTATGGCTGTGACTAAAGAAGTAAATTTTTCAACATTTTGAATTGATTTGAATAAACCTGGGAATTGATGTTCGGCAACATCCTCTAGCTTTGATGATGATCTTACAATGATCTTTTTTGATACAGAATCGGATAATAGTTTATCAAAAAAATAATTAAGAACTTTCAAATCTTCATCTGAGCACTTTCCTGTTGCTATACTGCTGGTCATAGCCGTATTAATTATAAAAGCTCGTGGGACTAGTTTTGTTGTTATTGCTAATCTGTTTAAATTGTATGCTTTTTCCCCAAATTCTTTAGATGATATGTGCTCATGCTCACCGATAAAGCATATGTTTAAATTATTAGTGAGTGCCATATATTTTTCTGTAATTTAAAATTTCCTGTTAACAATTATATTGATTCAAACAACACGACAAAATAGCATTTATGATGCGACGTATTTAAGTTCATAAACAAAATGACACCCAAGTTTATCCTTCAATTTAAAAACTTCAACACAGGAGAACCCTAACTTTATAGCAATTAAAATTGGGTTGTTTTCTTGACCAGCAAAATCAGAATAAGGCATTATTATCCTTGTCTTATTAGATAGGTATTCTTTTGATTGAAGAAGAAAATTTTCTATTAAACATGCACCTCCCGTGCAATCTATTCCAAAATTTTTATTTTTTTTAGATGGGTAATATGGATGATTAAATACTATAAGGTCGAATATATAATTAGATTGTATTTTCTGGTAAAGATTACTATGAATTATTTTTATATTATTAATATTATTTAGAATAATATTTTTGTTTGTATTGTTAATAGCAGCCATGTGATTATCAGCCGCAATCGTAATTACTGAATTACGACTTAATTGCATTGCCAGAATTCCTGTACCACACCCCATATCCAAAGAACAATCCGCTTTGTAATTTCCTAAAATGTCAAAGAGGTGTAGAGAAGAAGCGCTGAGATCAGGGGGAAAAACGTCTCGCTCAACTAGTATTTCATAGCCGCCATATTCAAAGCAGTAGGGCGTCATACCTTGCTTGCTTAATAATGTTGATGGTCTTTTTGAAATTATATCTATCACCTTCTCCCTCCCTCATCCGCTTTGTAGTAACCAAGACAACCGGCCCCGGTTCTATCAGCGTGCATACCCTGCTCATCTGCAGACTTTCCATGACCATTTCCTCCCGGGTATCAAAGTTCATATCTTTCCAAATTATGGGTACTATTCTATTCGGTCCAATAATGTGCAAGAAAAATATGACGTGAGTGCAAGTTTGGATTTGCGGACTGTAGGCTTGAGATGCGAATTGGAAAGGTTAATGTCTGGTAGACTAACCAGAACTGAAGATTATTTCCTGAATAGTCTTTTGAGGTGAGCCGCACAATACACCAAACAAAAGCGGAGTTCTATTGCAAACAGGATCTTATCGGTAAACAGGCATGGATAACCAAATAATTTTACAACAAAATTATGCACTGCCGGCCGATTCAGCCGGCAGCGATCTGCATGGTGTCCTCAAGCATCACCTCAAGCTCGGCCAGGACGATTTCCTTGATACGCAGGGTCGTGGCCTCCGGGGCGCTGACCAGCACGATGGAGGGATCATGGTTCATGCCGAGGCCGAGTTTGTCGCATGCCTGGTTGGTGAGTCTGACGAGGAGAAGGGGAATATTTTCCGGAGCAAATTCCAGGCTGTGATGGTCCCTGGCGATTTCACAGTAAATCCGTGGCAGATTCCATTGGGTGAGCAGTTTGTAGCCCTGGTCCGCATGAAAGGAATTGATCAGCTCATAGCTGAGCTCATAGGAAATGGTGAAAGACAGCTCCTTTGATTCCTGCATGGTATCGATCACCCTGAGCAGAAACAGTTTGCCGATATCATGCAGCAGGCCGCCGATAAAGGCCTCATTGTCCTTTTCATGATAGCTGAGCCTTCTGGCCAGCCACTGGGAGCCGATGGCGCAGGCCACCGAATGCTTCCACAGCTTATTGAGCAGCTTGTTGAGCTTTTTGTCCGCGGCGCGGTAATGGATACGCTCCGCGGCGATGAGCACCAGCTCGGAAACCTGACGGGCGCCGAGACGGACAATGGCGTCCTTGACCGTGGTTATGGCCGATAACCCGCCGAAAAACGGCGAATTGGCCGCTTTCAGGACCTCCGCCACCAGCACCTGGTCCTGATAGATCAAATGGCTCATCTCGCGGATGTCAAAATCCTCATGCCGGGCCATCTTCAGAATGCGCATGGCCACATCATTGAACACCGGCAGCTGGAAATTTTCCTTCATGACGAATTCGTTAATCTGCTCAATAAGGGACGACGTCTTATTCATCATTGCACCCCCAGCAAGCGCTTGACTTCAACCAGAGGCCGCGGCCTGTCCAGCCGGGGCAGCTGGCGAATGACCTCGTTAAAACTGGTCAGCCCCTGGCTTGCCTTGCAGATGCCGTCTTCCAGCAGGGTCACCAGCCCGGTGGTCTGCGTATTGATCTTTCTGATTTCATGGGAGGTTTTGCGGGCAATCACCGCATCCTTCACCATTTCTCCGGGGATAAGCAGCTCATGGACCGCCAGTCTGCCCTTGTACCCGGAGTAGCGGCATTTCCGGCAGCCGCGCCCTTTTGTAAAGGTCAGCCCGCCGCCCTCCTTCAGGCCATATCCCAACCGGCGGAGCTCATCAGGGGCCAACGGATGATCTTCAGCGCAATCCCTGCACACCCGCCGCACAAGCCGCTGGGCCAGGATGCCGGCAATGGTGGAGGCGATGAGAAAGGCCTCGATCTGCATGTCGAGCAGCCGCAGCAACGCGCCGGTGCTGTCTTCCGTGTGAAAGGTCGTCAGCACCTTGTGCCCGGTCAGGGCCGCCTCGATGGCCATTTCCGCGGAAAACCGGTCCCGCATCTCGCCGATGACAATCACATCCGGGTCCTGACGCACCATATGTTTAAGGGTTTCCTCAAAGGTGACATTGATTTTTGGGTTGATGGAACACTGGGCAATGCCGTCCAGGACAAACTCCACCGGATCCTCCGCGGTGATGATGCTGCAGTTCGGGCTGTTGAGATGATTGACCGCGCTGTACAGGGTGCTCGTCTTGCCGGAGCCGGTGGGACCGGTAATAATGATGACCCCGCTGGGGGCCTCCAGGGCCTCCTCCTCGAAGCGTTGCAGAATACGGGGCGCCAGGCCAAGCTCGTCGATGGCCCGCAGCTCTCCCTGCCTGCCGAGCAGGCGCAGAACGATCTTCTCGCCATGGATGGTCACATAGACGGAGACGCGCAGATCAATCTGAATCGTCCCCTCTTCAAAAAAGATGCGCCCGTCCTGATGCCGCCTGCGTTCGGCGATATCCGCTCCTGCCATGATCTTAATGCGGCTGGACATGCCGGGGGCCATATCCAGCGGGTAGTCCTTATAGGGGATCAGAACCCCGTCCCGGCGGAAACGGATCTGCAGCTTATCGCGCAGCGGTTCAATATGAATATCGCTGGCATTCTGCTTATGGGCCTCCAGCAGCATGGAGTTGACCGCCATGACCACGGCGTTATCGCTTGCCTCGGCCCGCTTTGCTCCCTTGTCCGCCTTGCGGCCCTTGGCCTCGTACCTGGTCAAGGCCTCGAGGATCGCCCTTTCCCGGGCAATGCCGATGACTATGGAATCGCCGAAAATTTTCTTTGCCGCCAGCACATGGTCATTGTTCAGGGGATCGGCAAAGGCGAGCAGGATGCCGTCTTTTTCATAATGCAGCGGCAGAAATTTATTGTCGGCATAAACCTCCACCTTGCCCCGCTCAATCACCTTCGGATCAACCTCCGCCACGGCAGGCTCAATATAGGGAAAGCCGAGCTGATAGGAAAGAACCCGCAGCAGATCATTTTCATCAATGAGATTGAGATCGACAATGACCTGGCCGAACTTGAGGGTTTGATGCTCCTGCTGGCTGTCAAGCACCATGGCAAGATCCGCTTCGCTGATATACCCCAGTTCAACCAGCAATGAACCGAGGGGAACCGAGACCGGCCCGGCCCGCAAGGCTTCCTGCACCTGGTCCTTGGTCACATATTGCAATTCCTCCAGAATGCTGAGCAGGCTTCGCTGGCTGGTCAGCTTGGCATGAACCCGCTGCGCGTATTGCAGCTGCTCTTCCGTCAGCAGGCCCTCCCTGATCAGCAGCTTGGGAATCTCATTTCTTCTTTCCGATGGAGCCCGCTGTTTCTGGCTTGCTGCGCCCACCCGCTCTTTCTCCAACTCGACCCGTACCTTCGCCATGACCAACTCCTGTACTCACTCATCAAATAGGCAGAATATGCACCTCTTCCTTCACCTCATGCAGGCCATGCAGCAACAGACCCTTTCTGCCGTCAATACCCACCGGATCTCCCAGCCGTATGACTCTGCTGCCGATGACGCAGCGCTCCTCAGCCTCATAGACCTGCAAAGCGTAGCAGCCGACGACACAGGTCTTTTCCAGCCGCAGGGCAACCACCGAGGCATGGGAGGTCTGGCCGCCGCGGGCGGTGAGCAGGCCATCCGCCATGGCGATTTCCTTGACATCCTCCGGCACGGTATCCTGCCGGATGAGGATAAGGGGTATATCGGGATTCTTCTCCCGCAAATCGCGGATATTTTTTTCATTAAAAACAGCAAGACCGGAAAGGGCGCTGCCGCTCACCCCCACCCCCTTGCCAAGAATATAATCCGCCAGCTGCTCCTCGTTCCGAAAGACGTAAAAACGCTCTTTCTTCTTGATGGTGATCATGTCCCGCGTCTGCAGAATGTAGAGATCGGAGGCCCGCGGCCCCTCAAAGGTAAATTCTATCTCCTGGGGGTTCCACTCCTTTTCATAAACCAGATTGCGGGCAATGGAGAGCAGCTCCTGATACACCTCGGGCGACCGCCTTTCCAGAGTGAAATCCACCGGTCTGCCGTCAATTTCCGCCTGCTCGACGGAAATGGGAAAGGTGGTGACCAGGCCGCTGACAATATCCTCGCCCTGATCGCCGGGGGCATAATCACCCCAGAGGGCCACCCGCCGGACCTTGCGGTAGGGATGGGCGGTAAAGACAACGCCGCTGCCGCTTTCCGGTCCGAGATTGCCGAAAACCATGGTCTGCACAATGACAGCCGTGCCCCATGCATGGGAAATGCCCATCAGGCTCCGGTAACCCTTTGTTTTCGGCGCATCCCAAGAGGCAAGAACCATTTCTATGGCCCCGGTCAGTTGCAGCCATGGATCCTCCGGTATGCCGATCCCCAGGTTTCTGATTTTCTTCTGATAGTTCAAGGCCAGCTCCTTCATCTGCGCAGGGCTGAACTGGCTTTTCACCTTGACGCCATGCTTGGCCTTGGCATCATTCATCAGGGACTGGAAGGTCTCCCGGGCAACCCCCATGGTCATGCCCCACGACTGGAGAAAACGGCGGAAATTGTCCCAGGCCAGATACTCCTTGCCCGGCACTTTGGCAACGGTCTCGACTATCTCATTGTTCAACCCTACATTATGAATGGTGGCCATCATGCCCGGCATGGAAATGGAGGCACCGCTGCGGATGGAGACCAGCAGGGGATTATCCGGGTCCCCGTAGCGGGTGCCGGTCTTTTCCTCTATTTGATTCAAGGCCTGGCGTATCTGCTTCATGAATTCATTGCGGGCCATGTAAAAACTGCTGACAACAGACCAGCAGCGGAAGATCTCAGTGGTGATGATAAACCCGGGCGGGACAGGCTTGTTATCCGAGGCCAGCAGGCTGAGATTAAATCCCTTATTGCCGAGCAGAATGAGATTTCTGGCGTGGGCGCTTTTGCGGTTGAATGGGTGAATGGCCTTTTCGGGGTTATAGGTCATCAGCAGATCAAGCTGCTTTTCATCCAGCAGCTCGCGCTGCCTTTCCAGCACCTGATAAATCCTGGTGATGAAATTATCGAGATGCTGCAGGCCGAAGGTGCCGGAAATGAGATCACGCATGAAGGCCTCGGATAAACGATGGATGGACTCCTTCAGGCATTGGCCGTTTGGATCATTTTCATCCTCTTCCCACAGATTGCGGTATTTGGCCAGCAGGTTGCTCGCGCCGATCTGGGGAATGATGATGGAAAGGTTATTCTGGTGAATATTGGTATAATAGGCGTAAATAACATCCTTTACCCCTTCGGACAGGCCGCGGAATATATCGATGTACTGGGTATAGGAAAAACGCTTGATGCCCAGCGAATTGGAAAGAAGGGCCACATAGGTTTCCAGGCGGCGGCTGCTGATGCCGTCAATTTTCAAGGCGCGGAGGTAAAGCCGCAGGTATTTGATAATGCGGATAAAGGTGGCCCTGGTGATAAACGACAGATTCAGGGAGGACGGCAGACGCTCGAGATAGATGTTGGCCAGATTTTCCAGCCTGAAGGTGAGTCCCAGGGCATCAAACTTCCTTTCGCTGTAGCGGCCGTAAACGGACGGAATATCAACGGCAATATGGCGTTTGTAATAGATATCCTCCTTGGCCTCAAACGTTGTACTGCTCAAAATAATCTCTTTGAGCTGCTCCAGGTGATCAAGCAGGGCGGTGAGGCACTGCACCGTGTCGCAGATCTCCAGGTCGCCGAGCAGTTGCTCCATTTCCGGAAAACCGCCGCCGGCCGCCTGTTCCAGTTGCCGGCGCAACTCCTGAAAGCCGAGATTATACTTCAGATCAAGCAGCCTGTACATCTGCACCAGCAGTTCAAAGCGGCGCACCTCATGGGCGCTGATATCCTGCTGGGCGGCCAGGAAGCCGGCGATCTTGCCCTCCTCCCATTTGAGCAGGTCGCTTTCTTTTTCATACTGGTCCACGGCCTTCAAGCGTTTGGCGATGATATGCTGTTCATCGACAAAGGGACCGCTGGTCTGAACCTGACTGAGTACCTCATCCGGCAGAAAATCCTTGAGCACCAGTTTGTCTTTGGTCAGCCAGAAGCGGAGAATGGTTTTGATAAAGTCGACAATGAGGTTGGAGCTTTCCACGTGGCTCTGCTTGCGCAGAAAGTGAATGAGCACATCCTTGCGTTTATGTATTTCATCAAGCTCGGTGGAAACATCACGCAGGTTGCCCTCCGCTCCGATCTCATTAAAAAAAACAGGCATGAGCTTGGTGAACTGCTTGACCAGGTTGTAAACCGGGGCAACGGGATGGTTGAGCAGCCGGCTTATGTCCCGCTGAAAAAGATCCGTATCCTTGACGCAGGTGCCCGAGAGCTTGAGGTTGATAATCAGGGCGGAAAAGAGGGTGGAACACCACTTCGGCTCCTGCATGATCAGGTTCAGCCAGACCCGGATATTGGCCAGATGGGCCGGGTTGGTGATGGGCTGCCAATCCTGGTCCACCCCGGTGACATTGGCATACTGGAAACCGAAGCGCACCGTCTCCCACAGAAACGTCTCCACCAGCCGGCTGTTTTCCCGGTTGAATACCTCGGTGCCGAGAACCTGGATGCACTGGAGGGCGGTATGGGGGTAGCGGCGGACATTTTCCTTTAACAGCTGCAGGGTGGTGAGCAGAAAAGACTCAATCTCTTCGAAGGTCTGTTTGCGGATGAGCACAATCAGGCTGCGGTTGATCTCCCGCAGACTCTCCTCATGGATGAGATACAGCCCGGAGGTCCGCATGATGCGGAAAAGAAAAATCAGTTTTCTGTTTTCCGCAAATCGGTCGTCCTCGGCCCTGACGCCGCTTTCATACTGCGCAGCCAGCCTTTCCGGGATCTCCCGGTACAGCCGGACCTGATCCATATGGGACGGCAACTCCAGCATGGCCCGCAGATCGTGCTGCTCATTGCTGACCTCGATCTCCTCCAGCCGCTCTCGATGCTTCCTGATCTGATCATGGGAAATGGCGTTGAACAGTTTGCCTGCATCCCAGTTGTTGCACATGTCACTGCACTGGGCCAGAAACCATGGCAGGGGGTCTTCAACCTCAAGCCAGTAGTTGTAGTTGAGCAGCAGAACTTTTTTCATCAGGCGGGCCGCAGGCTGCAGATTAAAGTCCACCCCCTCCTTTTCCCGGAAATCCACCAGGGAAAGGACAATCTTTTTCATGGGATGATGGCCCTGAACCATGAGCATGATGACCTGATTGTCCAGGTTGCCAAGCTTGTCAAACAGCAGGGCCAACACATCCTCATACTGTTGCAGATCCGCCCTGGCGCAGCTGATCAGCCGCTCCACATAAGCCAGCATGGACTCCATGCAGAGATTGAGCAGGGTTCTGTTTTTCCTCGTTTCATCGATGGCCTGCAGGAAAAAGCCGCAGAAAATATCGCACGCCTCCGGTCCCTTATTGGTGCGGCAGAAAAGAGCCACATTTTTCAGCACAAAGGTGCGCAGTTTGGGAATAATGAGATTCCAGTTGCGATACGGATGATGAATCTCGTACAGCAGCTCATGGAGGTTGTTGTGTATCCCCTTGAAATCTTTGATAAGATCAAGAAGAGCCAGCTTGAACGGATCGATGGCCACATCGGTGACGGCTGTTTCCAGAAGATTGGCCTTTAATGCGCTGGACGTCTCATAAAGGCTTTTGGCTGTTTGACTCATAGAAGGAATCGGTGTTGAGAATTAAAAATCCATAGAAAGGCATGCTGGATGCGGAGAGGTATTGCTATTCATACTCCCGGGGCCGATGACCGGAAAACCGCCAAGACATCAGCCCCGCGGGGTCAGTTTCTGTAATTACCAGAAAAGAAAAACTTTGGCCAGCTAGCTACAAAGCCTTCTGGTTCTCCATGAGCAGAATCAGGTCAAGGACCCGATTGGAATAGCCCCATTCATTATCGTACCAGCTGAGCACCTTGACCATATTGCCGATTACCTTGGTTGATATGGCGTCAACCACCGAGGAGTGGGGATTGCCCTGGTAATCAATGGACACCAGCGGTTCCTCGGAATAACCGAGAAAACGATTGCTGCCTTCCTTCAGGGCCTGATTGACCTCAGAAACCGTTGTTTCCCTCTCCACCTCCATGACCGCATCCACCAGCGAGACATTGGGGGTGGGCACCCGCACCGCCAGACCGTCAAATTTCCCTTTCAGTTCTGGAATGACCAGGGAGACCGCGGCGGCAGCGCCGGTTTTGGTCGGGATCATCGACAATGCCGCGGCCCTGGCCCTGCGCAGATCGCTGTGCGGGAAATCAAGAATGCGCTGATCATTGGTATAGGAATGCACGGTTGTCATCAAGCCTTTTTTGATGCCGAAACGATCCATGATAATCTTGGCAAAGGGGGCGAGGCAATTGGTGGTACAGGAGGCGTTGGAAAGAATGTGGTGCTGGCTGGGATCATACTCATGTTCATTGACGCCCATGACAATGGTTTTGACGTTTCCCTTGGCCGGGGCGGAAATGACCACCTTCTTGGCCCCGCCGTCCATATGGGCGCTGGCCTTCTCGCCATCGGTAAAGAGCCCGGTGGATTCGACCACGTAATCGGCCCCCATATCGCCCCATGGAATATCAGCCGGATTCCGGTGATTGAAAATCGCCACCTCTTTGCCGTCAACCGTCAGACCTTTGGCCGACACATGCACATCTTTTTCATAAACACCCATGATAGAGTCATACTTGAGCAGATGGGCCAGGGTCTCGTGGTTGGTGAGGTCATTAATGGCCACCACCTCAATATCCTTGAATGCCTCATCCTTGCTCAGGGCCCTGAAAATGCTTCTGCCGATCCTGCCAAACCCGTTAATACCGATTTTTACCGTCATGCCGCCTCCTAAAAAATATTACAGTAGCTGTGTTCTCCGGGAATTATCCTTTTGCTTCTCTTCCGCCTTATTCAGTATCGCCTCCAGCTGACACGTCCGACGAATTGCCTCGTCGCAGTGCTTATTGATACGCAAGGCTTCCTGATACGCCGCCAAAGCTTTTTCATACCAGTTTCCATCAAAATAGCTTTGCGCTGCAAAGCAGTAGCCGCTTTCCGGGACGCCGTCGAACATGTCTTTGAAGATTTCATCCAGCGACTCGGACCACAGCTCGCTGACCACATCATGGTGTTCGATGAGATACCTGAGCAGCAGGAGGTTGTTCGCCTGGGAGGGAAGCATGGTGCGCAACAGATAAATTGCCCTGCCGAACATAAACCCCAGGCTCTCCATCTGCCGGTCCACCTCATGGGAAATTCGCTCCATGAAGCACCGGCATTCCACCCCGCAGAAGAGCTGAATTTCCTGACGCCACTCTCCCTTCATGTCATGGGCCAGCGGGGCGTAAAACTCAAAGAGATAGATGTTTTCCTTGAGTTTCATCGCCTCATGAAAAATGGAGCCGATAATCCAGTCAAGCAGAGAACCATGCAAATCAAAGGCGGAGTCACCATTTCTCCACAGCTGATGACAGTCATCCTTCAAACTCCACAGGCAGCCTTTCCTGTTCTCCGTGCCGACCAGTTTGTCAATCTCAGCATAGGGGACAGTTCCCGTGTTGGGATAATCCTGATAAATCTTTAAAAAGCCGCTGGCCGTCCGGTAAAACCCCTTCAGCATACTGGTGAAAAAGAAATCGCGCCGGCGGGCAAACCACTGATTCCGCTCCTGTCCTGGCTGGCTATCGCCTTCAATCATGGCTCGCTGCAAAGCTTAAGCGCCTCCTGATAAAGCTGCATATATCGTAGCACAATTTTATCCCACGTGTAGGAATTATGGATGACTTTTACACTTTCCCGCTGCATGGCCCTGATGCGTTCCGGATGCCGGCGAAACATCTGCAACGCCTTCTGCATCGTTTCCGCAAGAGCTACGGAAGTAGGCTCATGGTAGGCAAAACCGGTTTTGCCGTCCTCCACCTTAACCAGCCCGCCGACATGATGGACAATGGGCAGATTGCCGAAAAGCTGGGCAATATAATCGGTCAGACCGCAGGGCTCATACCTGGAGGGGATAAGAAAAAAATCCCCGGCAGCGTAGACCTTGTTGGCCAGCTGCTGGTCAAAGCCGCGCAGGATACAGATCCTGCCCTGGTTCTCTTTGACCTCGGCGAGCTCGACCAGGTCACTTTCAATCTCGCGGGCGCCGGTGCCGAGGACCAGCACCTGGAACCCGTCATCCGCGGGAAGCAGGGTTTTCAGGGCACCCACCAGTTTGTCCACCCCTTTCTGCGCGGTCAGACGGCCGATGAGGGTGAAAAGCGGCAGCTCCAGTTCATCCGTTAATGTGCCGCTGGCCCGGACACCGGCAAGTTCCCCCAAGCGGATCATATTGACCAGCTCCCGGCGGCATTCCCTTTTGCCGGCCAGATCCCCCTTGCCCGGAGAATAGGAGGCGGCAATACCCTGCTTTTCCGCATCCTCGGGATTAAAGTCCTCAGGATTGATGCCGTTTGTCACGCCCTGCAGCATCACACCCCTGCTGGCCAGCGTATGCCCCAGCCAGCCTGTCATTTCATCATCCGCGGTTTCCCGTAATTCCCGGGCATAATTTTCACTGACGGTGTTCATGACCACATAGGGGGCCGAGGCGAGAAACGGATTAAACCGGCCGTTGAGCTGATTCTTGCCGATAATGGTGGAAGGCAGGCGGGTAATGGCCTTGGCAAACGGCAGGTCGTCCACATCCTGATGATAGCCGAGGCCGGCGTTATGCATGGTGACCACCATCCCGGTTTTTCTGAAAAAATGGCGGATGCCCTCAATTTCTCTGGCCATCACCGGCAGCAGGGCGGCATGCCCGTCGTGACAGTGAATGATATCGGGCCGTTTCCCCTTGTAGAGCATGAGATTAAGCGCCGTTTTCTGCAAAAGGACATTCATGGCAAAATAATCATAATGGCCGCTGCCGCTGACATGAACGGAATTTTCCGCCTCATCCTCGGCCGTATAGGTGTAAACCGCCCTCTTGTCACGGTATCGCTCCGCATCAACCAGGTAGATGGTCAGACTCTTTTTGCCCTCCTTGTGCTTTCGTTCCCAGATATGGACCTCTTCCCGCCGCTCCACCCCGACATAGTTCATGTCCACCAGAAAGGCATGGTGCGGTTTGAAACCCAGGGATTCGGCATTGATAAATCCATACATGGGCAGCATGACGGAGACATCGGCTTTTTTGGCCAGGGCTTCGGCAAGCTGGCGGCAGACGTCCTTCACCCCGCCGGCGCCGGCCAGTCCGTCATATTCCCTGGTGATGATCCAGATATCTTCAATCTTCTTTTGCTTTTCCGTGCTCATATCTCATCCATCTCCAATGATTCAGGCGTCCATTCAAGGGTCTGCAGGCGCAGAAGATGATCAGCCAGGGTCAGGCAGACCATGGCCTCGCAGACAGGAATAATCCGGGGGATGGCGCTGATATCGTGCCGTCCGCCGATTTTTATTTCAACAGGCTCGTTATCCAGGTTTACCGTTTTCTGGGGCTTGGCAATGGACGGAATAGGTTTCACCGCAACCCGGGCGACAATTGGTTCGCCGTTTGATATGCCGGCAAGAATACCGCCGGAGTTGTTGGAGCTGAAACCCTCCGGCGTCAGGGCATCGTTGTTTTGCGAACCGGTCAGGCGCGCCGCCATGAAACCGGAACCGATCTCCACCCCTTTTACCGCGCCGATGGACATGAGAGCACCGGCCAGGTCGGCATCAAGCTTGTTGAACACCGGCTCGCCAAGACCGGCCGGACAGCCTGTGGCAATGATGCCGACAATGCCCCCCAGGGAATCTCCTTCCTTCTTCACGGCTTCAATCCTTTCCTCCATGCGGGCGGCGGCCTCGTTATCAGGACAGAAGAGCCGATTTTCCCAGACTGAGTCAAAGTCGATATTGACCGCATCAATGCCCCCAAGAGAAAGGGTATAGGCGAGCACCTCGATATCATGAAATGACAGCATCCTTCTGGCCACTGCTCCGGCCGCGACCCTGGCCGCCGTCTCCCGTGCCGAGGCCCGGCCGCCTCCACGGTAGTCCCGGATGCCGTATTTCATCAGATAGGAATAATCTCCATGCCCAGGCCGGAAAATATCTTTCAAATGATCATAGGATTTACTATGGGCATCCTGGTTATAGATAACCAAGGTAAGCGGGGTGCCGGTTGTGCAGCCTTCAAAAATTCCCGACAGTATCTCAACCCTGTCCGGTTCCTTGCGCGGGCTGGTCGCCCCGCCGGTGCCCGGACGTCTCCGGTCCAGATCCGCCTGAATATGTTCGGTTGTCAGCGGAATGCCGGGCGGACAGCCGTCAATTGTCGCCCCGATAGCCGTTCCGTGGGATTCACCCCAGGTGGTAACCCGGAAAACCTGGCCAAAAGTGTTTCCTGCCATAATTTCTCCTCATCCGGACCTGCCGGAAATTAATTTTATCAATTACCGTTGATTCATCATGTTCTTGTCATTTTATTTTTTCCCGGCATGCCGCCCACAGCGTCAGCATCTCCTCAGCAACCTCCCTGCCCGGCCTATGAGGCAGACTGCATGATGAGGCCCTTGCCGGTGGAGCGGTTCCCTTTCCGCCAGCACGGTCGTTATCTCTTTTATCATATCTTCTCCGGTAAGAGAAGGACGTTGGCTTGCTGCCAAACCGTTGCCGACTAAACGGCCGCTTATATGCAGGCACATCCGCCTGCAGTCGGAGGTCCAGGGCGGTTTCCATCAGTTTTTCCCACACCTCCGGGTGCTGAATGGCCGCCCCCGCCCGGGGGCGGCAGGGTGGCCAGAAAATCACGCTCCGCCGCGCGGAAATAATTCCAGCCATGTTCCGCCACCATTTCGCTGGTGCTTCTGCCCTGCTGTTTTTCTCTTTCCGGTCAGTATCGACAAAAGAAAAGCTTAATCGGTCGGCCAACTGGCGGCCAACTGCTGTTTTGCCGGTGGCCCGCTAGCCGGTCAGGACTATTTTTATTTTTTCCTATTCATACAAACCATTTAAGTAATGAGAATCACAACTGTCAAGGCCGGTATGATACCATGAAAAAGAAAATTTTGAATTATCACTTTACTAATTTTTAGTAATTAATATTATCTATTATTAAATTTATTTCCGCGACCATCACCTTTGGAGGACAAAAAATGGAACATCCCTGTATTAAACCGGTAAAAGTTGGCCAGCAAGTGGAAAATTTCTCCATGGAAACATACATTCCAACCGACTTTTCTTTTGGGCAGATCTCTCTTGAACAGCTGAAAAAACAAGGAAAATGGACGGTCCTGGTTTTTTATCCTGCGGATTTCACCTTTGTCTGCTCCACCGAGCTTGCCGACTTTGCCAATAAATATGAAGAATTCAAGGCCGCCGGCGCTGAACTCATTACCGTAAGCACCGACACCCAGTTCACCCATCTTGCCTGGAAAAGGGAGGAAAAATCCCTTGAGAAGGCAAAGTACATCATGGCTGCCGACCCGACGGGCAATGTCTCGAAAATGTTTGACGTTTACGATTATGCTACAGGACTTGCCCTGCGCGGGACCTTTATCATCAACCCGGATGGCGTGATTGTGGCCTCTGAGGTGAATTATTACAACGTTGGCCGCAGTGCCGCGGAAACACTGCGCAAACTCAAGGCCAGCATCTATGTGGCAAAACATCCTGAACAGGCATGTCCCGCCAACTGGCAGGAGGGAGGAAAAACGCTTACCCCTTCCGCCGGCCTCGTTGGCAAGGTTTATGACGCCCTGCAATAGCCGGCGGCTGAATTTTCCTTTCCCCGCGCAACTTCTCTTTTACGCCGCCGCCCGGCAGCTTTGTCCGGGTGGCTGTTCTCTTCATTTTTTCTTCCGGCTGCAGGCGATGAAAGTCCTCAGCCGCATTTGCCTTATTGACTTCAGGCCCGGAACAGTTTAAAAATCACCACCCGTTATTAAGATATTGCTAAAATACCATGCAGGAGAGTAATTATGGCTGCCCAGCCCAAAATAACCATCGTTCTCGCCACCAGAAACAAGGGAAAGTTAAAGGAATTGCAGGAAATCCTGAAGAATTTCCCCGTTGAGATAAAGAATTTGCAGGATTTTGGCCCCATCCCGGAAGTTGTGGAAGATGGCCTGACCTTTGATGATAATGCCTACAAAAAGGCGTCATTTACGGCAAAGGCCCTTGGCATCCCGGCCATAGCCGATGATTCAGGCCTTGTGGTCGAAGCCCTGGGTGGCGCGCCCGGCGTTCATTCAGCCCGTTACGCCGGGGAAAACGCCACTGACCAGGACAATATCCAAAAGCTCCTCAAAGAACTTGCGGGCAAGACTGACCGCAGGGCAGCCTTTGAATGCGTTATTTCCATTGCCGCACCTTCCGGCCCGGCGCTCACCTATGAAGGCCGCTGTGAAGGGGAAATCATCAGCGAGCCGCGGGGTGAGGGGGGCTTTGGCTATGATCCGGTTTTCTATTATCCGGGATTTGGCAAGACCTTTGCCGAAGCCGATATGGCGGAAAAAAACAGCATCAGCCACCGCGGCAAAGCATTAGGGGAATTGGTCTCTGAGTTTAACAAGGTGCTGATCTGGCTCAAGCAGCGGCTTGGTGAAGCCAAACCGCCCAAACCTGATCACAGCCAATTTGAACACAATGACTGGTCGCGGCCCAAGATGGTTTAGGGCTATTGGCGCCCTGCAATAACGGACGCCACCGGGTAACGGCAGGGGTGATTGCCGGCGGGTTGCCAGCTATTCGCCCCTGGCGAGGAGAAAATCATAAAAGGCCTTATATTGGGCCGGCAATGTTCTTTTTTTGTGGGTGGCGAGATAAAAAGAACGCTTCATCTCCTCCCCCAATTTTATTTCCAGCAATGAGCCATTGGCAAGCTCCTCGGCAATGGCCCGCCTGGACAGAATGGAAGTACCCAGTCCAGCCTTGATTGCATGCTTGATGGCATCGGTGGAGCCCAGCACCGCCACGACATTCATCTTTTTCAGGTTGATCTGCATTTTTTGCAGGAAATCCTCCATGGTTTTTCTGGTGCCGGAACCTTCCTCGCGCAGCAGAAAAGGAACCTGATGGATTTTCAGCGGTTTATTGCTCATATCTGCCATGTACTTCGGTGTGCCGGCAAAAACCAGTTCGTCATCGAGAAAAGGCTCATAGTTCAATATCTTCGGCTCCATGCTCGCCCCGACAATACCCAGGAAAAATTCATGGCTGACAAGCATATCCGTGATTTTTCGGGTGTCGGCAATAACGATTTCAAAGGACACCTCGGGATATTGATTACGAAAATTGGCTGCCAGCACAGGCAGCATGTAATTCCCCGGGATGGTGCTTGCCCCGATATACAGCTTGCCCTTGACCCGCTGGGAACTCTTGAGCACCAGGTCATTAATCCTTTCCAGGTCTTCGATAAGCTGCAAGGCTTTAGGGAAAATGAGGTCTGCCTCGCCGGTCGGTTCAATCTTTCTCCCCAGCCGGTCAAAAAGGGTACAGCCGAGTGATTTTTCCAGGTTCTTGATATGTTCACTGATCGTCGGCTGGCTGATGAAGAGTTGCTCAGAAGCCTTGGAAAAACTCCGGTTGCGGTAGACGGAGGCGAAAATTCGCAGCTGATGAATATCCATACGTGTCCTGGCTCTTTCAATAGGGAGAGTGATTGCTATAGTTATTTCCTATTCGAAATAATAGCGGACTTTTTGAAAATAATCATCGATTTTATAAAATTAATTCCCTGACACACAGCAATCCTACTTCTTACCCCTTTGCCACATGCCATATCTGTCAGCAACACCTTGTTCATAAAAGAGGGCTGGAGCATTAGCCAGGCGCCTGGGAGCAGCGCTGCAGAACATGCCGCATCTCCTGCGGCGGGTAAGAGACGATACGGGAATATGACGAAAAACAGGGGAATTGATTTGCCCGTTGAGTTATCTGGGGCCGGGAAAAGACGCCTGCAGGCGGTATTACTAATCATTAAAACCTAATTCTTCGATAAGCTTACGCAAAATCTTTCTTTCTTCCAGGGACAGACTCGTCACCTCAAAGCCGGTATCAAAAAAATCCGGGTTGACGTCATTGGAAGACCAGAGGGTCTTCCCTTCAAAGTGAATCTCACTTTCCTTAAAATAGCCGGCCGGCAATTGCAATTGCAGGATATAGGTTCGGTTGAGGGGAATTTTTTCTTTACTGACGAGCTTGATGCCCCGGGTGGTAATATCGACCAGATGGCCCAGGAGATTTCCGGACTCAACATCATGCACTTCCAGGTAATATATCAGATGGCGCCGTTTCAGAACTCGCGATTTGGTCATAGGATCCCCCTCGGCAAGGTTAACAATGAATCTTTGCAACTCCCTGAAAATCATTCTGGCCGTTTTGCCGCTTTTTTTCAACCTTTTCCAGTATAAACGCCACAACATCGTCAATAGTCAGCTCCGAGGTGTCGACGATAAGGGCATCATCAGCCGGTTTCAGCGGCGCCAGCGACCGGTCACTGTCATCCTGGTCTCTTCTGATGATCTGGACAAGGATTTCTTGCTCATCAGCATCCATCCCCTTCTCACGCAACTGCTGGCAGCGCCGGCGGGCCCGTTCCTCAGGTTTGGCGTCAAGAAAAAATTTATATCTGGCCCCTGGGAAGACCACCGTGCCGGTATCCCGTCCCTCGACCACCGCCTTTCCCTTCCCGCCCATGCGCCGCTGCATTTCCGTCAGTTTTGCCCGCACCACCGGCTGGGCGGAAACCTTTGAGGCAACAAGCCCCATCTCCGCGGTGCGAATGGCGAGGCTGATATCTTCCTGATCAAGGACAACCCTGGTATCCCCGTCACCCGGGGCAAGGACCAAGTCGATGTTTTCAAGCAGTTTGGCCAGGGACGCACCATCAGTGAGATCAATGCCAAGCTTTTTGGCCTTGTAGCCGACGGCCCGGTACATGGCCCCCGTATCCAGATAGGTGAAGCCAAGCCTTGCCGCGACAAGACGGCTGATGGTGCTTTTGCCGCTGCCCGACGGGCCGTCTATGGTAATAATATCATTTTCCGCCAACCCGTAACTCCTTTAAGCCATTGTTCAAAAATAACTCCAACGTTGAAACGCGGTAAACGGCATAAGGGGCCGTACCGAAATGATTAGAAAAGCAATGGTTATTTCTTAACGGCCCCTAAACATTGCGCCAGGCTCTTGACAAGCCTCTCATTTTCGGATGATGTGCCAACGGTAATACGGATAAAGGTCGGATAGCCATAGGCGCTCATGGGACGGACAATAACCCCCTGGCGCAGCATTTTCTCATACAGCGCCTTGCAGTCGCACCCCGCATCAACCAGAAAAAAATTTGTCTGGGTCGGAAAGGCCTTGCAGCCGAGCTTGTCAATTTCCCGGGCCAACCAGCTGATCCCTGCGCGGGTCATGGCCAAGGTCTGCTGATAATGGTCATCGTCTTCAAGGGCGGCAACCGCCGCCACCTGGGCAAGCGAGTTGACATTGAACGGCTGGCGCACCCGATGGAGGTAGCCGGCAATCTCCTCGTGCATGATGCCGTATCCCACCCGCAGGCCGGCAAGGCCGTAGACCTTGGAAAAGGTGCGCAGGCCCACCACCGGCACATGGTTATGGATATAGCGCCGCACATCAAGCCGCAAGCTAGGATCGACAAAATCCACATAGGCCTCATCCAGCACCACGACCACCGTTTCCGGCAGGGCGCTGAGAAAGGCCTCAAATTCGCTTGCCCCGAACACCGTGCCCGTGGGATTATTGGGATTATCAAGAAAGATAAGCCTGGTATTTGCCGTGACCGTGGTCAGGATCGTCACCAGATCATGGGCCATGTTCTGCAAGGGAACCACGGCATTCAGGCCATTTCTGGCCTGCACCATGGTCTGGTAGACCAGAAAGGATGGATGGCTGGTGATAACCTCATCGCCAGGGCCGACAAAGGCGCCGACCAGCATTTCAATCACCTCGTTGGAGCCGTTGCCGAAGACCAGCTCCTGCGGCTTGACCCCAAGTTTATTGGCAAGGGCCTGGGCCAGATAATAGCAGCTGCCGTCAGGATAGCGATGCAGATCGGCAAGACTTTGGCGGATGGCCTCCAGCGCCTTGGGCGAGGGCCCCAGGCAATTCTCATTGGAGGCCAGCTTGATCGAGTCACTGATGCCATATTCCCTTTCCAGCTCTTTTAACGGCTTTCCCGGAGGATACGGCACCAGGGTTGCGATATTTTTGCTGACAGAGATTTTCATAGCAACCTCTTAGAGATCAGGTTTGCGCCCCACCAGGTCCAGCCGCTGCTCAAGGTTGAAGCCGACGCGGAGCAGCTTTTCCTCCTGAAAATGGGCGGCCTGGATCTGCAGCCCGATGGGCAGCCCCGCCCGGCTGATACCGCAGGGCACCGACAGTCCCGGTATGCCGGCCAGGTTGGCGGGAATGGTCAGGACATCAGAGAGGTACATGCTGAGCGGATCATGGCTTTTTTCGCCGATCCTCCAGGCCGGGGCCGGGGTAACGGGCGAAACAAGCACATCGCATTCGGCAAAGGCCTGCTGATAATCCCGGACAATCAGGGTTCGCACCTGGGAGGCCTTTTTATAGTAGGCATCATAATAGCCGGAGGAAAGGGCATAGGTGCCCATGATGATCCGCCGCTTGACCTCAGGGCCGAAACCCTGGGAACGGGTCCGTTTATACATGTCCATCAGTTCTGTGGCCGCCATGTCCCGCATGCCGTACTTGACGCCGTCATAGCGGGCCAGATTGGAACTTGCCTCAGCAGGGGCAATGATATAATAGGCGGCAACGCCGTATTCGGTATGGGGCAGGGAAACCTCCCGCACAGTTGCCCCGGCGTCCTGCAGTCTGGCCACCCCGTTTTTCACCGCCGCTTCCACCTCCGGATCAAGTCCCTCGCCGAAATACTCGCGGGGAATGCCGAGAGTCATTCCCTGCAGTCCATCCGTCAGTGACCCAAGATAATCCGGCACCGCCTGCTGCACGGAGGTGGAGTCCCTGGGATCATAGCCGCTGATCACGTTGAGCATCAGGGCACAGTCCCGCACATCCTTGGTGATGGGGCCGATCTGATCAAGAGAAGAGGCAAAGGCCAGCAGGCCGAAACGGGAAACGCGGCCATAGGTGGGCTTTAAGCCGACAATACCGCAATGGGAGGCCGGTTGCCGGATGGAGCCGCCCGTATCCGAACCCAGGGAGGCAAAACACTCATCAGCGGACACGGCAGCGGCGGACCCACCGCTCGACCCGCCACAGATATAAGCAGGATTCCATGGATTTCTCGGCACGCCGTAGGCACAGTTCTCGGTGGCTGACCCCATGGCAAACTCATCCATGCTGACCTTGCCGATGATGACGGCCCCTGCCTCCTGCAGTTTGTCGATAACCGTGGCATTATAGGGAGGGACAAAAGTCTCCAGAATCTTTGACCCGGCGGTGGTGCGCATCCCTTTGGTACAGATCACATCCTTGATAGCCAGGGGAATGCCGCACAGCGGGCCGCCCTCCCCGCGGGCGAGCTGTTTCCCGGCTTCTTCAGCCCGGCGCAGCGCCTGCTCCTTGTTGATGGTGATATAGGCGCCGATTTTCTCCTCCACCTCGTCAATCCGGGCGCAAACAGCTTCGGTCACCTCCAGGGGGGTTACCTTTCTTGCCGTAAAAAGATCGTTTAATGCATGAATCGTTAAACCGTGGTAATCCATATATTCCTCAATCCGACATCAACCGGCGACAGCCGATGAAAATATCCTCTCCGGAGGTACGTAAAAAGACGCGCCGCCGGATTTGCAATCTGTTTCAAGAGAAGACCATCAATCCCGCCTCAAATTACCCGGGGTACGACAAACGCCTCGCCATTCTGCCTGGGTCCGTTGGCCAGGGCTTCCTGCTGGGGCAGAGAGGGCCGCACCACATCCTCCCGGAAGGCATTATGGATGGCCAGGGCATGGGTGGTCGGCGCCACATCCTTGGTATCAATTTCATTGAGTTTGGCGACATAGCCGAGTATCCGGTCGAGCTGCCCGGTGATTTCAAGCACTTCCTGCTCTGACAGATCCAGGCGGGCCAGTTGGGCAACCTTTGCAACTTCTTCTTTTGAAATATTCATCGTGGCTAACTGAAATTATGATTTATTGATTAACCAGCTTTTTCAGCCCCGGAGGGCGGTTCTGGAGAGAATGTCGGCAAAACTTTCCACCACCAGGGGGTCGAACTGGGTATTGCAATGCGCCCGCAGCTCGGCAATGGCCTCGGCCCTGGTCATGTTGATCTTGTAGCTGCGCTTTGAGGTCATGGCGTCAAAACTGTCGGCCACGGTTACGATTTTTGTCAGCAGATTGATTTCATCCCCGACGAGGCCGTCCGGATAGCCGCGGCCATCCAGCCGTTCATGATGGTGGCGCACGATCTCCCCCTCCCGTTCGAGAAAGTTGAGGGGTTTGATGATATTTTCGCCGATTTCCGGATGTTTTTTTACCAGGATCCATTCCTCATCGCTTAATGGCCCCGGTTTCTGGATACAGCTCACGTCAATAACCAGTTTGCCGATATCATGCAGTTGGCAGGCCCTGGTCAACACATCGATATCCTCCCGGGGCAGACCCATGCCCATCCCGATAGTCCTGGAGTACTCGGTCACCCTTTTGGTATGGCCGGCCGTATACTGATCCTTCTCCTCCAGGGCGGTATTGAGGGTAATGATGGTATTAACGGATGAGACTTCCAGGTGGTGGCTGTATTTTTCAAGCAGCAGATTCTTCTCCGCCAGCTCCTTGGTCTTTTTCCTGACCTCTTTTTCCAGATTCTCCTTGTAGGTCTTTTCCCGGCGGAGAAACATCTTCTTCTCAATGGCCCGCCGGATCTTGACATCAAAAAGATCAAGGTCCTCTATCGGCTTGGAAATAAAGTCATAGGCCCCGAGATTGATCGCCTTGACCGCGAATTCCATTGAACCGGCACCAGTCAGGAAAAGAACCGGGATATCGGAGTTCTTCTCATTCAAGGCCTTGATGGTTTCAAAACCGTTCATGCCCGGCATGTTGATATCTAAAATAATGGTATCAATATCATCGCTGACCAGGTTCAGGGCCTCCCGGCCATCATCAACAGCAACAACCTGATGGCCGAAAAGCTCAAGAATTTTCACCACTGCATCACGGACGAGTGAATCATCATCAGCAAGAAGAATCTTGGTTTGCGGCAAGGATGAATTATACGGACGGATAGATGACACGCAAAAACCTTCAGGCAATTTTTTTAATAGCAGCGGCTAAGTTAGCTTAACTCGGCCACTCTACAGTTTCCAATTTTTTTTTGCAATTTTTTGTGCATTTTCAAGGCCCGGCACAGGCACAGAGGTCTGACTCAACCTGGCAAAAGTCTCTTCCTGCAAAAAATTCTGGCCGACCAGCTCGGCAAGGACGGCCATCACCCCGTCACGCTGCCCTGTCACATTGTAACCCCCTTCCAAAGTCAAAAGCAGCCGGCCCCGGCAGAGTTCATCAGCCAGGGCAAGCAACAGTCTGGTCAGGTAGGCAAAGCCGTCGGCAGTGACCTGCATGGTTCCCAGCGGATCACCCTTATAAATATCAAAGCCGGCGGAAACCATGATCATTTCCGGCCGGTACTGCCGGGCAACGGGCACGAGCAGGTCATTGAAAATCCTGGCAAAGGCCTCATCACCCTGTCCGCCGGGGAGCGGGACATTGATGGTGAATCCCAGGCCTGGTCCTTCTCCCTGCTCTGTTGCCGCCCCGGTCCCCGGATAAAAAGGGTATTGATGGGTGGAAAAATAGAGAACCTGATCCGTATCATAAAAGCTGTGCTGGGTGCCGTTGCCGTGATGCAGATCCCAGTCTATGATCAGCACTTTTTTAAATTTTACCTCATGAATGGCATACTGAGCGGCAATGGCAATATTATTAAAAAGACAGAAGCCCTTGCCGTGGGTGCTCTCGGCATGGTGGCCCGGCGGCCGCACCAGGGCAAAACAGTTATCCGCCTCACCGGAGGCAAGCAGCCTGGTTCCTTCCACCACCGCCCCGGCGGCCAGACATGCTGCATCGTAAGAGCGGGGAGAGGTGGTGGTATCAGCATCAAGCAGATCAAAGCGCTTGCCGCTCGTTGCCGCCACCCTGGCAATATGGGCATCGGTATGAATGAGCCGCAACATCTCAGGGCTGGCCGGGGCAAAAGGTGGGAAAAGAAAACTTTCCTTTATTTCCGGCTTGGCAAGCTGCTCATAAATCACCCGCAGGCGCTCCGGCGACTCTACATGCCCGTGGCCAGGGTCATGCTCCAGAAACAGATTGTCGGTCATTACCGCGGTTTTTCGCATGGCTTATCCTGTTATCTTTCTGATCTCCTTTTCGGTCACCAGGTAGTGCAGTCGTATATCATGATCCAGAACAGGCACCCTGTCAACAACTTGCATGGCAAAGGCCAGCCCCACACGCAGAGCCTGGGGCGCGTCATGGGCCAGAAAACGGTCATAATAGCCGCCGCCATATCCCAGCCGTCCGCCATGGATGTCGAAAACCGATCCCGGCACCAGCACCACATCAATTGCCGCCGGATCAACCGGGGCAGCCCGCCCGGGATCCGGTTCCGGAATCCGGCAGTAGCCCGGCCGTAAATCCCGGTCCGGATCGTTGATAAGAAAGGCGTGGAGGCGATGCTCTTTCACAACCGTCAGCGGGGCGCTTGTCAGAATATTTTGCCGGTGCAGGGCGGCAAAGAGCGCAAAGGTCTCCACCTCGCTTCTGAAATTCACATAGATCATGACATGCTTTGCCTGCTTGATCCGGTCAATCTGCAGGACGTTTTCGCGGATAAGCCTGCTTTTTTCCGTCCGCAGAGACGCGGCCAGCCTGTCTCGTTCAGCGAGTTTCATGCGGCGCAGGGTACTGCGCTCCTCACCCGGATTTTCCGTTTCATCCATCTTTATCTTCCGTGAGATCGATGACCTGTCGGCAAAAGCCCCTGACAAATTTCACCTCCCGGGAGCGCAAACCAACGCGCCCGAGAAAATTACGGATATTATGCATCCAGTAGCCGTAATCCATTTCCTTTAAATAATTCATTTGACGCAGGGTCAGTTCGATCTGGGAGTACATATTTTCGAGCTCGCCGGACTGCGCCAGTTTTGCGCAGGTCTTTGCGGCACTATCGCTTTGCAATTGCAGAACCCCCGTGTAAAGCTCATAGGAAAGGATCGCCACGGACTGGGCCAGATTTATTGAAGCGAAATCCGCCGTGGGAATACTTGCCACCACATTGCAGAATTTCAGATCGTCATTGGTGAGCCCGCAGTCTTCCGGACCAAAAAGCAGCGCCACCCGGTTCTCGGCAAGTTTGGGCAGCAGATCCGCCACCATGCGCCGGGGACTGGTCAGCAGTCGTCTCTGCCGCCCCTGGCGGGCGCTGGTGCCCACAACCCAGCTGCACGTGGCAAGGGCCTGACCAATATCAGAAAATATCTGTATATTATCGATAAGATGGCTGTTATGATGGGTGGCCGTCTTCCTCATCCTTTCCTGATCAGGGGGCTCATGGCAGACGATATTCAGCTGCTTGATGCCCATATTGGCGGCAATGCGGGCGGCGGCGCCGATATTTTCCGGATATCTGGGGCGGACCAGGACAATCGCCACATTGCCCATCAGCTGCCGGATGGACTCGGTTGAGGCTTTTTGGCCATCAGAATCGACTTGCATGATGATACTGCCTGCCTGCAGTTACTGACCGAACCCGGTTTGCTGCTCATCCTCGGCCAAGGTGAAATTGATCCTCCTGGCCCGGTTATCCACACTGATCAGACGCACTGTAACCAGATTACCCACCTGATAACTTTTGCCGGTCAGCCTGCTGATCAGCGTATGGCGTTTTTCATGAAACTCATAGCCGCCCTGGGGCAGGTCGGCCATGGCCACCGCCCCGCTGATCATTGTTTTCGTCAGTTCGACAAAGAGACCAAAGGCGGTGATGCCTGAAATAATCCCGGCAAAGGTTTCGCCGATCTTATCCTCCATGTAGCGAACCTTGAGCCGATCAAGCATCTCCCTTTCGGCATCCACCGCCACCCTTTCCCTTTTGGAGAGAAACTCGCCGGCCTCATGCAGACTGATGGGCTGAGCCGCCTTTTTTTCATCCGGCCAGAGCAGACGTTTTAAGGCGCGATGCACCATCAAATCGGGATAGCGCCTGATCGGCGAGGTAAAATGGGTGTAAAATTGAGCGGCCAGGCCGAAATGCCCAATATTTTCCGGAGAATAACGGGCCTGCTGCATGACCCGCAGGATCAGATTGCTGATCAGATATTCTCGCTCTGTGCCTTTTGTCTGGTTGATCAATCGGTTAAACCATTTGGATGACAGGTTTTCCCGGTCACGGGGCACCTCGTAGCCCATTGACTGCATGAACTCGGCAAACTCAGCCACTTTGAGCGGATCCGGGCTCTGGTGGACTCTGTACAGGGCGGCACATTGTCTATCGGCGAATGTTTCTGCCACCGCCTCATTGGCGGCCAGCATGAACTCTTCGATAATTTTATGGGCCTGATTGCGCTCGCGTAATTTAATGGCGCCAATGGTATCATCCGGACCAAATTCCACATAAGGCTCGGGAATCTCAAATCCCATGCTGCCCCGGGCGATTCTCCCTTTTTCAAGCTCCCCACCGAGTTCGGCCATCCATTTGAGAGGCGTCAGCAATGGCTTGTAACTGCTGCGGATTTCCACATCTTTATCCACCAGGATCTGCCGCACCAGGGTATAGGTCAGACGGTATTGGCTTCTGATGACGCTTTTGACAAAGCGTATTTTCTGCCGATTGCCGCTGCGATCAAAATCAAGAATAGCGGTAAAGGCGTAACGGTCAACTTCCGGGTTAAGACTGCAGAGATTATTGGACAGTCTCTCCGGCAGCATGGGCACCACCCCGGTAGGGAAGTACACGCTGGTCCCCCGCGCCCAGGCATCCTGGTCCAAGTCTGTCCCCGGCCTGACATAATGGCTGACATCAGCGATGGACACATAAAGACGATAACCTTTTTTCGTCTTTATGACCGATACGGCATCATCAAAATCCCGGGCCGTTTCACCATCAATGGTCACATGCAAAATATCCCGCAGATCCGTCCGGTCAGGGGTGAACTCCACCTTGTCGCTGAACCGGTCAGCTTCTGCCAGGCTCTGCTTGTTGAAGATATGCGGCAGCTCGAATTTCCCTATAACCATCTGCATCTGCACCTGGGTGGAATCGGGATTGCCCAGCACCTGCTTGATGGTTCCTTTGGCCTGGGCATCTTCCAGCCCGAAATCAATGATTTCGACCAGCACCGCCTCGCCAGCCGCCGCTCCGCCGGACTGCTCAGGCCCTATGCTGATGGTAAACGGATACCGGTCATCATCGGGGGTCACGAATCCTCCCGCCCGGCCTGCCGTATAAATACCCACAATCTGCTTGACGGTCCGCTTCAGAACCTTCACCACCCGCGCCTCAAACCGTCCGCGCTTGCTGCCGGTGATCTGCAGCAGCACATAATCACCGTGCAGAGCTGTCCCCAAATCGCGGGCCGGGATAAACAGATCCTTACCGGCAGGCACCAGCTCATGCTCAGCGGACGGCCTGGCAAAGCCAAATCCCCTGGGATTGACCACCAGGGTTGCTTCGATGAAATTCTGCAGATTCAACCTGAATTTCTTCTTGGCGACCTTATCAATGATTTTATGATGACAGAGATCATCCAGCATGCTCTCAATATCTTTTCTTTGACCCCTGGTCATCACCAAGGCATTGACAATATCTTTCAGCTCTCCTTCACCACCCATCCCATAGAGCAAGGCGATGATTTCATCCACCAGCCGTCCTCCGCCGCCAGCTTCAAGGATTGGGGTTCGACGTCCTGCTTCATCATGACTGCGGGCAAACTGCCTGGAATGCCTGGCCTTTTGTATCCGACGGCTCTGTCTTTTGCTTTCTCTTGTTTTGCTTACTCGTCTTGGCGCCATGTTCACCCCGAAATATCCATTTTTCCGCTTTCATTTTTTGAAATATAATTTTAATAATAAGAAATGTTTACACAGGTACTCCTGAAACCTTACCATTTTAACCAATAAAGCTGAAACCTTTTTATATGTCCGCAAACAAATTTGACATAGCTGCCTACTGCAAACGCATGGAAAAAAATATCGGCGGGCAAGACGGCAAAGCTTCTCTCTTCTGGAAGGCCTTGTCCTTTTCGGTTGATGCCCACCAGAACCAGAAGAGGAAATCAGGAGAAGCCTATGTCAGCCACCCCTGCCAGGTGGCGCTGATCCTCGTTGATGAACTTGGCGTCAAAGACCCCGTTACCCTGGCCGCTGCCATGCTGCACGATACCATAGAAGATGTGCCTGAGGTGACCGCCGAGGTCATCAGCTCTATCTTCGGCAAGCATGTGGCCGAAATTGTCGATGGCTGCACCAAAATCAGCCATTTTGCCGGTGACCGGCAGACTTTTTATAAACTGGTGCACCGCAAAATCTTTTCAGGAGCCGCTTCCCGGGTGGAGATCATGCTGATCAAACTTGCCGACCGGCTGCATAATCTGCGCACCATGAGCTCCATGCCAAAACATAAACGGCAAAAAATCGCCGACGAGACATTAAGCGTCTATGCGCCCATGGCCGGCGTCATGGGCCTTTTCGGGTTGAAACGGGAATTATACGACTTGGCTCTTGCCCATAAATTTCCCCGCCAAAGCCAGAAGGTCAAATCCCTGATATCCCATCTCGAAAGCCGCGAGGAGGCCAGGAGTATCCTGGAAACCTTACGAGAGGCTTTCAACGAGGCCTGGATATCAGCGGACATCAGGATCAAGGCAAAAGGACTCTGGGCCTATTATGATTTTTCCATGAATGTCCTGGTCAAACAAATTGAAAATCCTCTCGAGATCATCATTGTCGTTGATGATCTGCAGACATGTTACCGGGTGCTTGGCATCGTCAATCAACATTTCCCCCCCATTCCCCGCACAATCCGTGACTTCATCGCCAATCCCAAACCCACCGGCTATCAGAGCCTGCATGCCCGGGCCAACATCAAGGGACAGAATTATCTGTTTAAAATCAGGACGCTGCAAATGGTCAGCGATGCCAAAAGGGGCATCATCAGGGAATGGCTCACCTCAGGAACAGTTCCTTCCAATTTTGAACAGGACATCCGGGAAATGTTCGGCATTCTGGGCGCTGATGATGCGATTTCCTACCGGGAAATGATTGCCGCCAGCGGCAAAAAAGAAATTTACACCTACACACCAAAAGGTGATCGCATCTGCCTGCCGAGCCAGAGCATCGTCCTGGATTTCGCCTTTAAGGTTCATACCGAGGTGGGCCTTCGTTGCCAGTCTGCCACCGTCGGTTCCAAGCGTGTTCCTCCGGACCATGTGTTAAAGGATGGCGACCGGATTAAAATCATCACCCAGGAAAAACCGGTAAAAGTTGATCCGGATATCATCCGTCGTTGCCAAACGCCACGGGCCCGCGCCGAACTGTCCAGAGTCCTGCGTTTGAAGCGGGAAGCCCTGGCCATTGAAATCGGCCAGTCCCTCATCAGGCAGGAACTGAAGCGCTATGGCGTACCCTTCTCCATCTTAGAATCCGACGAAGCCATCGATATTCTGGAATATTTTGGCAAAAACACTCTTAACGAACTCTATCAGGATGTGGGACAGGGCCAACTTCGCCTCAAGGAACTGATTTATGAAATAAAAAATGGCCTTTATGCCGGCAGACAAACCCTGCTGGCGCCCACCGGCGCCTTAAACGGCATCGAACTCGACACCCTGGACCAGGACAGTGTCAAGTTTTCCCAATGCTGTCATCCCCTGCCTATTGAAAAAGGTCTGCTGGGCCTGCTCAGCGAACGCGGTCTCTCCATCCACAAAAAGGAATGCCCTAAACTAAATGCCTTAAAGGTGCAGCGGGAAGATGTGGTTGCTGTCCGCTGGCAGTTAAAAAAAACCAGGGTGGAAAAACGACAAACACTGCTGATTTTTAAGAATGTGCCAAGGAACCGCATTTTTATGCTGCTCAGCGTTGCCCCGCTTGCCATGAAAATCGACGAAGTAATCGCGCTGTCCAACCGGCCGGATGTAACTGCCTGGGAAATCAATTTTGAGGTGGAAAACCTGCAGGGATTAAAAAACATCCTGCAGCACTTCTCCAAGAGCAAGCTCGAATATGAGTTTGTTCTTGACCAATAACCTCGTATCCCCGCTAGCCTGGATTTCCACGGAGTATAAATGAACTAACATGCACTGGCCTGAAGGATTAACCGGGCTCCATTCCACCAAGGCACGGAGGGTGCCTGCGCAAGGAGGTCTGAGGCGAGCAGGATAGGC
>JBFMAY010000005.1:0-113989 GCA_040755455.1 Thermodesulfobacteriota bacterium | reverse complement strand
TTTCACTCCGAGCTTGAAAAACTGAACCAGAAGCTGCTGACCATGGTGACCATGGTTGAGGATCGGGTCCGCAAGGCTGTCACCGTGATCGAAACCCATGACGAGGAGCTGGTTAAATCCATCATACGCTCGGATTACCAGATTGACGACATGGAAGTGGAGATCGAGGAAGACTGCCTGAAAATCCTGGCCCTGCACCAGCCCGTGGCAAGTGACCTGAGATTTCTCATCACGGTCATCAAGGTCAACAATGAGATTGAACGGATCGGTGATATGGCGGTCAATATCGCCAAACGGGTCGATGTAATCTCGCAGAGCACCTCGGTCATGAAGGGCGCCTTTGATTATAGCGAGATGTCGGAAAATGTCATCAACATGCTGAAAATGAGCCTTGACGCCCTTGTTCATCGTGATGCCGCCATGGCCAGACAGATTTTCCTCATCGAGGATAAGGTCAATGCCCTGCGCAACCAGGCATATGATGCTGTAGTGAAGATGTTATCGCTTTACCCGGAACATCCGGGCTGCATGATCAACAACTATCTCCTGGCCCGTCATCTTGAACGTATTGCCGACCGGGCGACAAACATTGCCGAAGAGGTCATCTACCTTGTTGAAGGCGAAATCATCCGCGTACGAAGCTGATTGAAACCATGCGAACCTCCTACCTGCTCACCACCATCGTTGTTCTAGCTTTCGGTGCATACTTTTTAGGACGTTCCAGGGCCTTTGCCGTTGCCAGAAACTGCGGCGGGGTCAAAGGACTGCATTCCCTGCCCAGCCATTACGGCATGTGGACCGCACTGTGGTGCGCCCTGCCGGCCCTGCTCGTTTTCGCCGTCTGGAATGCGGCGGAATCCCCCATCATTACCTCGCTGGTTGTCGCCGGTCTGCCGGCCGATATCAGCAGTCTTCCGGCGAGCAAACTGAGCCTGATCATTAACGACATCAAAAATATTATTGCCGGCAACATTACTTCAGGCTCACCCGGCCCCCACATCCTGCAGGCCGCGGAGCACTATCGTTCCCTGCAGGCGATTTCCATAAATGCCATGAGCGCCATTATTCTGGCGTTCATGGTGGCTGCGGGCATCAGCATCCGCAACAGGATATCGCCGGCAGTAAAGGCGCGGAACAAGGTGGAAAAGCTCCTGCAGCTTTTACTTTTCCTCAGTTCGGCCATCGCCATCCTCATCACGGTGGGCATTGTCCTGTCCGTTCTTTTTGAGGCAATACGCTTTTTCAAGGTCATACCTTTAAAAGATTTTCTCTTCGGCCTCTCCTGGAGTCCCCAGACCTCCATCCGCAGTGATCAGGTGGGTTCTTCAGGGGCCTTCGGCGCCGTGCCTGTTTTCGCCGGCACGGCCATGATCGCCTTGATCGCCATGCTTGTTGCCGTGCCCATCGGGCTCATGTCGGCAATTTACCTGTCCGAGTACGCGGGCAAACGCTTCCGGACCATCGCCAAACCGCTTCTTGAAATTCTGGCCGGCATTCCCACGGTTGTTTACGGTTTTTTCGCCGCCCTCACCGTGGCCCCCTTCATTCGCGACACCGGCGGCATAATCGGCCTGTCCGTATCCTCGGAAAGCGCCCTGGCCGCGGGGCTGGTTATGGGCATCATGATCATTCCCTTTGTCTCATCGCTGTCCGACGATGTCATCCATGCCGTACCCCAGACCATGCGGGACGGCTCGCTGGCCCTGGGGGCGACGAAATATGAGACCATCAGCAATGTGATTATCCCCGCCGCGCTGCCGGGGATTGTCGGCGGGGTCCTGCTCGCCGTGTCAAGGGCCATCGGCGAAACCATGATTGTCGTCATGGCCGCCGGGCTCTCCGCCAACCTGACGGCCAACCCGCTGAAGGCGGTCACCACCGTCACCGTGCAGATCGTCACCCTGCTGGTCGGTGATCAGGAATTTGACAGCCCGAAAACCCTGGCCGCTTTCGCCCTGGGCCTGCTTCTTTTTGTCTTGACCCTGGTGCTGAACATCATTGCCCTGTATGTCGTGCGCAAGTACAGGGAACAATACGAATAAAAAGGTTTACCGAGGTTTATTATGGATCATCCGGCAACCAACCCAACCATTGCCAAGGTGAACAAGGGACTCAAACGCCGCTACCGTGCCGAACGGCGTTTCAGGATATGCGGTGCCGCCGCAATCATGACGGCGCTCTGCTTTCTGTTGCTGCTTTTTTTCTCCATTATATCAGGAGGTTACAAGGCATTCCAGCAGACGTTCATCAAGATCGAGGTCTTTTTTGACCCGGCCGAATTCATCAATGAAAACCTTGCCACAGCCAATTTCCCCGGCCTGATCAAGACATCTCTCAGTTCCATGTTCCCGGATGTGACCGCAAGGAGTGACAAAAAGGATCTCTACTATCTGGTCAGTCCGGGCGCTTCCTTTCAGCTCATGGAGCTGGTCAAAAATAACCCGGCCCTCATCGGGCAAACAACCCAGGTCTGGGTTGGGGCCAATGATGATGTGGACATGCTGTTAAAAGGCAACATCGACAGAACACGGCCTGAAACCGAGCGGCGGGTGAACGACAGGCAGCTCGCCTGGCTGGATAAACTGGCAGGCGAAGGAAAAATCAAAAAAACCTTCAACACGGCGTTCTTTAAGTCCGGTGATTCACGGGAGCCGGAACTTGCCGGCATTTGGGGCGCAACCTGCGGCTCATTCTACACCCTGTTGATCACCCTGTCCCTGTCCTTTCCCATCGGGGTTGCCGCCGCGGTTTATCTGGAGGAATTTGCCCCGAAAAACAGGTGGACGGATATCATTGAGGTCAACATCAACAACCTGGCCGCTGTCCCCTCCATCGTCTACGGTCTGCTGGGACTTGCCGTTTTCATCAACTTTTTCGGCATGCCCCGCTCAACCCCCGTGGTCGGCGGCCTGGTGCTCACCCTGATGACCCTGCCGATCATCATCATCGCCAGCCGCGCCTCGCTGAAATCGGTTCCCCCTTCCATCCGGGAGGCGGCGCTGGGCATCGGCGCCTCAAAAATGCAGATGGTCGCCCATCATGTTCTGCCCCTGGCCCTGCCGGGCATGCTGACCGGCACCATTATCGGCATGGCCCACGCCCTTGGCGAAACAGCCCCCCTGCTGATGGTGGGCATGGTGGCATTTATTGTCGATATCCCCCATGGCATCACCGATCCGGCCACCGTTCTGCCCGTGCAGATCTATCTCTGGTCCGACAGCCCGGAACGGGCCTTTGTGGAAAAGACCTCGGCCGCCATCATGGTGCTGCTGGCCTTTCTCTTCCTGATGAACGCCGCAGCGGTCTTTCTCAGAAAACGCTTTGAAATTAAGTGGTAATAATTTTTTCATAATTCTAAAAAGGAGTAAACAATGAAAAAAAGTATTCTGGTGGCCTCAGCACTCATTGCCGGTATGTACGCAGTCTCATCAGCCCAGGCGGCCGGACGTGATTACATCAGCATCGTCGGTTCTTCCACGGTCTATCCCTTTTCCACCATTGTCGCCGAACAGTTCGGCAAAACCACGAACTTTAAAACACCAAAAATCGAATCCACCGGGACCGGCGGCGGCTTCAAGCTCTTCTGCACCGGGGTCGGCGTGGAAAATCCCGATATCACCAATGCCTCACGGGCCATCAAGAAGTCTGAGTTTGACACCTGCCAGGCAAACGGCGTCAAGGATATTGTCGAGGTGAAAATCGGCTATGATGGAATCGTGCTCGCCAATTCCAAAAAAAACGCCCCGTTCAAACTGAGCCGCAAGGATATCTTCCTGGCCCTGGCCAAAAACGTGCCTGACCCCAAAGGCGGCGACACGCTGGTGCCGAACCCCTACAAGACCTGGCAGGAGGTCAATCCAGCTCTGCCGGCAACAAAAATCGAGGTCTTAGGACCTCCCCCCACCTCAGGCACCAGGGATGCCTTTGTTGAACTGGCCATGGAGGCCGGGGCCAAGACCTTCCCCTTTATCCATGACATGGAAAAGAAAGACAAGGACATGTACAAGGCAACCACCCAGATGGTGCGTGAGGACGGGGTCTATATCGAGGCGGGAGAAAACGACAACCTCATTGTGCAGAAACTTGAGGCCAACCCCAATGCCGTGGGTATTTTCGGCTACAGCTTCCTTGACCAGAATGCCGACATGATACAGGGTTCCCTTGTCGAGAATGAATCGCCGACCTTTGACAATATCGCTTCCGGCAAATATCCTGTTTCACGCCCGCTCTTTTTCTATGTCAAGAAGGCCCATGTGGATGTTATTCCCGGCATCAAGGAATATCTGGCGGAATTCACCAGCGACAAGGCCTGGGGCAATGAGGGTTATCTCGCCGATAAGGGTATGATCCCCATGGAAAAGAAAGAGAGAGACCAGGTAGCAAAAGATGTCAAGGAACTCAAAACGCTGACCGTGAAATAGGAACCGCTTTCCCCTTCACGGTATGCGAATCACCGCTGCAGAGATCACGGCAAACACATCATTTTTCTTTGTGCCGCCTGTGATCTCTGTGGTATACAATTGATAAAATGACCACAAACGCATGGAATCACTGTTTGAAGCAGCAAACTCCGGTATATTATCCACCATCAGCAAGGAAAAAATTTTGCCTGAAGCAACAAGTCAAGCCCTCCAAATAGCACGGGAAACCGTCGGCAACCCTTTTGTCGACAACCCGCGCATGACCTGCAGAGAGGTCAATGTCTATTATGGTGACAAAAAGGCGATCAACAATGTCAGCATCGACATTGCCCGCAACGAGGTGATTGCCATGATAGGGCCCTCAGGCTGCGGCAAGTCAACCTTTCTCCGCTGCCTGAACCGCATGAACGACACCGTTGATGGATGCCGGGTGACCGGCGACATCAGGCTGGACGGCATGGATATCCACGACAAGAGTGTCGATGTGGTGCCGCTGCGGGCCAGAGTGGGCATGGTCTTCCAGAAGCCCAACCCCTTTCCCAAGTCCATTTATGACAATGTGGCCTATGGCCCGAAAATTCACGGGCTGGCGCAGAACAAAGCAGAACTTGATGAAATCGTGGAAACCTCGCTGAAAAAGGCCGGCCTGTGGGCAGAGGTCAAGGACCGGCTGCACCAGCCGGGCACCGGACTTTCCGGCGGCCAGCAGCAGCGCCTCTGTATTGCCCGGGCCATCGCCGTCAGCCCGGAGGTGATTCTCATGGATGAGCCGTGTTCAGCCCTTGACCCCATAGCCACGGCCAAGATCGAGGAACTGATCGCCGAACTGTGCAAGCACTATTCCATTGTTATCGTCACCCACTCCATGCAGCAGGCAGCCCGCGTTTCCCAGCGGACCGCCTACTTTCACCTGGGCGACCTGATTGAAGTGGGCATGACGGACCGGGTCTTCACCAATCCCCGCCACCAGCTGACAGAGGACTACATCACCGGCCGCTTCGGTTAAAGGGCGGTTCGCAAACCGCCCCTACGCAGTACCCTACCGCTGTTATTTTTCTCGATGGGCACCCCTACAGGCTTTCGAGAATTTTTTTTACCGTATTGCCGTCAACCATGCCGGCAAAGTTGGCCATGATCGGTTTCATTGCCTGCATTTTGCTCGGGAACTTGCTGAAATCGATATTTTTTTCGATCCATGCCCTGATTTCCGCCTCACCAGCCTGTTTCGGCAGATAACCCTCCAGAATCCGCATGTATTCCGATGGTCCCTCTCCCTTTTTTTCCAGGGTTTCAGCCTCTGATTTGATGAGCTTTCTGATAACCGCAACCACTTCGCCATCAGTCAGCTCTTTTTTCAACTGGCGTTGAAACTCGCCGATCAGCACCCTGAGAGCCGAGGTCCTCGCCTCGGTCTTGGCCTTCATGGACTCCTTCAAATCGCTTCTTATCTTCTCCTGCAGAGTCATTGCTCTCTCCTTTTACATTGTTTTTTTACTGACGCACCAATCGCACATTGTCCAGATACAGGGTAAGCGGTTGCGGGGGGCGCCGGACAAAGAGGTACAGGCCGCTGATCTTTGCTAAATCAAGCCTGCGGTCGGTGCCGGATGTTTTCAGCTTTTCCAGATCAACGGCAAAAATATTTCTGCCCGGCTTTAACACCACCGTGCCGTTCGCCCGGTCGGCAAAGGGGGGATTATCGTCCCGGTCATCGATTCTATAGGCAAATTTCATCTCATTTACCCCGGGATGATAAATATCGACAAGCAGCTTTTTATATCCCTGCCAGCCTTCAGTCAAGCCCGCCTTGAAACCGGGATATTCAGAACTTGGATACATCTCCAGCCGCAGGCTGTATTGGCCTGCGGTGGCGTGCTGCGTATCCTGCTCCATGAATGAGCCGCATTGCCAATGCAGAAGGTCAAGTTCCGCCGTCTGCTCAAAATCAAAAAGCGTTCTGGTCGATTTTTCCGGAGGACTACCCGCCGAACAGCCTGCCACCATTGCCATCAGCAACGCGACAAAAGACAATTGACGACAATATCTTGCCAGCGGATTTTTCATTCAGTTATCTTGAAATGATATGACGGTAATTTCAGGCGGCACGCCAATCCTGAAAGGAAAATAGGAAACCGTGCCGAGGCCTCGGCTGACATAGAGCCATTTGTGGCCGCCCCCTGAAAAAAGTCCGGACATGTATTGCGGATAATCCACCAGCCGCAACTTCCGCAAGAACCAGTCTGGGATGGCGACCTGGCCACCGTGGGTATCGCCGGCAAGCCACAGCAGCGGCCCTTTATGGCTGATCTGCTGCCAGCCCTTGGCATAATGATCCAGCAGCAGCACCGGCTGCTCGGTTTGCCGCAGGTGGTCAGCCAGGGCGGGCCGCCCGGCACCGTTATCATTTTCGGGAAACACCCCGGCAATGGTCACTTTGTTACCGGTTGCCGGAACAGTGATTTCCGCATAGCCGTTTTTCAGCATGCGCGGATGCTGCCGCAGCTGATGCACATTACCCCCGGCATGACAGAAAAAGCAATAGCGTCTTCCGCTGGCCATGTCGGAATCACCGAGGATGCCGTACACCCCCAGCGGGGCCTGCAGTCTTTCCACGAATTGCAGAGCAGGGCGCGGGTCTTTATTCCATTGGGCCATATCTCCGGTAATGACGATGAGATCGGGCTTTATCTCGTCCACCAGCCCCAGTACCTTTTCTTCTCTGCGGCCGGCCTTGTCAATATGCAGGTCGGCAAGCTGGACAATCCGCACCTCCCCCCAGGCCTGATGCAAAGCACCATCAGCAATCACCACCCTCTCGACCTTGATCCGGTTAGGCTCGATAAAATAACCGTACCCGGCTATCAGTAAAATAAAAAAGGCGGCGAAAAAAAAGTATTGTTTAGGCGGCATGCATGCTTTACATAAAAAAAAACGATATGTCATTTGCCTGCCCGGCTTTTTTCCGCTTTTGTCAAAAAAACCTGGCATAGAAATGATCCCACCTGTATGATATTAACTACTTACAGGCTCAAACGGAACTCACAGTCATCGCTTTGCCCACTGTGGTCAGTTTTTTTTACATTATGAAAAAAGAAACAAGGCTGAGCGCAAGCCTCGAAGACTATCTCGAGGTGATTGCCCTGATCATCAAAGAAAAAAAGGTTGCCCGGGCAAAAGAGATAGCTGCCAGGCTCAAAGTCAGCCGCTCCTCCGTTACGGAAGCCTTCAGGGCGCTTGCCAAAAAAAAGCTGATCAACTATGCGCCCTATGAGGTGATTACCCTCACTGACAGGGGAAAGGCGGTTTCAGAGGATATCATTCTCCGTCATCAAGCTCTGAAAGAGTTTTTTATTAAAGTCCTGGATGTCGATGAGAAGCTTGCCGACATTGGCGCCTGCGAAATTGAACATGCCGCTCCCAGGGAGATCATTGACAAGATGATTCATTTTGTTCAATTTCTCGAACAGTGCCCCAGGGGCGGCACGGATTGGATTGACAGTTTCAGCATCTTCTGCAGCAAGGGCAAAGTCAGCGACGACTGCCAGTCATGCATTACAAAATGTCTTGCAAAATAGCTTCATGAGAGGGGTGGCGACAATCCACGTCGGCGCAACACATTCATGGTAATTTTTGACAACAAATCATGTTGAACGCTTAGGAGTGACGATGGACGGACAATACAAAGCTGGTTGGTATCTTCACCCGAATCTCGCTTTGATCAAAATTTTCCAGAAAGGCCAGAATTGGTTTTATCAGTGCTATACGGCAAGCGGCCAGAAATCCATCTCAAAGGAACGCCCCCTTGACCCGTGGACCTGGGCTCTGAGCGAGCCCAGTCCAGAGGAATATTAAGCGAGCTTGCCAAGCGCCTCCTTCAAGCGTCTCATGCCCTCTTCAATGGCGTCCATTGAGGTGGCAAAGGAAAAACGGACAAATTCGTCTGCGCCGAAAGCCGCTCCGGGCACGGTGGCCATGAAGCTTTCCTCAAGCAGATACTCGGACATCTCAACCGATCCGGCGATCACCTTGCCATTAAATTTCTTCCCGTAATAGGCCGAGAAATTCGGGAAAACATAAAAAGCACCCGCGGGATTAACACAGCTGATCCCCTCAATCGAGGTGAGCTGCTTCACGATGAATTCCCGGCGGGGCAGAAAGGACTGCTTCATCATGCCCGGGAAATCCTGAGGGCCGGCAACTGCCGCCAGGGCGGCCTTCTGGGATATGGAGGCAGGATTTGAGGTTGACTGGCTCTGTATCTTGTTCATCGCCGCGATCACATGCTTTGGCCCCAGCGAATAACCGATCCGCCAGCCGGTCATGGCAAAGGATTTGGACACCCCGTTCAGGATGATGGTCTGCTCTTTCATTTTTGGCTCAATATCCAGGATATGCGGGAGCTGCTCCCCTTCATAGACGATGGTATCATAGATATCGTCGGAGATGACTACCCATCCCCTTGCCATGGCCATCTCCGCCACCTTGGCCAGCGCCTTGGCTGAGAAGATGGCGCCGGTGGGATTGGACGGGCTGTTCAAGATGATGCCGCGGGTCCGGTCAGTGACGCATCTGCTCAAGTTTTCAGCAGTCAAATCAAAATTTTCATTTTCAGCCAAGGGGACAAAAACCGGTGTCGCCCCGGCAAGAAGAACAATGGGAGGATAGGAGACCCAGTAGGGGGCGGGAATAAGCACTTCGTCGCCCGGGCCGAAAAGGGCCTGGGCCATATTATACAGCCCGTGTTTGCCGCCGCAGCATACCTGCACCTGGTCAGGTTCATAATGCCAGCCCCGGTCAGCGGCATAACGGGCAACGATGGCCTCCCGCAGTTCAGGAATGCCCGGCACGGCGGTATAGCGGGTAAAGCCCTCATCGATAGCCTTTTTGCCGGCGGTGCACACATGGGCCGGGGTGTCGAAATCCGGCTCGCCCACACTAAAATTCAGGATATCGGCGCCAGCGGCTTTCATGGCCTTTGCTTTGGCATTCACCGCCAAGGTCGGTGACGGCTTGATCAATTTCATGCGATCTGCGAGTGATAGTTGTCCTTCCATATGCATCCCTTTCATTTTTTTCTATGCTGCTGACCAGCTTTCATCGTAATAGACTTTTTTGAGAAACAATCCGCAGGCTGGCGCGGTTGGCCCTGCCAGCGATCGATCCCGCCGCTGCAACAGTCCGGCGAAATCGTTTACACTCATGCGGTGTTGCCCAACCTCAATCAACGTTCCGACAATGTTTCGAACCATCTTCCGTAAAAAACCGTCGCCGCAGATCTCAAAAAGATACTCGGGCGTCGGTCCCGCCACGGGAGAAAGTGATGCGGAAAATATCTCCCGCAAGGCCCCCCGGCCGCCGGTTTTCCCCTTATCCCGTGAACCGGTGGCCTCAAAGCTTGTAAAATCATGCCTGCCGAGAATAACCGGCAGACACTGCCTGGCCTGGTCAAGGTCAAAGGGCCCGGGCAGATGGGCGCAGTAAAAACGCCGGTGGGGAGGAACGATGTCCTCCGTGGTAAAAAAATACTGATAAACCTTTGCCCTGGCACTGATGCGGGAATGAAACGACAAGTCAACATCCTCTACCTGAAGAACCTTGATGGAATCAGCCAGCAAACAGTTTAATCCGCTCCTGAATGACGAACAGGCAATTGCCGAATTGGTGGCAAAATGGGCGGTCATGGCCAAGGCATGAACCCCGGAATCTGTCCTGCCGGCGCCGTGAATCACAATCTTTTCACCGGTCATCCTGGCAAGTTTGTCTTCAAGCTCGCCCTGGATTGACGGCACGTTCTTCTGTCGCTGCCAGCCGGCAAAATCAGTCCCGTCAAAGGAAAGGGTCAGCCTGATGTTGCGTAAATGTACAGATTGTTCACCCATAAGGCAAGGGGAAAGCAGATGTCACGGGAAAAGAGGCACGGTCTCAAGCCCCAGCGACTCCTTAAAGCCGTAGACAACATTCATGTTCTGCACCGCCTGACCTGCCGCGCCCTTGACCAGGTTATCAATTACCGAGACCAGCACAACCCGGCCGGTGCGCGTATCCACCTTGCCGCCGATATCGCAGTAGTTGCTGCCACGCACATACTGGGTCGCCGGGAAACTACCGGACCGGCAGATCCTGACGAATTTCTCATCCTTGTAGAATGACTGGAAAAGATCGGCTATTTCCTGCTGGTCGACGTCCCTGGTCAGCTTGCCGTAAATGGTGCTTAAGATCCCGCGGCTGACCGGCAGAAGGTGGGGGGTAAAGGATATGGTCAGCTGACGGCCGGCCAGTTTGGCCAGTTCCTGTTCAATCTCCGGGGTATGCCGGTGCTCACCGACCTTATAGGCCCGGAAGCCGTCGGTCACTTCACAGAACAGGGTGCCGACCTGGGCGCCCCGGCCGGCGCCGGATGTGCCGGATTTGGAATCCGCAATGATCGTATCAAGATCAATCAGACCGTTTTTCAGCAGGGGCGCCAGGGCCAGAATAATGGAGGTGGGATAACAGCCGGGATTGGCGACAAGCCTTGCCCCGGCGATTTTATCGCGATTGATCTCCGGCAGGCCGTAAACCGCTTCCGCCAGGTACTGCTGGGCGGTGTGCGGCTGATACCATGCCTCGTAAACAACGGGATCGTCGATGCGGAAATCGGCGCTCAGATCGATAACCTTTTTGCCGGCCTGCAGCAACCCGGGCACAATGGCCATGGCCGTCTGGTGCGGAACAGCGGTGAAAAATACATCAGCCCGGTCAGTCAGTTCGGCAAGCTGCACATCCTCACAGACGATTTCGGCAATGCCGGCCAGATGGGGATAGACCTGCGACAGCCTTTTTCCGGCATACTGGCGCGATGTGGCGACGCTGATCTCAACCTCGGGATGCAGGCTGAGAATCCGAGCCAGCTCACCCCCCGTATATCCTGATGCACCAACAATACCTGCACGTAACATACGTTTTATTTTTCTCCGTCATTTTAAATAAAAAAGGGGAAAGACGAACATATCGTTTCGTCTTTCCCCGTGTATGGAAGATCCATTTACGAAAAAGTAAATAGTCAGATCAACGTTTCGAGAACTGGAAGCTTGCCCTGGCTGATTTTTTACCGTATTTTTTACGCTCTTTCACACGGGCATCGCGGGTTAACAGGCCTGCTTTTTTCAGAGGCTGACGATTGACCACATCAACATCCAGCAGGGCCTTGGCGATCCCATGGCGCAACGCCTCGGCCTGAGCGTTCTTGCCACCACCTTTCAGGGTGGCAATGACATCAAATTTATCAATGTTATCAGTCAGAATAAATGGTTTGGTGGCAATCTTCTGATCAATCGCCCCGCCGAAATAATCGGCAAAGGCCAGCTTGTTCACATTGATAGTACCACTACCAGGTTGCAACCAGACCCTGGCAATAGCAGTTTTTCTTTTTCCTGTGGCATAATAACGCAGCTCAGACATATCTCTACTACCTCAATTATAATTCAAGATTTTCCGGCTTCTGCGCTTCATGCGGGTGTTCAGAGCCAGCATATACCTTCAGTTTTTTCAACTGGGTACGACCAAGGGTGTTTTTGGGCAGCATCCCTTTTACTGCATTATAGATCAGCTCTTCAGGGCTTTTCTCAAGAATTTCTTTTGCAGTCCGCTCCCGCAAGCCACCCATATAACCGGAATGATTGTAATAAATCTTATTGTCAAGTTTTTTGCCGGTCAAACGAACCTTGTCAGCATTGACAACGATGACAAAATCACCGGTGTCCTGGAATGTTGAAAAGTTCGCTTTGTGTTTACCGCGAAGCCTGCGGGCGATCTCAGACGCAAGGCGTCCAAGTATCTGCCCCTGAGCGTCAACAACTAGCCATTTCCGTTCAATTTCTTTGACCGGTGTTAAAATCGTTTTCATTTTAATAACCTCAACGCACTAACAATATGACACCCGACCTCATATTATTAATGAATATGATGACGCAGGTGATTTATTGACAAAAAAAGGTTCGAACCCCGTTCGAACCTTAGAATAAGCATGGAGCGGGAAACGAGATTTGAACTCGCGACTTCAACCTTGGCAAGGTTGCACTCTACCACTGAGTTATTCCCGCTTATGAATAACTGTGCCAAAAACGAAGTGAATATAACCGGGGGCGCAAATATTTGTCAACAAAAAATTACCTTTTTTTCTTTACTTTCAAGTGCAAAGGCAATTCGGATAAAGCAGAGAAATATCTTGCCACTCAATCAGTTAACTTGTTATAGGTATAATATATTTATTCATTTACCCACTAAAATTCAATACTAAACTCTACCAAACGAACGCAACCCTCAAGAGATGCCGGCATGAATATCCATCGCGAAAGCACCATTCAACGCAAAACAAATGAGACCGATATCAGATTAAATCTCACCATTGACGGAGAAGGCAAGGCCTCCCTGCAGACCGGCGTGCCTTTTCTCGACCATATGCTCACGCTGTTTGCCGTCCATGGTTTTTTTGATCTGACGGTTTCAGCGGCAGGCGATCTGGAAATTGACGCGCATCATACTGTTGAAGATGTGGGCATCTGCCTCGGCCAGGCATTCAAAACCGCCCTTGGCGATTTCAGCGCCATCAACCGCTATGGTCACTGCACATTGCCGATGGATGAAGCCCTGGCCAGGGTCACCGTCGATTTCTCCAACCGTCCCCATCTCCACTATGATGTGGTGCAATGCGACCAGAAGGTGGGCACATTCGACACCGCCCTTGTCCAGGAATTCCTCCGCGCTCTTTCCCTGCACGGCGGCATGACCCTGCATGCAGAGGTCCCTTACGGCCACAACACCCATCATATCCTCGAAGCGATCTTTAAAGCTCTTGGCAGGGCCCTTGATCAGGCAACCGCCAGACATTTACGCACCCAGGGTCCACTTTCCTCAAAGGGCTCTTTATAATAATTCATTTTCCCGAACCATCGGAGGCTTCCCCTTGAAACGTATTGCTATTTACTCATTACCGATTGCCATTTTCTTTGCAGCACTCCTGCTGGTCTCGTGCTCAGCCAAAAAACTGCCCCCCGCCGAGGAGGTTAAGGCACCGGCGTCCATCGATTCCCTCGCCGTCCTGCCTGCGGAGATAGACAGATCGGACAAGGACTATGACCATGCGACCATCCGCCAGCTCGAGACAGGGGTTGCCACCATCAACACCATTTTGCAGGAAATGCTGGCGGATAAAAAAGGCATAATGCTCCTTACCGAAAACCAGAAAGAGTCATTACTAGTCGATTTTCATGGCAATCCCCAGGCCACCGCCCGCTACATCGGACAGCAGCTTGGGGTTGACGCCATTATGCTGACCGTGGTCAACCGTTACAGCGAACGGGACGGCGGGGATTACTCCGTCAACCAGCCCGCTTCCGTGTCCTTCAAATACCAGCTTATTCACGTGCCCACCGGCACGACGCTCTGTCTGGGAGTTTTTGACGAAACACAGCAGACCCTGCTCTCCAATCTTTTTTCCTTTTCCAAGGCATCCAACCGGGGCTTCAAATGGATAAAAGCTGAACAGCTGGCCAGGGAAGGTCTCCATGAAAAACTGAACGACTGCCAGTACCTGGCTGAGTAAGACGCAAATTTTGCACTGCCGCAACCGGCGCAATGATCATACCAAAAACCATTAACCGCCTCATCGGCCAGGCGATGCACACCTATAACATGCTTGCTGACGGCGATTCCGTACTGGTCGCCGTCTCAGGCGGAATTGACAGCCTGACCCTTGCCGCCGTTCTGCAGCAATGGCGGAAAAAAGCCCCGATCCACTACCATCTTGCCGCCGTTCATCTTGACCTGGGGTTTGATTCCGGCAAGGTGGCCGGCATGGTGCGGCAACAGCTGGCACAAATCGGCATGGAAGTAGAGGTGGAACAGACAACATTCGGCGCGGAGGCCATTGCTGCGGGAAAAGGCGAAAGCGGCTGCTTTCAGTGCGCCCGCAACAGAAGAACCAGGCTCTTTTCCCTGGCAAGAGAAAAAAACTGCAACAAACTGGCATTCGGGCATCACAAGGAAGATATTATCGAGACATTTTTTCTCAATCTGCTCTACAGCGGCAACATCAGCACCATGGTTCCCGCCCAGCCCCTGTTTAACGGGGACCTGACGGTCATCCGCCCCCTTGCCTTTGTCGACAAGCAGCAGATCCGCATCATGGCTGAATCAATTCATCTGGAGGCAGCTGAAAATCCCTGCCCTCTGGCCGGCACATCCAAACGGGAAAAGGTCAGGCAGTTACTGAACGATCTCTGGGAAGGGAACCCGCAAATGAAGGGAAACATCTTTTCCGCCCTAGCCAATGTCAGGACTGAATATCTCCTGCGCCCGCCTGCTTCATCCTGACATTGCCGCCGAGCCCTGCTCGACATGACGGATAAATCTCAGGCAGCCATTCTGTTCATATGGTCTTTAATGAAGGTAACACTGTCTCCCACCGCCTGCAGGTCATTAAAATAAAGCCCGCCGAATTCATTGGTACAGTGAGGACAACCGCGCAGCCAGAGGATATGATGCCGGTAGCTGTTCCTGGCAAGTTTGCGGTAAACCCACTGGCTGCTGCAGCATTCAAAACAGTAGAGCAGCGTCCACTCATTGCCGAGCAGCGCGGTTGCACAGGCATGGCAGACCGGCACAACCATCTCGCGCACGGCAACGTCAGTAACCTCATTTTCCGCATAACCGAACGGCATGACAATGTAATCACTGGCCGGAAAATGTTCTTTCCGCATATGCGGTCCGTGGTTCAGCTCGCAGAATTCCTGGGTAAGCTCTGCCATCAACTGAAGCTTATCTATCTCGTTCATGGTTCCTCCTTGAACCGTCCTGCCGGTTACCTCAACAGTTATGGAGAAAAGTTATCACTATTTATCTGATCGGATAAACTGGAAAAATTGATTAAGCAAATTTTAAAAAAAGTTACAGGATATCAACCTGTCAACTCATGCGCTCATGGCAGCATGTCCCTCCTGTGTTTGGAAATTGCTGATTTTCCTTGACTGATCACCTCCCTACCCAGCATATTTGAAATTTGATCCAGTTTGGCGAATTGTTTCTTGCTATGGTATAAATTTATTTTTCATAAACTTTTTTAACATTAACCAAAGCAACCCGCGTGCCACAGCGTGATAATATTTATTACTAAAAAATTATCTAATAATAATAAATCATTAGATATTGTTGTTAAATGAGTGAATGGTCATTTTCTCATTACACGGAATTTTCCCCAATAATATTTTGTTATTCCGGAAAAATAACCATAATTGCCGGAACAATTTAAAAAAATTTACAACTTACCCTAAAAAATACTATCCGGCATGGAACCAGCGCGCAGGCAAATCCTCTTTGAAGAGCAGACATTAAACAGCATGCATGCCGAATTCCCGGCCCGATATATTGCCGCCTGCAACCTGCATGCGCTTGCCCGCAACCAGCCGCGCAGCATGAGGGTTGACAACATCATCAACCTGGAAAAACTGATGCATGACCCACATGTCCTGCGGCATCGTCAGTCCTTTTTCCTTTTCCGTGAAGCGGCGCGAACCATGACGGCGATTGTCACGAGCAACTGTCCTGGCCTGACAGACCACGCGCTGGCAACGCTGAAAAGACTGCTGCGTTCCGCCACCGGCAACTCACACCGGGCAGCCACGGAAGCCGTGGGATCGCTGCCCGTCACCATCAATCAACCTTTTCAGCCCAGGACAAACGGTCAGGGCATGATACCATCCGTTTCCTTCGGAGAAATAGCCGATAAATGCGGGGGCGTATCGCATGGCCAGGCGGTTTTCACCGGCAGAAGCCTCACCTTGCCATGCGCGGCCGGCCAAAGGATCCTGGTTATTAAATTTGCCCGGATGGACGATTCCCCTGATAGTTTATTTACCGAAACATACTGGATGACAAATTTAAGAAAACATTGCACCTCCCTGCCGGTCCGTTTCAACATTCCGCTACCGCTGGAGATGAATGGATGCCCGGTTTTCCGCATTACCGACCTCCCCCTTGCACCTCCCGCGGCTCTCCAGTGCCATCCGGAGCACATCGCCATCGCCTTTACGGCCCACCGGGAGTATTTCGCCTACGCCAATGACCCGCATCACTACCGGCAGTTTGCCGAAGTCAAGGAGGTCATGCGGCAAAACGGCTGGCTGTTAGGTCATTTTGCCTCCCAGGGCAACATTCACACCGCACCGATCCCGCTTTTTCACAACCGGGTGCAGCGCCACCGGAGAGAAGACAACGGGCTTTACGACTGGCCCCTCGGCGGACGGCTTGACCAGTGGCTTGCCTCCTGCCAGCATCCGAATTTCGGCCTTACCGGCATCAGGGATTTTGAACATTTTCAAACAACGGACAAGTCAGGCGAAAAGCTTTACTGGAATCTCGGCGCCCACATCCTCAGCCTGCTCCTCGTCGCCGCCAGCTACTTTCGTAACCGGGAGAAAGGATTGCAGGGGCTGACCCCGGCAGGCAACCCGGTTGACGCCAGACATCTTTTTGATGAAAACCTTCTCATGGAACTGATCAGGGATACCCTGGCAAGCTACTACAAAGGCTTTGTCGGTCAGGATTACCAGGGTGCGATGCCGTTTGCCGTGAAAAACCTGGCGGCCCGCATGATTGCCGAGATGGGTGTTGACCGGCACATGGAGGAGATGCTGCGCCAAGTCGACCAGCAGCAGATGAGCGATAGTGAGTTCAGGCTGTTTCTGACGGCAAGAGGCCTTTCCGCCTCCCAGGCCGCCACGATTCCCAAAGGCACGCGGGACATCGTCCTGCATACCGGCCCCCATCTCGGCGGATTCAACCAGAGCATCTCCATCCCGGAGCTGATCAATGCCACGGCCTCCATGGCGGCAACCTGCGTTCTCGGCAGGTATGCCGGCGAAAACGCATCCCTCCGGCCAGCCATTAAATCATGCGGACAACATTAGACTGCCTCCCCTGCTTCCTCAGGCAGGCGCTCCATACAGCACGGCTCAGCACCGCATCCCCGGCCTTGCACAAAGAAATCCTGGCCGGGGCGATAAAGGAGTTTCTGCCCTTCATTGATTTCACCGTCAGTCCCCCGGAAAACGCCGTTCATCTCTATGGGCTGATTGCCGGGATTTCCGGCTGCCCGGACCCCTTTGCCGCGGCAAAAAGAGAGAGCAATCGCTTTGCCGCAAGCATTGCCCCCCTGATCAGAAAAAAAATACATGAGGCGGACAATCCCCTGCTGGCCGCACTGACCTTTTCCATTGCCGGCAATATTATCGATTACGGCTCCCTGCACCAGTTTGACATGGAACAGATCATCCGCGACGCCCTGGTGCACCCCATGCCGGTCAATGACTTCGCCGAACTGGAGACTGACCTGCAGCAGGCCGGCAGCGTTGTATATCTGGGCGACAACAGCGGAGAGCTGGTCTTTGACGGCATTGCCATTGAGCAATTAAGCAAAGATGTGACCTTTGTGGTCAAAGAAAAAGCTATCATCAATGACGCCCTGCTGGAAGATGCCCGGGAGTGCGGCCTGGATAACATCTGCCGGGTGACCACCAATGGCACCGGCTGTCCGGGCACCCCCCTGCCCCATTGCTCGGAGGAGTTCCGCCAACTGTTTTATGCCGCCGATCTGATCATCAGCAAAGGACAGGGTAACTTTGAAACCCTCTCCGAGGTGCAAGCGCCCATCTATTTTCTGCTCACCGTGAAATGCCCGGTGGTAAACGATCATCTTTTTCAGCTGACCGGCTCCCCTGCCGGCTGGCCGGCAACTTTACCCTTTGCCCTTCTCCTGAAATCCCCGCACTTTGCCAAAATCAGGTGATCATTGCCGCAGGGATGCTGCCTGCATCATGCCTGGCCCCGGGATGTGAAACCGCCCTGCCCGTTTCACCCAATTCATCCTCCCTCAGCAGCACCCCTGCTTCCCTGGCCGCATCAACATTTTTATATTCACTTTCCCCAAAATCTATGAATATAATGAAAGAGTTGGAACAATGCGGCAAAGCGAATCAGACCACCAGAGGCATTCACGAGTCCTGATCGCCGCAGGGAACGGCTAGCTTGCAAGGCCCGGGCGGCAAAAAGCTTCATCACATCATCAGATTTCTCAGTCGGCTGCATAATCGTTGTTTCACCTAACTAGGAGGAAAAGCATGACAATAGCGAAAAAACTTGGTGTGGCGGGAGGCATCTCCATTCTGGCCCTGCTGATTCTTTTTTGCGTGATGTTCTTTGCCAATCGCACGGTCAACTCATCCATGCAGATCAGCCAGGTGAGAAATCATCAATTAAGCACCATCAACGAGATGGAAAAGAGCACCCTTGAACTGCTGCTGGCTGCCATGGATTCCCTGATTGACAGGGATCACGGCTCAATCGACAAGGAACGCATGGACAGTATCAGCCGCTCCGCCGCCTTTTTGAAAACCAACCTGCCGGCTCTGACGGAAGCTGCTGACAATGCCGAGGAAAAACAGCTGGCCACCGCCATGGTGGGCAACATGGAGCAGCTGATCACCGCCATCCAGAAGGACCTCAAGGAACTCATCGAGGCCTCGGGCAGCGAGATGGCCCGCATTGAAAAAGAGTTTGACCATATTGACGACATCCTGGATGAACACGGCAAGGCGGTGGGCGACAATCTGGTCAAGCTTGACGAGTCACTCCATGCCAGGCTGGCCGCTGCAACGGGCAAGGACCACGATGAACTCACCGAGACCATCCTGCTTGTCACAGACATGCACATGGCCCAGCTCGAGGTGATGCTGGCCGCCATGGATTCCATCATTGACAAGCATGAAGGCAAAATCCATGATGACCGGCTGGCCGCTATTGACAAAGACTTCAAAGCTCTCTACGCAGATCTGGATAAGCTCGCGGCCTTTTCCGCCAACCAAAATGAGCGCCAGATGATCGCCGACATCACCAAAGGCCTTCCTGCCCTGGAAAAGGGCATCAAGGTGGAGCTGAAGGAGCTCATTGAAAACAGCGCGGTGCGGCTCAAACAGATGGAGGCCGCCTTTAACAAGATGGACGACGAGCTTGATCAATACGGCACCCAGGCCACTGAAGCCCTGCATAAATATGCCGTCTCCGTGGAGAGCGAACGGGCTGATGCGGAAAAACGCCTGGCCAGCGTGGTCTCCTCGGCCAACATCATCGCCCTGCTCACCTTCCTGCTGTCTGCCGCAGTGCTGGCGGTTTTTCTCTACAAACTCTCCCGCTCCATCATTGATCCGCTCAACATCGGGGTGAAATTCGCCGAATCGGTGGCGGACGGCGACCTCACCGTGCAGATGACCCTGGAGAGCAACGACGAGGTCGGCGCCCTGGCCAATGCCATGCGCAAAATGGTGACCAGGCTGGAGGATACGGTGGTGACCATCCGTGAAATCGCGGCCCAGGTGACAACCGGCAGCACCGAACTGGGCGCCACCTCGCAGACCGTGTCCCAGGGGGCCAGCGAGCAGGCGGCCACCGTGGAACAGATCTCCTCCTCCATGGAAGAAATGACCAGCACGGTGGACCAGAGCGCCGACAGCGCCCGCCAGACCGCGGCCATTGCCAACAAGGCGGCCCAGGATGCGGAGAGGGGCGGCCAGGCCGTGGCTGATACGGAAAAGGCCATGCAGACCATTGCCGAAAAAATCGAGATCATCGAAGAGATATCCCGCCAGACCAACCTGCTGGCCTTGAACGCCGCCATTGAAGCGGCCCGGGCCGGCGAACACGGTAAAGGATTTGCCGTGGTGGCGGCCGAGGTGCGCAAGCTTGCCGAACGGAGCCAGACAGCGGCCATGGAGATCAGAGGGGTGGCCGGCAGCAGCGTGGAAATCGCCGCCAATGCGGGAAAAGTCATTCTGGAGATGGTGCCGCAGATCAAAAAAACCGCCAATCTGGTGGAGGAAATCGATGCGGCCAGTGCGGAACAGGCCAAGGGGGTCCAGGAAAACTGCAGGGCGGTGGAACAACTCAATCAGGTCATCCAACAGAACAGTTCGGCCGCCGAGGAGCTTTCCGCCGCAGCGGAAGAACTCAATGCCCAGTCCAATGAACTGATGCGGGCCATCTCATTTTTCAGGATCAACAGGGAATATTCCGCGCAGATACGGCACAGCGCAACTTCCTCACTGGCGGAAAAAAAGCTGCCGCCCCCGCCTGTGCACAAACCGAAGAAAAAGGCGGCCGACGCTTCCCAGCAAGGTGAAGGGGTTAAACTAAAACTGAGCGAAGCTGATGACGATTTCGAAAGATATTAGGGAGGCGGCCATGGACATACAGAATGAAATTGTCAGCAGCCAGTATCTTTCCTTCACCCTGCGCGAAGAGGATTTTGCCGTGGAGATCTTCAAGGTGCGGGAGGTGCTCGATGTGGCCACCCTGACCAGAATCCCGCGCATGCCTTCCTATCTCTGCGGCGTCATCAACCTGCGGGGCAACGTGGTGCCGGTGGTGGATCTCGGGCTCAAGCTGGGCATGGAGCCGGTCAAGAAAACCATCAACACCTGCATCATGATCATGGAGATTGTGGTTGAGGCCGAAACCGCGCCGGTGCCCATGGGAGTGCTGACCGATGCGGTGCAGGCGGTTCTTGAGCTTGATCAGGCCAATATCGAGCCCGTTCCCCGCATGGGCACCAATCTCAATACCGATTTCATCAAGGGCATGGGACGCCATGAGGATAAGTTTCTCATTCTCCTCGACATTGACAAGGTATTGGCCAACGAGGGAGAGGCAACCTTGCGGGATGTGCAATCAGGGGCACTGACCACCGAGGAGCAGGTGGCGGAGGAACCACCTGCTGAATAGGAGCTTTCATGGCAGACAATGATTTTCTCGCGGTTTTCCAGGAAGAGGCCCGGGAGCTCCTGGAAGAACTGGAGGGCTCCCTGCTGGAACTGGAAAACGCCCCGGCAGACCTCAAGCTGGTCGGCAGGGTCTTCCGCAGCATGCATACCATCAAAGGATCGGCGGCCATGTTCGGCCTTGACAGGATCGCCGATTTCACCCATCACGTGGAAACGACCCTTGATCGGGTGCGCGACGGGGCCGTGCCGGTAAGCCGTCAGCTGATCAATCTGATTCTGCAGTCCCGGGACTTCATCACCGCCCTGCTGGACGCGGCCGCTGGCGGTGACGAACCCGATCCCCAACGGGCTGATGCCATCATCCATGATCTGGCAGCCGTAACCAGCAGCCAGCCGGTCACGGCACAGGCAACAGCGGGCGCCCCCCAGCAGGAGATGGTCATCGCCCCAGGGGATACAGAAGAGCCCTCCGGCAGCGAGACGCGCCATTATCTCATCGATTTTAAACCGGGAGCCGCCTTTTTCGAGGGCGGAGGAGACCCCCGCCAGATACTCCAGGATTTACAGTCCATGGGACAATGCACCGTGCTCGTCCGGGGAGCCCAAGACAACGCCGGCCTGCCCGGGCGGCCTGCCTGGAAAATCCTGCTCAGCACCGGCCGGGATCACAACGCCGTCTGTGATGCCTTCATCTTTGCCGAGTCAAGCTCCAATCTTGCCATAAGCCCGCTGGCCACCGACAAAAATCATCAGCAACTTGCCGCTGAGCTGGCGGTGGCCGACCAGACTCCGTCGCCAGCCCCGACTGGACCACAACAACCCGCGGCAGCATCCGCTCCGCGCAACGCGGAAACTGTACCAGGGCAGGCCGCAAAGAAAAAAAACACCGCGGAACCCCAAGCCATGAAGGGGGCGGAAAGCATCCGGGTTGCCGCCGACAAGCTTGACACCCTGATCAACCTGGTGGGGGAACTGGTGGTCACCCAGGCCAGGCTGTCCGATGTCGCCGCCGCCCTGCGGCAGGCTGCGCTGCTGGAACCGGTGGAGCAGATCGAGCATCTCACCGCCGAACTGCGCGACCTGGTGCTCAACATCCGCATGCTGCCCATCGGCAGCACCTTTACCCGCTTCAAGCGTCTGGTACGCGACCTTTCCGCTGAACTCGGCAAAGAGGTGGAGATGAAAACCGAGGGCGAGGACACGGAACTGGACAAGACCGTCATCGAGCAGCTCAATGATCCGCTCATCCATCTGATCAGAAACTCCATCGACCACGGCATTGAAGCGCCGGATGACCGCCAGGCGGCAGGCAAGCCCCGCTCCGGCACCCTGTTTTTGTCCGCCGTGCATAACGGCGCCAATGTGGTCATCACTGTCTTTGATGACGGCAAGGGGCTTGACGCCGACAGTATCCTCCGAAAGGCCCTGCAGAAAGGCATCATCAGCGAAGATGAAGTGCTGAGTGAGCAGGAGATTTTTTCTCTCATCTTTGCCGCCGGGGTCTCCACGGCCAAACAGATAAGCTGCGTTTCCGGACGGGGGGTGGGCATGGATGTGGTAAAAAATGCCATCGAGAAACTGCGGGGATCGGTCCATGTCAACAGCGAAAAAAACAGGGGGACCACGGTAACCATTACCCTGCCCCTGACCATGGCGATTATTGACGGCCTGCTGGTCCGCACCGGCGACACCCATTTTGTTCTGCCCCTGTCCGAGGTGGAGGAATGCGTCGAACTGACTGCTGCTGACATCGCCCGTTTCCATGGCCGCCGTGTATTTGCCGTGCGTGACCATCTTCTTCCCTATGTGAGGCTGCGTGATTTTTTTGCCGTGCCTGGCAACAGGCCGGGCCGGGAACAGATGGTGATCGTCCGTCTGCGGGAGGAACAGATCGGCCTGGTGGTTGATGAAGTGGTAGGCGGGCACCAGACGGTCATCAAATCACTGGGCTGGGCTTACCGCAACGCGGAAGGTCTTTCCGGCTCCACCATCCTCGGCAACGGGGAGGTGGCCCTGATCATTGACACCCATGCGTTGGCGCGACTGGCCAGGCTTCAGGAGTCAACGGATGTTCGCCGACAGTAGCGGAAAAATCAGCCTGGCCGATCTGACCGACGAATATGCGCTGCTGCTCTCTGACAAGGAATTCCGCAGGTTGAGCAGCCTTATCTATGACCAATGGGGCATCAATCTGCCCCTGGCGAAAAAGACGATGGTCAGTTCCCGGCTGAGGAAGCGCCTCAAAACGCTCGGCTATCCGTCTTTTAAAGAATATATTGACTATGTCATGAGTCCGGCGGGACGCCATAATGAGTGGAGCCAGCTCATTGATGCCGTCAGCACCAACAAAACCGATTTCTTCCGGGAAAAGGCCCATTTTGATTTCCTGTCCCGCAACCTGCTGCCCCACATGGCGCCGGAGCTGCGGCAGAGCGCCGGCAGGATTTTCCGGGTATGGAGCGCCGGCTGTTCCAGCGGGGAAGAGCCCTATACGCTGGCCATGGTTCTGGCTGAATACCAGCGGCAAAATCCATGGTTCAGCTTTGCCATTACGGCAACCGACATCAATAATCAGGTGCTTGATGAGGCAATCCAGGGTACTTATGATGATGAGACGTTAGGCCCTGTTCCGAAAATGCTGCTCTTCAGATATTTCATGAAGGGCAAAGGCAATCAGGCCGGCTATCATCGGATCGTCCCGGAACTGCGGCAGCGGATCTGTTTTCAACGTGTCAACCTCATGGACAGAAATTTCGGATTCAAATCCGCGTTTGACATTATTTTCTGCAGAAACGTGATTATCTATTTTGACCAGCAAACACAGAGGCAACTGTTTCACAAGTTCCATGGCAACCTGCAACCGAACGGCTTCCTGTTTCTCGGTCATTCGGAAAACCTGCATGGCATGGAAGAAAAATTCGCTAAGGTTGAGTCCTCAGTATATCAATGCAAAAAATAAAGCATTTAATAGCGCAGCTTCCTCTGGTCTGGCTGCACCCCGGAGATCTTTTTCTCTCCAGGGAACCCAAACTTGTCACCACCATTCTCGGCTCCTGTGTGACGGTATGTCTCTTCCATCCGGTTCACCGGGCAGGAGCCATGTGTCATTGTCTGTTGCCGGTGGGCGACCACGACGGCGAAAACCGGGGTTACCGTTATGTGGACAGCACCCTGCCCAGGATGATGAAAGCCCTTAAAGAGGCAGGACTCCCTCTGCAGGGCATGCAGGCCAAACTTTTCGGCGGCGCCATCATGACAGCCAAAAGCGCACCGGCATCAGGCGCATCCTTACGAGTCGGTCCGGCCAATGTGGATATGGCCAGAAATGTTCTGAAAAGTCTGGGAATACCCCTGGTCGCCGAATGTGTGGGGGGCCATAAGGGCTATAAACTCTTCTTCAACTCCGGCAGCGGCGACGTATACCTGAGCAGGTTGTGACCTGTTCGGTCCCATTTAATTGAGAAAAGAAGCGCAAAAGCTTACCGATACATGCCCCGGAAAATCAAAGTTCTCATAATTGATGATTCAGCGGTGGTCCGCCAGGCCTTAAGTGAGGTGCTGCGTTCCGATCCGCTGATCGAGGTCATGAACCCGGCCGGTGATCCCTTTGTCGCAGCCGAGAGGATCGAAAAGGAAAAACCGGACGTCATAACCCTGGACGTGGAAATGCCGCGCATGGACGGCCTGACCTTTTTAGGCAAACTCATGAGCCAGCACCCCATTCCGGTGGTTATGTGCTCAAGCCTCACGGAAAAGGGGGAGGAGACCACCATCCGGGCCCTTGAGTACGGGGCGGTCAACATCATCACCAAACCAAAGCTTGGGGCCAGACAATTTATCGAAGAATCAAAAATCCTCATCTGCGACAGCGTGAAGGCCGCCGCCAAGGTGCAGGTCAAAAAAATTCCTGCAACCAAGGCCACTTATCGGCCAGCGAAGAAACTCTCCGCCGATGCGGTTATCGCTCCTGCCAAAAAAGCGGCAATGGTCAAGACCACCGAGAGGGTGGTGGCAATCGGCGCCTCAACCGGCGGCACCGAGGCATTGAAAAAAGTGCTGACCAAGCTTCCCGTTGACATTCCGGGTATTATCGTGGTCCAGCACATGCCGGAAGGTTTTACCAAGGCCTTTGCCAAGAGGCTTGACGAGCTGTGCCAGGTCCGGGTCAAGGAGGCGGAAAACGGCGACACGGTGCTGCAGGGACAGGTGCTGATTGCCCCCGGCAACAAGCACACCCTGCTGCAACGGAGCGGAGCCCGCTATTATGTGGAGGTCAAGGACGGCCCGCTGGTCTGCCGCCACCGCCCCTCGGTTGATGTTCTTTTCCGCTCCACCGCCCGTTATGCCGGCAAGAATGCCACTGGCATCATCATGACCGGCATGGGTGATGACGGGGCCAAGGGACTGCTGGAGATGAAAGAGGCCGGGGCAAAAACCATTGCCCAGAACGAAGAGAGCTGCGTTGTCTTCGGCATGCCCCAGGTGGCCATCAAGCTGGGCGCGGTGGACGAGATCGTGCCCCTTGCCGAGCTGGCAGCCAGAATCGTTGCCCAACGAAATTAACAGAATAGTGAGGACACTATGGATATACTGCAGAATTTTTCCGGCAAGGACATGATCGAACAGATCACCATCCTGGATGAAATCCAGGCAAACGGTCAGCATGAAGCCATCCCCGCCCTGTTTGAGATATACGCAGTCCCCCTGGCGGACGTGGCGGTGGACGAAATGGTCTATCATGCCCTGATCAGTCTGCTCAAGGGCCGGGAGGCCGCCATTCTCGCCGGGCTTGACCACGGTTCGCCCCGGGTGAGGAGGCTGTGCGTCAAGGCCGCCGGCGAAAACCATATCGATGGGGCCCGGCCCCGGCTGGTGGAGCTCCTGCAGGCCAGCGGCCATGAAACGGAACTGCTCACGGAAACCGTGCGTTCCCTGGCTAAAATGGAGGCGCCGGAGATTCTCGACATTCTCCTGCCCTATATTCACCATCAGGATGCCACCATTGCCGGACTGGCCATGGACAAGGCCGCCAGCAGCGGCGAGGCCCGGGGCCGTGACGCCCTCTGCAGCTATATATCGTCAGTCTGCCCGGACGGCAGGACGGACGAGTGCCTGGGAGTAGGGCTTGCCTTTGCCAAGCTCGGTGGATTCACTGATGAAAAAACCATCGCCTTCCTCATCTCCCATATCCATAACCACAATCCGACCATCCGCAAAATCGTTCATCAACAGGTGATCAAGGCCGGTGAAGCTGCACTGCCTTTGCTTGCCGGGGTTCTGTCCACCGGCGACAAGGATGAAAAGATCATGACGGCCAACATCATCGGCCTCATCGGTCACAAAAACGGCGCCAATATCATCACCGACCTGCTCGACTCCCATGAGGCTATTGACGCCAATCTGAAATTCGCCGCCTACGAGGCCCTTGGCCGCATCCCCTCCATGCGCAGCATCGTCGGCCTGACGGACGGACTGGCAGAGAGCGACGAGATAATCCTTATCGCGGTGATCACCGCGCTCAACGACATATACAATCCCGGGGTGGCCAAGGCCCTCATCGAGGCCTTGCACAAAGATGCCGGCCAGCGGGCAAGAATCCTGGCCGCCCTGGTGGCCACCAGGGCCGGCAAACTGTTTACCGCCGTTTTTCAGGATGGCGGATTTCTCGATGAACTGATCGACATACTGGCGGCAAGTCACAACCGCGAGTCCATCACCTTTTTCAAGGAGTTACTGACTTCCATGGCCGGGGAAAAGGCCGCGGCGCTGCTGAAAAAACTGGAGATCGGCGCTCAGGGGGCAGGAGAAAAATTCATCCTGGCCGCCGACGATTCCAAGGCCATGCTCTTTTTCTATACCTCCGCCCTGGCCGGCAGGAATGTCTGCCTGACCACGGCGGAGGACGGCCAGCAGGCCTTTGATCTGCTCAAGTCAGGACAGCGGGTCGACCTGCTGGTCACGGACCTCAACATGCCCAATATGGACGGGGTTGAGCTGGTGAAGGAAATCCGCAACTCCCTGAAACTGGATATCCCTATTCTCATGGCCAGCACCGAGTCGGAAAAATCACAGACGGAGCTGGCACGACAGGCCGGCGTTTCCGATTTCATCACCAAACCGTTCAGCAAAGAGCAATTCATTGACAAGGTTTTCGCCCTCTTCAGTTAAAGCAACTGCCAACCTGAGCCTATGATCCTTTTCCTTGCTGTTGCCGTTTCCATCTATACCGCCATGCATGGCCTGGTTTTCCGGGGCATCCACCCCCTGCTGGCCGGCCATCGGTATCTTACCGCCGCCGTGCTGCTGTGGATGTTTTTGATGATTATCGCCCCGTTTGCGGTGCGGCTGCTTGACGCAGGCGGCAGTCCCCAGACCGCCCGGCTGCTGGCGCTGACCGGCTTTATCTGGATGGGGCTGCTTTTCCTCGCCTGCAGCATGTTTGCGGCAATCGGCCTGGTCGAACTCTTTTCCCGGCTGCTGCACCTCATCACCGCCGGCCTGCCCCGCCTGCCCCTGCACGGACCGCTCACTGCCGCGGCCGTTCTCCTCATGACGCTGGCCACCGGCGTCTATGGCTATAATGAGGCAAAAAATATCCACACGGTCACCGTTCCCATCACCACTGACAAACTGCCGGCCGGGACAGAGCTTGTACGGGTCGTCCACATCTCGGATCTCCATCTCGGCCTGCTCAACCGCGGGGCCTTTCTTGAGCCGGTTATCGCCCGGCTCAAAGAACTCAAACCCGACCTGCTGGTTGCCACCGGTGATGTGGTTGATGCCCAGATCAACCATCTGGATGGCCTGAGCAGCATGTGGCGGGAGATTGCCCCGCCCCTGGGGAAATTTGCCATACTCGGCAACCATGAAATGTATGCCGGGCTCAGCCAGACCCTCGACTTCCTGCAGCGCAGCGGTTTTACGGTGCTGCGCAATACCGGCTTAGGCGTCGGCGGAGTGGTCGGGCTGGTCGGCATCGATGATGAACAGATCCACCATAAGGCCGTGGATGAAAACGCCATTCTGCAGGCCCACGCATCGGGGCTCTTCACCATTTTCCTCAAACATCGTCCCACCGTCAGCGAGGATGGCCCGCAACTCTTTGATCTGCAGCTCTCCGGCCATACCCACCGGGGGCAGATATTTCCCTTCAATTTCCTCTCGAGCCTCAAATACCCCCGGCAGGACGGACTCTATCACCTTGCTTCCGGCTCCCGGCTGTACGTCAGCCGCGGCACCGGCACGTGGGGGCCGCCCATGCGGGTCCTGTCTCCGCCGGAAATCACCCTGTTTGAGCTAAGGCGCAGCAGCTCCGCAAACTGAAGCGGCACGCCGTCCAGAATCGATTACCGCCTTGTGCAGGCAAGCCAAGAAGAGGAAAGCCTGTGGCATGAAATATTTTTTGCATGTATCATGAACTGTTTTTTGTCTTGCCGGCTTAAAATATCGCAGGGCTTTCTTCTGAACATGAAATCCTGCGGAGCCGGTTGCTGTGTGAGTACAAAAATGTTATCCGGTCTGCAAGGAGAATTGATATGGAAGAACTGCTGGACGATGTGGAAGTCAGGGTGCTGGGCTGCCTGCTGGAAAAGGAGATGGCAACCCCTGAATATTACCCCCTATCTCTCAATGCCCTGGTGAATGCCTGCAACCAGAAGTCAAACCGGGAACCGGTGGTCAACTATGATGAGGCCACCGTCATCGGAGCGCTCAGCCGCCTGAAGGAAAAACGGCTGGCCCTGCAGAGCGATGCTTCCCGGGTAACCAAATATGAAGAGAACTTCGTCACCAAGAACAATCTGCTTGATAAAGAGGCTGCGCTCATCTGCCTGCTTCTCCTGCGCGGCCCCCAGACAGCAGGGGAACTGCGGGGCAGAACGGAACGACTTTATCAATTCAATGACATTGCGGAGGTGGAGGCAAAGCTTGACGATCTGAACGAAATGGGCTTGCTGACCAGGCTGGCCAAGCAGCCCGGACGCAAGGAATGCCGGTTCATGCATCTGCTGTCAGGCGAACCCCAAACAGCGCTGCCCGGTCTGCCTGCAGAACACACACCCGTCCGGCAGGAGCGGCAGGATGAACGCCTGGAGAAACTGGAGCAGGAAATCACCCTGCTGCAGCAGGAGCTGCAGGACCTGAAAGCCGCCTTCCTTGCCTTCAGAAAACAGTTTGAATAAGGCGATGGCAAAAGCCTCAGCGGGAGAAGTGTTCATAATGGGTAAACTCTGCTGTCTCCTTCCTTTTCGGGGCTGAAGGTTCATGGTCAGGATAGCCGATCGGGATCATGGTCACCACCTCATATCCTGCCGGCACGCCGAGAATTTCCTTTACCCGGTCATGGTCAAAGGCCCCGGCAACAACCGAACCGAGGCCGAGGCTGTGGGCGGTGAGACAGAGGTTCTGGGTGGCCAGGCCCAGATCATACATGAACCACTCGGTAAATCGGGTAAGACTTTCACCTTTGTAGTGGCCAGACTTCTTCATTGCCGCCCCCAGCACCAGCACCACCGGGGCATCGGTCACGGCAGGACGTGCCGGGTTTCTTGGGCTGAGAGCGTTATGCAGTTGCTGCTTGTTTGCCCGGTCACGGACCACAATGATCTCCCAGCACTGGGAGTTGCCCCAGGAGGGCGCCCAGCGCACCGCGGCAAGAAGCTTTGCCAGCTGCTCACCGGAGACATCCTGGTTTTTAAACCTGCGGATACTTCTTCGCCCTTTGATTGCCTCGCTCACATCCATCATCCGCCCCTCCATTAGCAAAAAAAATCGCAAATTCCTGCCCGCTGCCGTAATAAAAAAACCGGCTATGGCAGCTTTGCTCAAGCAGTCATAGCCGGCCTGTTTTCTTTTTTACAGGGCGATGGTCAGCCATTCAGCATTCGGGCCATCTCCTTTGCCCCGTAAGTGATAATGATGTCAGCTCCGGCCCGGTGGATGGACAGCAGGGTCTCGGCCATTACCCTCTCCCCGTCAATCCACCCCCGCTGGGCGGCGGCCTTGATCATGGCATACTCGCCGCTCACATGGTATGCGGCAATGGGCAGGTCGAATTCCTCCCGCAGACTTCTGATGATATCCAGATAGGCCACGGCGGGTTTTACCATGAGGATGTCCGCCCCCTCATCCACATCAAGGGTGGCCTCGCGCAGGGCCTCCCGGCTATTGGCCGGGTCCATCTGATACCCCTGGCGGTCGCCCTCCTGGGGGGCGCATTCCGCCGCGTCCCGGAAAGGCCCGTAAAAGGCCGAGGCGTATTTGACCGCATAGGACATGATGGGCACCATGTCAAAACCATTCTCATCGAGCATTCCCCGGATTTCCGCCACCCGGCCGTCCATCATGTCGGATGGGGCGACGATATCGGCGCCGGCCTTGGCATGGGAAAGCGCCACCTGGCCCAGGATCTCCAGGGTTGCATCATTGTCGACCTGTTTGTTGATCAGCACACCGCAATGGCCATGGCTGGTGTATTCACAGAGACAGACATCGGTGGTCACCATCAGTTCCGGCGCCTTGTTCTTGAGTTCCTTGATGGCCTTCTGGATGATGCCGTCCTTGGCATGGGCCCCCGAGCCCATGGGATCCTTTTTCTCAGGCAGGCCGAACAGAATCACGTGGTTCAGGCCCAGCTCCATAAGCTCTTTGGCCTCTTTGCCGAGCTGATCGACCGACATGCGGAAAACTCCGGGCATGGAGGGCACCTCCTCTTTCAGTCCCTTGCCGGGCATGATAAAAAGAGGATAGATGAACTGCTCGGCCGACAGGCGGGTTTCGCGGATCAAAGAACGCAACTGGGCGTTGCGCCGGAATCTGCGGGGACGATAATCTGGAAAGACCATTTACATTTCCTCCGGGAAAAAGAGTTCAAGGTTTTACAATGAATTACAAACGGAATATCTCCGCCACCAGGTCATTGATGAAAAGATCGGGATTTTCCACCCCCTTGGCGGTGATCAGAATATCATTGACATCGTTTCTCTGCTGGATGAGCTTGAGACCATACTCAAATGAATTAAAAATCTCTTCGCAACGTTCGACAACTCCCGTCTGATTCCATGATGCATGTACCACAATCAGGTCAATCGCCTCATCAGCAAAGCTGACCTGCAGCCCATATTCTTCGGAAATGAGCTTTGCACATTCGCGGATCTGCCGGACAAGGACGATAAATTCCTTACAGGCATCCCGGGGATCGATGATTTGCGTCTGGCACTGATGGGCCAGCAGTTCGAGCCTCCCTTCCGAGGGAGTAACATGTTCCGCCTTCAACAGATTTTCCTGTTTTTCCCGGATAAAGCTGACAATCCTGGCGAATTCATGGGCCATGAATTCATGATAGCGGATCCGCTGTGATTCCTGGACGCTCGCATCGGCCAGGAGAATCTGGAGCTGCTGCAGAGGATTTTCCACCAGCTCCGGAGAAACAACAAGATAGCGCACCGTCGAAGAGGGCAGTGTTTTTTCAAAGTGCAGCAACACGTGCTCCATGACGCTGACCAAACCCCGAGCCCCGGTCCGTTCCTTGACCGCTTTGGCGGCAATCACCCGCAGGGCATCCTCCTCAAACTGCAGATGAATGCCATAGGCGGCGAAATCCTGTTTTTTTGCCACGACAACCGGGCTGTTCGGGTTGATCAGAATCTGGTAAAGATCTTCTTCCCCTAACTCATCAAGCACGGCGACCACGGGCAAGCGGCCGACAAACTCGCTTTCAAAACCGAAGTCAATCAGATCCTCGGCCTTGACCTGTTTGAGAAGCCGGGTATCTTCCCGGCCGGAAGAGATGGTTTTTTCAAAACCAATGGATTGCTGCTGCACCCTCTTCTTGATGGTCTTTTCCAATCCGGAAAAGGCGCCACTCATGATAAAGAGGATATTTCTGGTGTTGATGACCCTTTTTTCCCGCTTGCCCGTGGCCCGGTAATGCTCCATGGCCTCGAGCTGGGAAATGGGATCATGGGACACCTTCATCTCAACTTCGGTCTCCTCCATGGGCTTTAAGAAAGCCCGCTGCACGCCGGTGCGTGACACGTCGGCGCCAATGCGGAAAGGCGATGAGGCGATCTTATCAATTTCATCCACATAGATGATGCCATACTGGGCCCGGTCAATGTCGCCATCAGCCTCTCTGACCAGATCCCGCACCAGATCCTCGACATCACCGCCGACATAGCCTGTCTCACTGAACTTGGTGGCATCACCTTTGACAAAAGGCACCCCGATATGCCGGGCAATGAGTTTGATCAGATAGGTCTTGCCGACACCGGTTGGTCCGATGAGCAGAACATTGCTCTTGATCCGGCCGGCCGCCTGGGTCCTCGGCTTTTCCGACTCGTGGCGGATACGGTTGAAATGGGTACAGATCTTGGTGGCGAGAATCGCCTTGGCATCATCCTGCCGGATGACATATTCATCAAGATAGGCGGCAAGCTCTTCAGGTTTCAGATCAAAATGAAAGGGCGTCTTCTTCTGCGTGGCAATTTTCTGTTTCTTTTCGCCCTTCTTTTCAGGATGGGGTAAAAAACCGGTGGAAACGATCTTAACCTGTCCTCCGTATTTCCTGCTTAAATAGTCAGCGATTTCCTTTTCAAGATCCTTTTGATTGGGAAGATTGGGGAGATTATCGTCAGCCATTAGTGATTCTTCAAGGTAGAATTTTAAGGGTACCGCCAACAGCCCGGGGTGCCCTGTCAGGACCTGTGGCAGACACCAAGGTAATCACGTAACATAACATGAAAGTGCCCGCCACCCGCCGGGGATTGCATAAAAAAAATCAGGATGCCGGCAGGGGCCTGCCATCAGGGTATCAATTTTCAAGTTTGACTTCAATACCCAACGCTTTTAATTTCTTGTGTAAATGACTCCGCTCCAGGCCGACTTGTTCCGCGGTCTGGGAAATATTCCCGTCATTTTCCTTCAACTTTTCCTCCAGATACTCCTTTTCAAAAATCCTTTTGGCCTCCTTGAAAGAGGCTTCAAATCCTTGATGAGACTGCGGGGCGGGATTTTTTCCCCGGTCAGCATGAAATTGCTCCAGTGCCCGGGCATCAATCGGCAGCATGGGGGCGATCATTTGCTCCGTGATGATCTCCTGGGGGATCATGATGGCCACCCGTTCAACAAAATTACGCAATTCCCGCACATTGCCCGGCCAGCTATGGCAGCTCATCAGCTGCAGCGCCCCGGGAGTGAATTCCTTTTTCCCCAGCCCTTTCCGGGAAAATTCAACCAGCAGCTCTTCCACCAGTAAAGGCAGGTCCTCCAGCCGTTCCCTGAGCGGCGGCATATAGATGGGCACGACATTGAGCCGCCAGAACAGATCAGCCCGGAAGTTGCCCTGTTCGATTTCCTGCTCCAGATTTTTATTGGTAGCGGCCAGCACCCGCACATTAACTGAAATGGTTTTAGTCCCTCCCACCCTTTCAAACTTCTGCTCCTGCAAAATCCGCAGAATTTTTGCCTGGGTTTTCAGGCTCATGTCACCGATTTCATCGAGAAAAAGAATCCCGCCGTCCGCCTGGTCAAACTTGCCCCGCCTGCTGGCGGTGGCACCGGTGAAAGATCCCTTTTCATGGCCAAACAGCTCGCTTTCTATGAGCTCTTCCGGGATCGCCGCGCAATTTACTTCAATCATCGGTTTTTCAGATGAGGCCGACAAACGGTGGATCATCTGGGCCGCCAGTTCCTTGCCCGTGCCGTGCTCGCCGCGGATGAGCACCCAGGCATCCGTCGGTGCCACCCGTTCCAGTTGCTGCCTGACATTGATGATTGCCGGCGAACCGCCGGTCATCTTCCATTTCTTCTCGTTCTTCTCTTTGAGGATGAGATTTTCCTCTTCCAGATCGGAAACGAGCAGGGCGTTATTGATGGACAGGACAATTTTGTCATATGACGGCGGTTTTTCGATGAAATCAAAGGCGCCCATTTTGGTGGCCTGCACCGCCGTTTCAATGTTGCCGTGGCCGGATATCATGATGACCGGCAGAAGGGGAAACTGTTCCTTGATGCGGGGCAGGGCCTCCAGGCCATCCATGGCCGGCATCCAGATGTCAAGCAGTACCAGGTTGATCTTCTCCTGCTGCAGCACCTCAAAGGCCTTTTCCGCAGACTCAACCGGCACGGGGAGAAATCCCTCATCAGACAAAATGCCGGCCAAAGACTCCCTGATGCTGGCCTCGTCATCAACGATCATTACTTTCTTAGCCATTTTCCACGACCTTCCTCATATTCTTGGTGGACCGCCGTCACCCTGCTGCTAGGTCAGCGGCAGCTCGATAATGAACCTGGCCCCCCGCGGCAGATTGTCTTTTACCCTGATATAGCCGCCATGATCGGCCACCACCGTACTGGCGATGGCCAACCCAAGGCCGGTTCCGGATTTTTTGGTGGAAAAATAAGGCTCGAAGAGGCGATGCTTATCCTCGTCTTTGACGCCGGGCCCATCATCCCGCACCTCAAGAAATACCATCTTCTGCTCGTCATCCACCGCGATCTCCACCGTAATGCTGCCCCTGTCTCCCACTGCCGCAACCGCGTTATCCAGCAGATTGATCAGCACCCTTTTCATCTGCTTCAGGTCAAAGGGGAATTTCGGCACATCCGCGTTACAGACAAAGGCAAAACGGATATTTTTATGCCCTTCGCGAAAGAGAACCATGGCCTCTTCCGCCATTGCCCTGAGGCTGTTCATGGACTTCTGCACGGCCGGCATCCTGGCGAAATTGGAAAATTCACTGACCAGCCGTTTCAGCTCATCCACCTGATTGACAATGGTTTTCGTGCAGACATCGAAAACTTCGCCTTCCTCACCCAATTTATCCAGATACCTCTTCCGCAGCCGCTGGGCGGATAACTGAATCGGCGTCAGGGGGTTTTTCACCTCATGGGCGATGCGTCGGGCCACCTCGCGCCACGCCGCCATCCTCTGGGCCTTCTCCAGTTCGGTCAGATTGTCGAAAACAAGCACCACGCCAAGTTCCTTGCCATATTCATCGACAAGACGGGTCATATTGACCCTGAGGGAGAAAGAGTTGTCCCGCACCTTCAGCCGCAGAGGGAGCTCGATGGTTCCCTTGCCGCTCCGGTCAAGCTCAGCATAAAAATTATTGAGAACCTCCTGATGGTCGGCATTCAAAACCTGCCGGTAATCATAATGCAAAATCGCCTTCTTATCAATTTTCAGCAGTTCCTCGGCAAAACGGTTGATGGTGGTGATACGTCCGGCCGCGTCAAGGGAGATGACCCCGGCGGCCACATTCTGCAGGATGATCTCCGTATACCGCCTTCTGTTTTCCAGTTCCTGGTTACTGGCCTCAAGCTCCTTCTGACTGGCCAGGACATCACGGGTCATCTGGTTGAACGATTCCACCAGGGTGCCCATTTCATCCCCAGCATCCGTCTCCACGACGAAATCAAGTTCACCGTCCGCCACCCTTCTCGTGGCCACGGCCAGCTTGTCAATGGGGTCGGTCAGACTGCGGGCCACGAAAAACCCGAACCAGATGGCGCTGAAAACAATAAGCAGGGTGACAATGAGCAGGATAACCAGCAGACTTGTCTTGATGGGCTGCTTGAGCTGCATCAGCTGGCGGTATCCTTCCAGACCGCTGGAGATAATCTGCATCCTCTCCAGACGGGACTGGGGGATCAGGGCGGAGACGATCAACACATGGGGGTTCTTCCCGTCAGCGCCAAGGGTAACGGGAACGAGACTGCGCACCAGCTCGCCGCCGGTAGTCTGCTGGATGGCGATTTGCCCTGCGTCACCGCTCAGCGCCTTGCGCAGCAGGTCAGGCAGGATCTCCGGCACATGGGCCCCATCCCTGAACTGCCCGCCGGCAATCCGCGTCACCGTGGTGCGCTGCGGAGAAATAATCTCCAGACAGGCCAGCCCATGGCTGTCCACAATATCGGTCAGCAGGGCGTCAAGCGCGGGGGTTCCGGTCCGGCCACCGTCCTGTGACTGAATACGGCGGGCGATATTTGCCCCAAGCCTCTGCATCTCCTCCTTTTTCCCCTGATACACGTCCTGGGCAACATGCAGTGACTCAAGCAGCGACTGCTCAACCTTGATATTGAACCAGTAATCCATGCTGGTGGAGACGAACTGCAATGAAATAAAGAACAGCAGGGCCGTGGGGATCAGCGAAAGGGAGACAAAGGAAATAACGAGTTTTTTCCTCAGTTTGGCGCCGAGAATCTTTTTCTTGCGCTCGAACACAAGCTGCGCCAGGTTGCGCAGCACCAGGAACACCATGAGCAGCAGGAGAAAAACATTAAAATTGATGATGACGAAAACCAGCACATTGCCGCTGACCGGGAACGGCACGGCGCCAAGCTGAAAAACCTTGGTCTCAACAAAAGTCAGAAGCGGGATGAGGACCAGACAGGATAAAATGACTGTCCAGACCCTGCGCCGCTTGCGCTCATCTCTTTGCTGCTGATCCGCTATTTCCATAAGTGAACGAGAGCGAGTACCAGTCGGTTTCAAACTTCCACAGCTGCCAGAAGGGTATGATATATTGAAAGTTCATGGGTAAAGCCTTTTTGGCCAGCTTGGCCTTCACCTTCACCATATATCGGCCATTCGTTTCCAGCAAGGCGAGTTCGGCAAGCTGCAGGTCATGGATATCCGTCATGGCTGCTTTTGCTTCGCCAAAACTCTTGAAGGAGATGTTGCCCGCCTTTCTCTCTTCCATTTCCACTGCATATTCCTGCTTGAGCGGGTCATAATTCAAGGTGTGATCAAAGGCCTGACTGGCGATCTTGCGTTCAGGTTCTCCAGGGTGGAGCTGGTAGAGTTCGATAAAATAACTGAAGGTAACCGGGATACCGTTTTCAATCCCCTTTACCATCTCATCGGTAAAGGCGTCCTGCAGGGTAAAATAGAGCAGCAGGTCATGATGGGAATTCATCAGGACAATATCGGCAATGCGGGCGGACTCCTTGCCGCGCACCGAGGCGGGGTTAAACAGCAGGGCCGGCAGCAGCATGCAACAGCACAACAGCAGAAAATTTCTTTGCAATAACCTTTTCATTCGGAGGATATTTTTTCCAGGAAAAAATCACGCTCCCAGATCAATGTCTTTTCATAATCCTTTCGCAGGCCGGGGAACTCCTGCATCAGGGCATCATGGACAAGCCCCTGCAGGTCTTCGACAATTTCATGCTCCGATTCCCAGCCGGCGCACTCAAGATAGAGATGAAGATGGTCAGGAGCCAGCCAGAGCAGAAAGACCTTGCCGGCCATCAGGTGTCCGCAGGAAAGGACAACGTCATGCAGAAAGGAAACATACATGTTGCTTGCCGCAAAAACAGGTTTTCGCTGCCGTACACTCCACACCACATGATATTTTTCAGCCGTCCCGTTACCTGCAGGCTGGCAGCCCGGATTGCCGCATCCCCCGCCGGCGCACTGCCCCGAACCAATCAACCGGACCACATTGGCGAAATAAGTCTGCTTGTTCTGGCAGACCGCTATCTCCGGCGCCTTTTCCTCCTGTTTGCCCACCAGCGTCAGGTTGGGACGGAAGGCATGACAGATGAAGGTATGGGAGGAGAAGGCACTTCTGGCGATGTCGCAGAGATACGATTCACCCATTGCCTGATCATGGCAAACCTGGCAGCTGCTCAGCGGCTGATTACAGGAAAAGGTGAGACAATGGGTGCAGCGTGCGGGGATTTCAGGCGACATCTTGATGTCCATTCCATTTTTTCAGCACCAGTTTCTTTGCTTTATCCAGAAACGGGGCAAAGGTGGCCGGATTGATGGCGGAAACGGCCACGGCATCGGATCGTTCCAGCAGTTCTTGCACCAATACGGGATCCACCTTGTCAATTTTATTATAAACCTGCATGATAGTCATATCGGCAAGATCAAGCTCATCAAGCAGTTCCTCGACAACGCGGATCTGCTCGGTAAAGCGCGGATTACTGATATCGATGACATGCACCAGCAGGTCTGCTTCATGCAGCTCTTCCAGGGTTGCCTTGAAGGCCTTGAGCAGCTCCTCCGGCAGATGCCTGATAAAACCAACCGTATCGGTAACAATGACCTCGACATCTTCGGGGAAGCGCAGGCGGCGGCTGGTGGGATCAAGGGTGGCAAAGAGCTTGTCCTCAGCATAGATGTTGCTTTTGGTCAGACTGTTGAGCAGGGTTGATTTGCCGGCGTTGGTGTAGCCCACCAGGGAAATAACCGGCAGCTCCTTTTTGCGGCGGCGCGACCGGCGGTGGTGGCGCTCCTGGCCGACCTGCTTTAAGCGCTTGCCCAGCTTGCTCAGGCGGTCGTTGATCCGGCGCCTGTCGACCTCGAGCTTCGTTTCACCCGGCCCCCTGCCGCCGATCCCGCCGGTCAGCCTTGACAGGGCGTCATCACGCTGGCCCAGGCGCGGCAGCAGATATTTGAGCTGGGCCATTTCAATCTGCAGTTTACCTTCCCGGCTGAGCGCCCGTCTGGCAAAGATATCCAGAATAAGCTGGGTCCGGTCAATAACCCGCAACTCGGTGTGATCGGTGATGGAGCGCACCTGGGATGGGTTCAGCTCCTGGTCGAAAATCAGCAGATTGGCATTGCGCTTGAGGGCGGTCAGCATGATTTCCGCCAGCTTCCCCTTGCCGATGATCAGTTTGGGATTGATGCGGTCACGCCGCTGGATAATGGTTTCCAGCACCTCGACATCATCGGAGCGCACCAGCTCAACCAGTTCATCCATGGATTCCTGGGCCCCGGTCTTTGACTGGGTGGTCACACTGATCAGGATGGCCCGGTCTTTCCCCGCATCGCTTTTTTTGGTAGCCGCGGAGCGGGAAAATTCGTCCTCAAGGGCGGCGATGAGCTCCAGGAAATTTGCCGGTTGCCGGGAAGGCACCTGGGGAGGAAGGAAATGCCAGCTTTTCCCCGCAACCGGGACAGGGATAAGATGCACCGCATACAATTTCTCCGGCAGCCCGTCGGCCATGACCTTGATCATCGCCATCAGATCCAGCCGCAGGAACAGCAGGTCCATCAGGTCGTCTTCGGTGAGGTCCTCCCCGGCCAGATGGGTATGGACGCAACGCAACCCCTTCAGGCGGCCGCTGGCGGAACGGATGTGGGACAGCGCGGGGATGACGATTTTTTTATGATCGCCGACAATGACCGTTTCCACCTGTCCGGAACGGGCAAGCAGCAGACCGATCTGGCGCTTGATCTCGGCGGAAAGTTCCGCCATTTCCCTGGCCATTTCCGCCGAGACAATCAGGGCGGGATCAGTTCTCCGCTTACTGAGGCGTTCCAGACGCTTGAGCTGGCCGGTTTTCAGGCCGCTGAGATTTCCGGTGAGATTACTTATACCTGTTCTCCTGTGGGTTGCAACCGTTTCATGCAGCAGACGAGGGCAGAAGGCAACAGTTCCATCAGCTCTTTGAGCGCAGGATACGCTTATCGCCTACCCGCAGAGTCAGTTTTATTTTATCGAAATATTCAAGCAGTGGGATGGAAAATTTCCTGGTCAAGCCGGTCAGGTCCTTAAAGCGCGGGGCGTCAATATCACCTTCCTTCTGCAGATACTCAACCAGTCTTTTCTGCAGTTCATCTAATGTCCTGGTATAAAAATAAAAATCATTGGTCACCTTGGCCACCAGGCCATCCTTGACAAGCAGGCTTAACACCTCCATCACCAGCGACTGGGGAACATCGGGGAAGGCGCCTTGCACCTCCTTCATGGTCGGAGCATTGAGTCCGGCGGCGACAAAGAGCCTTTCCATCTTTTCCCTGATTTCCTTTTCATCAGCCTGCAGAAATACCTGATGCCCGGCCAGACGGACAATGCCCTCCTCCTGAACAATGATGCCTTTTTTACTGAGCTCAGCCAGGCAGAGATGAAAAAGCTTCGGACCAAGCCCCTTCTCTATCCGGCTGCGCAGCTCTTCCTTGGGCAGGCCCGGCTTTAACGGACTTTCCTTATGATAGTCGCTGATGCGGTCGACAATTTTCGCCAGCAGCCCACTATACACCTCTTCGGCCACATAAAGCTGTTTCTCCGAATCAACGACCACCACCTTGCGGGACGAAATCGGACCGGCCATCAATTTTTTGAAACGGTTGCCGAAACAACCCATTTTCACCGACAGCTCCGCTCCGGTAAGGCCGCTGTAAGCGCTCTCCCGCAGGTGGAACAGGGCGAGATCCTCCTGGGAAGCGGTATGATACAGGGCAAAAATCCTGCTGTTTTCCTCCCGGAAGCGTTTGCGTTTCGGGGCGGAATTATTGAGCACAACCCCGCCGCCAATGGTGGTCACCGGCGAATACCTGCGCACCACATAATGGTCGCCGGGCCAGACCCCCACCGGTTCCTCCAGCAGCAGCTGCACATTGACGGAGCTGCCGGGGGCAACCTCCTCACCTTCCAGAACAACGATGCGTCCCATGATTTCAGCGGTGCCGAGATGCACCCGGACTCGAGATCTGTTTTTCAGCGGTTTTTCATTGGCGGACAGATAGAGAAACTCGGCGTCAAGCATATAGGAAGGCTTGAGGCAGCCGGGGGTGGCCAGCACATTGCCCCTCTCCAGCATGTCCATTTCAATACCCTGAATATTGATGGCCGTCCGGTTGCCGGCTTCCACCAGCTCCACGCTCTGGCCATGCACCTGGATGCCCCGGATCTTGCCGTCAAGCTCCTGCGGATAGATCCTGATATCATCTCCCACGGCAACCCGTCCGGAAAGCGAGGTGCCCGTCACCACCGCCCCGAAGCCCTTCATGGTGAAGATCCGGTCAATGGCCAGCCGGAAAGGTCCGTAGGCCTCGGCAAACTCACAGGAGGCAACCATGGCGTCCAGGGTCCTGCGCGCCTCGTCAATTCCCTCCCCGGTGGTGGAGGAAACCATGACCAGAGGGGCGTCGGCCAGAAAACTGTCCGCAAAGAAGCCCCGCACCTCCTCCTCCACCAGCTCAAGCCAGTCGGCCTCCACCATGTCCTTTTTGGTGATGACGATGAGCCCTTTCTTCACCCCCAGCAGGCGGCAGATCTCGAAATGCTCCCTGGTCTGCGGCATGATGCCCTCGTCAGCGGCAATGATAAAGGCGACCAGGTCAATGCCGGCAACGCCGGCCACCATATTCTTGACAAAGCGCTCATGCCCGGGAACATCAATAATGCCAAGCCGATGGCCGCAGTCCAGATCAAGGAAGGCAAAACCGAGCTCAATGGTGATGCCCCGTTCTTTTTCCTCCTTGAGCCGGTCGGTGTCAATACCGGTCAGGGCCCTGACAAAACTGGTCTTGCCATGATCCACATGACCTGCTGTCCCCAGTACGATTTCCCGCATGCTCAGAACTCTCCATTAATAAAGGGATTACTGCGTTTTTCCTCACCGATGGTGGAACGGGAACCGCCATAGCCGTGTCCCGGCCAGACCACGGTCTCATCCGGCAGGGCAAGGAGGCGCGACCGGAGCGAATGCATGAAAATCTGCAGGTCGCCGCCGGGAAAATCCGTGCGACCCACGGCACCGACAAAGAGCGTGTCGCCGGTGAAGAGGTGGGGGGCGCAGTAAAGACAAATGCCGCCTGGTGTGTGACCGGGGGTGTGAATCACCTCAAAGGAAAACAGACCGACCTGCAGGGTATCCCCATCCCTGACCAGCCTGTCAGGCGGCGGAGAGGCTGGCAGGCCAAGCATGGAAAAATATTTGTCCACCTCTGGCCTGCCGAAAAAAGCCGCGTCCGCCTCGTGCATGACAATAGGGGCGCCGGTCGCTTTCTTGATGGGTCCGTTGGCGCAGACATGATCAGGATGGCCGTGGGTATTAACGATATATTCCAGGCTGACCCCCTCCTGTTTGATCATGGCCAGCACGTCGTCCTCATCGCCGCCCGGGTCAATGAGCATCGCCTTCCTGGTTTTCTCGCAGGCAACGAGATAACAGCAAACCGACATGGAGCCGACCGTCATCTGCCTAATAAGCATAAATCACCATCTGAATAAGACTGATCCGCATAGATTCCTTAGGTAAACCGGCCAAAAAACGCGCTAACAGTTGCAGGTGGTTGGATTGCAGGTTGAGCCGCAGGCGCAACCTGCATCGGCAACCTTCAAGGAAAGAGGAACTGCCGTAGCCATACGTTTTTCCACATTGTTGATGATAGCGCCGAAGGCCTTGATGGCCGGACTGTCCTCAGCAGAACTGAGATACGGCTTGCCGTCATCACCACCCATGACAATCCTGGGATCAACCGGCACCCTGCCCAGAAAATCAATGCCGAACTCCCTGGCGGTCTTCTCGCCGCCGCCGGTCTTGAAAATCTCCACACTCTCATTGCAGTGCGGGCAGATGAAACCGCTCATGTTCTCGACCATGCCGACCACCTTCATCTTCACATGCTTACAGAAGTTCAGGGATTTTCTCACATCAGCCAGCGCCACCTCCTGGGGGGTGGTGACCACGACCGCCTGGGCATCCTTTATGGTCTGGGCCACGGTTAAGGGTTCGTCGCCGGTGCCTGGAGGGGCGTCGATGATCAGGTAATCAAGCTCCCCCCAGTCCATGTCGGCAATAAACTGGCGGATCGCCTGAACCTTGAGCGGGCCGCGCCAGATGATCGGATCATCCCGGTCTTCCATCATGTATTCCAGCGAGATGACTTTGAGGTTTTCACCGTATTTCATCGGCGGAAACAGCGAGCGCCCGTCAGTCTGGGTTGCCTGCAGCTTTTCCGTCAGATTGAGCATGCGGCAGATATCGGGTCCATGCAGGTCCACGTCCATCAGCCCAACCTTGTAGCCTCTGTTTGCCAGTCCAAGGGCAAGATTAGTCGAAACCGTGCTTTTTCCTACCCCGCCCTTGCCACTCATGACCAGAATTTTATTTTTAATCTTCCCCAACGAGGTATTGATCGCCATATTCTGCTTTGCCACTGCTGCATCTGCTGAACCGCAGCTGCCACTGCTGCAGGAGCTGCTCTTCTGTTGACAGGAATTTCCCATGTCTTTACTCCCTATGGATAAAATTTAGATTGTCATATCGGTAAAATATTGTTTACATTCTTTGATTATACCCCAAGCATATGATATGCTCGGTACGCTCCAGACAGCAAGAACCAAAGACTGTCATACTACCGCATCAAAAACATTTTTAAAAACCTTTTCTTTTCTTATTCAACCGAGAAAAGCGCCTTGATTACCGGATTACATCATCATAAGATAAGTCAGAGTAATTTATTGTCCACTTTTTTCTCTCCTGCTCTGATGTAACAAGCAAATTTAAAGAGGATTTTATGTTTGGAAAAGGACTTTTCTGTTCGGGCGGGTCGTCCCTGGCCGAAGTCGAAAAAATCATTGAAAAAATTGCCCAGGGCGATCTCACGTCGGCCCTGGACCCGGCCAGCAGCAAAAGTGTCCTGCGCTCCATCGCCAACATGCAGGAAAACCTCGCCAGAATCGTAAGCTGCGTCATCAGCGACACCCAAAATCTCGCCTCTGCCTCGGCAGAACTTGAAAGCCTGTCCACCGGCATGCGCAATAGTGCCCAAACAATGGCCGGCCACACTGCCGATGTTGACGCCTCCACCAAGGAGATGGAAGAAAATCTGCAGACCATTGCCGTGGTCGCCTCAAGACTTGCCATAAACATGAATGCGGTTTCCGCCAAGGCTTCGGTTTCATCTGAAAACTTGAGCATTGTTTCCACCTCAACCGAGGAGATGTCAGCCACCATCACTGAAATTGCTCAGAATTCCGAGCAGGCCAGAGTTGTTGCCGACAAAGCGGCCCAATCCGTGGTGCGAGCCGCAGACAGGGTGAACAGCCTCGGCAGCGCTGCCGCTGAAATCAACAACGTTATTTCCGTCATCACCGAGATCTCCGACCAGACAAAACTTCTCGCCTTGAACGCCACCATTGAAGCGGCCCGGGCCGGGGAAGCGGGTAAGGGATTTGCCGTGGTCGCCAACGAGGTAAAAGATCTTGCCACCCAGACCAGCAAGGCGACGGAAGATATCCGCAATAAGGTCAACGCCATCCAGTCGGCAACGGAATCGACCATCAAGGAAATCAGCACCATCCATGAGGTCATTAACGAGGTGAATAATGTTGTGGCAACCATTGCCGCCGCTGTGGAGGAACAATCCGTTACCACAAAGGACATTGCGGAAAGCATAGCAAAGGTGACGGACGGCATCAAGGAAATGACCGCCGCCGTGGTCACCACCAGCGAAGCGGTCACGGAGGTCAACAGGCTCATTAGCGATTCCGCCCAGCTTGCCCACCTGGTTGCCGAATCGATGACCGAAGTTTCCGCCGAAAGCACCAGGATTAAAACCGATTCAACCAAGGTATATGCCAGCGGGATGGAAGTGGCAAGCCTGGGCAAGGATATAGACAGAATGCTGCGGAATTTTACGGTGCCGCATCAGTATTTGCCTGACCCCAAAACGGTTGAGAGAAAATTCATTGTCTTCAGCAGTGAATTCAGCGTCGGCATCGCAGAAATTGACGAGCAGCATAAGAAAATCATGGACTATATCAACCAAGTTCATGCCGCGGTCAAAAAGGATAAGCCGATCAATGATATAAAGAAAATTCTCGGGGAGCTGGTAAAATTTACCGTCGGCCACTTTGCCAATGAAGAAAAATATTTTGTCCAGTTCAACTATCCGGAAACCAAAAAACACAAGGCCATTCACGAAAAACTTCTCGGCAGGGTGTCAGGGATTATCACCCAGATCAATGAAGGCAAGGACGTCAATCTTATCGATGTCCTCACCTTCCTCAAAGACTGGCTGCAAACGCACATCCTTATTGAAGATAAACGGTATGCCCCGTTTCTGAACAAACACGGCATACGCTAAAGAGGCTCCCGCTATTTGAAGGTGACAAACTGGGTCTGCTCCAGGGCAAGCTCCATATGAAACCTGTTGGTGCCCATGGAAAAGGCAACGCGGCGATTGGTCTGATAATCCATCTCAGGGGTGAGGGTGATGGCGTTGTTCAACGCCAAGGCCTTCGGCTGACCGCAATTTGCGGTGAGTTCAAATTTACTTTCCACCATGCTCATGGCGCGGCCCATGACCTGGTTGGTCATCTCCCCCATGGTGTCAATGACTTCATTGGATGTGCATTCCTTGGCTAAATCACTTTCCGGCAAACCCATGTTGAGCATGTAACTTCTATAGAGATCCATTGCCGCATCGGCGGAGAAGTTCATCACGACCAACCCGTTATAATCGCCGGAGAACATGACGAAACATCCTATTTCAGGCTTCAGACTGACCCTGGGGATGGACTGAAAGGTCGGCGAATATTTGATCGTTTTTTTGGTGCTTTTCTCCAGGGTTTTCTTAATGGCCTGACTGAAAATGTTAGCCACGACATCAATGGTTTCCGCTTCATCTGACATATAATAACCTCATTAATAAAATATATAGCCTGCCCCGTAAGACAGGAGGTAATTTGCTTGGAATTAAATTCTGCCTGATATCCTCTTGGGAAGTCAACATTTTTTCAGAAAACACGCCTGCCAGGAGCTGCCATTTCCCCTGGTCGGTGATTTATCACGGGGATGATAAAAAAAATCCGGCCTACTTTATTTTTCAGCAAAAAAGATTACACTTCTGTTGATCACATTTAATCCTTTGCCATGTCTCCACGCGTGAGCTATTACGAGACATTTATATTTTTTATTTTATGATTATCAATTGCCAGTCAATCAGCAAGAGTTTCGCCGCCCACCAGCTTTTTACCGACATATCCATCAGTTTTTACCGCGATGAACGGCTTGGCCTGATCGGTCCCAACGGTTCCGGCAAATCAACCCTGCTGAAAATTCTTGCCGGACAGGAAACGCCGGACAGTGGTAAAATAACCGGCCAGAAGGGTTTACAGGTTGTCTACCTGGCCCAGGATGACACCTTCCAGCCGGAGCAGACGGTTGAGATGGTCCTGCAGGAAGCAATCGCCGATGATCATGACGAAGTTTCCCGCCATGGCCGGATAAAAATCATCATGGGCCAGACCCAGTTGGATGACGGCCAGCAAAAAGTTGCCGACCTTTCCGGCGGCTGGCGCAAGAGACTGGCGATTGCCCGGGCACTGATCCGGCAACCCGATCTGCTTCTGCTGGATGAACCCACCAACCATCTTGATATCCAAGGGATCCTGTGGCTTGAAAAAATTCTGGCCAACCCGCCATTTGCCTTCATCCTCATCAGCCATGACCGGGCCTTCCTGGAGAATACCACCAGCCGCATCATTGAACTCAACCGCTGCTATCCGGAGGGATTTTTCCGGGTCAACGGGAATTACAGCCGTTTCCTTGAAGAAAGAGCGGCCTTTCTCGACAGCCAGAGCCAGCGCCAGTCCGCACTCTCCAACAAGGTGCGCCGGGAGACGGAATGGCTGCGCCGCGGCCCCAAGGCCCGCACCACCAAGGCCCGTTTCCGCATTGACAAGGCCCATGAGCTGCAAAATGAGCTCAATAGCGTACGGGAAATGAACGCGGCAAACAGACAGGTGAAAATTGATTTTGAGGCAACGGGCCGTAAAACAAAAAAACTGCTTGAGGCCATGGATCTTTCAAAATCTGCGGCAGGACGCCCCCTGTTCAGCAATCTCAGCTTTGTCCTCGCGCCGGGCAGCCGCCTCGGCCTCATGGGCGCGAACGGCAGCGGCAAGAGCACCCTTATCAATATCCTGGCCGGCACCATTGCTCCTGACAGCGGGAAAATTATGCTGGCCGATGGGGTGCGCCTTGTGCTCTTTGACCAGAAACGGGAACAGATCAATCAGGATGAGACCCTGCGCCAGTCTCTTTCCCCGGCCGGCGACACGGTTATTTACCAGGGTAATCCCATCCACATCGTGGGCTGGGCCAAACGTTTCCTTTTCCAGCCCGATCAGCTTGATCAACCGGTAAACCGTCTCTCCGGCGGCGAACAGGCCCGGATACTCATTGCCCGCCTCATGCTGCAGCAGGCGGATATCCTCCTGCTCGACGAACCGGGTAATGATCTTGATATCCCTTCTCTTGCCGTGCTGGAGGAGAGCCTGATTGATTTTCCGGGGGCCGTCGTCCTGGTCAGCCATGATCGATTTTTTCTGGACAATGTGACCACGAAAATTCTCGGGTTTAACGGCAGGGGCGGAACCGCTCTGTATGAGGATTTTGACCAGTGGCTGCAGGATCAGAACCGGCAGGCTGCGCCCGTGAAAAAGAAAACTGTGGCCAGAGAAAAAACGCGGAAGCAGGGTGAAGCGAAAATAACCTATGGGGAAAGACTTGAACTGGCCACCATTGAAGAAAAAATCCTCGAGGCGGAGGGGGAACTTGCGCAATGCCGGCAGCAACTGGAAAATCCAGCGGTCATCAGCAATGCCGAGGAACTGGCCAGATGGTGCGCGCTTCTGCAGCCGGCCCAGGATAAAGTTGATAAGCTCTATGCCCGCTGGCAGGATCTTGAATCACGAAATTAACTCAGAGCTTGTCCCGTAATAGCTCTAAAGGACAACTACATGCCGATTTATGAATTTTACTGCAAGCACTGCCATACGATCTTTAATTTTCTTTCGCGGCGGATCAATACCTCCGCCCAGCCCCCTTGCCCGAAATGTCAAGGAGTGCTTCAGCGGAAAGTCTCTGCCTTCGCCACCCTAGGCAAAGCAAAGAAGGGGGCGGAAGAGGATTTTATCCCTGGTTTTGATGAGGCAAAAATGGAACGGGTACTTGCCGGACTGGCCCAGGAGGCGGATACTATCAATGCAGACGATCCCCGGCAGATGGCGCTGCTCATGCGCAAATTCTCACAGCAGACCGGTCTCGCCTTAGGTGATGGGATGGAGGAGGCCATCAGCCGCATGGAAGCGGGTGAAGACCCGGACAAGATCGAGACGGACATGGGAGAACTTCTGGAAAATGAAGACCCCTTTGCCGCCATGCGAAAAAAAATGAAAGGCGGCTACAAAAACCCGCCGGCTGAAGATGACACCCTGTACGAGTTATGAAAAATTCATAACCCATGGTTGAGAATAGTAAAAGAGGAAAAACAGCAAGTATAATTTACTTCTTATCCCGGGACATTTTTAATGAGGATTGTCGATGAATCTGCAGAAACTCTTCGATCAACTCATGTCGTTCAGCAAGGGATAATTTGAAATAAATCGGACTTAACATCAGGATGCGGATAGCTTCACGTTTGCTCATTTCTCTAACTCTTCATTCATCACATTTGAAAACGCCAACTTTTTGTTTCACTACCACTCATCATTTAAAAAATTCAGCAAATCGTAACATAGCAAAATCAGAGACGAATGCAAGCATCTTTTTTTTATTTTTTTCAGCAAACAAGTAATAGCAGCCCCCTCACCACTGTGGTCAGCAACCGCGACAAAACAAGACACATTCCAGGCCAACAGGGCTCTTGCTCCCTGCCGCGCAAGTCAAACACCAGAACAGCATACGGCGCTAACCTTTCTGCTCGCTGATCAACCCGTTGGCCTTGCCTACCCTGTAAACCAGCTCCATAAAACCCTTGGGCAGCGGCACATCACGGGCTTCAATCAGTATCCCGTAATCCCTTGCCTTTTTCAAAATCTCCTCATTGTTGCCTTCGATGCCTTCCTGATGATTACAGAGGAAGTGCATACGCAAAGCGTCGGTAAGCAGGATGCACAGATCTTTAAATTCACGTGAGACATTTTCCAGCTCCTGCCTGATGCGCTTGCGGTTTTCCTCGGCAAAGATCTTGAATTTTTCCTGGGGATTCGGTGAACCGAAAAGATCGTTCATCATGGCCCCGGCAAGCATACCGGCATAGACATCCCCATCCTCCGGAAATTTTTTCAACAGATACGCCTTCAGCTTCTTAAAAAAAATCATCTTAACCACATCAATCCCTTCACGCAGGCTGGGGATTAATTTTCTATCAACATCTTCTGTCATCACAAACTCCTTATTATTTATGCGAATGGATCGAGGAACAAGTCCCAATCGCATTTGTTAAGATACTGCCAGTCAATATCCGCCCAAGGCAGTGCCGGGTTGAACCCCAGCAGGGAAAGATGGAGATGAGCAGGAACCGGTCCCTCCGTCGGGACGACAACACCAATCTCCTCACCAGCCTCCACCAGATCTCCCCGCCCGCCCTTGGGCAGGATATGGGCATGCACCGCGATAATGCTGCCGCGGGAACGGCTTGCACCTCTGACCAAAACGGATTGGCCAAGAAAATCATCGCATATGGCAACTATCTCACCCGAGGTGAGACTGGGAACCTTTACCCCTTCCCCGAGGAAATGCCTTTCCCCTGCGCTGTCCTCACCGCAGACCACATCCACTCCCTCATGGGGACGGCGCCTCCTGCCACTTCTGGTCCACCACTTTTCACGATCACCGAAATCCATCCCTGCCAGGAGAACAATTTTCTTGACATCAGGCATATTTTTTTCATTCAAACGTGCAAGCAGCCCGGCATACTGATCAATGGTCAACACGGCAAATTCCACGAAAACGGTCATTTTTCCGGGAAAATGAATATTTCATTTTCCAGTGAATAACGCATCATGCTGAAAAGATGGTAAAAGTAATCGAAAAAATCAAGGAATAAATATTGCAAAACAAATAATGAATCGTGTATCATTTTTTTTATTTAATGTATTAATCTGTTATATTTTTTTAATTCATATCCAGATGCTGTTTCACGGCAAACAGCCTGGAGGTATCAGCATGTCCATGGAACAAAGCAAATCTTTTGTTGAACGCAGAAAACACGAACGCTTTCATCTGGCTGATGACATCCTTGTCTTCAATGAAACAACCTTTGGCCAGATCATCAACATCAGCAAAGGCGGTCTTGCTTTTCGCTTTCTGACCAGTAAGGACATCACCCAGAATCCCTATTTTGAACTCGGCATCTTAAACAGCTCCAGCGGTTTTTATCTTGAAAACATCCCATGCAAAACGATAACCTCGACCGACTCCGCTCCGATTCATCCCACCGGATCAACCATCATCCGGCGGAACGGCGTGCAGTTCGGGGAGTTGAGCCTTGAGCAACAGCAGAAAATAGAAGAATTTCTCGCAGAAAGCTCCGGAAAAGTTTCCCAGCCGGAGATTACATCGCATTAAACTTATTCTTTCTCACCACCACTTAACTCGATAACACTTGTTAGTAAAACTTTGCCTGGCAGCCGGTATTGCCATCCTCGTTTCCGCCCTGTGCAGCATCATTGAGGCGGTGCTTTACTCCGTGCCGGCAAGCCGGATCGAAATTCTCGCCAAATCAGGCAAACCCTCCGGCCGGTTGTTGAAAGGGCTCAAAAACAATATCGAGCAACCCATTTCCGCCATTCTTACCCTCAACACCATAGCCAACACCATGGGCGCAGCCATTGCCGGAGGGTATGCCGCCGCGGTTTTCGGCGACACGTATCTCAGTCTCTTTTCCGCCCTCTTCACCTTCACCATCCTCATCTTATCTGGAATTCTTCCCAAGGCCCTCGGGGTTGTTTACAGCAAGGAAATTGCTCCATGGATAGCCGTTCCTCTTTACGGTCTGATAAAAATTCTTTCTCCCATAGTCTGGGTTATCAAACATACCACGATGGTCATCCCGGGTTATGATAAAAAAACCGAGATTTCCGCGGAAGAAATTCACGCCATGACCGTGCTCAGCAGGAAATCAGGGGTGATCGACACCCAGCAGGAAGGGATTATCAAAAACATCATAGACCTGAAAAGAAAAACCGTCAGGGAGGCCATGACTCCCCGCACCGTTACCTTTACCCTGGATAAAAACCTGTCTGTTGCCGAAGCCCAGCTCATGAAGGACCAGTGGAACCGGCACAGCCGGGTCCCGGTATACGACGACAACCCCGATGACATCGTCGGCATCGTTCTGCGCAAAGATGTTTGGCTGTGTGTCGCGGAGGGGGAAGAACGCCGCACCCTCGCCTCCCTGATGAAACCGGTTCATTTTGTCCCGGAAACCGCCCAGCTCAACACCATCCTGCTTGAATTTTTTGAACGCAGACAGCACCTCTTCTGCGTTGTGGACGAATATGGCGGCATGACGGGTGTTATCAGCCTTGAAGATATCATCGAGGAGATTGTCGGGCAGGAAATCATTGACGAGACAGACCCCACGCAGTCAATGAGGGAAATCGCCAGGGACAAGGGCAAAACATTGCTGTCAACCAGAAAACGGCATAAAACCGAACAACATGATGCACTCTCTAAAAAATCACCAGCAGATAGCTGAACAGAGCGCCGCCCAGCAGAAGATGAATAATCACAAAGTGTTTCAAATCAACGAATCCCTCAAAAGGCCCGAGACAATAACGCCACAGGATGTAGCCGCCGGCAATGGCGCCGTTCATCATGAAAAAGGCTGACAGCACCTGCACCGGAAACACCGGGATGGAAAAGGATATCCTTTCAAGGATCGGCAGCCCGAACTGCCTGCCGATGGTGGGGATGAAATCACCGATACCCTCGGCAAAATGGGCCATGCGGTAAACAAGCTCGCCGGTAAAGGCCATGGGGATAAGGATGGGCACCATGGGCGACAACTTGCCGACAATGGGGTCATTGTCCACTACCCCGAAGAGTTTTGTCCCGAGTCTTATCACCAGCAGCACAATGAAAATACAGATGCCCAGCAGGAGACTGAAAAGCAGCGAATCGGAGATGGCGAAATAGTCGAGCGCCTGACTGTAAACCGGCTTTTCCCTCATGAAACGGGCAATCTGGGAGCCGATGAGAAAAGGCACGGTGTAGGTACAGGTTTTATATTTGCCGGCGTTGCGGATAAGCTCGTTATACGGATTGCGCAAAAGGAACTGCGGCGAATCACGGTCGCAGAGAGGAAGACAATGGCCGCAGACCAGACAATGCAGATTATTCTGCACGGAAACCGCGCCAAGATAGACAGGACAGCCGCGACTCGTATCCGCCCCTTTTTTACAGGAAACGCTTTTACATCCCCGGCATTTATCATGGTCAGCCCTGAACTCGGTAATGGAAATCGTCGCCGCCGCTCCACTGATCCGTCCCAGCGGGCAGAGATGGCGGCACCATGACTGGCCCTGAAAAAGTACCGCCATCACCGCCGCCCCGATCACGATGGAAAGAACAAGATACGAAGTGCCGGCCGGCCATTCATTCAAGCCGGTAACCGTCTCAAACCAGATGATGAGGGCCAGCAGGAAAACGGCGATGTACACCCCGTATTTCTGCAGGAAGCGCGGAACGTTGAGGGAAAACGTCCATCCCCGTCTCTGCAGAAAAACACCAAGCCCGGGAAACGGACAAATGCCGCACCACATGCGGCCGACAAAAAACCAGGACAGAACAATGGCGGGCCACAGGATGCCCCAGGTCAGAAAAACAGCAATATTGCGCCGCGCATCCTGGGGACCGAAAAAACCGGAAATAAGCACCAGCACAAAAAGGATGTCCGCACCGGTACGCAGCAGGGCGTAATGGTGTCGTGCCGCCAGAAATCTTCTGAATGCCGGGAAAATCCTGAACAAATCCAGTCTCTGACCGTCATCAAAGGAAATGACGCTTTTAAGCGCCCGCGTCCACCAGGTCACGGCCTTGTCCTGTTTTTCATAGAGGCACTTATCCTACCGCATCCAGAATAACCTTGACCTGAAATTCCTTACCATCACGAATGACCTTCAAGGTCACCTCGTCGCCAACCTGGTAACGCTCCATTTCCCGGCGCAGATCATCAAGATTTGTAATTGGTTTGCCATTCAGGCCGACAATGATATCACCTAACAGAAGTTCGCCTCCGATTCTTCTCGCGCCGCGGATGCCGGCCTTCTCCGCCGAACTGCCACTCTCCACCTGGACAACCAGCACACCCTCGATGCCCAGCCGCTCCACCAGCCTTTCGTTGGCCACCGACACGCCTAGTCCCGGCCTGATCAGGCGGCCATGCTTGATAATCTCGGTAACCACCCGGTTTACTTCGTCGGCAGGAACGGCAAAGCCGATGCCGGCGTTGACCCCATCCGGACTGTAGATGGCCGTGTTCACCCCGATGAGACGGCCGGCGCTGTCAAGCAGAGGTCCGCCGGAATTGCCCGGATTAATGGCGGCATCCGTCTGAATGACATCATGAATGGTCATGCCGTTGGCCGATTTTATTTCACGGCCGAGGGCGCTGACGATCCCCGCGGTGATGGTCTGGTCAAGACCAAACGGATTGCCTATGGCAAAAACCTTCTGGCCGACCAGCAGGCTGGCGGATTCTCCCACGGGAATCGGTTTTAAATTTTTTCCAGGCGCGGAAATCTTCAGAACCGCAATATCCTTGTCCGCGGAAGCTCCAACCAGCACGGCCTTCCACGTGCTGTTATCGGCAAGGGTGACCTGCACCTGGTTGGCATCCTCAATGACATGATAATTTGTGACAATCCGGCCCTCCTGATCCCAGATAAAACCGGAGCCGGTACCCTTGGGTATCTCATAAATGTTCAGGTTGAACAGATTCCGCCGCAATTCGATGCTGGTTATGTAAACAACGGCAGGCGAGGTTGCCTGGAACAGCTCAATGGTATTGCGCTCATCAGCGGCCAGGTCGCCCCGGGCCGTGACCGCCCGGGGCGCGGCATTCGGCTTGATGAGAGACTGGTCCGATCTGACAAAAAACCACCAGAACAGGACAAGCCCTGCAAGAAAATAAATCAAGGGGGGTATCTTCCGGAAGAATATATCTTTCATGGCGCGCACCTGTTCAAGCGGCGGATGGTTTCAACAAGCTCCATCCCCACGCTGCCGATAAGCCGTTGTAAAAAAAATAACCTGGTCATGCTGATAACCAAAACGGCAGAAGAAGCCGTGAAGAAACGGGCAGAATTGTACACGTTATTTCGTAACGGCTCCTAAGCTCCTTTTGGAACCTTGCTCTCATGAAGCCTGGTCAGAAACAACGATGAAGTATGGAGCACACGGCAAAATACCGCATTGCCTTCTGCCCAAGAAGAAAAATGTTATAATGAAATCCGAAAAATATAAATTTATTTATGGAAGAACGTCAATGGCAAAGTCACTCAACTCCGGTCCTTCCTGAGCCATTGCTTGACAAGACTGCCGGCCTTTTCAGGATCACTTTCGGCAAGCCTGCTCATGAGCTGCTGCTCATCCCTGTTGCCAGGGGCCGGCTCAGCCGGCTGGTCATCTCCCGCCGCACCCTGTTCATCCCGGGCGATGTCGGTCTGCTGGGCCATTTCCATTTCTTTCCCAGCTTCCTGCAAAGTCCTGAGAGCATTTATCCGGTCCACATTGAAAATGTGGGAAAAAAAAGGACGCACAACAAAAAAAAGAAACAACACGAGCAGAACGAAATAGACCAGCGGCAAGGCGAGCCATTCGGCAATCCGGGCTATTTCTTCAAATTTCTCCATATGTTTTAAAAAAATTCATTTTTTTATAAGGCGATAGCCAACAGGTATATTATAGTACTTCTGCTATGAGTTTCAAGCTTGTCATGTTGTTGCTGAATAACTACCAGTGCATTTCCCCGCAGACTCTTGACCAGAGGTGAAAGATTCCGCTTATGCAACTCATCCGCAACAAAATACTGCAGTGTCTTTACAATTACTCAAATAACGACGAAAAACTCGTAACATCCCTTGATGATGTCGCCGCCGAATTCGGCCAGCAGGCTTTCCCGGTGATATTTCACGTCCTGACCCATCTCGAACTCAGCCGGCAGGAAGCAGAGGATTCCTGGCGGGAGATCTGTCTGCACCGGCGGGAGATGAGCAACCAACTCGGCCACAATGTCAACCTGCGCACCGCCATCTGCGATTATTTCTGTTCCATCCACAAATCGCTGAAAAACCCCAAGGTGGTTGAAATTCATATCTTTGAAAACACGATCAACAGCGCCAAATATGACAGACTTACCGGCCTTTACAACCGCGCCTATTTTGATGAGTCCCTGGTCAGGGAAGTCGCCCGGGCCAAGAGGTATGGCACGGAACTTTCCGTTTTATTTCTGGACATCGACAACTTCAAGGCCGTCAATGACAACCATGGCCATCTTGCCGGCGACCTCGTTTTAAAAGATCTCTCCCAGGCCATCAGGGACGCGATACGCTCGGAAGACATCGCCTCCCGCTATGGCGGCGAGGAAATTGTCATTATCCTGCCGGAAACCAAAAAGGCAACCGGCCTCATCCTAGCTGAAAGGATCAGGGAACTCATTGCCCATCTTACTCTGGAGTATGCCGGCAAGAGTATTCCTCTGACCATAAGCGGCGGCCTTGCCAATTTTCCCATTGACACGAGCGACGCGACAGAACTCGTCAGGTTTGCCGATATGGCTCTCCTCAAGGCCAAATCCCTGGGAAAAAATAATATCCAGGCATACTCGCCCAATAAACGCCGCTATATCAGGGTTGATTTTTCTCCGGAGATTCTCGTCAAAAAAATCAGTATCGACGAAGCCACCGAATCTTTCTCGGCACAGGCGAAAAACCTGAGCCTGACCGGCATCCTTTTCAGGAGCGACAACCCCTGTTTTGCCGTCGGCAACAAGATTCAGCTGCAGATTCCCTTTGAAGATTTCAACGCGACGGTGCTGCTGCTTGGCACAGTGGTCCGCATTGCACTCGTGGGCGCAGACCAGTACGAAATCGGGGTTTCATTCCTGGAGATGGACCACACCTCCAAAAACGAGGTTTCGCAATATCTCATCAATCAGCTCGGGCAGAAAATCGCTGACAGATCCGCGAATTCTGACCAGGGGCATGCCACATCCCATGAAACCGTCAATGCGACACCTTTTTCAACTGCATCCTGAGCACAGCTCAATCTGGAGTCTGCGGGAATCTGAGCTGCCTCCGGCAAAACGGCCCATGGTCCGTATCGTCAAAATCTGCCTCATTGCCGCCCGGGCCCCGTTCAACAAACAGCTGGTCAACCATGCCTCGGCCCTTTCCTTTACCTTCCTTCTCTCCCTCGTTCCCATGCTGGCCATGATTTTTTCCATTGCCAAGGGCTTCGGCATCCAGGACAAGATCGAGCCTTTACTGCTGGAAAAGGCTGTTGGCGGTGAAATCGCCGCCGACCTGATCCCCAAAATCATCGAATATGTCAACAATACCAATGTAACGGCCCTCGGCTCCATCGGCCTCTTGTTTATTGCCTATACGGCGATATCCATGCTTGGCCAGATTGAAGACTCGTTCAATCAGATCTGGTCCATCAGAAAACCGCGCACCTTCATCAGAAAAGCAAGCGACTATCTTTCCATCCTCATCATCGGTCCGCTGCTGCTGGCGGTAACCCTGGGGCTTTCCACCACGCTGCGCAGTCATGCCTTTACCCAGAAACTGCTGGAAATCGGTCTGTTCGCCGGGGCCATGAAACTCTTTTTCCTGAGTCTGCCCTGGGTAACAAGCATTCTCATTCTGACCCTGCTCTATATCATCATGCCGAACACCACGGTCCGCTTTTACCCGGCCCTGCTGGCGGGCACCATCACCGGCTGCCTCTGGCAGCTAACCCAGATCATCTTTATCAAATTTCAGATCGGGGTGGCCAAATACAACGCCATTTACGGCACCTTCGCCTCAGTGCCGATCTTCATGATCTGGCTGCAGACGACCTGGCTTCTCGTGCTGTTCGGCGGGATCATCAATTTCGCCTGCCAGAACGCGGGTAAATTCCATCCCCTTGAATTTGAAACAAACATCAGCTTTGCCAGCAGGGAAAAAATATGCCTGGCCGTGCTGCTTGCCATCTGCCGGGCTTTCGACAGAGGCGATGGCCCGTCCGGCCCAGCCACCATCAGCAACCGGCTGGGCCTGTCCGAAAGTTTCGTCAGAAACGCCCTGGCCCGGCTGCTGGCAATAGGCAAAATCCTACCGGTCAGCACTGAGGAAAAGGAGCTTTTTGTCCCGGCAAAACCGACAGGTGAATTGAAAATTGCTCATTTTTTCAAGGATATACAGGGAGAGCAGGCCGACAAGACCGAGTTTAAGGATAAAGAAATCAATGCCATCATTGATAAAATCCTCGTTCTCCGCCAGCAGGCCCTGGAGGTAAACTTTGAGAACAAGGGCATGACCCCACCGGCCTGAAAAATCCCTGGCAGGCATGAAATCATCCTCCATGCCCTTGCACCGCCTCTCCCCTCCTACCCGCTCCTCCAAAAAAAACGACCCTGCTGCCAGGGTCGTTTTGGTGGTTGTGCTGAAATGCCAGGGTTCTTACGGCTTAAAGTTGCCGTTCTTGCGTTTGCGCAGACGGATGGAAGCGGGGGTCACCTCCACCAGTTCATCGTCGTTGATGTAGGCAATGCAGTCTTCCAGGCTCATCAGCCTGGGCGGGGTGAGAATGACCGCCTCATCGGAGCCCGAGGCGCGCATATTGGTCAGCTTCTTACCCTTGGCCGGGTTGACCACCATATCCGCGGGCCGGGTATTTTCGCCGATGATCTGCCCGGCATAGACATCAACGCCAGGGCCGAGGAAAATCCGCCCCCTTTCCTGCAGATTAAACAGCGCATAGGCCACCGTGGTGCATGGCTCCTTGACGATCAAAACCCCGTTGACCCGATTGGTGATATCGCCGGCGTACGGGCCGTATTCGGCAAAGACATAGTTCATGATGCCCATGCCCTTGGTGTCGGTCATGAACTGGGAACGGAAGCCGAGCAACCCCCGGGTGGGGATTTTGTAAATCAGCTTGGCCATGTTGTTCTCGTTGCGCATTTCCAGCATCTGGCCCTTCAGCTTGCCAAGTTTTTCAATCACCACCCCCTGATACTGCTCATCCACATCAATGGTCAGCTCCTCATAGGGCTCAAGCTGTTTGCCGTTTTCCTCCTTCATGATGACCTGGGGCCTGGTGACCTGGAACTCGTAACCTTCCCGCCGCATTTTCTCAATGAGGATGGAAAGGTGCAGCTCGCCCCGGCCGGAAACCTTGTATCCGACGCCCTCAGTCAAGGGCTGCACATGCAGCGCCACATCGGACAGGGTCTCCCGGGCCAGACGTTCCTCAATGTGCCGTGAGGTGACATACTTCCCCTCCCTGCCGGCAAAAGGTGAATCATTGGGCACAAAGTTCATGGACAGGGTGGGCGGATCGATCTCGATCAGCGGCAGGGGCTGGGGATTAAGCGGGTCGGTAAAGGTCACGCCGACGGTCACGTCATCCATGCCCGCCACGGCAACGATTTCACCGGTGGTGGCCTCGGAAACGGCGATTTTTTCATTGGCCTCGAAACGGAAAATCTTGGAAATCCTGATGGGGGAAATGGAGCCGTCCCGGCGGGCCACGGCAATATCCTTGTTGATTTTCAGGGTGCCGTTCACCACCTTGCCGATGCCGAGCCTGCCCAGATACGGCGAGTAATCGATGGTGTTGACCTGCATCTGCAGCGGGGCGTCGCTGCTGCCGGTGGGAGCCGGGATGGCGGAAACGATCATTGCCGAAATGGGATCCATGTTGCTGTTTTTTTCATCAAGGGCGCGCAGCGCATAGCCCTGCTTGGCCGAGGCATAGACCACGGGAAACTCAAGCAGTTCATCAGGCGCATTGAGCTTGACAAAGAGATCAAAAACCTGATCAACGGCCCACTCGCAGCGGGCTGCCGGCTTGTCGATCTTATTGATGACCACAATAATCGGCAGCGAATTGGCCAGCGCCTTTTTCAGCACGAAATAGGTCTGGGGCATGGGGCCTTCCTGGGCATCCACCAGCAGGAGACAGCCGTCCGCCATGCGCAGCACCCGCTCAACCTGACCGCCGAAGTCGGCATGGCCCGGGGTGTCGATGATATTGATCCAGTAATCCTTATACTTATATGATCCATTCTTGGAGGCGATGGTGATGCCTCGTTCCCGCTCCAGATCCATGGAATCCATGAGACGTTCTGTAACCGCCTGGTTTGAGCGGAACATGCCGCTCTGCCTGAACAGCTGATCCACCAGAGTTGTCTTGCCATGGTCAACATGGGCGATGATTGCCACATTCCTGATTTTTGTCTGATCCATATCCGCTTTTACTCAAATGTTCTTATGGCCGATCCCTGCAGGGACGAAACTGTCCCCGGAAAATCCACCAAAAAATTTGATATATTAAACCACATTTACTCCCAACACAAGATAAAAAAGACCTCACAGCTCCGGGAATCTCAACTTATTTGCCTGTAACTTCTTATTTTCTTGACATCCGGCCAAAACCGGCTGCTATAATTTACATAACAATTTGACGATGAGGTGAACCAGATGAGCAATCAGCAGGATTCCAACTGGATTTTCGATCGTGATTACTGTGGCCGCATCCTCAAAGGCGAGTTCAGCAACGAACTCAAAAAACGGGTTGCCGATGCCATCAGTCTCTTCCGCAGTTTCAGCGTCAACGCCAATCCTTCCATCCCATACATTTCCGCCTGGCGGGAAAACTCCGGCAAATCCATCTGGTATGAGTTTGCCGGCAGCCGTCTGCTGCAGCTCCTCGGCTGCCAGCCATGCGAAGTGGCGGAGATCTTCAGGGGCAGCGTCCTGCAGCGTCTCACCTACCATTACGGTTCCGACAGCGGAAAAATCAGCAAGAAGATCATCGATCACAAAGACCTGGAGCACATCCAGGAGCAATTGCGCCATGAGGGGAAAAGCAGGGGCGCCATGGAAGCTGTTTACAAGATATCGTTAAAAGACCGGCCGGCCATCTGGCTGAAGGATCAGGCCGTGGTGGAATCTTTTCCCGGGGACCACATCTGTCTCTCCTTCGGTTCCCTGACCGATGTCACCATGGAGATGGCTGCCGAGGAACAGGAGCAGCAGGAAAAAGAGCTGCTGCGCAGCCGGCATAGGGAACTTGAACGAAAGATCGAACAGCAGACCAAGGAGCTGTGGAGAATGCAGCTGGAAATGATCTACCGCCTGGCCCAGGCCGCCCAGTTCCGGGACAGCTGTACCGGACCGCACATCACCAAGATGAGCCATTACTGCGATATCCTGTCCGAGGCGGCTGGCCTGAGCGAAGAGGAGCGGCAGCTGATTTTCCATGCCACGGCCATGCATGACGTGGGTAAACTGGGCATCGCCGAGGCCATTCTCCACAAACCGGGCCGACTCACCGAACAGGAATTCGCCATCATGAAAAACCACAGCATCATCGGCGCCAAACTCCTCTCGGGCAATGACTCACCGCTGCTGCAAATGGCCAAGGGCATCGCCCTCACCCACCATGAACGGTGGGACGGCACCGGCTACCCAGGGGGCCTGTGCCGGGAAGAAATCCCCTTGGCCGGCCGAATAGCCGCCATCTGCGACGTCTTTGACGCCCTGACCTCCGAGCGTCCCTACAAAAATGCCTGGGATGCGGACCAGGCCTTTTCCGAGGTGGAAAAGGGCAAGGGTTCGCAGTTTGACCCGGAGCTGGTGGATCTTTTTCTGGCCAGGAAAAGAGATATCGCCACCATCAGACAGCGCTTTGCCGCACCGCCGCCATGCAGGCAATGATCCAGCCGGGAATTGTCCGCCCTGGCTGGGCTTTTCTTCCTTGCTCATCTTTTTTTGCGGGGCGTGCAGGAAGAAAGCCGATGATGTGGCGGCCGGATGCCTGGATTGCCAAAACAGGCCGGATTAAACGATCAAGTTTGTTTTACTTGGTCCGCAGGAAAAGGCCTATGGGAAATAGCGCGAGCGCTCCGCTTCCTTGGCCGGGCTCACTGACCTGGGGGCAGGACAAGCCGGAAGCCCAGGAAGTCGCTGCGGTCGTCCGGCGTAAACCAGTAGCGGATCGCCGCGCGCACGAACCTGGCATTGCCGTACCAGCAGCCGCCGCGAAACACGCGGTATGAGCCCTGTCCAGCACCAGCGGGATCAGTCACCGGTTCCCTGGGGTAGCCGCCATACCAGTCCTGGCACCACTCCCAGACATTGCCCAGCATGTCATAGAGGCCGAAACCGTTGGCCTGCTTCTGCCCGACCCCGTGGCTCTCCCCCCCTGAATTCTCATCATACCAGGCAATGTCATCCAGCTCGCCATAGCGGTCGTCCGTGGTCCCGGCCCGGCAGGCATACTCCCACTCCGCCTCGGTGGGCAGCCGGTAGCCGTTTGCCTTGAGCTTTCTTGTCACCTGCTCACCGGCCATCCCGTAGGCCGGCTCCAGGCCGGTCTGGCGGGAGAGTTCATTGCAGAACTCCACGGCGTCAAACCAGCTCACCGTCTCCACCGGCCGATCTTCCCCTTTGAAACGGCTGGGGTTCTTGTTCATGACCTGCTCATAGAGGGCCTGGGTGACCGGATATTTATCCATCAGGAAGGGGCTTAACGTCACGAGCACCCGGCCGGTTTCCTCATCACCCATTTGAAATTCCCCACCCTTGATGAGAACCATGCGGTCCCGCATCTGCTCAGGAAGCGATTTATTTGCTGTCCGGGAGTCCCTGGCCTTGGCGGTGACTTCCGACTGCAGGGAAGTGGCCAGCAAGCGGACATACTTTTTTACCGTTTGCGGGTCATTAAAGCCGGTTTCCCCGGCAGATGCCCGGATTTTTAAAACCGGCAGCAGCTTACTGATTTTGTCATCCTCCAGCCACTGGTCGATGATGGGCAGATCAGTCTTTTGCACCTGATGGCCCTGGCCTTCAAGAAATCCCTCCCCCGGCGCATTTTTTTTCCTGTCTCTTTCCTCCTCGGTTTCCCGGATGATTTTTTCCAGCCGCACCAGATGGCTTGGATATTGTTCCAGTTGCCGGTAGAGCAAGGGAAAAAGATAGCCGATGAGACTTGTCTTGATCAACAGTTCGGGATGAAAGTCCTGTGCTGATTTTTTGCGGGCAAGGTGCAGGGAAAAGGAAACGGCGTTGATGAACCGTTTGATGGTCCTCGGGTTGTTGCCCAGGGCCTCATGGATCATAGGGACAAATGGCCCGGCGCCTTCCAGATGTTGCAGTTGCTCGCCCAGGATGTTTTGCTGCAAGGCCTCCGGGTCGGCGGCAGGCAGGGTGAAGGGGAACTGGATGATTTTATCGAGATATTGCCCTTCAATATTGGGCAGGTCATCCCGCTGGCCGGTGAGGTAGAGATCCCGGTAACGCACCCGGATGCCCCGCTCGATGACCTCCTGGGCCACCCCCATGACAAAGACGAAATTCGGCAAATCCAGCAGCACCTTCAGGCCTTCCAGGAGCTGGACGGCCTTTTCCGGCAGACAGCGGTCCAGGTCATCAATGAAGACGGCAATCTTCACCTCCAGACCGGCGGCGGCGTCCTGGAGAATCTGCAGCAGATTGTAGTAGGTGCTCTCGTAATCCCGGGCCGCGGCCTGCATGGCGGTGTCATTTTCTCTGGCGCTTTCCCCGGCAATGGCAGTCTCCTTTTTCTGCTGGTAATTCATGGCCTTGTCGCAAGAAAATTTTGTTTTCAGCAGGAAAGGTATTTTCAGCTCCGCCTCCATGCCATAGACCAGGGCCAGGGGGACATGGGCAATCTTCTTTACAAAAGTGGACAGCTTTTCCGCAATTTTTTCTGTTATTGATTCTTTGGCCTGTTGTTTTTCCAGAGAGGCGATCAGGGTATGAAAAAACGGGATAATCAGATGTTCTTCCGCAACGAATTGCCATGGATTAAACCAGACCGTAAGTATTGGCGGGGGTTCCGTGGATTGCCCATCATCCAGGGCCTTCTTGATCTGTTTCAGCATGCTGGTCTTGCCCGAGCCCCATTGGCCATAAATGCCAATGGTAAATGATCCGCGGCGGGATTCCACCGTGCGGATCATTTCAACCAGCCCGTCACAATAATCTTTATGGCCGATCAGATCGTTGTCGGCAAAATCATCGGGTAATATTAACATTTTCCCCCCTCTGCAAAAAAAGAAGGCATAGCGCAGGAAGATAAAAGCTGCCCATGAAAATTCACGCAAGCGTTATGGGAACGTCTTTTTTATTATTCCAATCAGCCGGCAATGTCGATCAATATCTGCAGATTTTAATGAGAAAAAAGGGGGTTAGAGCAAAAAGCACAAAATGAGGTTCCTGATAGTGTCAAATCAGTAAATCTACTTTTGAAAATGGTCAGATCGGGTTTTGAGCTACTATCAATTCCCGATCAGAACATCCTTTTCAGGCGGGCGATAATTTTTCCAAAAAACGATTCCTTTTTCTGCTCTGCAAACGGGGCAGGCCCTTCCTCGGCAATTGCCGCGCGAACTGCTTCTTCCACTGCGGTTTCCGGCAGCGCTGCCGTATCCACCGGCTCTAACTCCGGCTCTGCAACCGGCACGATCTTTTCCCCGGCAGCCATCTCTTCAATCCATTCTTCAACAGCAACCGGCGGCTCCGGAACTGCTTCTTCCTTTTCCAATTCAGGTTCTGCGGCTATTGCCGGCTCTTCGGCCTGTTTTCCCTCCACAGCCATTTCTTCACCAGCAAGCGTCAGTTCCGGCGCAGCTTCCTCCACCTCTATTTCCGGTTCTGCAACTGCCGCAAACTCTTCGGCAGATTTGTCCTCCTCAGCCATTTCTTCAGCAGCAAGCGTCAGCTCCTGAGCAGCTTCTTTCTCCTCTAATTCCAACTCTTCTACCGCCGCGGATTCCTCAGCCATCTCCCCAAGAGAAACCGTCTGCCATTCAGGGATTATCTCGAGCTCCAGATCATCACCAGGAATTGATTCCAGCCCGGACAGTTCATCGGCCAGGAATTCCACCTCAAGTTCCTCATCGGATAGATCAACAGCCGTTATTTCACTTGCACCGGCAATATCGAAATCAGCAAGATCCACATCAAGAGAAGGCAGCTCGACCGGTGCCCCATCCAACTGTTTATTCTCACCTTCCGCGGGACACCCGGCGACCCGGCCGGCAAGCTTTTCACTCATATGACGCTTTGCTTGCTGCCAATATTCAGGAAGATGCTCTTCCAGGCCAAGCTCTGACGCCTGTAGCTCCCATTCAGCGTTCAAAGCATCGATTTCCCCGGCGGTAAAACCATACTGCTGAACATTTTTGGCAGTGAAAATTTTTATTTTCGGCATTGTTCTTTTCCAGCTGGTATTTTGCGGCATAGGGACGGATCGGCTGATCAAGTCGAATCCGGATCACCCCCTGTCACGGAAACGCGAAAGCCAATTCCGTCAGGCGGATCGACTAAGAGCTTGTCCGTAAATAAGCTCTCAAATCCCGTCATGAGCAGCTTCAGTATCAATCCGCTGCGATATATTGATACTTATATTTATGACTTTCTTGAAGATTTTGTCAACCTGTTACCAGCGACAGCCAGGTAACGACAAAGAGGGTCAGGCTGATCAGCCCGTTCATGGTGAAAAACGACATGTTGATGCGGGAAAGGTTTTTGGGATTGACAATGAGATGCTGGTAAAAAAGGGCGCCGGCAGTCAACACAATGCCGATATAATAGAAATAATTGAGCCGACAGGTGATGCCTGTCGCCACAAAAAGGGCAAAGGCCAGCACGTGAAAAGAGACCGCCATGCGGAAGGCCCTTGCCCGGCCGAACCGGGCCGGCAGGGAAAAAAGCCCGGCCTGCCGGTCAAAATCAGCATCCAGGCAGGCATAGACCGTATCAAAGCCGGTCACCCAGAAAAGAACCCCCAGGGAAAGGGCCCAGGGGAACCCGGCCAGGGTGCCCTTTACCGCCACAAAGCCGCCCAGCGGGGAAAAGGCCAGGGCAATGCCCAGCACCACATGGCAGAGCCAGGTGAAACGCTTGGTCACGGAATAAAACAGGGTCAGGCTCAGGGCCAGGGGCGAGAGTTTGAAGGTGAGCGGATTGAGCTGAAAACAGGCGAAAAAAAAGAGCAGCCCTGCCACAATAACCATGGCCCAGGCCTCCCACATCCGCACTGAGCCGGCCGGGATGGCCCGGTCGGCGGTGCGGGGATTTTCCCGGTCAAACCTGGCATCGGCAATGCGGTTAAACCCCATGGCGCAGGTCCGCGCCCCCACCATGGCCATCACCACCCAGAAAAAGACTATTCCCCGCGGCACCCCGCCCTGGGCCAGAAAGGCCCCCATGAGGGCAAAGGGCAGGGCAAAAACCGAATGCTCGAATTTGATCATTTCCAGCAGTATGGCAATCTTTTTAAACATCGATACCACTCCACTCTTTAAGTCCCGGAACCTTTAGTCCGATCTGGGCCGCCACCCGGCCGGCGAAATGACGGGCCATGTCCCGCAGATTTTCCGGCAGGTGATAAAAGGCCGGCATGGCCGGACAGATGATGGCCCCGGCATCCGAGGCGGCCAGCATATTCTGCAGGTGGGTCCGGTTAAACGGGGTTTCTCGCACGGCGAGCACCAGGGGCCTTCTCTCTTTCAGCATCACGTCGGCTGCCCGGTGGATGAGATTGATCGACAGGCCACCCGCGATGGCCGCCAGCGTCCCCATGGTGCAGGGCAACACCACCATGGCATCATAGCGGGCCGACCCGCTGGCCATGGGCGCGGCCAGGTTGTCAATGGCATACCATTTGTGCACGGCGGTCAGCTCGTGGGGGGCGAGTCTCTCCTCGAGTCCGAGAACCTTCTCGCCGGCCCTGGAGATAACGCCGTGCACCTCCACGTCCAGCCCGCTCACCAGCCGCAGAAACTCCACGGCATAGAGAGAGCCGCTGGCCCCGGTTATTGCCAGAATAATCTTTTTCATTTGACGCCTATGTACACGGAAACAATGCCGAAGGTCAGCGGCCTGCGGGATACCTCGGCAAAGCCGGCCTTTTTCATCATGCCCAGCAGCTCTTCCGGCTCATAAAATCCGGCAATGGAGCTGGCCAGATACTCATAGGCCTCCTTATCGCCGGAGACCACCCCGGCAACCTTCGGCAGCACCGTGTTCAGGTAAAAACGGTAAACCGGTTTGACGATGACATTCTGCGGCCTGGAAAATTCCAGGATGAGCAGCTTGCCGCCTGGTCTCAGCACCCGGTGCATCTCATTTAGGCCATCCTGGGTGCGGCCCAGATTGCGGACGCCGAAGGCCACGGTTATCCCCCAGAAACTGGCATCCCGGGCCGGGATCTTTTCCCCGTCCCCGCACACCGGGAAGATGCGCTGCCGCCGGCCGTCCGCGGGCAGGGTTTTAATTCCAGCCCGCAGCATGTCCTCGCAGAAATCGATGGCCACCACCTGCCGGGCGGGGGCCTGCCTGGTCAGCTCCAGGGAAAGGGGCAGGGTCCCGGCGCAGAGATCGAGCACCGCCCCGTCGGGAAACATCTTCAGTTCCCTGGTGGTGACCCAGCGCCAGTAACGGTCGATCTGGAAACTGAGCAGTGAATTCAAAAAATCATATTTATGACTGATGGAAGAAAACTTTTCTTTGACGAATGTTTTCTTTTCATCCGGAGTTTGCATTGTTGTTAGTCCTACTGGTCTTATTAGTCTTACTGATCCGGCTTATGCTATTGTCTCACTCCGTCGCAGCTCGCGGTGCAGGAGAGGGCCATGCCCGCGACCTTTGGTATTAAGAAACACCGTTATCGCGGGCATGGCCCCGCTCCTACTTGAAAAAACAAGCTGACCAGCCCGACCAGTGAAACCAGTGCGGCCAGTAAGACCAGTAAGACCAGTCATCTACATAATTTTACCGGCAGGGCCGCAGCAGGGGCCTCGCCGCGTTTGATCAAAAAATCAAAAAAAAGCGTGAGGGCCTGCATTTTCCGTGGGGAAAGATCATATTCAATGCCGCGGAGATACCTATAACATGAATCGACGGCCATGGGAATACGCGGCGCCACGTGGCTGCAGATTGCATACAGTTCTTCCTTACCCTGGCGGATACAGGACAGCAGCTCCGCCCGGATTTCACCGACGCAGCGGGGACTTGCGGCAAAAAAATCCTCCCGTACCGCCCAGACGGCGAAGACAAAGGGAAGTCCGGTGTGCTGCAGCCAGTTCTCCCCCAGATCAAGACAGAAGGGATAAACCCCGCTGGTTTTCAGCCGCAGGGCCTCATCGCCAATGGCCAGCACCCCGCTTACCTCAATGTTTTCCGTCTGGTTTCCGGGGTGGTAAATGGGTTGCACCCGGTAAAACTCCTCCAGAATGATCTTGACCAGGGCCACCGAGGTCTGCGACTGGGTGCTCAGCCGCACATTCCGGCCCGCCAGTCTTTCCGGGGCCACGGTGGAAAAAAGAAAAACACTGCCCACCGGGCCGGAGGAGCTGATGGAAATATCCTCCATGATCCGGTACAGATGGGGATGGGCCGCATATTCATGGGAGGAGACAAAGCCCAGGTCCAGCTCATTGTGGCAGAGCATCCTGTTCAAAGTGGTCGGCGCCCCCTCGGTGACCAGCCAGTCCGGCCGTGCCACCCGCTGCTGCCAGATCACATAGAGCGGCGCCGTGTTGATAAAGTTGACCATGCCGATACGCGCCGTCATCTCACCCGCCCCCCCTCAACCCAGCGGACACGAACGCCTTTTCCCGCGCTGGTCAGAAAATCATCGGCATTGCCGGCCGTTATCCCCTGAGCTTCCACGGCGATGATCGCGGCCTTGCGGCCAGGGGCCAGTTCACCAAGGTCAGGGACGGCAAGACAGCGGGCACCGCCTCCTGTCGCCATGGCCAGCACCGCTCTCGGGGCAAGCTGGGGATGATCCTCGCGCACCAGGCGCATCTCCTCCCAGATGGAGAGCTGCGGATTGCTGGCCAGACTGTCGGTGCCCAGGCCGAGCACTATGCCCGCCCTCACCATTTTTTCCACCGGCGCCCGGCCCACCCCCAGATGCCTGTTGCTGCCCGGACACAAACACACCCTGGCGCGCCTTGCGGCAAGCAATGCTATTTCATCGTCCGTCACATGCACGCAATGCACGCACACGGTCTGCCCATCGATAATGCCCAGCCGGTCAAGGTAGGTGACCGCCCCGCAGCCGGGGGGGATAAAGGAGCCATCCCAGAAGCCCCGCTCCTCGATAAAGGGGCGCAGGGGGCCGGAGCCGTCCAGCAGAAAATCGATTTCCGCCCGGGATTCCGCCACATGGATGGGGAAAATATGCTTTCTGCTCCGCGCCCGCTGCTTTGCCGCAACCAGCAGAAGGGCATGATTGGTATAGGGAGCATGGCTGGTGCAGTCCCAGGGGCACTGCTGCATCCTGGCCAGGGCATTGGCCCCCGAATGAGCGGAGAAACCCAGCATCTCAAGAAAAAAAATGACCTCTACCGCATGCCCCTCGCCGATTTTTTCGCTGTCAGACAGATTGCCGATATCGGCCACGCAGCCCACCCCCTGCTGATGCAAGGCGTCCAAGGCGAGCCGGGCCGCGGCAAATCCGTCAGCAGCCGCATGCTGCCGGGCCGCCAGCAGTCCACCGATCCAGCCGGTCATATCGCCCTGTTGGGGGGGGCCTTGGCCGAGATCAGCCAGATGGGACAATTCCAGGTGGGCATGACAGTTGATCAGGGCCGGCAGCAGCATTGCCCCCTCATGGTCCTGCACCTGTCCCCTGCCCTTGAGATGGGCATAGGGGCCGACCTCGACAATGACCCCGCCGTCGGTGAGCACGGCCCCATCGCTGATGGGCGGGGCGGAAATCGGCAGCACCACCGGCGCTCTGTGCACAAGCAGCATGGCCTTGTCTACCCCGCAACCAGCGTATAATCCATCCTGCGCTGCCTGGGGGCGAATCCGGCCTCGCGGACGATGCGGCGGATCTCCTCCTCGGACAATCTGAAGCTCACCCCGGCTGCGGCCACCACGTTTTCCTCGATCATGGTGCTGCCGAAATCATTGGCTCCGAAGAACAGGGAAATCTGGGCGATCTTCGGCCCCTGGGTCACCCAGGAGGCCTGGATATTATCGATGTTGTCGAGATAGATGCGGGACATGGCCAGCATCTTCAGATAGGCAAAGGCCGTGGTTTTCGGCAGATGGGCATACACCGTATTGTCGGGCTGGAAGGGCCAGGGAATAAAGGCGGTGAAACCCCCGGTGCGGTCCTGCAGGCTGCGGACCCGCTCCAGATGCTCAATGCGTTCCTTCAAGGTTTCGATATGGCCGAACATCATGGTCGCCGTGGTGCGCATGCCCAAGTTATGGGCCTCCTCCATCACCGCGATCCAGGCATCGGCCGAACACTTGCGCGGCGCGGTTTCCTGCCGCACCCGGTCGGACAGGATCTCCGCCCCGCCGCCGGGGATGGAATCCAGCCCCGCCTTACGCAGACGGATGAGCACCTCGCGGACACTTAAGCCCGACAGACTGGCAAAATGACAGACCTCGGGGGGGGAAAATCCGTGAATGTGGATGCCGTACCCCTTGATGAAGCGCAGCATCTCCTCATAAAACTCCAGCGGCTTGTCCGGATGCAGCCCGCCCTGGAGCAGGATCTGGGTGCCTCCCAGCTCCTTCGTCTCTTCTATTTTCTGCCCCAGCTCGTCAAAGGTGAGCACCGAGCCGCGCTCGTCCTCCGGGGCCTTGTAAAAGGCGCAGAACTTACAGGCGGAGATGCAGATGTCCGTGTAATTGATATTGCGGTCGATCACATAGGTGACCAGCGGTTCGGGATGCAGCCTTTGGCGGATGGTGTCCGCAAGCCCGCCGAGCTGATAGAGATCCCCGTCACGCAGCAGCTGCAGCCCCTCTTCCCCGCTGATGCGCTGCCCTGCCTCGACTTTCTTGATGATGTTTTCCATGTTCATTTTGGTCTTATTAATCTTTTTAGTCCGATTAGTCCTACTGGTCTTACTGTCCTTGACGTTGTGTGCATGCCATCCTGTGCGGAGGAGCGGGCCTTATCAGTCCGACCAGCCAGACCAGTCAGCCTAATACGTCTTAATCACATCGTACAATGTGCCGCGCTGCACCGGCGTACGGCCCGCCTCCTTGATCAGCCGCACCAGCTCATCAATGGACATGGCCTGCTCGGTCTCGGCCCCGGCCATGTGGGTGATGATCTCCTCCTTCACCGTGCCGTCCACGTCATCGGCGCCAAAGGACAGGGCGACCTGGGCCAGCTTCGGCCCGATCATCACCCAGTAGGCCTTGATGTGGGGAAAATTATCGAGAAAGCAGCGGGCCACGGCCAGGTTTTTCAGGTCATCCATGCCCGAGGTGCGGGACAGATCGGCCAGCTGCGTATTTTTCGGATGAAAGGCCAGGGGAATAAAGGCCAGAAAGCCGCCGGTCTCATCCTGGGCATGGCGCAGGGCGTCGAGATGGTCGATACGCTCCTCGATCGTCTCGATATGGCCGTAGAGCATGGTGGCATTGGTTTTTAGTCCGCACCGATGGGCCGTCTTGGCTACCTCCAGCCATCCCTCGCCGGAAAGTTTGCTTTCGCAGGTCAATTTTCTGATGCGCGGGCTGAATACCTCGGCGCCGCCGCCGGGGATGGAATCGAGCCCGGCCTCCATGAGAATTTCCAGGGTCCGGTCAACCGGCTGGCCGGCAAGCCTGGCCAGATGATCAATCTCCACGCAGGTGAAGGCCTGGATATGGACCTGCGGCCGGATCATTTTGATTTCCTTAAGCAGATCGGTGTAGTAGCTGAAGGGAAGATCCGGATGGATACCGCCCACCATGTGGATCTCTGTGATGGGCTCATCAATGCGCTCCCGCACCTTGCGGGCCACCTCCTCCCGGGTCATCTCATAGGCCTTGTCGGAATCCTTGGCCTTGCCGAAGGCGCAGAATTTACAGAGGTTGGTGCAGATATTGGAATAGTTGATATGCTGGTTGTAAATAAAGTAGGCGTTGTCGCCGTTGACGCGCTCCCGCACCATGTTGGCCAGATAGCCCACCGCCAGCAGATGGGGAGACTGATAAAGTCTGATGCCGTCTTCCCGGCTGATCCGCTCGTTATTTTTTATCTTCCGCTGGATATCACCGAGCCCTGCCTTGTCCACATATGCGTCCATGAAATTGTCGCTCCCTTGCTAGCTCTGCTGCGTCTACACAACGCCACGCAAATTCTTATCAAACCACTCAATTACTGCTGTTACCACTGACTGCCAGTCCTTCTCGTAACACCTGCAGCATCATGTTTACCTGGGCAGGCAGCGCCTCGCTACTGATCTGCGTCAGGCCGAGATCGCGGTCAAGAACCCCCTGGGCATAACTCTGCAAAAAGCGGTCAAGGGTGGCGTCAAGGACAAAAATAACCATAGCCAGCGGAATGTCCCGGCGGATGGCACCGCTTTTCTGCCCGGCCTGGCACAGCGGCCCAAAGTATTCCCTGGAAAAAAGCCGGACCTGGGCCAGCAGCTTCTCCCGCATGGGCACATCCTGCTCAAACAGCACCCTGAGATAAATCTGGAAATAATCAGGATGGCGGTCAACGAATCCAATACCGGCCAGCAGCACCCGGCCGACCTGGTTGAAGAAGTCATCCTCAAGTCCGGTTTCCTGCTCTTTCACGGCCTTTTTTACCAGCAGGGTAAAACGCTCAAAGATAAAGACAAAGAGCACCTCCTTGTTCCGGAAGTACTGATAGAGAGATCCCTTGGCAATACCCGCCTCCCTGACAATGGTATTGATGCTTGCTTTTTTATACCCATGCCGGGCAAATTCCCTGACCGCCGCGGCCACGATTTTCTCCTGTTTTTCCGGAGGCAGGTTGCTGAATGTCGTTTGTGCTAATTGCTGTATCTTTTCCATAATGTGACCAGGTGGTCATATTAGTGCGCAAAAAAAAATATGCAAGCGAAAAAACTACAGCATTGTCAGCGCATCCCACGCCCTGAAAAGCCCCATCGCCTTTCTCATGCGGTCTCAGGAAGAGTTGCTGCAGTCGCGGGATCTGCCGGACAGTGTGCGGGAGGTGCTGGCTGAAAACCAGCTGTGATGTGGAACTTTATGGCCCGGTGGATCAGGAAGGAAACACGGTGCGGCTGACGTTGCACATAACGGATGGGGGGGAGAGCGAAGGGTAAAGAAAGATGCCAACGTTTAAAAGTTGAAACGTTCAAACGCTTAAACGCCTAAACATTGAAACGCTTGAACTCCGTTTCAACGCCATCAACCCCGGTATCAAGCATGACCCTGTTTTTGCCCTCGCTCTTCGCCAGGTAGAGGGCCTTGTCCGCCCTGTAGATCATATTTGCGGCATTTTCAGGCCAGGTCAGTTTTTCATCACGCTGGCAGCAGACAAGACCGACACTGAGCGTCGTGGTGGAAAAACCTGCCTGCCGGAAACTATGCAGCACCCTTTCCATGATCTTGACCGCCTGCTCCTCATTGGTCTGGGTGAGAATCGCCGCAAACTCATCGCCGCCGTAGCGAAAGGTGAAATCCACATTGTGCCGGGTACAGTCATTTAAAATCATACCCACGGCATTGAGCACCTTGTCCCCGGCCGGGTGGCCGTAGGTGTCGTTGTATTCCTTGAAATTATCCACATCGATCAGGGCCAGATAAACCTGGAAATCCTGACGATGGGCACGCTGCACTTCCTCTGCCAGCTTGATGTCGAAGGAACGCCGGTTATACAGGCCGGTGAGGGAATCGCACAGGGACAGCTTTTCGAGCTTCCTGATCATGCTCCGTTCCCGCTGAGCCCGGTTCAGCTTCGCCTCCAGTTCGTCGCGTTCAAAGGGTTTCTTGATGAAATCTATGGCCCCGGCCCGTATCACCTCGGCATAACCGGCCTTATCCGTATAACCGGTGGCCACGATGACATCCGTATCCGGATAGTTGTCCTTGATATAGGCAAGGAGCTGCAAACCGCTCATTTCAGGCATCACCACATCGGTGACGACAATATCAACGGCATCTTCCTTGAGCCTGTCAATGGCCTCAAGTCCGTTGGCGGCGGTACGGCATTGATAACCGAACGACTCCACCTGCAGACTCAAGGCCTCAAGAACCAGCTCGTCATCATCTACAACAAGAATTTTTACATTATGGTCGTTGGTAAATTTCATCCCGTCGATGTGCAGGCTATTTACATTCTTTTCAGGCATCTGCTACTATCTTAACACATCTCTTTACCAGGAGAAATTAATTTATCACCACTCATATCAGGCGCATTCGGAATAGCCGCATGCATGGCAGACGCAGCAGCCGCCCTCATGTTCGATCATGCCCCCGCACTCCGGACAGGCGCCGAACACGGTTTTTTCGGACAGTGTCTCATCCTTGCAACCGTTATGGCGCTCCAGGTGCTGACGGATGGCCTGGGCGATGGCGTCGGCGCAGGAGACGACCTTGTTCTCGCCGAAACCGTACGGCTTATGGCAGCTGATGCCGATAAGCTGCTTGATGATGGGCTCGGGCGGCAAGCCGCTGCGCCAGGCCAGTGATACGAGACGGCCGATGGCCTCGCACTGGCTGGCGGCACAGCCGCCGGCCTTGCCGACCGTATTGAACAACTCAAAAAGCTGCTGCTGGCTATCCTCGTTAATGGTCACGTACATCGGACCGCAACCGGTGGTCATCTGATAGGTTGAGCCGTTCAGCCGGCGCGGCCTGTCTCGTTTAACCGGCCGGCCCACATCAACCTGCGGACTTTTCTTCTTGTCGGTCTTGCCGATACTCAGCACCTGGTTTTCCCGGCAGCCGTCGCGGTAAATGGTCACCCCTTTGCATCGCAGCTTGTAGGCGAGCATGAAGGCCTCCTTTACCTCCTCTATGGTAGCGGAATTGCTGAAATTGATGGTTTTGCTCACCGCGTTGTTGGTGCTTTTCTGAAAGGCTGCCTGGATGTCGATATGATTTTTCGGGCTGATATCGTGGGCGGTTTCAAAAAGACGGCGGTATTTCAGGGGAATCTCCTCAATACCCTGCACGCTGCCGCTGTAGGATATCTTCTTGATCAGCTCAGGGGTGTGGAAGCCATTGGCCCGGGCAATCTCTTCAAACACCGGATTCACTTCAAAAAACTCATCATTGTCCATGACGCGCCGGACATAGGAAACGGCAAACAGCGGTTCAACGCCGCTGGAGCAGCCGGCAATGATGCTGATTGTCCCGGTCGGGGCAATGGTGGTCCGCGTGGCGTTTCGCACCGGCACATCGGGATTCTTGCTGCCGTAGATGCTTCTGGAAAAGTTGGGGAATGAGCCGCGCTGCCCGCCTATATGCACGGAGGCCTGATAGGCTGAAGTATCGATGTATTTCATCACCTTCTCGGCCAGGTCCAGGGCCTCGGGGGATGAATAGGGAATGCCGAGCTTGAGCAGCATGTCGGCAAAGCCCATGACGCCAAGGCCGATCTTGCGGTTCTGTTTGGTTTTCTCCTCAATCTCGGGCAAGGGATAACGGTTGACATCCACCACGTTGTCAAGGAAATGAACACATTTGGCAACCGTAGCCCCGAGCTTCTGATAATCCACCTGGCCGTCAGCCACCATATTGGCAAGGTTGATCGAGCCGAGATTACAGGATTCATGGGGAAGCAGCGGCTGCTCACCGCAGGGGTTGGTGCTTTCAAACAGCCCGATCTCAGGGGTGGGATTGTCGTCATTCATGCGGTCAATAAAAACAATGCCCGGCTCACCCGAATACCATGCCTGTTTGACGATCTGCCTGAACACCTTGACCGCGCCCTGTTTTTTGACCGGTTCATTATTGCGGGGGTTGATCAGCTCATACTCTTCATCATTTTCAACCGCCTGCATAAAGGCATCGGTAATGGCCACGGAGATATTGAAATTATTGAGCACCGACAGATCGGATTTGACCTTGATGAAATCCATGATATCAGGGTGATCGACCCGCAGGATGGCCATGTTGGCGCCGCGGCGGGTGCCGCCCTGCTTGATGGTTTCCGTGGCGCAATCAAAAACGGACATGAAGGAAAGGGGGCCGCTTGATACCCCGCGGGTTGAATGCACCACATCATGACGGGGCCTGATGCGGGAAAAAGAAAAACCGGTGCCGCCGCCGCTCTTGTGGATCAGGGCCGTCTGCTTGACCGCCTCGAAAATGCTGTCCATGGTGTCTTCAACGGGCAGCACGAAACAGGCGGAAAGCTGGCCCAGGTCCCGGCCGGCATTCATCAGGGTGGGTGAATTCGGCATGAAATCCCGGTTGGCCATCATCTCATAAAAAGACAGGGCCAGGGCCTGCACGTCGGCGTCCTTGTCATAAAGCCTGTCAGCCGCGGCAATGGAGCTTGCCACCCGCCAGAGCATCTCTGCCGGGGTTTCAATGACATTTCCCTCCACATCCTTCAGCAGATAACGTCTTTCCAGAACTGACAGGGCGTTATCGGCAAACTTTGGTTGAATCACCCCGGCCGGAATTTTCATATCACCTAATTCCATGTTTCTCCCCATTCCCATTCTCCTGTTTCTCCAGCTTATCATTGGTTCAAAGCGGTTGAACCACGTCATTTATTGTTAACATGCGCCCGCAGGCAAAAAAAGACAGGACACACCAAATGTTGTGTGTCAGAAAAGATGAAAGCACAAGATAAGCCGAAAGTCAAAGAATTTCATTGCTAAAAAAAAGCCCTTTCCAGGACATTTTTTTAAAACAATTTCAAATCAACGAGATAGGACAACGATTTTTTCCCAAAGAAGAAAAAATCCGCCAACAGGGGGAATATTCCGGCAACGCTGACGGGATGCTTTATGGTAAATTGGTATTTTCCGAGTCCCTAAGTACTGGGCAGGATATAGCCCTTCTGAATGGCATATTTAATCAAATCAGCGGTATTGCTGATATTGAGTTTTTTCAGCAGATTGGCCCGATGGTGCTCCACCGTCCTGGTGCTGATCGACAGCAGCTCGGCGATATCCCTGCTCGTTCTGCCCTCGGCCACCATCTTCAAAACCTGCCGCTCCCTCGGCGTTAACGATTCGGCGGGGAAATTCTTTGTTTTGATACAGAAATCAACGTCCGCGCTGGAGAACTCCTTTGACAACACCGGAGAGATAAAGACATTGCCCTTCAGAACCTGACTGATGGCGGTCAGCAGTTCCGTGTCCGAGTCCTCTTTCAACACATAACCGTCCGCCCCGGCCGACATGGCATGGCAGAGATACTGTTTGCTTTTATGCATGGTGAGAATCAGAATCTTGACATCCGGGCAGATCTTCTTGGCCTCACCGATGGCCTCAATCCCGCGCAGATTGGGCATGGATATGTCGAGAAGGACAATATCGGGGGTCACCTCCTTCATCATGTTCAACAGCTCCAGGCCATCCCCCACCTGGCCGATGACCTCGAGGGACGGTTCTGATTCAATGATCTTCTTAATGCCGTGACGAATTAACACATGATCGTCAGCAAGTAAAACCTGATACACTTTCATAGCGATTTCCTACTCATCCGAAAAGGCGATAACAAACAATATGGACACGGTGAAGAAAAAGCCCTCTCCCGAAAACAGCAATGGCGGCGCAGTCCCCGGTAATGACGCCGGATGCAATCCGGTGTCCGGCTAAACCGGCAGACTTACCGTAATCGTGGTGCCTTCGCCCTCTTCACTATTGATGTCCATGACTCCTTCCAGAATCCGCACCCGCTCCGCCATGGCCGCAAGCCCCATGCCCCCCTCCGATTTTTTCCGGTTCTGAAGTTCCTTCGTATTAAACCCAGTTCCGTTATCTTTCACAATGAGAAAGATACGATTTTTTACTTTTTCGATTTTGATGCCGGCATGGGTCGCATTGGCGTGCTTGCCGATGTTGTTGAGCGACTCCTGGACGACCCTGTAGATCAGCCGCTGGGCCGCCTGGCTGAAGAGATGGTTGATCTCGATCAGATCAAGATCAACCTCAATGCCGTGCAGCTTGGCAAAGTTGGTAATCAGATACTCCAGGGCCGCGTCAATACCCAGATCATCCAGGGCCACCGGGCTGAGGTCGCGGGAGAGACGGCGGACATTCTCGATAATGAGGTTGATGCTCTGGCGCAGCTCATCACACTCTTCCTGCAGCGCATAAGGCAGATCATACCCCAGCTGCTTCTCCAGGGAACCTACCTGGAGTTTCAGGGCGGCCAGGGACTGCCCCAGCTCATCATGCAGCTCCACTGAAATCCGGCGGCGCTCGTTTTCCTGAACCGTCAGCAGATTGATGGAAAGCTGATGAAGGGCTTCCTCCGATTCGCGCAGGGCCTCCTCAACTTTTTTCCGCACATGGATTTCCGCCTTCAGTTTTTCATTGGCGCTGGTCAGTTCATGGGTGCGCTTATCGACCAGTTCCTCGAGCATCTGCTCGGCCTTCTTGCTTTTATAGGTGACGACGGAAAGAATGATGACCGTGGCTTCAAGGGCCAGGGCGATGCCCAGCACGGTCAGACCGGTCTTTTTGTATTTCCAGAGAATGGACTGGGGCTCATCCGTGACAATGCTGCCCTCAGGCAGGGCCTTATAGGGGATGACAAATCTTTTCATCCGGTTGTAGTCAAAAATCAGCTGATTGTCAGTCGTCTGCCGGGCAACGAAGTTTTCCACGGGATCGCCCATGAGAATATCAACAACCATTTTGGCCACCGCCCTGCCCTGGGACCTGCCATCAACCATCATCCCGCCCAATACGCCGCTGCCCAGATAAAACTGCCACATGGACAGAATGGGAATCTTGCATCGTGACGATATAAGCCCGATGGTTCTGCCGGATGAAAAACTCACCCCATTCCTGTCACGGGTGAAATTAACCAGCAGCACCAGGCCGCCGCCTGCCGGCACCTCCCGCACCTTCTGCAGCAGCTCTTCCATGCCCATGTCATCCCACAGGTGAAAGGTGACACGGCCGGCAAAGGCTGTCATGCCTTCCTTGATCCTGGCGTCATAGATCAGGCCGTCAACGGTGCGGTCATTGATGATGAAAATATCCTTTGTTTCCGGGTATAAATGGAGTCCCGCCTCAATGGTGGCGACAATATCAACGTTTTCGCACACCCCGACAAAACTCCCTGTCGCGGCATCCGGGTCATTCTGCTGGCAGGGCACGCCACAGTAAAAAACAGGGGTCAAAGGGAAAAGGGTTGCATAATGCTGCTGGAGAAAGGTGACGGCAACGGTATCAACGGCAATCACGGCATCAAATTTCCGGGAACCGTACTTTTCAGCGAGAAAACGGTAAACACGCCGGGAATTTTCCTCCCCCGGCTGGCGCAGACTGTCCATGTATTCAATATGCAATTCGATGTCCTGCCGGTCCTTGGCCAGCAGGACTTCCTCAATGCCCCGATTGATGCTTTCCACCCTGTCAAGGCCGCTGTGAAAGGAATGCAGGACCAGGATATCATGCGGCGGCAGATGCAGATTCTGGGCATGGGCGAACGGGGAATGAAGAGCAAGCAGCAGGAGGATGAAACAGGAGAAAAAATGTATTTTATAACAAGACACTGCTCGGCCTCGCCACTATGCAGCAAAGAAGAATATTTTTTTGTTTGTCGCCCATCTCAGCCTCATGTATGGTGTGCCTCATGACAGAAAAAAATCACTATAATCTCCGGAAATCCGATCCAGCAAGACATATCCGTAAAATTTTCCTTGAGGAAAGCTGCCGGGATCTCCCGTATACCCGGGAAATCCTCGCCCGGGCCGGCAATACTCCCGTGGAAACCATTGCCGACCGGGCCATGCCGCAAATCGCTGCGGAACCCTACCCGCGCAGCCTGGCCAAAGGCAAACAGCATCTGCTCCTGTGCAGGAACCGGGGCAGTTTTTTAAAACCCTGTCCCGGCACCAGGGAGTACCGCTGCTGCGACTACCAGGTGCTGAATATCGGCATGAACTGCCCCATGGATTGCGTTTACTGCATTCTCCAGGCCTACCTCAATAACCCGTGGATTTCCTTTTTTGTCAATATCGATGATCTGCTGGCGGAACTCAATCTGGCCCTGGCCCGGCAAAACCAGTTCCGGCGGATCGGCACCGGCGAGTTTACCGACAGCCTGGCCCTGGATGGCCTCACCGGTCTCAGCAGAATTCTGGTGGAATTCATGCGGGACAAGAGCACCGCCGTGCTCGAACTCAAAACCAAAAGCGCCGCCATCGGCCATCTGGAAAATCTTGACCACGGAGGCCGGACCATTGTCGCCTGGTCGCTGAACAGCCCTGCCATCATGCAGGGCGAGGAACTGAGGACTGCCAGCCTTGACGAAAGGCTGGCAGCAGCGGTCCAGTGCGCCAACTGGGGCTACAGGCTGGCCTTTCATTTTGACCCGATCATCCATCACCCGGGCTGGCGGGAAGGATACGCGCAAACCATCCATAAACTCTTTGACACCGTGCCGGCGGAGAAAATCGTCTGGATCAGCCTGGGGGCATTGCGCTTCCTGCCGGCCCTGCGTCCCACCGCCCTCACCCGTTTTCCCAACTCGAAATTCTTCCATGAAGAATTCATCATGGGCCTGGATGGCAAGTGCCGTTATTTCCGCTCGCTGCGGGTGGAGCTTTACCAACATCTGCTCCATCACCTCAGGCAACGGGTCCATCCGGCCACCTGCCTGTATTTCTGCATGGAAAACGACGAAATATGGCAGGAATGCGGTTTTGCGCCGGGCCAGGCAGCGAAACTACCCCAGGCACTTGATGAGGCCGTTTCTTCTCCGCTTTAAAACCTGCATTACGAGCCGTTACGAAATAACTTGTCTCTTTTAACTATTTCGTTACGGCTCCTTATACCCCTCAAGGGGGTACTGAAAAGAGTGCCGTTCCGGGCATCCGTCAGATGGCCATGTTATTTTTATTTACAACGGCTTAATTTCTTGCGTCTTTGCTGTTTTACATATAATTCTTCTCTGCAGTCGGAACGGCAGGAAGATAATTGACTGATTGCACTGCCGGCTGATGTAATTTATACTGTTTATTCTTATTGAACCTTTTCATATCATCATTATCTCATCGCCGTCTTTTTAAGGAGTTTTTATCATGATCAATAAAGCCATCATCATCGGCAACCTGGGCTCGGACCCGGAAGTACGCTACACCCAGAGCGGCACGGCAGTGGCAAATTTCAACGTGGCCACTACGGAAAAATGGAAAGGCCAGGACGGCCAGATGCAGGAACAGACGGAATGGCACCGCATTGTGGCCTTTGCCCGGCTGGCCGAAATCTGCGGGGAATATCTTTCCAAAGGCTCCAAAGTTTACGTGGAAGGACGCATCCAGACAAGATCATGGAATGACAAGGACGGCAACAAGCGCTACACCACGGAAATCGTCGCCAAGGACATGAAGATGCTGGCTCCCAAGGGTGCATCGTCCGCGGCGGGCAGCAGTTTTGCCGAGGAGCCGCCCCCACCCGAACCCCGCATGGGAGACGATGTGCCGTTCTGAATCAACTTGCCGGCGTGCTGCATAAGGATTCAGAAGTCAGGATTCAGGAGCCAGAATGAGAAGCAAGGAACCGGCTTGGGGCTACGGCGTCCCCTCTCCCAGGGTTTTGCGGATCTTGACCGCCAGGGCCTGGGCCGTAAAAGGTTTCTGGATGAAGTTCACCCCCTCGTCAAGCACCCCGCTGTGGACGATGACATTGTCAGTGTAACCGGACATGAAAAGCACCTTCATATCAGGAAACCGCGCGGCTATCCGGGCCCCCAGGTCTCTGCCGCTCATGCCGGGCATGACCACATCGGTCAGGACCAGATGCACCGGCCCCGCGAAGTTGTCCAGCATGGTCAATGCCGCCTGGCCGTTTTCCGCGACCAGGACCGTGTAGCCCTGCCGCCTGAGAATGGCAAAAGTAAGATTTCTCAGCGGCTCGTCGTCCTCCACCAGCAGAATCGTCTCGTTGCCGCGCAGGTCAGCGGGTTCCTCGGCAAGGCTTTGGTCCGTTACCCCCTTCTCCCCGGGCAGGGGAAGATAGATCCTGAAGGTTGTGCCCTGGCCCGGCTCGCTGTACACCCAGATATTGCCGTTGTGCTGCTTGACAATGCCGTATGAGGTGGCCAGCCCCAGGCCGGTGCCCTTGTCCCTTGGCTTGGTGGTGAAGAACGGCTCGAAAATGAGTCCCATGGTGTCGCGGTCCATGCCGCAGCCGGTGTCGCTGACCGCGATCAGGGCATAGGTGCCGGGGACCACGCTGCTCTTCTGGGCCGCGTATTCTCTATCCAGCTCGGCCACGGCCGTTTCGATGGTCAGTGTTCCGCCTTCGGGCATGGCGTCCCGGGCGTTGACCGCCAGGTTCATCAGCACCTGCTCCAATTGGGAGGCGTCCGCCTTGATGGCAAGCGGCTGGACGGTCAGCACCAGTTTCAATTCAATATCCTCGCCGATCACCCGGCGCAGCAGCTTCTCAAACCCTCTTACCACCGCGTTGAGGTCCACCACCTGCATTTCCAGCACCTGTTTGCGGCTGAAGGCCAGCAGTTGCCGGGTGAGGTCCCTGGCGCGCAGACCGGCCTGATAAATCTGCTGCAGCGGTCCATAGGAGGGATGCTCCCTGTGCATGTCCTGCAGCACCAATTCCCCATACCCCAGGATAACGGACAGCAGGTTGTTGAAGTCATGGGCCACCCCGCCGGCCAGGCGGCCCACCGCCTCCAGTTTCTGGGCCTGCCGGAGCTGTTCCTCCAGCCGCTGCTTTTCCCTCTCGCTCTCCTTTCTCTGGCTGATGTCACGGACAATGGCCCACATGCCCGTAGGCCGGTCATTGGCATCCCGCAGCAGATAGGTCCGCAGCTCCACCGGAAAAATGCTGCCGTCCTTGCGGCGATACTCCTTCTCATACACATCCGAGTAACCGAAGGGGATGATCTGCTCCTCCACGATCTTTCTTTCCATGTCCCGCCATGCGGCGGGGGTCAGCTCCGGGTAGGTCAGCTGGCGCAATTCACTTTCCGTGTAACCCAGCATGCTCCGGTAGACCTTGTTCCATTCCAGGAGACGGCCGTCCATGTCAACCACGACAAAGGCGTCCGTCATGCTGTCATGCAGGCGCCGGTACCTGGCTTCACTGCTGCGCAGCGAGTCCGCCATCTGCCATTTTTCCCCGGCCCGGCGAATGGTCAGCAGCAGCTGTTCCATGTCACAGGGTTTCATGACGTAGGAATAGGCCCCCAGGTTGACCGCCTCAATGGCCGAATCCTGGGAGGCATGGCCGGTGAGCAGGATACACTGGGTGCCGGGCCAGTGCTCCCTGATACGGCGCAGTACCTCCATGCCGGACATATCTTCCAGCCGCAGGTCGAGCAGGACAACAGGGAACTCCTGCCTGGCCAGCTCCTCCAGGGCCTGCCGCCCGGTTGCCGCGGACGCCGGCGCGAACCCTCTCTTTTGCAGAATATCGGCCAAGGTTTGGCGCAGAATGGGTTCATCATCCACGATAAGAACGCGGAGCGGTTCATTCATGGCAACCTCGTTTTTTTGATTAATGATCATGGATTCCTGTAATCTCCCGCGGCATGCTTTGCAGCGGCCGGCAATCGCACCCGCGTATCACTCCGGCCGGACCGGCAGAAAAACGGTGAAGGTCGCGCCCCGGCCCGTATTATTCCTGGCCTCGATCCGGCCGCCGTTGGCCTCCGCCAGCTTCCTGCTCACCGCAAGTCCCAGCCCGATGCCGCGCGCCTTGGTGGTAAAGAGCGGTTCAAAGAGTCTGACCATATTCTCGGCCGCGATACCCGGACCCGTATCCGTTACGGCCACGGCAACCATCTCCTTGTCCCGGCAGGCGGCAACGGTCAGTGCGCCCCGGCCGGACATAGCCTGGCAGGCATTCACCACCAAATTGCCCAGCACCTGGATCATCTGATGCGGGTCGACATGGACAGGCGGCAGGTCGGCGGGAATATCCAGCCGCACGGTGATATTCTCCGGCGCCGGAAAGCGTTCCAGGGTTCGCGTTACCAGTTCGGCGGGGATAACCGCCGTGCGGTCCACGGATTTGATCCGGGAAAAATCCAGCAGATCGCTGATGATTTTTTCAGCGGCAAACACCTCGTTTTCCAGAATACCCAGGTATTCCTTCACCTTTCCTTCCGCGCCAGGCTGGATCAGGCGCAGGTAATAGACGGCATTGGCCATGACGGTCAGGGGTTTGCGCAGCTCATGGCCAAGGCCGCCCGCCAGCTGGCCCACCGCGGCCAGCCGTTCCTGCCGGAGGAGTTTCTCCTGGGCCTCCCGCAGCTCGCGGGTACGCTCGGTCACGCGCTGCTCCAGCTCGCCGTTGAGCCTGCGGACTTCCTCCTCCGCCATCTTCCGCTCGGTGATTTCCCAGGCGACATCCGCCAGGTAAGAGACGATTTCCACATCTTTTTGAGTGTAATCAGCGGACTTGTTGCCGATGCCGAGGATGGCCACCACCCATCCCGCCCGCATGATCGGCACCACCAGCTCCCGCACGACCTCTGCGTGACCAGGCGGCATTCCCTTGCGATGCGGCAGCGAGGCATAGTCGTTATGGATCACCGGCTGCCGTTGCCGAACGCAGTCCACCCAGACCCCGGCCTGATCGATGCTGTAATGCAGCCCCTGTCCTTCCGCCTTGCAGAATTCCGTGCGGGTCCGGGTCGACCAGGCCTGCAGGGTAAGCGTTTTCTGGTCACGCTCCACAAAGTGATAGAAGCTGATGCAACTGCCGGTCAAGGTCTCCACTTCGTCCAGAATTTTCTCAAGCAGCTCATCAAGACCATGGGATGCGGCAAATTCCACCATGCTTAGCCGGGTATGGATAAGATCCTCCCCCCGCCGGCGGGCATTCTCGGTCCACTCAGCCCTGAGCCTCGCGTCGAGCACCGGCGCGATGGCCCGGCCAAGGGTATCAAGGAGCGCCACATCCCCGGCCGTGTAGTCCGTATCGCTGTTTGCCACCAGGATGAGGCCCACCACCCGGTCCTGATGGATGAGCGGCATGGAAATATGTCGTATTATCGGCAGGTGGCCGGCCGGGATGCCGGTCGCAGGTTCATTGCTCCAGATCGTCCGCTTCTCGCGTATGGCCCGCGGCCAGCTGCCCTCACTGCCGCTCCAGGTTTCGCGGGCGAAGAAGTACCTTTTATCCGACATCAGGCACTTGTCCCACACCATCCCCGTCATCGTCGGCGCGACGAAGTTTCCCGCCTCATCCAGATAGCCGAACACCCCCAATCGGCTCTCCAGGGCGTCAAGGATGATGGAGAGGACCTTCGCGTACATCTCGTCATCGGCAACGGTGAGAAAGACCTGGGCGATATCGTTTCTTGCGGCGACCTCCCGCATGGCGGCCTGGAGTTTCTCCTGGTTCTCCAGCTGCCCGGCGTTTGCCTGAAAAAGCTCACGGTAATGAACCTTGGCCCGGCGCTGCCAGACAATGGCCACGCCGGTCACCGAGGCGGCCAGGACCGCCAGGATCAGCAGCATGATGAGCAGCGAGATGGAACGCCAGGTATAAAAAACCTCAGCCGCATCGATCTTGGCCACGATAAACCAGGGGGAATCGGGCACGGCGCGCACGGCGGACAACACCTCCACCCCGCGATAGTCCAAACCCTGCAGGACCCCTTCTCCGCCCAGCCCCCCCATGACCGCCGGCACACCGGTGCGGCTGAGCGGTATGCGCAGTTTAAACGCCGTGTCCCTGCGGTGGCGCAGTTCATTGAGAAAGAGCACCGAGTCCCCGTCACGGCGGACGAGCAGGGTTTCGGCGCTGGGACTCTGCCCGGGCCAGGTTTCGATCATGGGATAGAGGAACTGGCGGGCGTCGCTCTGCAGGACAACCGCGCCCGCGGGCCCCCCTGTCCCGGCCTCACCGGCAAAAAGCGGGGCAATGACATCCGTGTGGGGCGGCAGGTCGGCGGGGCCGCTGTGCAGGTCGCTCAGCACGGGCCGCCGCCGGGAAAAGGCCTCGGCCAGACACCGTAACCCATCCTCATGGAGCTGACCAGTCCCGCCGGTGAGACTCAATTGCACCCGGCCGTCAGCACCCACCAGCAGAACATCCCGGTATTGGTAATGTTTCTGCAGGGAACGGAAATGGACCTGAATGTTTCCGCTCAGGTCGGGTTGGGGGTCAGACAGCCATTGCCTAAGCGCACCGGCGACAAATGGGCTTTCGGCAACAACTGCGGCATCCCCCAGCCGCTCGGCCCGCCATTGGGCGATCTGCGCCACCTTCAGCCGGGCGATGGCTGCGAGATCCTCCTCAGCCCCGGCCCGCAGGTGCCGTTCCTGGCTGCGATAAAACCAGACGCCGGCCGTAAGCAGAATCAGCAGGCCGGCAACAAACATCATTACCAGCCACCAGGGGAAATACCGGGGTTCATTGCTCCCGCTACCCTCCGGGGTGTTTGCCCGTGCCGGCCGGCCCGCGCTCATAGTCACGCCTTCTTTCCCCCTGTATTTATGACCGGCGGAGCCGGGATGGATTTTCGCCGCAGGCCATGGCTTCACCGCATTTTTCCGTTTCCCGGCCCAATGGGACTTTCATCTGCGCATAACATATTTTATTATGTATCATATTCGCGACGGCAGATGTCAAACGGTTTCTTTTTCATTTCTCTTGGCCTGTTCGCCGGGCCGATACTAACGCATTTATTTGCTTGATATTTACCACGGATCCATGCCAGTATGTTAGGAGAGTTCCTGGCGGGATATCCAATCACACCCTGTTCTCCCGGCAACCCGGGGAAAGACTACGCTATGCATATGAACGACAAGTCCCATCTGCTGATCATTGATGACGAACGTACAGTCAGGGATACCCTGAAAGAAATCCTTGAATGGCATGGCTATGCCGTGTCCGTGGCCGGAACAGGCGCGGAGGCCCTGCAATTCGTCAGCCGCAACCAGCCGGATATGGCGTTGGTCGACATGATGCTGCCTGACACCTGGGGCACCGAACTGATCAGAGATCTAAAAAAAAATCATCCCCGGCTGCTCTGCATCATTATCACCGGCGACACATCGACGGACACGGTTATCGATGCCCTGCATCAGGGCGCGGAAGGCTATTTTCAGAAACCTCTCAGTATGGAGATCGTTCTCCCCAGAATCGAGGCATTGCTGGAAAAAAAACGGCTGCAGGAGGAGATCCGGCACCTCAACGAACTGCCCAGGATCATCCTCGATGGCATCAATGAGTCCATCGCCATTATCAACATCAGGGATTTCTCCATTGTCAGCGCTAACAAGGTGTTTGTCCGGGAAACGGGTCTGACCGAGCATGAGGTGATCGGCAGCCCCTGTTATGCCGTGACCCATCATCTGGCCGCTCCCTGCACCGCCCCCGAGCACTCATGCCCCATCCGGGAGACCCTTGCCACCGGCAGCCATGCCTCTGCCGCGCATGTCCATTACGACTGCCGGGGAAAGAAATCCTACATGGAAATAACCGTCTCACCCATCATGGACACAGCCGGCAAGGTGATAGAGGTCATCCATGTATCACGGGACATCACCAGGAAAAAGGAACTGGAAATCTCTCTGCAGGAAGAAAGACTCCTGCTGGAAAAAACCAACCGGCAGCTCGCGCAGGCATACAATGAACTGAAACAGACCCAGACCCAGATCGTCCAGCAGGAAAAAATGGCCTCCATCGGTCAGCTCGCCGCGGGTGTCGCCCATGAAATAAACAATCCCATGGGCTTTATCTCCAGCAACCTCTCCACTCTCGACAATTATCTGGAAAAATTGACCCGGTTCATGGCGTTGCAGGATACGTTTATTACCGGTTTGCAGAATGAAAAGGCCATGGCCGAACTGCGGGACCAGCGTAAAAATCTGAAAATTGATTACCTCATCAAAGATATTCCCGCCCTGATCGCGGAATCACGTGACGGCGCGGAAAGAGTCAGGGTAATTGTCCAGAATCTGAAAAATTTTTCCAGGGTGGACGACAATGCGACAGGCCTGACCAGCATCAACGACTGCCTTGAAACCACCCTGAACATCATCCGCAATGAGCTGAAGTACAAGGCGGAGATCAACAGGGAGTACGGTGACCTGCCGCGGGTCCAGGGTTCCGCCCAGCAGCTGAACCAGGTTTTCATGAATATCCTGGTCAATGCGGCCCAGGCCATGGAGACAAAGGGCAGCATAAGCATCAGGACCTGGCGGGAAAAAGACAGCGTTCTGATCTCGATCGCCGATACGGGATGCGGTATTGCCCAACAGAACCTTTCCAGGATTTTTGATCCGTTTTTCACCACCAAGGAAGTGGGCAAGGGAACAGGCCTGGGCATGAGCATCGCATACGACATCATAAAAAAACACAACGGCACCATCACCGTGGAAAGCGAGGTCGGCAGTGGCACGACTTTTACCGTGACGCTGCCGGTTGCCGAGGAAACAGCGTAAGAGAATACCAGGAGCCAGAAGTCAGGAGAAGGAATAAAAGACAAAGATCCATAATCAGTTATTCAGTCTCCTGTCTCCTGGAGCACACCGCAAATCAGCAAGTTGAGTTTCAGGTAAAGGCATCATCACTATGCAGAATTTAATCAGCCAGATGGGTGATCTACCCACCCTGCCGGCCGTTGCCAGCAGAATCAATATGGAAATGCGGAACGAGGCGCTGAACGCCCAGCTGCTCGGCGAGATCATCGCCGAAGACACCGCCCTGGCGGCAAAGATTTTACGGCTTGCCAATTCAGCCTTCTACGGGCTGCAGAAACAGGTGACCACCCTTAACAAGGCGGTGATGATTCTCGGTTTCAACACGGTCAAGAATCTGGCGCTCAGCGTATCGATCTATGCCCTCTTCAAAGAGCGTCCCGGCTCACCCATTGATGTCAAAGGGCTCTGGCTGCACAGTCTCGGCTGCGCCGTGGCCGCGAAAATCATCACCGAGAACCTGTACAAAAAGCTTGGCGAAGAGGCCTTTTTATTCGGCATCCTGCACGATATCGGCAAGATTGTCTTCATCAATGCCCTGCCTGCCGATTACGAAAAGACCCTCCTTCTCATCCGGGACCGTCATATACCCGAGGGCGACGCGGAAATGGAAGTGATGGGGTGCAACCATCAGCGCTTGGGTTCCCAATTGCTCGACAGCTGGAAGTTCCCGGACAATATTATCCAGGCGGTGAAGTACCACCATGAACCGCAGTTAAAGACGGCAAAGATCGATCCCCAGCTCAAAGACCTCATCCGCGCCCTTTTTCTCGGCAACCAGATGGCGAAGGCGCTCCATCTGGGCATGAGCACCAACCCGACCAGGGAGGAAATTCCCAAGATCGTCTGGCAGTCACTCAACATCAAACGCAGCCAGATCAATACCCTCGCCGACGCAATAAGAAGCAGTTACGCCCTGCTGCTTGAGGCATGGGACATGGAGGGCGAGGACGATGTCTGAGCATGTCAAAATCCTCTGCGTGGACGACGAACCCAATGTCCTCCGCGCCCTCAGAAGGCTTTTTATTGACGAGGACTATGAGATCATCACCGCCCCATCAGGGGAGGATGGTCTGGCGGTTTTGGAAAAGGAATATCCCGTGCAGCTGATCCTCTCCGACTACCGAATGCCGTCCATGGACGGGGTGGACTTTCTCAAAAGGGTCTGCGAAAAATGGCCGAAAACGATCCGCATCGTTCTCTCCGGCTATGCGGATACGGCCACCATCGTTGCCGCCATCAATGAGGGCCAAATCTACAAATTCATCGCCAAACCGTGGGACGACAATGAATTAAAGGTGACCATCGCCAAGGCGCTGGAAGTCTATTTCCTCAACCGGCAAAACGAAAGGCTGGCGGACGAACTGCGCCAGAAAAACGAAGAACTCGGCATAATCAACCAGAGTCTGGAGGAGATAGTCAGGGAACGGACAAACGACATCCTGTTCCAGAACAAGGTGCTGCAGTTCTCCCAGAATGTGCTGCACTGCCTGCCTGCCGCCGTGCTGGGCATTGACCCGGACGGCCTCATCGTGCAGAGCAACAGGATGTCTGACCGGATTTTTGCGGCAAAAGGGGCTTCGCTGACCGGCCTGCCGATGGACAAGGCCCTGCCGGACGGCATCTGTTCATTCGTCAGGTCCATTGCCGGCGATGAAATCATGTCCATCCACCCGGAGATCAATCACCGGACGTACCTGGTCAATGGCGTTGCAATGAATGACTCGGATTCCCAGCAGGGCATCATTCTCTTTCTGGTCCCGGTCTGACTGCCCTTAAATAAACCGCAAGAAGCAACAACATATTGGCTGCTACCGGAGTCACACCATGAACGAAAGCACTATTCACACCATACTCTTTGTCGATGATGAAAAAAGCATTTTAAAGGCCTTGCGCCGGATCTTCCTGGATGATAATTACCATGTCCTCACCGCCGGGGGCGGCCAGGAAGCCCTTGATCTGCTGAATGCCGGAGAAAAACCGACCGTCATCATCTCCGATCAGCGCATGCCCGGCATGGGCGGCGCCGAATTTCTGGCCAGGGCCAGAAAAATTCTGCCGGACAGCATCCGCATGGTGCTCACCGGTTATGCCGATATCAACGCCGCCATGGAGTCCATCAACCAGGGCGGGATATACCGCTATATCCTGAAACCATGGAACGACGAGGAACTCAAGCTTGCCGTCAAGGACGCGGTTCTGCTGTCTGAACTGATTCATCAGAACAGAAGATTGACCTCGGAGCTGGAAAAAAACAATCTCGCCCTGGTTGAGCTCAATGCCTCCCTTGAACAGAAAGTGGCGGAAAGGACCAGGGCCTTGCGGCAGATTATCCGGGAACTGGAGGGCAGGGACCGGATCCAGCAGTATCTGATGGAGGTTCATCCCCTAAGCGACCTGCTGCAGACCATACTCGCCGTGGTCCATGACGTCACCGCCGTTGCGGGCTGCGCCTTCTTTCTGAAGACCGACGATGACCGGCCGGAGCCCCTGCCCGCGGCGGCCATCAATTTTGACGAACGGCTGGACTCGGACAACCAGCAGGCGCTTGCCGAGGCGGTGCAACTGGCCATGACCATGGATGCGCCGGGAAATCCGGCCACCCTGATCGGGCAATACAGCTATGTCGCCGTGCCGGTCCGTAAAGGCGGCAAAAAATTCGGAGCCCTGGTGGCAAAAAAGAATGGTGAGACGCCTTTCCACGAAAATAAACTCAGGACCCTGGTCAGCTTTGCCAGTCAGGCTGCCATCGGCATTCATGACTGCAGGTTTCAGGAAAACTTTGATGATATCGAGGCGTCGCTTGATGATGTTCTGGCGGCCATTTAAGGACACAAGACGGCTGAAAATATCCGCCGACCCTGTTTACCGGAGCCCAGCGTGAGTCCCGCCAAGAAGAAATCCTTCGAATCCCTGGAAGACGCCTTTCTGCAGGCTCTTGACCTTGACGGGAAACCGGAGGAAGAGCAAAAAACGCCGCCCTCCGCCCAGGACCGGCAGAATCTCAAGGCCACCCTTGATGACTCCCTGCAGACGATAAAGGCGTGGCAGGGCAAGGAGCTGCTCCTGGCCCCTGACCATATGTCCGTTACCATCGTGCTCACGGGCGGAGAACCGATATCGGCCGACAGAATCAAGCTTGCCCTGGCACAAGCCGGCGTCATGCACGGCATCAGCCCCGGTGCGCTGCAAAAGGTGGAGGAGACTTCCCGGTCGCCGGAAAGGACGGGGGAATTTTTCATCGCCCGCGGAACTCCGCCGGGCATTAGACGCAGGGTTAGATTTCCCTTTTTAAAAGATAACCCGGCCGCAGGAAATACGGTGGACCAGGCGGCGGAGGGGCTCGACTGCGCCGGCCTGCGGGATCTCTTTTCCGCGCCAGACCTGCTCTCGGTTCATTCCCACGCGCTCACGGTCAAGGCGGTGAATGCCGGGGAACTATTCCTAGAACTGGTGGAGAACGTCCATGCGCAACCCGGCCGGGACGTTCTCGGCCATGAAATCGAATGTATTACCGCGCCCGTGCCCGAGGCCGGTGACCATGTAAGGTTTAACGAAAAAGCCGGGGGCTACGAGGCAACGGCCTATGGCTACCTCCTCGTTGAGCAAAACACCCTGTCCGTTCTCCCCCCGGTGTGGCTGACAGCCGACCGGACGGCCGCCTATTATATCTTTCTTCCCCAGCTTGCTCCCCGCAGGTATCCCACCACGTCCGAGGTCAGAGAGATGCTGCTGCGGGCGGGGGTCCATGAAAAATGTATCGACAATGCCGCCATTGACCATATGGTGGCGCAGATGGCTGCGGGCCTCACCCTGCCCCGCACCGTCAAACTGGCGGAAACCCTGCAGCCCCGGCATGGGCGCCATGCGGCCTTTTCCCTTTCCCTGGATGCGGAAAAGAAAGCGGGAACCCTGCGCAGTAACGGCTCCCTGGATCTGCGGGAGCGAAACGCCGTGGTCAGTATCGCGGAAGGCACGCTCATTGCCGAAAAGAGCCTGGCGACAAAAGGCATTGACGGATGCACCCTCCTCGGCAAGACCATCAAGGCCACCCCCGGGGTTGACAAAAAAATCACCATCGGCGAGGGAGTCAGGGTTGAGCAGCAAGAGAACGTCATCCGCTATTTTGCTGAAAAAAACGGCAATGTCAGATTCACCCAAAACACCATTTCCGTCCGGGACATATTCGAAATCGCCGGCGATGTCGACTACCATACGGGCAATATCAACGTAAAGACCGATCTGCTGATTAAAGGGTCGGTCATCTCCGGCTTCACCGTCAGATCCGATGGCGACATTGCCATCATGGGCGCCGTCGAGAACGGGGCGACCGTCATTGCCAACGGCAACGTGACGGTGGACAAGGGGATCATCGGCGAGGACAGCAAGGTCGTCAGCCGCGGCAATCTCCGCGCAAGCTATATCCAGGACGCGGAGGTGATCGTCAAGGGCGATGTGACCATCGGCAGCTATCTCTTCAACTGCATGCTGATCGCCGGCGGCACTATCGTTGTCCTCAGGGAGCAGGGCCCCAAAAGCGGCAGAGCGGTAGGCGGCGTCATCTGTTCGGCAAAAGGTATCAGATTAGGCACCATCGGCAACCCCGGCAATCCGGGAACAGTTGTCGCACTGCGCACTGACCCGGAGATAGCGGCCGGGTTAAAAAAACTGGAAGAAGAGCTCTCAGCCTGCACCCGGAACATCACCAAAATATCCCGAAGCCTGCCCTTTGATTCATTCGATCCCGTGCAGATAAAGGCCGCTCTTGCCCGCATCCCCGCGGCGGGCAGGGAAAATGTTGTCCTGCTGCTGACCAATCTGCACAAACTGATCAAACACCGAAAAACTCTCGCCGAGGCAATCGGCCAGATGCGCAGCCGCATTGATCTTACCTTAAACAATGCCCGCATTGAGGTGACGCAGGAGATCTTCCTGGGAAGCGAGATTCACATCGGCGCGCAGAAACTCCTCCTGTCCGCGGATATGGGGCCTTCCCTTTTTAAACTGCATGACGGCAAAATCGTCCGGGCCTGAAAAACGTCTCATCCCTGGGCAACAACAGGAATTTTTACAATAAAGGTGGTGCCGCAGCCGGGTTCACTCTCCACGGCGATGTCCCCCCCATGCTTTTTGATGATATCATAGGAGATGCTCAGCCCGAGGCCCGTGCCCTTGCCGACCTCCTTGGTGGTAAAAAAAGGCTCAAATATCCGGGAGAGGTGCTCCGGGGCAATGCCGCAGCCGGTGTCGCTAATGGAGACGTGAATCCAGTCATTTTCACATCTCGATCTGATGCGTATCTCGCCCTGTTTTGCAATGGCCTGGGCGGCGTTGACCAGAAAATTCATGAATACCTGGTTCAGCTGCTGGGGATTGCAGACGGTGCGCGGAATATCGCCGTAGTCTTTCGTGACGGTTGCCTTGTATTTCAATTCATTCCAGACGATATTCAGCGTGGCGTCCAGGCACTCATTGATGTCCGCCGCCTGCCTCCGCGCTTCATCAACCCGGGAAAAACTTTTCAGCCCCCGGACAATGGAGCTCACCCTGTCCATGCCGTCCAGTGATTCCCTGATCAGGTCCTTGGCATCTCCGGCAATGTAATCTATCTTGAGCGTTCTCCTTGCTTCCCGCAATTGCCCCTGCCCATCACCCGCCACGGCCTTGTCCTGCAGGTCGATGAACTCCGTCAGCCGGTCGATATATTTCGCCAGGGTGGAAAGATTGCTGGTAACAAAACCGACCGGGTTGTTGATCTCATGGGCGACGCCCGCGGCAAGCTGACCCACGGAGGCCATTTTCTCCCGCTGCAGCATTTGCGACTGGGCGGCCTTCAGCTGGGCATGGGCCTCGGCAAGATGCCAGTTGCCTTCCTCCAGTTCCCGGTTCTTCTCCTGCAGCGCCAGAGACAGATGCTGCGCCTCGGCATAGGCGTCCATGAATTCTTTCTCCGCCTTTTTCCGGAGGGTAATATCCTTGAAGTCCTCGACAATGCCGACCAACTGGCCGTCAGGGCCATAAAAGGGAGCCGCCGTCAGGGTGCAGATAATATGCTCATGACCGGCAAGGGTTTTATCAACCTCATATTCGACTGCTTGCGCGCCGCTGCTGATCAAGGCAAGCGGACAATCGGGGGTATGGCATTTCGATCCGCCGAAAATATCAAAACACTTTTTACCGATAACCTCTTCCATGCCGAGGCCGACCATTTTCAAAAAATTGCTGTTGGCCCGGATAACGGTAAAGCCGTGGTCAATGACCCGCATGCCGGCGGAGGCGGCATTGAAGATCTGCGCAAGTTCGGCATGGGAGGCCTTGATTTGTGCCTCAAACTTGTTTCTTTCCTCCAATTCATTCTCGAGTTTCTCATTGGTTGCGGCCAGATCCCGGGTCCGCTGCCTGACCCGTTCTTCAAGAACCTCATTGGCGTCATTGATCCGCCGGATGGTTTCGATGGATAAGCCGATGACCTGGAATACAAAAAAGGCGCCGCCCAGAAAAATAACGCTGGTCAGCAGTTCCAGGGAGAAAAGATGATGGGATATCTGCAGGTAGAGAAAGCCGATATAGCCGGCCAGACAGAAAACCATCAGGCAGGTCATGAGATGCCATCTGCCGGCAAGGTCCCGGGGAACATCCTTGTTTTTCCTGAAATTCAGATAGATCGAGGCAGCGACAAAGACCGCGCCCACGGCAACAAAGATAATGTGCAACAACGAAGATATGGTCATATCCGATTATAGACGTATCAAAATATTAATGTCACCCGGAAACAGCTCAAATCCTCCTTCACAACATAAAATATTGTGATAAGATATTGGCCATAACATCTACATGACTTTACAAAATGATTTCCGCCCGCGGAGAGGACAGCAGATGGAAGACAAGACAGCCGTGCTGGTGGTGGATGACGACCCCATGACAAGAGCAATATTCACCCGCTATCTCTCAGGCGCCGGATATCCGACTACATGCGCTGCCAGCGGCAGGGAGGCCCTTGACCTTTTGGCCGGAAACTTTTTCCCGCTCGTGCTGCTGGACATTGCCATGCCCGGCATGTCGGGTATCGCGGTGCTGCGGGAACTGCGCAACAGAGAATCTCCCCCGGAAGTGATCATGGTGACGGGAGAGGACGATCCCAGGATCGCCACAAACGCCCTTGAACTCGGCGCCTGCGGTTACCTGATCAAGCCGTTTGAAAAAAACGAGCTTCTCATCTATGTGGCGCACGCCCTGCGCCTGCGGGAGCTGGAAAGGAAAAACCGGGAATACCGCGACAATCTGGAACAGCAGGTCAAGGACCGCACCATGCAGCTCGAGCAGGCATGCAGGGATCTCAAGGCCTCCCAGGAACAGCTGCGGCACCAGGAAAAGCTCGCCACCATCGGCCACCTGGCCGCCGGGGTGGCCCATGAAATAAACAACCCCACCGGCTATATCGGCAGCAACCTGGGAACTCTGACCAAGTATATGGGACGCATCGCCGAATTCATCCGGTTGCTGAACGAATACGGTTCCGCCCTGCCGGCTGAAAAATCGGCTGAACTGGCCAAGGCCCGGAAGGATTGCAGGATTGATTTTCTCGTGGAAGACAGCAGGGACATTCTTGCCGAATGCCTTGAGGGGGTCGGACGGATTAAAAAAATCGTTGAAGGATTGAAGACCTTTTCCCGCAAGGACCAAAATATCTCCTGCCATGCCAATATCAACGACTGCCTGGAAAACGCCCTCACTGTTGCCTGGAATGAACTGAAATACAAGGCCACGGTGGAAAAGGATTACGGCGACATCCCCGCCATCCGGTGCTATCCTAATCAACTCGCCCAGGTCTTCATGAATCTCCTGGTCAATGCCGCCCACGCCATTGAAAACCAGGGGATGATACGCATCAGGACATTTACGGATAATGACCTCATTTTTATCTCGATCAGTGATACGGGTTGCGGTATTTCCCCGGCAAACCGGGAAAAAATCTTCGCCCCTTTCTTTACCACCAAGGCGGAAGGGGTGGGCACAGGACTGGGTCTGAGCATCGTCAGTGAGATCGTGGCCAGACACGGCGGGAAAATATCGGTGGAAAGCGAGGTGGGGAAGGGTTCAACCTTTACAATAAGCATTCCGATACAGCACGATGTTGAGGCGAAAATCGCCGGCAATGGTAACGGCCTGTTCGGGTAGATGAAGGCGCAAGGCCGCCGGATTTCAGACGGTTTGCTCCGAGCCCGGCAATGTCCGGCGGATCCTTCTTCCTGCATCCCGCCTGAAAAAGGAAAAAAACCATGAACAACAAATCGTTACTGCTGGTGGATGATGAACCCAATGTCCTGAAAAGCCTGTGCAGAGAACTGAGCCCCTCGGGCTACAGCCTTTTTACCGCGTTATCGGCGGCGGAAGGGCTGGAAATAATAAAAAAACATGATATCGGCGTTGCGGTATCCGACATGCAGATGCCAGGGATGGACGGCATAGCCTTTCTCGAAGCTGTCGAAAAAATTTCAGGGGATACGGTGCGCATCCTGTTGACCGGTTACGGCAGCCATGAAAGCGCCATAGCGGCAATAAACCGTTCGCATATTTTCGGCTATCTGACCAAACCATGGACTGCTGAAAATCTCCAGGCAACCATGGGCAAGGCCTTTGATTATGCCAATCTCATCCGGGAAAACAAGAGGCTGCTGCTGCTCACCAACAGTCAGAATAAGCAGCTCAGGTTCATCAACGAGAACCTGGAGATCCTCGTACAGCAGCGCACCATCCAGCTTGAAGAGGCGGTCAACGAAGGAATCGAAATGCTGGCCCTGGCGGCGGAGGCCAAGGACGACGTCACCGGGGAGCATATCTACCGGATCAGGGAACTGACCAGGAAAATCTGTTTTTCTCTCGGCCTAACGGAAAAAGTAGCGGAACAGATCTCCTTTTTCAGCGTGATCCATGACATTGGCAAAATTCAGATACCTGACAGCATCTTAAAAAAGAACGGCCCGCTCACGGCTGAGGAATGGAAAATCATGCAGGGCCATACCGCGGCAGGTGAAAAAATCCTGGGACACAAGCCTTTCTACCAGACCGCCCGGCTGATAGCCCGTAGTCATCATGAGAAATGGGACGGCAGCGGTTATCCCGACCGCTTGCAGGGGGAAGAAATCCCCCTGCCGGCCCGCATAGTGGCAGTGGCGGATGTGTTTGATTCCCTGACCAGCGAAAGGCCCTACAAAAAGAAATGGTCCGCGGAAGAGGCCTTGTCGTATATGGAAAACCAGCGGGCGATCCATTTCGATCCTGAAGTGCTGTCAGCCTTCCTGGCAGTCAAAAGCGGAACGTAACCCGTCTCATTTCCTCTTGCCGGGCTTAAAACTCGCCCGGATTCAGCAGCTGCGGGAAGGGGGCTACGCTGGTGGCTCATCGTCGTCAGCGCCGGGGTAGCGCTCAGCCATGCACTTCGGACAGATGGCGTGGCTGAACTCGGCAGTGGAATGCTCGGAGATATATTGTTCCAACTGGTTCCAGTAGCCGCTGTCATCACGTATTTTTTTACAATAGGCGCAGATGGGGACAATGCCGCGCAACGTTTTAATGTCCTCCAGAGCCGCTTGCAGCTTGGCAATGAGGCGCTCCTTTTCCTCTTCGGCCAGCTTCCGCTCGGTGATATCGATCATGTATTCAATCATACTCGCTACCTCCCATTCCTTATTCAGGATCGGGTAGGCATGGACCTCCACATAGGTCTTGTTCCCTTCGCCGTCAACCTGGACATGCTCCTTGATCATCGGCTTTCTGGTGCGTATGACGGTATCCATGGGGCAGAAATCCCGGCTTTCAGAGCAAGGTTTGGCATGACCATGCAAGACGGCGTAGCACGCGGCATCCTGAGACCCTCCGTTTCTTGCGGTGGCGGAATTGGCCAGGATAATTCTGTGATCAGCGGTGTCGACGACATAAAACGGGTAGGGAAGGGATTCCACCACCGTCCTTAACATATCCCGCTGCTGCCGGATGACTTTTTCCCCTTTTTCACGTTCAGCAATTTCCTCAGAAAGTTTATTGTTTGCCTGTTGCAGATCCTTGGTGCGTTCGTCGATCAAATCCTCCAGCTGATTTTGATAATCCAGCAGTTCCTGCTCCGCCTTTTTGCGTAATCCGGCTGCCTTAAGTGTCTGAAAAACAGACAGGGCTGACATGAGCGAGACCATGGCGAGAATCGCCAGCGAAATAAGGATCAGCCGCCGAGTCAGCAGTGAGATTTCCTGGCGTACATCCTCAAGATAGATGCCGGTGCCTATCACCCAGCCCCATGGCGCAAAACCTTTGACAAAAGACAGCTTCGGCACGATATTGTCGGGATTGTCCTTCCATTGCCACATATATGAGACATAACCCTCATTGCTGTTCCTGACCGTTTCGACGAAGTCCATAAAGAGATGGACGCCCCGGGGATCGCTGAAATCGGAGATATCCCGGCCCTCAAGGTCCGGGCGATAGGGGTGCATGATCATATAAGGCCGCATGTCATTAATCCAGAAATAATCCTTGTTCCCGTCACCGTACCGTATGCCCCGTATCTGCTCAATTGCCGCAAGCCTGGCCTGCTCACTGGTCATCACTCCGTCCCGTTCTTTCCGTTCCAGCCCGGCCAGGATATTCCAGACCGTCAGGGTCAGTTCCCTGATCATTTCCTTTTTGCCGTTTATCAGGCTTGCCCGGTAAGTCGGCAAAAAAATCCCGAAGACAACCACCACAAATAAGATAACCGCCATAACAGCCGGCGCGACAATTTTGAGATATTCCGCAAAGCGGTTATAGGGTAGGCGCATAAGGGAGCTCTCGCTAAATAGCAGAACCTGGAGGAAACGCAACTGCTCATGCAGGGCCAAGAGCAGAGATTATTATTAATCATAGTAAACTAAATGTCCTGCGTCCAGAGTTTGTTGCCCGGATAAGGTAATGGCCATGACGAAACCCTCACAAAGGCCTGTTACAGGGCGATCGTTGATTTTCAAAAATAGCTGCCACTGCTCATAACCAATTGTTGCTGGACAAGGAGGACGGAAAAACGCATAATTAAACAACTGACCACGAACAGAAAAGACGACTTGCTGCATACACATTTACCTGTGGTGGCACTCTCAACCCTCATAGATATTCTGGATCCGGCCCTTTATTCCCTTGGGAGAAAAAAAATGTATGATTTCTTAAACTTCACCACAGCCGATGCGGTAAGATGTGGCCGTGATGTACGTTCATTGGGATCAAATGCCCTTTCCATGGAAGAAGCGGCGAATGAGATCGTTCACTTTCTCTATGATAATTTTATCGAAAAACATAGCAACTCCAGGTCATGCGTATTGGTCCGCTTATTCAAGACCCATGATTATACGGCCCTTGATGATAACCTTAAGGCGTTTGCCCAGAAACTACTGGACAAGGCCGACTACGCCCGTGACTTCAAGTGCTTTACTCTTCTCGCAACCTGTGGGGTTAACCCGGAATGGGATTCGAGGAGAACTTCGACAGGACACCAGGCGATTCCTTTGCCCAGCATCAGCGTGGTGGAAAAAATACCAATGATGCGGAATATCATCAAACAAATGGGCCTGGAGATCAATAGCGTCATCAGCCCTGACCCTGAAATCATAATGGACTTGTCGCAAAAGACCTTCAGTGTTTTTCATATTCCCGATGCCCTGGGATGTCCTTACATCCCGGCCCAGGAAGAATTCGTGAAACCCTATGGAGTAAGATCGGTAATTGGCTTCGGCGGCGTTCTGCCATCAGGTAATGTCTTCGTTGTAATTATTTTCTCAAGGACCCCCATTGCCCCGGAAACCGCAAATCTCTTTGCGCCAATGGCCCTGAACGTCAAGGTGGCGATATTACCATTCATAGAGACGGTCTTCGATCATGACACCGGGGGAAACTAGCATGTCGTTGAAGGAAAAGGAAACTGCAAGCTCGCCTGAAAGCCAGATCAGCAAGCTCACTGCCCAAATTCATGCGCTCAACGAGCTTCTGGAGGTGTCTGAACAATCCTTCTTGGACGGAGCAAGAAAACTGGAGGATGCCAATGCAAAGTTGAAGGCTCTTAACGCAAATCTCAATGTTGAAATCCGCGAACGTAAAAAGGCGGAAGAAGCTTCACGGCAAGGGGAACATTTCCTCTCCAGCATTTTTGCCGCGATCCAGGATGGTATCACCGTCCTTGACCGCGACTTGCGCATTGTCCGGGTGAATGAAACCATTGAGAAATGGCATGCCCATGCTTTGCAGCTGGTCGGCAGCAAGTGCCATGAGGTTTATCAGTTGCAAAACCAACCGTGCGCGAACTGTCCCGTGCAGGAAACCCTGGTAACACGCAAACCCGCTTTCGCCGTTATCCCCTTCACTGGAACCGGAGAAAACGCAATCAGTTGGTGTGAGGTTTTCAGCTTCCCCATCATCGATGAAACCACAAAAGAAATAAGCGGCATTGTCGAATATATCCGTAACATCACTGACCGGAAAATCGCCGAGGAAAAGCTGAATGCCGCCTTCAATGAACTCAAGCAGATGCATGTGCAACTGCTCCAGTCCGAGAAATTGGCGTCCATCGGTCAACTTGCCGCAGGGGTCGCCCATGAGATAAACAACCCCACCGCCTTCATGCTCAGCAACCTCGCTTCTCTCAGGAAATATTCGGAGAATCTCACCGGATATATCCGGGTTCTGTCCGAAGCCCTTGAAAAGATATCACAGCCTGCGGGAGAGAGTGCGGAAGCTATTCTCAAGACAGTTGCCGAGCAGCGAAAGGCGAAGAAAGTCGATTATATCATTAATGATATCTGCCATCTGATCGATGAATCCATCGAGGGAGGCAAGCGGGTGAAAAAAATCGTCCATAACCTGAAGAATTTTTCCCGCATTGATGAAGCGGAATATAAACATGAAGACATAAACGCCGCCATTGAAAACACCCTGTCCGTGATATGGAACGAACTTAAATACAAGGCGAGGGTGATAAAGGATTATGGGGATCTACCCTTGACACTGTGCAATGCAGGACAGCTGAGCCAGGTCTTTATGAATCTTCTGGTAAATGCCGCGCATGCCATCAAGAACCAGGGGGAAATCACGATTACAACACGTTGCCATGACAACACCATTGTTGTCGCCATTTCGGATACCGGCAGCGGCATCCCCCAGGAGATAATCGGCAGGATTTTTGAACCCTTCTTCACCACCAAGGAGGCAGGGAAAGGAACCGGGCTTGGCTTAAGCATTGCCTACGATATAGTGAGGAAACACAATGGGCAAATAGATGTTGCAAGCCAACCAGGCCAGGGGACGACATTTACCATCGTGCTTCCGGTAGTCGAATAAACCCCGAAGACCGGCACCCGGCAATCTCCTGACAGAGGCGGCAAATTCCCTTCTGACCAGCGATTCTCATGTACGCGCGGATACCCATCTTCGTTGATAACTTTTCCGGAGCCCAGATTGACAATCATTTTTTTAGGAATAAAAAGCAAATTACGGGTATACATTCCGAAACTTGACTTCAGCGCGAAAATTATTAACTTACTCTACACAATCTCGACAGTGGTGATTTTTAGCCAATCCTACTCGGTGAAACAACTGATACATGAAAAATCTGGACTATTATAAAATTCTGGGCGTGACAAAAAACGCCTCCACAGAGGAAATCAAAAAGGCTTACCGCAAACTGGCCCTGAAATACCATCCTGACCGCAACCAGGGCAACAAGGAGTCGGAAGAAAAATTCAAGGAGGCCAACGAGGCCTATGCCGTGCTGTCTGATGCGGAAAAGCGCAAACAGTACGACACCTTCGGCTCAACCGGCTTCCAGCAGCGCTATTCCCAGGAAGATATCTTCCGCAACTCCGATATCGGCTCCATCCTCAGGGAATTCGGCATCAACTTCGGCGGCATGGGCGGAGGATTCAGCCCCGGTGGTTTTCGCACCTTCTCCACCGGCGGCAGGGGTCCCTTTGACGATATTTTTTCCCAGGGCGGCCAGGCCGGCGGCCACGGTTTTCGCCCTCAACAACCGGTCAAGGGACAGGATCTCTCCCTTGAGATGTCAATAACCCTTGACGAAGTGCTGAGCGGTGCGGATAAAACCATCTCGCTTGGCCGGGGCGGAGAAAAGGTGACGGTCAAAATTCCCGCCGGCATTGAAAACGGCAAAAAACTGCGGGTAGGGGGGAAAGGCTCTCCTTCCCCCATGGGCGGCCAGCCCGGCGACCTCTATCTGTACATCAAGGTCGAACCGCATCCGGTTTTTGCCCGGGAGGGCTGCAACCTGGTGATCGAAAAAGCGATCCCCTTCAGCTCCGCTGTCCTGGGTACGGAAATTGACGTTCCCACTTTAAACGGCAAACAGTTCAAGGTAAAAGTGCCGGCCGGCATCCAGCCCCAGTCCAAACTGCGACTGAAAGGCCATGGACTGCCGGCTGGCCCCCATGGCCCGCATGGTGATATCCTTGTGAAAATCACTGTCGAGATTCCCAAAAAGGTGAACAGGGAGCAGAAAAAACTATTGAACGAGCTGGCCGAGGCAGGATTGTAGAACGTTCATTCATGCCAGTCCCCGCTCATAGTTGAGGAAGGAGGTGCCGGGCAACTGCCGGTCCGCGGCAATTGCCGCCAGCACTTCCTGACCTTTTGCCGAAGAGGCTCCGCAATGGCTGAGATCGGCAATCATCTGACCGCAGCCCATGGCATGCAGTTCATGCAGACGGCCGGTAAGAGAAAAGTCATATTCCCCTACCACCTCGGTCAGACCGTTGTGGTGCAGGATGCGATAACCCTCATCCCGGTCCGAGCGCAGCACCGATCCGTGTCGCACCCCCCTGACCGGGATGCGGGACAGAAGAACGGGTTGAGGCGCGTAAACGGTTATTGCCAGTGGCAGGGACAGGGTGCGGCTGGATAACTCCTGTAAATTCCGGCGGTCATCCTCCATATTCACGGTAAGTCCGGCCAGGCCGAGTTCCTGCCAGGCCAGGGCAGCCTGACTGTTCATGGCATAACATCTGAAGCCCCCCAACAGCTGGATCGCCGGCAAGCCGGCAAACAGCGGCAGGTGGCCGAGATTGTTCAGGCGGAAGGTGGTGAATCCCTGGCCGGCCAGCAGCTGCACCGCCCGCCGGTACTCGTGCCACTCCGCCCCGAAGAGCATGACCGGCACCTCCCAGATGAGATCCTCTTGGCGTCCCGCAAGTTTTCTCTCATTTTTTTTGGCATCAGCCAGGTTTTTGGGCGAAAGCGGCAACTGCAGCCTGCCCACCTGGGGATGATCCAGCAGCTGGATATCCTCAAACCCGCGAACCACGACTGTCAGTTCCTGCGATTGCGCATCTGTCATAGATTTTTGCCTAGGCAGCAGCGCGGCCAGGGCCTGCTCGGCAACTTCCCTGCCGGCCGGGGGCTGACTGGCGGGGGCGGCCGGGATTTCCGCCAGTCTCTTCAGACAGGCCTCGCTGCTCATGGTAAAGACCGGTTTCCCGCCCACCTTGAAAACAGCATCTCCGACATGCAGAACACCCTTGGCGAAATTTTTCACCCGCACGAAATCACCGGCCTCAACCTTTTTGACCTTTTTGTGGTCAACCAGCATTTCCCGCACGGTGAAGCCCGTGCCAGCCTGGTCATTACCAGGTTGGATGCGCAGACGGTCCCCCACATGCAGCCGGTCATTAACGGGCAAGCCGATCAGCCCGTCACGCAGGGAAACGATATCGCCCAAATGGCGGCCAAGGGTACCCTGGCGGGAGGAAACGGCGAGACCTGCCGGCACAAAGCCGGTGAGAAAGCCCTTGGTTGACTGCCGGCCGAAGGACTGCTCCAACTGCTCGGCCGCCTCCCGCAAAGCCGTTTTCCGCTCCCGCTCCGGGACATCGAGCACCAGCCGGTAGGCTGTCACCACCCGCGCCACATACTCGGCACTCTTCATCCTGCCTTCAATCTTGAAACTCATGACCCCGGCCCTGATGAGCTCGGGCAGCAGTTCAATGGCGCCCAGGTCGCTGGTGGAAAAAAAGTAGCCGGGCTGCTGTCTGTTATGGTAGCGGCGGCGGCAGGGCTGGGCGCAGCGGCCGCGGTTGCCGCTCATACCGGCAAGGGTTGAGGAAAAGAAACACTGTCCGGAGATGGAAAAGCACAGCGCGCCATGGACAAAGTGCTCAAGCTCGATGGTCGTCTGCCGGCGGATGTCAGCTATCTCCTCCAGGGAAAGCTCCCTGGCCAGCACCGCCCGGACAAAACCCATTTTCTCAAGCTGGATGACGCCGGCCGCATTATGCACCGTCATCTGGGTGGAGGCATGCAGGGGCAGCTGGGGAAAGTATGTGCGGGCAAGCCGCCACACCCCGAGATCCTGGATGATGACGCCGTCCACGCCGATGGCGGCAAGCTGCGCCAGGATGTCAACCAGGCGGGGTAGCTCCACCTCCTTCAGCAGGGTGTTCAAGGTGACGTACAGCCGCTTGTGCTGCTGATGGGCATAAATGGTGAGCCTTTCCACCTCCGGCACGGTAAAATTCTTGGCCTTGACCCGGGCGGAAAATTCCTTGAGCCCGCAATAAACCGCATCCGCGCCATGATCCATGGCGGCGAAAAAGGCCTCGATACTGCCGGCCGGAGCCAGCAGCTCCAGCATATTATGTCGTCTTTTGGTCATCTTGGTCTCAGTCAGCCTGCCGCCCTTCCAGTTTCTTCTGCTTGCGGAAAAATTTCATCACTGCCTTTATAACGCCTTTTCGTCAAACAGGCACCCAATTCCCTTCATCGAACCGCTACACCTTTTCTCTGCTTCATGCGGCCCCTGCTCCGGCTACAACTAGCCATTGTAAAAAAATAACATGGTCATGCTGATAACCAAAACGGCAGAAGGAGCCATAAAGAACCGGGCAGAATTGTACAAATTATTTCGTAACGGCTCCTTAATTACGTATCAAATTTTAAAAAAATATTTGCAAATCGTTACTATTGTCATTATATTGGTATTTAATTAAATAATTAAACATAAACACCACAATTCCCGAGGAGAAAAATATGAGAATAAAAATTCTGGCAGCCCTTATCCTTGCCGCAGCCATCACGTTTTCCGCGCTGCCGGCCCGGGCATCGCTGACCAGTGATCTCCAGAGCCTGCTTGCCCAGGGAACAGCATTGAACACCGAACTGTCAACCATAACAGTGGGCGATGGCAACACCTGCACGAAACTTGGCACCCTGAACACCTCCATCGAAGATTATCTGGCAGGCATAGAGATGGTTTACAGCCAGCTTGCCGCCCCGCTCACCCTCACGGCAGACGATCTGACTTCACTGGATGACCTTTCCAACCTTACCCAAAATATGTCAGCCGAAGCGGTCCGACTGTCCTGGGAGCTGCGCAGCATTGAGAGCGCGGCCGAACTTTTTGAATACCGGTCCGCCCTGAGCGCCATGCTCCGCCTCGCTGACGACATCGGCACCATGGCCAACCGTATTCTCGAGATGGCGGACCGTATCCTGGCCATGGCGGACAACATCGGAGCCATGGCCAACCGTATTCTGCTCACCCAGCAGCTCCAGAATGCCAATGTGGCACTCACCCAGGCGTCCATTCTCACCACCCAGCTGAACATGGTGGTGCTGAGCGACAGTCTCTCTTCCATCGCCTACAATCTGACCCTCGGCATGGTTGTGACCGATGCCACTAATCTTGCCGACGAAATGGGCATGGTGTCACTCACCAGTGATCACATGGCTGCAGAGTTAAGCCGGATCGAAACGCTGACAACAGCACTGCTCACCGGCACGGTCGATCTGTACACCTGGATGAGCAGGGAAAGCCAGTCAGCCAGCCATGTTATCAATGGCGACACCCTTACCATGCTGGGCGATCTTTCCACAATTCACCGCACCTTGGCCGCTGCTCTGGAAACCTATGCAGTGACCATAAACCAGATCGCTTTTCTGACCCAGACACCGATCCTGGCCGATGCCTCGGCCAGCATGCTGCGCCTCATCGCCGATATCGGCCAGATGTCCAACCGGATCATGGAAATGACCGATAAGATCATCGTCATGGCGGATAATATCGGCCTCATGTCCGATAGAATCGTCGAGACCCAGCAGCTGCAGCAGACGAACATCGAATTGACTGAAAGTTCCCTGCTCACGGCCCAGAACGTCACCATCACCGTGATCAATAACTTCGGTCTGTAATAAGCTTAGACAACGGGAGCAACAACCATGAACGCACTTATCCGCAACGGACTTCTTACCGCCCTTGTCACCCTCGTGCTCCTCAGCCTGCAGCCGAGAACAGCGCAGGCAGCCCTGGCTGACGATCTGCAGAATCTGGTCATCCAGGCCCGGGATCTGGACAGCCAGCTCGCCGTGATCAGCCTGGACGCCGACACGGTCTGCGGACCGCTGGTCCAGGCCAACCAGGCGGCCCGGGATCTGGTCAACAGCATCGCCCTGGTTGATGCAAGCCTTGCCGCCCCCTTGCAGATTGATGCCGACAGCCTGAGTGCCCTGGATGAACTCTTCACCGTGGGTCTGAGCCTTGCCGATGAGGGATTGCGCCTGTCAGTCGATCTGCAGGCCCTGTCTCAGGTATCCCAGGCCATAACCATCAAGGACGGCATCACCGCCATGCTGCAGCTGTCAGATGACATAGGCACCATGGCTGACCGCATCGGGGAGATGGCAGACAAGATCCTCGTCATGGCCGACAACATCGGCCTCATGGCGGACCGCATCCTCGCCACCCAGGAGATTCAGAACCAGAATGTCCTGCTCACCCAGCAGTCCATTCTGCAGACCCAGACCAACATGCTCACCCTTGTTTCCGTGGTGGAAACCAGCACCAGTGATCTCAGTTTCGACAAACTGGTGATTGACGGCCAACTGCTGGCCGCGCGTATGGCTGCGGTGCTGCTTAATCCGTGGACCATGGCAAAGCAGCTGAAAACCGTGGCCACCGATGTGCACAATTTCTTAAACGAGGTAACTACCACCCTGGCCCCGGTGATGGAGCAGACAACGACCAGCACCATGTACATCAACCAGACGTCGCTGACCAGCCTGGCCAACATGTCCATCATGCTCACCGCGCTGTCCACCGCGGTGGACGGCTATGTCATCGCCATTAACGGCCTGAAGGCCATTACCTCTGCCACCACCCTCGCCGATTCGCTGAAAAGCATGCTGCAGATGTCCGCCGATATCGGCGTCATGGCCAACCGCATCCTGGAAATGGGGGATCAGATACTGGCCATGGCCGACAACATCGGCATGGAGGCGGAGCAGATACTGGTAACCCAGGAGGTGCAAAGCGCCAATGTGGCCACGGTACAGGCCTCCATACTGGCCGCCCAGGAGATGGCGATCAACATCATTGTCGCAAGAAAACTTTGATGTCCCGTTAACCCGCGGCAAAGACAACTCTGCAATTGACTCATGAAAAGTGGCTGGCATAAAGCGCCAGCCACTTTTTTAAAAAAAAGCAGGTCACCCCGAAAACGTCCAATATATTCAACAATACCGGTTTTCTGCTCAAGCTACCACATCGATCCATTGACTTCCCTGGCTGTCTCATATATGGTATTTCGTAACATTTATCCCTAACAAAAAAAATCTTCGCGACACCAAAGCTGCGCATCACCTACCATTATGCCATGATAAAACGTATCTTTCTTGCTGTTATTGCCCTGCTTGTTCTGGCCGGCATCCTCGGCGGCATCAAATTCCTGCAGATCCGCCGCATGATCGACCAGAATAGCAAGTTTACCCTGCCGCCGGAGATCGTCACCACCGCCACGGCGCAGCCAGCGTCCTGGGACGCCGCCCTGACCGCCATCGGCTCGCTGACCGCGGTGCAGGGCGTGACCGTGTCGGCGGAGGTATCCGGCAAGGTCACCCATATCGCCTTTACCCCCGGCAGCAAGGTGCAGGCCGGCGACCTGCTGGTCCGCCAGGACACCACATCCGAGGAGGCCCAGCTCCGATCGGCCGAAACTGCCGCGGCCCTGGCCAAACTCAATCTGGATCGCTACACCGGACTTCTTGCCCAGCAGAACATCGCCCAGTCCCTCTATGATACCGCCGAGGCGGAGTACAAACAGGCCATGGCCCAGGTGGACAGCATCCGGGCGACCATCAGCAAAAAAAATATCCGCGCCCCCTTTGCCGGGCGGCTGGGCATCCGCCTGATCAATCTGGGGCAGATCCTCAAGGAGGATGAGCCCATTGTCTCGCTGCAGAATCTGGATCCGATTTTTGTCGATTTCCTGCTGCCCCAGCAGCATCTCGGCCTGATTCACAAAGGGCTCAGCATACGGATCAAAACAGACGCCCTGCCTGGCCAGAGTCTGGCCGGGGAGATAACGACCATCAATCCTGAAGTGGACAGCGCCACCCGCAACATCCGTATCCAGGCCACGGTGGCCAATGAACAGGAACTGCTGCGTCCCGGACTCTTCGTCAACGTGGAGGTGGTGCTGCCGGAGCGGCAACAGGTCATCGTCATCCCGGCCACCGCCGTGCTCTATGCGCCTTACAGCGATTCGGTTTTTGTGCTCAGGCAGACCAAAAACGAACAAACGGGGCAGCAGGAAACCGTGCTGAGCCAGCAATTTGTCAAGCTCGGGGAAAAACGCGGTGATTTCGTCGCCGTGGTATCGGGCCTGGGGCAAGGGGAGACAATCGTCAGCACCGGGGTTTTCAAGCTGCGCAACGGCCAGACCGCAGTGGTCAACAACGAACTGGCCCCCGAGTTCAATCTCGCGCCAAAACCGCAAGACAATTGATCCCCCGGCCTCTCAGCCAGGACAGGTGATTTCTCCGCCAACCTCTGCCAACACGCCGCGCCATGCACTTTACTGACCTTTTTATCCGCCGTCCCGTTCTCGCTCTGGTGATCAGCCTTGTGATCACCATTGCCGGTCTGCAGGCGATCCGCTCACTCAACGTCCGCCAGTTCCCGGTCAGCGAAAACTCCGCGATCACCGTGACCACCGTTTATGTCGGGGCCAGCGCCGAGCTGGTGCGCGGCTTCATCACCACCCCGCTGGAGCGGGCCATTGCCGCCGCCGACGGCATTGATTACATCGAGAGCCAGAGCGCCCAGGGCGTCTCCACCATCAACGTACGCCTGAAACTGAACTACGATGCCACCAAAGCCCTGGCCGAAGTCGGCTCCAAAGTCGATCAGGTCCGCCGCGACCTGCCGCCGGAGGCCGAAGTGCCGGTCATCAACATCGAGTCCGCCGACAGCCAGTTTGCCTCCGTCTACCTCAGCTTCACCTCCACGGTTCTCAAGCAGAACGAAATCACCGACTACCTGGTCCGCGTGGTGCAGCCCCGCCTGACGGCGGTGGAAGGCGTGCAGCGTGCCGATATCCTGGGCGCCCGCACTTTTGCCATGCGCATCTGGCTGAAACCTGACCGCATGGCCGCCTATAATATCAGCCCGGCCCAGGTCCGCCAAGCCCTGGCCGCCAACAACTACCTCTCCGCCCTCGGCCAGACCAAGGGGTCACTGATCCAGGTAAACCTCACCGCCAACACCGATCTGCGCTCGGTCGCGGAATTCAAAAATCTGGTCATCCGCGAGGAGAACGGCGCGCTGATCCGGCTGGCGGATATCGGCGAGGTGGTGCTGGGCGCGGAGGATTATGACACCGAGGTCCGCTTCTCAGGCCAGACCGCGGTGTTCATGGGCATCTGGCCCCTGCCCAACGCCAACTCCCTTGATGTGGTCAAAAGGGTGCGGACCGCCATGGACGGGGTGCAGCAGGATCTGCCCTCCGGCATGCAGGCGCGCATCGCCTATGACGCCACCGACTACATCAACAACGCCATCCACGAGGTTATCAAAACCCTGGCCGACACCCTGATGATCGTCGTGGTCATCATCTTCCTCTTCCTCGGCTCTTTTCGCTCGGTATTCATTCCGGTGATCGCCATCCCGCTGTCGCTCATCGGCGGGGTGTTCCTCATGCAGGTGTTCGGCTTCACCATCAATCTGCTCACCCTGCTGGCCATCGTGCTGTCCGTCGGTCTCGTGGTGGATGACGCCATCGTGGTGGTGGAAAACGTGGAGCGGCATCTCGGCGAGGGCAAATCCCCTCTCGACGCGGCCTTGGTCGGCGCCCGCGAGCTGATCGGCCCTATCATTGCCATGACCATCACCCTGGCCGCTGTCTATGCCCCCATCGGCCTGCAGGGAGGGCTCACCGGCTCTCTGTTCCGCGAATTCGCCTTCACCCTGGCAGGCGCCGTCACCATCTCCGGGGTGGTCGCCCTCACCCTGTCACCCATGATGACCGCCAAACTCTTGAAACCGGGTCTGGAGGAGCATGGCCTGGCAGGCAAAATCACCCGCGACTTCAAACGGCTGCGCAACGTTTACGGCCGCTGGCTTGACGCCACCCTGCACGCCCGGCCGGCCGTTTACCTGGTGTGGCTCGTGCTCAGTATGCTGACCATCCCCATGTTCAGGATGTCGCCGGTTGAACTTGCCCCCAACGAGGACCAGGGAGTTATTTTCGGCATTATCGATGCGGCGGCCAACTCCACCCTGGATCAGACCAGCCGCTATGCGGCGGCGGCCAACACGATGTTTCTCAGCATACCGGAGACGGATTTCACCTTCCAGATCACCCAGCCCAGTTCCGGTTTCGGCGGCATGGTCACCAAGCCATGGGACCAGCGAGAACGCACCATCTTCCAGATCATGCCCGAGGTGCAGCAGAAACTGCATGGCATATCCGGCATCCAGATGTTCCCGGTTCTCCCACCTTCCCTGCCCGGCGGCGGCCAGTTCCCGGTGGAGTTCATCCTGGCCTCCACAGCCGAGACAGAAGAGATTCTGCAGCTTGCCCAACAGTTGCAGCAGAAGGCGATGCAGAGCGGGCTTTTTGCCTTTCCGCCCATCATCGATGTAAAAATCGACCAGCCCCAGTCGGAATTTGTCATCAACCGCGACAAGGTGGCTGACCTCGGGCTCAACCTGGAACAGGTGGGGGCCGACATCGGGGCCATGATCGGCGGCAACTTCGTCAACCGCTTCGACATCGCCGGCCGCAGCTACAAGGTCATTCCGCAGATCCAGCGGGTGGACCGGCTCAACCCGGACCAGCTCAAGGACATTTATATCACCGGACCGGCCGGCCAGCTGGTGCCGCTCAGCACCATTGCCACCATTGACAATTCCACTGTGCCGCGTTCCCTCAACCGCTTCCAGCAGCTCAATGCCGTGAAAATCAGCGGCGTGTCGATCCGCCCCCTTGGCGAAGCGCTGCAATTCCTTGAGGATGAAGCGGCCAAAATCCTGCCCCAAGGTTATGTGATCGACTACACCGGCGAATCCCGGCAGCTGCGCACCGAGGGCAACAAATTCCTCCCGGCCTTCGCGTTGGCCGTGGTGCTCATCTTCCTGGTGCTGGCCGCCCAGTTCAACAGCTTCCGCGACCCGTTCGTCATCCTGGCCGGTTCCGTGCCGCTGGGCATTTTCGGGGCGCTTATCTTCACCTTCCTCAAGATGCCGGACCCCAACGCGCCTTTCTGGACCCACGGCTGGACCACCACCATGAACATCTACTCCCAGGTCGGTCTGGTCACCCTGGTCGGCCTGGTTTCCAAAAACGGCATCCTCATCGTCGAGTTCGCCAACAAACTGCAGCTGCAGGGCCACTCCAAGCTGGATGCGGTCAGGGAGGCCTCCATGACCCGGCTGCGGCCGATCCTCATGACCAGCGCGGCCACGGCGGCCGGCCATTTCCCGCTGACCCTGGTGACCGGCGCCGGCGCCGCGGCCCGAAACTCCATCGGTCTGGTGCTGGTCGGCGGCATCACGGTGGGCACCATTTTCACCCTGTTCATCGTGCCGTCGATCTACATGCTGGTGGCCCGGGACCACGCCAAAGACCGCGGTCAGGCTGACACGCAGCAATAATCAGAAGAAACAGGGGCGTATTTCGTCGGTGGCGAGGAAGCTGTCCAGCTCCTCCTGGTTGTAGAAGGCCCGTTCAAAGAAAAGCCCCTGGGCCGGGGCAGTGAAGCGGCTGAGGTTGACCGGCTCCTGCAGAAAACGCTGCAGGTCGGCAGGAGAAAGCTGCCCCCGGCCGATTGCCGCCAGCACGCCGACGATGCGGCGCACCATCTTCCACAGGAAATGGGAACCAACGAAACGGAGAAGCACCAGCTCGTCGGTTTCGCCAACCTGGGCCTTGTTGATCAGGACCTGCGGCGATTTTTTCTTGATCACCTGCCGGTCGGTAAACGAGGTGAAGTCGTGCATGCCAACGAGCAGCCCGGCGGCCTGCCGCATGTCACTGACCTTGAGCGGTTCATCCTGCTGCCAGACATAGCCTTTGCAGAAGGCGGTGCGGCGTTTGGCGAGCTGGTAGAGATAACTGCGGCCGAGGCAGTTGTGGCGGGCATGGAAGCGGGGACCGGCCTTGTGCAGCTTGAGGATGTTGATGTCCTGCGGCAGCAGGGCGTTCATGCGCCGGGCCACTTCCAGGGGGGCGTCATCGGTTGCCGCCTCCAGATGGGCGACGAACTGCAGGGCATGCACCCCGCCGTCGGTGCGACCGTTGCCCTGCACATCCACCTGACTGCCGTACAGCTCGGCCGCGACCGCAAGCAGGCTGCCCTGGATGGTCCTGGCATCATCCTGTTTCTGCCAGCCGCTGTAGCGTCTGCCGTCAAACTCCAGGACCAGCTTAAAGCGTTTTGTCTGTCCATCCATCTTTACACCAGAAATTTTGCGGTAATCTCATCCACCAGGACCGGGTCAAGGAAACCAAGTTTTTTGGCCACGTCACCGGTAAAGAGCGCGAAAACTCCTTGGGATACGGCGCAGCGCTCGCCTGCGGGATTAAACAGCTCGGCAGTCAACAACGCCTCGCGCTCACTGGTTTTTTCCTCGACCCGGCCAGCCAGCCAGAGCATCTGCCCGGCAAAAAGCGGCTTGGCGAACTGCACCTGCAGGGATTTGGTCAGCACCAGACGCTTGAGCAGATAAATGGCGGTCCAGCCCATGACCTCATCCAGCATGGTGGAGATGATGCCGCCGTGCACCACCCTTCCCCAGCCGCAGAGATGATCCGGCACCGCCACCCGGGAAACCACGGAATCGCCGTCGGAAAAAAACTGCATGCCGAGTCCTGCCTTATTGTCCGACCCGCAACCGAAACAGAATCCCTCTCTGCTCCTGGGCAGCGGCTTAAATCTCTCAGTCAATTCCAGCATAGTCATCAACGGTCCTCAGGTATCTGCAGATTGCTTACCAACAAGACGGCCATCGGCAAAATCATTTTTTGTAAGTACAGGCGCCTACTCTATAACGCCGGCAATGTTTTATCAAGCCGAGGCCCTACTTTTTCCGCCTTCGCTTCAAGTTTATCTTTCAATGCAACCTTTTAGTTCATTTAACCGTCAAAAAGATTATGGCCTGCCGCCAAATTCCCATTGCGAATTGCAGTCAGCACAAGGTGCGGCATGAGTTACTTTACTGGCAAAATGACGGAGAATAACGATAACACCTGACATCCTTGAAAAAAAATTAACAGAGGAGGTGATGGAGAAAATATTGTGACCAGATTTTTATAGCCAAGCACATAACCGTTTGATGTCGGGACTATCTTTGTTCCATTTCATAGCACAGAGGCCATTGGTAATTAACGAGTTGAAATAACATGAGGTGGAAGATTATGAAAAATATGGTGACACGTCTCGTTTTGCTGCTTGCTTTAACAGTTTTTGGGGCAGGAATAGGCTGGGCGGCAAATGGTGCAGAGGACGGTTCAGGTCCGATCCACGACATTTTCAGCGGCACTCCCTTTGATTACAGCGGTACGGTAGTGGGATGCGTGAAAGGTGAGGGTCTTCTTCTTGATGCGGACAACGTGGACGAGGATATTCTTATCAGCGGAGTAGGACCCCAATATTTCTGGGAAGCAATCGGCGTTGAGCGGCCGAAAAAAGGTGATTATATAAGAGTTGTAGGATTCACGGTTGAATTCGAATTTGATGACGAAATCATGCTTGTTAACATTGCTACGGAAATTACCATTGGCGATGTAGTTGTGTCACTCCGTGACGAGGACGGCTATCCCCTGTGGGTGGATTAATAAAAAACAGACATGGGCTGGATTTGCCCACAACCTGAATCAGGGATACTATATCGCGTATCACGCAAAAAAGTCCCTGGGGAGAACGAGAACTCTTCCCAGGGACTTTACTTTTTAGGCAGATAAGCAACTCTGCCTGCTCATTGCCGTTGCCGATCGCGACATCCTGGGCGGCACTTCCTTTAGGATATGACAAGGCGAGCAGCAAGACATTCTCTGCTGAACCCTGGGCTATATTTTCACCATACTTACCTTGAAAGTCAACTTTCCTCGTTGCGATAACATATTGAAATCAGATAATATTTTTCAGCTACTGCAAGCTTGCTCCCAGAGGATTCAGAAGCCATGATTCAGAAAAAAGTTGAGTTGCCACATAAAAAAATCCCCGTCCACCACAGGAGGGGAACGGGGATTTGGCAAAACACCTCAGCCGGTCAGATGCCTGAGGCACTGGCCCTGCGGGTGGATGAGCTATGTATCAGGACGCCAGTTTGTTTTG
>JBFMAY010000004.1:0-124585 GCA_040755455.1 Thermodesulfobacteriota bacterium | reverse complement strand
TCAGATGTTTGATCCTTTAAACCGGATTACCTCCCATGCCATCATCGGCCCAAAGAGCAAGGGGGAAAGAGAAATGGCAGCCCGGCATTTTGAACATCTATCGAGCCATGATCTTGCCTTATTGGATAGGGGGTATCCTGCTTTCTGGCTCTTCAAGCTCATCGTTTCCCGGCATGCTCATTTCTGTGCCAGGATTTCCACCAAGAAATGGAAGATCATCCGCAAATTCATAAAGTCAGGCAAACGTGAACAGCTCGTTAGCATAAAGGCCCCTGCTACCTCCATTGCGGCCTGTCAGGAGCGTCAGTTGGGGACTTCACCGATGCAATTACGCCTTATCCGGGTTGAATTGGATTCCGGAGAACCTGAGGCCCTCATAACGTCACTGACCGATACGGAGAAATATCCTCATTCTCTTTTTGCCGAACTCTACCATGACCGCTGGCCAGTGGAAGAAGATTACAAGGTCATGAAATGCCGGATCGAGATGGAAAATTTTTCAGGCCAAAGCGCATTGTCCGTTTACCAGGATTTTCACGCTCGTGTTTTCTCGAAAAATATTACTGCTATGCTGGCCTTTGCTGCTCAGGAAAGGGTAGAGCAGACAACTGAGGACAGAAAGCACTGCTATAAAATCAATTTTACCAAGGCGCTCTCAACGATGAGTGATAGTATTGTGCTGCTATTTCAAATAACAGGACAAGCCATGCAAACAATAATAATCGACTTACTGACAACATTTGCCGCTGCGACCGAGCCTGTGAGGCCCGGAAGAAAATACCAGCGTAACCATAAAAGATCACAACGAAAATATTGCTTAAACTACAAACCAATCCTTTAAGTTAACGACATTGAAGTTAATAGAATTGAAAGAAAAAAGTCAAAAAAATGACAATCAATTTGCTACGGTAATTTATATTGCAGGATATGGTAGAAGCGGCTCGACTATCCTGGATATTATGCTGGGGGATCATCCTGAAATTTTTAGCGGTGGAGAACTTGCGTATTTACTGGATGATTATTTCAATGATGCACGAAATTGTACATGCGGGAAGAAATATTGTGACTGTGATATATGGGGAGGCCTTCAAAAGCAATTAACCTTTTCTGTTGAAAGCTGTGCAAAAAAAATGCGGGAAATTGATCAGAAATTTTTTTTGCGAGGAGTAAAAAATACTTGGAATGAAACTGATTTTGACGAATATGCACAGATTGTCAGGACAGTATTCCACGCTGCATGCTGCGATAAAAAGGCGCGGTTCATTGTCGATTCATCAAAGACGGCTGGAGACTCGCGGCAAAGACCCATAGCCCTTTCAAGGGTTGCAGGGCTTAATGTAAAGGTGATTCATCTGAAGAGGTCTTTTCTGCAGACCATCAGATCGGTTATGAGAAAAAGTAACTGGGAAGCCGAGGGGCATAATAAACATAACAAGCATAAAATAATCCGGGTTCTGAGGGCTGTACCGGGATGGATCATTGCAAATACTTATGCATGGCGAACAAAGATGCTTTTGAAGTCAGGCAGTTACTATAGGCTGGCCTATGAGGACCTGCTTGCTGAACCACGGAAAAAATTTGAAGAAATCGGCCAGTTTCTGGGGGTGGATCTTTCAGAGATTGGCTTGAAAGCAGAAAACGGTTCCAGGTTTACTGGGCATCACAATGTCGGTGGGAATCGACTTCGCCTTCAGAAAGAGATAGCGTTCAAAAAAATCTGATTACCTCTAATCTTCAGCTGGTTCCTCTGATTGCCTTCCTTCAAAAAACATGGGGGTATAAGCGTAGCAAAATAAATCATTGTATTATCATTTCGTTACCATTTATTGCCCGACACTAGCTGCAGTTCGGTGTTAATCAGAAAAAAAATGATTTAATTTAAAAAAAATATACCGTATCTTAAGTAAGACTTGAAATTATTAGGATAAAGGAGCAATTTTGAGCTTTCCCGAGTTTCTTGTAATTGGAGCAATGCGTTCCGGCACCACTTGGCTGGATAAAATCTTGAGAAGTCATCCTCAGATTTTTTTGCCTGAACAAAGAAAGGAGGTTCATTTCTTTGATAGATATTATGATAGGGGCTTAACCTGGTATGAGACTTTTTTCCCTGCGGAACAGGTCAGGGGGGAAAACCGGATACCAGGAGAAATCACACCTATGTATCTCTACGATGAAAATGTTCCCGGGCGAATATTTAATGATTTGCCCGGATGTAAGTTTATCGCAATCCTGAGGAATCCGGTAAAAAGGGCATTTTCCCAGTATTGTCTTTCCATACGAGACAATAATGAAAAAAGATCATTTGGCGAATATATACTTCAAGAACCGGATGTGTTTGCAAGAGGACTCTATTCAATTCAAATTAAGAGGTATTTTGCACTGTTCCAGAAAAATAAATTTCATTTTCTTATTTTCGAAAAGGCGGTTTCTCAACCCGAAGTTGCATTAAAAAAAATTGCGTCCTTTCTTAATATTGAGTACTTAGGGTTTGATGCAGGATATTTTTCTGTCAGGGAAAACAAATCCTATCAGCCAAGGTTGTCAGGACTCTATGCAATGGCGAGGAAAATTGGTAGGAAATTCAGAGATAATGATATTGACTGGGTAGTAAATATATCCAAAAAATTAAAAATTCAGACTTTATTTGGAAAACATGACCGCCTGCCAAAATTGGAAGAAAACCTCTATTTTGAATTATTGGAAAAATATAAATTAGATATCAGGATTTTGGAAGATCTGATTCAAGAAGATCTTGGTATTTGGTTAAAATAGTCGACATCAGGGAATTGTTTTTCCAGTAAGGCGATTATTTGCGGGGTGATTGACAGAGTCAGCTTCATGTTAACTCTGGCCGATACTCAGCTGACCCGGAAAATTGCAGGCGATATCAGATAAATACAAGAGGATATTTTTTTGTTACAAAAATATTTGCGTCGAATATTATTCAATCGTTGGGCAGCTTTTATTCATGACCTTCTATGGGTTCCGGTAGTTCTTTTAACTGCATATTGGTTGCGTTTTAATCTGCAGGAAATCCCTCCCCTCTATTTTGCTGGTTTCAAGCGTTTTTGTGCCTTCTCCATCATTATCTATGCGACTCTTTTCTGGGTTTTCGGTTTGTACAGGGGCATCTGGCGTTTTGCTTCCATGCCGGATTTGATCAGGATAATTAAGTCGGTATTTCTGGGAGCCCTTGTCACTACCTTGATCGGTGTTATTTTTTTCCGACTTGAAGGCATTCCCCGCACTGTATTGTTGTTGTCGCCAGTACTGCTGATTATTGGGTTGGCCGCTCCGCGCTTGTTTTACCGTTGGTTTAAGGACCAGCGTTTGCAACTGCAAAGAAAAGAGGGCAAACGGACTCTAGTTGTAGGGGCCGGTCAGTCAGGGGAATTATTGCTCCGCGATCTCATCCGGAAGCAGGAATATCAACCTGTAGCCTTGATAGATGATGATCCCAAAAAGCATAATCGTGAGATTCATGGGGTGAGAGTCTATGGCGGTTTTGAGAATATTAGTGAAGTAGTCCCACTTCTTGCGGTGAAACTGGTTGTGCTTGCCATTCCTTCCGCCAAAAAGGAAACAGTCAAGCGGCTTGTGGCCGAGTGTGCCAAGGTTGGCGTGGAGTGCAAAACCCTGCCATCGCTTGTCGAGTTGTCAGGCAATCAGGTCGAAGCAGAACAGCTGCGGCCGGTGACCATTGAAGATCTACTTGGCCGGGATGCGGTCGAGTTGGACCAGCAGGCAATTACGGGCTATCTGAAAAATAAAACGGTTCTGGTAACCGGCGGTGGCGGCTCCATCGGTTCTGAGCTTTGCCGGCAGGTTGCCGGCCTTAATCCCGCACGGCTGGTTATTTTTGAGCACGGCGAGTTTAATCTTTATGCCATTGATAATGAACTGCGGACTTCATTTCCTGATCTGAAAATCATCAATGTGCTTGGTGACATGAAAAACTATGACAGAGTTGATTGGGTTTTCCGCAAGTTCTTGCCTGATGTGGTGTTTCACGCCGCAGCTTATAAGCATGTTCCCATGCTGGAGTTGAACCCGGCGGAAGGGGTGCAGAACAATGTCTTTGGCACCAAGGTGGTGGCGGATGCCGCCGACCGTTATCATGTTGACCGTTTTGTGCTGGTATCAACCGACAAGGCGGTTAATCCGGCCAATGTCATGGGTACCACCAAACGCATTGCCGAGATTTACTGCCAGAATCTCGATCTCCGCTCTCAGACAAAATTTATCACCACCCGTTTCGGCAATGTGCTCGGTTCAGCCGGATCGGTGGTGCCGCTGTTTGAAAAACAGATCAAAAACGGCGGACCCGTTACCGTCACCCATCGTGAAATCAAACGTTACTTCATGACCATTCCAGAGGCGGTGAGCCTTATTCTTCAGGCCGGTTCAATGGGCAAAGGCGGGGAGATTTTCGTTCTTGAAATGGGAGAACCGATTTATATTAAGGACCTTGCAGAACAGATGATCCGTTTATCGGGGCTGGTGCCGCACCGCGATATAAAAATTGAGTACATAGGATTACGTCCGGGGGAAAAACTTTTTGAAGAGGTTTTTCATGAAAGTGAAGATCTGCGGGGGACAACACATCCGAAGTTACAGCTGGCCCGCGCCCGCCAGTATGACTGGGACTGGCTGGGCACGGTTCTTATCGAGTTGCAGAAGGCGGCAACCAGCCGTGACGTGCCGGTGCTTATCGAACATCTCCGAGAAATCGTTCCCGAATACAACGGGCTGCATGTCAGCGACAAGCTCAAAAGTCCTGCCAAGCCGGTTCCTCTCAGGGTTGTCGGCGGAGGGCAGATTCATTAAATCCAGAGCTGGTTTTTTTCCCGAAACATCTGTCTGCAAAGATTAGCGGGAGGTTCGATCTCCGGCCCGGGATAAAGAGTTTCCTGTTCATGATGTTTTTCCTGCTCCAGCAGCGACAGGCAGGAGAGGACAAAAAAACAGGTTATGATAACCTGTTTTTTTGTTCCGCAGCAGAGATTTGGTATTGAGTGAAAAAAGATCATCGAGCAGCTCTTTGTCGTTTCTGAACATTTCCCGGATTTCACTTCGACTTTTCCTTTTTCGCAGCAGTTCCGCTGTTTCCTTGTCAAGTTTGTCCGTCATTTATGCTTTCCTTTATTTTCTTGGTCGACACAGTCTGAGAAATCAGCTATATTAAAAAGTTCTTATTTTTAGATTAATTGCATTCATATGAAAAACTTTTCAGAAAAACAACGAATTGTCATTACCGGTGTCGGCCTTGCTGCGCCGAATGCCAGCAGCCTTGCGGATTTCCGCCGAAAGCTGTTGGCCGGCATCAGCGAGATACAGACCATTGATTTGCGCTATGTGGGGAAGGTGCACGCCGGCATATGCTCATTTGACGAGACAAGGTACCGCAAAAAAAAGGAAAATAAGCGGGGAACCCGGGCCGGCTGCATCGGGGTCTATTGCGCCAATGAGGCCCTGCTCGATGCGGGCATTGATTTCAGCCAATATGACAGAGAAAACACAGGTGTCTATATCGGTCTAACCGAACATGGCACCGTTGAGACGGAAAATGAAGTCTATAATATCAGCAAGTTTAATTATAACGTTGCTTACTGGACCCACCATCATAATCCGCGCACAGTCTTAAATAACCCGGCCGGTGAAATTACCATGAACCTTGGCATCACCGGTCCCCACTATTCGGTGGGGGCGGCCTGTGCGGCCGGCAACGCCGCGCTCATTCAGGGAGCGCAGATGATCCGGCTCGGGGAAGTGGATATGGCACTCTGCGGCGGTATTTCCGAATGCACCGGTTCGTTCGGAATCTTTGCCAGTTTTAAGGCCCAGGGGGCATTAGCCGAGCATGAGGACGCCAGAAAGGCTTCACGGCCATTTGACCGCGATAGAAACGGTATTGTCATTTCCGAAGGGGGCTGCGTTTATGTGCTGGAGCGGCTTGACCGCGCCCTTGACCGCGGCGCAAGGATCTATGGTGAAATTGCCGGCTATGCCATGAACTCCGACGCCCGTGATTTTGTCCTTCCCTATGGTCCGCGCCAGGCCGAATGCATGCTGCTTGCCTTGAAGCGGGCCGGGCTTGCCCCTGGGGATATTGATATCATTAACACCCATGCCACCGGCACCAGGCAGGGTGATGTGGAGGAGTGCCGGGCAATAAGGGAGGTTTTTGCCGCGAGCGACTCAACCTATATCAACAACACAAAGAGCGTGATAGGTCATGCCATGGGCGCCGCCGGTGTTCTGGAGCTGGCCGGAAATCTGCCGTCCTTCGCAGATGGTCTTGTTCATCCGACGATTAATCTCGATAATCTCGATGTGGACTGCGCGTTGCCTAATATCGTCGCTCATTCGCCAAAACAGCTTGACAATATAAGCACAATTTTGAATAACTCATTCGGCATGGTCGGAGTTAATTCCGCCGTGATTGTCAGAAAATTTGTGGAAGAGAAAATTTGACCAAAAGGATATGGGTGCTGCTCTCGGCATGCCATTTAGTGAATATGGAGTAAACATGACACGTGGTGAAATAAAAGACGTCATTTTAGAAATAATCGCAGATATCGATGAAGATGCGGATATGGATGGCCTTAATCCGGATGAACCTCTGCGCGATCAGCTAGACCTGGACTCCATGGATTTTCTCGATATTGTTATGGAGTTGCGGAAACGGTACAAGCTCCAGATTCCTGAAGCGGATTATCCTGAACTGGCCACGTTAACCAGCTGCATCAATTACCTGGAACCCAAATTAAAGGCTTTGTAAAAGTCTGCTGCCAAGGTCGCGAGGTCTGGTCATGAGTTGTTTGGTTGGCGCTGGATGGCGGTCAAGAGGTCTTCTTCAGACCGCCAGAAATTAACGACGTGTAAAACAGCCGGTGGCTGATTATTCTCTCATCATCATCGGTGGCGGCCTCTCCGGTTTAGCCGCCGGAATTCGTTACGCCCGTTTCGGCGGTTCAGTTCTGATTCTTGAAAAGCACGCCATTCCCGGCGGCTTGAACTCCTATTATTTCCGCAAGGGCTTCCTGCTTGAAACCGGTCTGCACGCCATGACAAATTTTGCAGACCCCGGGAACAAACGTGCGCCGTTAAATCGTCTCTTCAGGCAGCTCAAACTTTCCCGTCATGACTTCATCACCCATGAGCAATACTCTTCCCTGATCTATTTTCCCGGGGGTGACACGCTCCGTTTTTCCAATGATTTTTCCCTGCTGCAGGAGGAGATAGCCTCCCGGTTTCCCAGGGAAATAGATGGTTTCAACAGTCTGCTTGCCACGGTTAACGGTTACGACCCCTTTACTCCGAACAAATGGATTTCCACCCGCGCGATGCTTGCCCGGTTTCTGCATGATTCTCGGTTGACCGACATGATCCTTCTGCCGCTCATGGTTTACGGCAACAGTGAGGAGCACGACATGGATTTTTCCCAGTTCGTCATCATGTTTCGCTCCATTTATCAGGAGGGTTTCTTCCGCCCGCACGGCACCATGAAAGACTTCCTGGCCCTGCTGGTTGATCAATTCACCTCATATGGCGGAGCAATACGCTATAACACTCAGGTGGAATCAATTGCCATGACCGATCAGCAGGCCAGCCACGTAAAACTTGCCAGCGGGGAAACCATCACCTGCGACGCCGTTGTTTCAACCGTCGGAGTTCCCGGCACCTTTGCCATGCTCTCCCTGCCCCGGCAGGAAGAGAAATATGCGGGCAGAATGAGTTTTGTCGAATCGATTTATATTCTGCCCCGGCAGGCAAAAAAAGAGGTGGCAAGCGACCATACCATTATCTTTTACTGCCTGGCTGATCATTTGCAATACCGTCAGCCGGCAATACCGGTTGATACCAGCTGGGGCGTGATATGTTTTCCTGAAAATTTCCACGGGATGCCGCCATCCGATTATTTTCAGATCCGTATTACCCATGCGGCAAATTATGAGCTGTGGAAAAAGGCATCTTCCCTTGACTATGCGGCAATGAAGTTGGAGTGGGGGGCTAAATCAAGGGATATTACCGCTAAAATCATTGGGAATTATCAGCAAAACATTGTATATGAGGACAGTTTCACGCCGGTTACCATTGAAAGGTATACGGCCAAAGCACGCGGGGCCGTCTACGGCAGTCCGGTGAAAATAAAGGACGGCAGAACCCCCTGCCGCAATGTTTTCATAGCCGGGACGGATCAGGGTTTTCTGGGCATTGTCGGTTCCATGCTCAGTGGCGTGACCATAGTCAATCAACATATTTTAACTGACAATTGATATTTGGCGGTTTGGGAAGGTCCCTGCCACCTCCGGGTCAGGTGGCTTGGCCCCCCTTATTTCCCGGGTGCAGCCTGCTGATCCCTTTTTGCTTGTGCTGTTTGTCTCGATGTCCCGCAGCATTCGCCTGTTGCAACTTTCTGTGACTTCATGATATTGCATATGGTGAACGGACACGGCCTGTTGCGGATATCGGTTCGATAAGCGCGGCAAACTCCCGGCTTTTGGTCAACTATCAAATGGCTCAACCCCATCTATAGCAAATGGTTTATCAGTCAATCGAAAAGGCAAAAGACAGTTACGACGTCATTGTCGTCGGTTCAGGTCTGGGCGGACTGACGGTCTCCAACCGTCTGGCGCGGGCAGGGCATCAGGTGTTGCTGCTTGAGCATCACCACCGGCTTGGCGGGCTTGCCACCTGGTTTAAGCGTAAAAACCATATCTTTGATGTCTCTCTCCATGGATTCCCCTACGGCATGGTAAAAACATGCCGGAAATACTGGAATGAGGCAATCAAAAACTCCATCGTCCAGCTCAAGCATATCGTTTTTGATAATCCCCAGTTCTCTTTGACAACGACCTTTGACCGGAAGGATTTTACCGATATCCTGCGGAATAAATTCGGTATTCCCGGCCCGGTGATCGACGATTTTTTCACCACGGTGCGCAAAATGAACTTCTATGATGACCTGAAGATGAGCACCAGGGAGCTTTTTGAGAAGTTTTTTCCGGGCCGCACCGATGTGCACCGGCTGCTCATGGAGCCGATTAGCTACGCCAACGGCTCAACGCTCGATGATCCGGCCATCACCTATGGCATCGTCTTTTCCAATTTCATGGATAAAGGTGTTTTCACATTTCAGGGCGGGACGGACCATCTGATAGGCATGATGCGTGATGAGCTGGAGGCAAATGGGGTTACCATCTGCACCCGGTCAAAGGTGGAGCGCATTGTCATTGAAAAGGGCAGGGTGAAAGGTGTTATGGTGGACGGCAGGGTGATCAGCGCCCCCTGCGTCATTTCCAACAGCGGTATTACCAACACCGTTGACTGTCTGGCTGGCCGCGAGGCCTTTCCCGAAGATTTTCTGGCAGAATTTGACAAGGTTAAGATCAATAATTCCAGCTGTCAGGTCTATATCGGCATTAAATCGGGCGAGTCTTTCCCTGATGTCGGAGATCTTCTCTTCACCTCAACGGCGCCGGAATTTGATTCCCTTGAGCTCCGTGATATGAGAACAAAGAGCAGGACCTTTTCCATCTATTATCCCCGGACCCGTCCGGCAAATCCCGACTATACGGTTGTTGCCTCCATGAACGGCAATTATGATGACTGGGCGGATCTGGCCGATGCCGAATATAAGGCGGCCAAGCAGGAGATGATCGAGCGTTCGCTTGATGATCTTGAGCGCTACATCCCGGATATCCGCGGCAAGATCGACTGGCTCGAAGCCGCCACGCCCAGGACCTTTAACCGTTATACCCTGCACACCAAGGGAACCTCCTTCGGGACAAAATTCCCGGGGCTGCATATCTCCCGCAAGATTTTCAAGGTTGTTCCCGGCCTCTTTCATGTGGGGTCGGTGGGGATTATCATGTCCGGCTGGTTGGGGGCCATCAATTATGGCGTGATTGTGGCAAATGATGCTGATGCCTTTTTGAGAAGTTGATCATGGCTGAATTCACGGGACAGAAAGTTATTGTGACCGGGGCGACCCGCGGCTTGGGCCGGGCCATCTCCCTTGCCTTTCTGCAGGCAGGGGCAACTGTTGTGGGGGTTTATGGCGGCAATGCCAAAACCGCTGAGAATTTTCGGCAGGAATGCATGGCCTACGGCGGTCTCCTGCAGCTCTATCAATGTGATGTGAGCGACTACCAGGCTGTTGAACAGCTTTATGGCCGCATCGAGCAGGAGTTTGACACCATCGATATTCTGGTCAATAATGCCGGGATCCGCCGCGACTCCGTACTGGCCATGATGAAAGAGGATGACTGGCGGCGGGTCATTGATGTCAATCTTACCGGCTCCTACATCATGGCGAAATTTGCGGTCCAGCTGATGATGAAGCAGAAATACGGGCGTATTATTTTTATCACTTCCCCCATGGCCCATATGGGTTTTGCCGGGCAGGCCAACTATGCCGCCTCCAAGGCCGGCCAGATAGGGATGATGAAATCGCTTTCCAAGGAAACAGCCAAAAGAAAGATCACGGTAAATTGCGTGTCTCCGGGCTTTATCGCCACCGAGCTTATCGATGATCTCAGCCCTGAACAGCTTGCTGAATACAAAAACATGGTGCCCATGCGCCGTTTCGGCACACCGGATGAGGTGGCTGACGCGGTTCTTTTTCTTGCGGGGCCAAAGGCGTCTTATATCAACGGCGCCGTGCTTGATGTCAATGGCGGACTCTAAGGATTTCATATATGCACGGATTCCCCACCGTCCTCCCTTCCTCTGGGTGGATCAGGTGGTGAGTTGTGACGGCGGCACCCTGATCGCTGAAAAAAAAATTCCTGCTGACCTGGATATTTTTCAGGGCCATTATCCCTACTACCCGATTCTGCCAGGTGTTATTCTTTGTGAGGCTGTTTTCCAGGCCGGCGCCCTGCTGATTGCTGAGCTGCTCAGACAGGATAACGGGGAAAACCCATCGTCGGGCCAGGGCGTGCCTGTGCTGACCAGGATTAACGGCGCCAAATTCAAGCGGGAGGTCAAACCTGGTGAAACCATCACCCTTGAAGTCAAGTTGAAGGAGCAGATCGGCGTTGCCTGGTTTTTACAGGGCAGGGTTTTGGTGCATGACAAAACGGCAGTCAAAGTTGATTTTGCCTGTGCCTTGTCAAAACCTCATGAACCAGGACCAGGAGTTGGCAAATCCGAATGACTGACTTGCCAAGGTGCCGCGGCCATAAAAAGTGGAAATGGTATGCAACCCGGAACGTGAATCATGAGTTTTCTTAATTTACAGGATAAGGTTTTTGTTGTTTTCGGGCTGGCAAACAGGAAGTCGGTGGCCTGCGCCATTGCCGCGGCGCTGGTCGAGGACGGCGCCGAGGTCATCCATGTTGTCAGAAGCGAAGAGCGGCGCCAGGCCGCGGAAAAGCTGTTTCCCGCAGCCAAGATATTTATCTGCGATGTGGAACAGGAGGAAAACATCATCCGGGTGCGGGATGAGATCGCAGCGTACCTGGGCGGGGAAAAACTGGCAGGCCTTGTTCATTCCATTGCCTATGCCAATTACTCGGAAGGGTTGCGGCCCTTCCATGAGACGCTGAAGAAAGATTTTCTCCAGTCCGTTGATATTTCGTGTTTTTCCCTGATAGCACTCTGCAACCATTTCAAAGAACATTTTGACCGGGACGCCTCGGTTGTCACCATCTCGATCTCCACAACCAGGATGGCTGCGGAAAATTACGGGTACATGGCGCCGGTGAAGGCGGCCCTGGAATCGTCCCTTGCTTTTCTGGCCAAAAGTTTTTCCGCCTTTTCCCGGGTGCGGTTCAACGCCGTCTGTCCGGGCCTGCTGAAGACTTCTGCCTCAGCCGGTATACCCGGCTATGTGGACAGTTATCTCTTCGCCGAGACGGCAACGCTGCGCAAAGCCGCCGTGCAGACCAGGGAGGCGGCAGATGTCGCAGTCTTTCTGCTGTCGCAGCGCGCCTCAGGCATGACGGCCCAGTGTCTGGTGGTTGATGCGGGGATGGGAATCAATTATTTTGACGCGGATATAATCGCCAAGGTCGTTGGTTGATCGCCATGCGTTATCGCCGAGTCTGCCTTTATCCGCCCGCCTACGAGGCGCCTCCCCATGTGATTACTTCAGAGGCGCTTGAGAAGCGTCTTGCCCCGCTTTATCAGCGGTTAAAGCTGCCCGAGGGCCGTCTGGAACTGATGAGCGGCATACGGCAGCGGCGCTTCTGGGACAGCGGCACCAGGCCGAGCGACGGCGCGGCCATTGCCGGCCGCAAGGCCCTGGCCCTGGCAGGGGTTGATCCAGGCGACATCGGCTGCCTTATATTTACCTCCGTCTCTCGCGATATGCTTGAACCGGCCACGGCCTCCTTTGTCCACCATCAGCTGGGCCTGCCGGCAAGATGTCAGGTCTTTGATCTGTCAAACGCCTGTCTCGGCTTTCTGAACGGCATGACCATGCTGGCCAATATGATCGAACTGGGGCAGGTGAAGAAAGGAATGGTCGTAGCCGGGGAAACCGCCGAGAATCTCGTTGACACGACCATCCAGCATCTGTTGACCGACCAGGCTGTCACCCGCAAATCGGTGAAGTCAAGTTTCGCCTCCTTCACCATTGGTTCCGGCGCCGTTGCCATGGTGCTGGGCGACAGGGAGGAGCATGATACGGGGCATCACCTCTGCGGCGGAGCGATCCGGGCCAACAGCAGTCACAACAATCTCTGCCAGGGTGGCCACAGCAGCAATGAGGGCATCCTGATGGCCACGGACTCGGAAGAGCTTATGAAACGGGGGGTTGAGACCGCTTTTCTCACCTGGGGCGATTTTCAGGCGGAGTTGACATGGACTGCTGATGCTGTCGATCACTTCTTCTGCCATCAGGTCGGCCGGGCCCATGCGCAGCTCCTGTTTGATACATTACAGCTGGATTTGGAAAAAAATTTTGCAACCTTGCCATTTTGGGGTAATGTGGGATCAGTCTCCGCGCCATTGACCATGGCTGTTGCCCTGGAGCAGCAGGTTCTGCAACCCGGGCAAAAGGCGGCCCTGCTGGGTATCGGCAGCGGCATCAATTGTCTGATGCTTGGCGTGGAGTGGTAAAGAGAGCGGCTAGTGGTGTTCGATGACCTGATTTGTACGGTAAAGGAGAAAGAACATGTCGGCACAGCGAAGGAGATTTAGGCTTTTATTTGTTGATGACGTTCCGGCAAATATCAGAATCCTGGTGGAGATGCTTCGCCTGGAGTATGATGTCATCTTCGCCGATAACGGCCCTGACGCCCTGCAACTCGCCGCAGAAGATCCCCAGCCCGATCTTATTCTCCTTGATATCATGATGCCCAAAATGGATGGCTATCAGGTGTGCAGGAAACTGAAGGAAAATGAAGCCACCCGCGAAATTCCGGTGATGTTTATTACCGCTCTTGTTGATGAGGAAGATGAGGCCATGGGCCTTTCCCTCGGGGCAGTGGATTATATTCGCAAACCTTTCAATATGGCCATCGTCAAGTCCAGGATCAAGACCCATCTTGATCTCAAGCAGCATCGTGACGATCTGCAGAGACAGACCGAGGAGTTGACTGCCCTGAATGCCCAACTTGAAAAGGAAATACAGGAACGAAAAAAAACGGAAGCCATGGTGCAGGAACATCTGGGCTATCTTCAGCAGCTGATCAAGGAGCATGCATTCCCGTCTTCTTCCCGCAACCGTTCATCCGATGAAAATACCTCTGGTTAGCATGACAGAGTTGCAATCCATTGTACCTGGCTATCCCTTTTCCCCCTGCTCCCACCGGCTTTCTGATGGCAATACCATGTCCTATCTTGATGTCGGGGAGGGGCCGATGGTGGTCATGCTGCACGGCAATCCTTCCTGGTCGTTTTTTTATCGCAATCTTGCCGGGCTCCTGAAACAGGGATACCGGGTGATTGTGCCGGACCATCTCGGCTGCGGACTTTCCGACAAACCCCAGGATTATTTCTACTGTTTGGCAAATCATATTGCCAATGTCGAGGATCTCCTCGGAGCCCTGCGGGTAAAAAAACTTACCCTTGTGGTGCATGACTGGGGTGGGGCCATCGGCATGGGCTATGCTGTCCGGCATCCTGAGAAGATCAATTCCCTGGTTATTTTCAATACGGCCGCCTTTCGTTCAAGCAAAATCCCGTGGCGCATCAGGATCTGCAGAACGCCCCTGCTGGGCACCCTGCTGATTCGCGGGCTCAATGCCTTTGCCGGGGCGGCGGTCCATATGGCGGTGGTGAAGAAGATGCCCGACGAAATTGCCCGGGGTTATCTGCTGCCCTATGATTCCTGGAAAAACCGCATCGCCACCCTGCGCTTTGTCCAGGATATCCCTTTATCCGCCAATGATCCGTCCTGGCGGACGTTGACGGAAATTGAGCAAGGGCTGCCTCTTTTTAACCATACCCCGATGCTGATCTGCTGGGGCGGCAGGGATTTCTGTTTTAATGACTATTTCTATGAGCAGTGGCGGGCGAGATTTCCCCAGGCTGAGTGCCATTACTTTGCCAACGCCGGTCACTATGTGCTCGAAGATGCCTTTGATCGGATCGGCCCGCTGGTTGAAAAATTTTTGGCTGAGGCTGCTTCTGCCCGGCTGAACAGTTGGTTATAAATTATCAATCGCCATTGCCGTTTTTGCCCATGTCATACAATATTGCCCAGACCCTGGTTGAAGTAGCTGCCAAATTTCCCGAACGGACCGGCCTGATCGTGCCGTGCGCCAAAGGATGTCGGCGCTGGACATTTGCCGAACTGCAGGCAAACAGCGCCCGTTTTGCCAATGTGCTCGCTGCCAGGGGTGTCAGAAAAGGCGATCGGGTCATGCTCATGGTCAAACCCTCCATGGAATTTGTCTGTCTCACCTTTGCCCTTTTTCAACTGGGAGCGGTGGTGATATTGATTGATCCCGGCATGGGCTACAGAAATCTGCTGCGCTGCATCGGATCGGTCAGGCCCACGGTATTTGTCGGCATCGGCAAGGCCCATCTTTTTAAGACCATCTTTCGGAAGACCTTTGCAACCATCAGGATTTCCCTGTTGGCCGGTCCGGGGTTCTGGCCCTTTGCCGGATCACTGGCCCGCCTTGCCGCTCATGCCGGAACAACATATGACATGGTTGACTCAGGCCGGGATGAGCTGGCAGCCATTATCTTCACCACTGGCAGCACCGGCCCGCCAAAGGGGGTGCAATACACCCATGGCATCTTCGCCGCCCAGCTCCGGTATATCCGCAACTATTACCGCATCACCTCCTATGATATTGACCAGCCGGCCTTCCCCCTTTTTGCCCTTTTTTCAACGGCCCTGGGCGCATGCGCCGTTATCCCCGACATGGACCCGTCCCGCCCGGCCCGGGTTGATCCGCGGAAATTCGTGCAAACGATACAAGATCATGATGTCACCTATTCTTTCGGTTCGCCCGCCATCTGGAATGTGGTCAGCCGCTATTGTCTTGAAAACAAGATTACCCTCGGGGTGAAGAAAATTCTCATGGCCGGCGCGCCTGTGTCCGGCGAACTTGTCGAACGGGTTAAAAAAATCATGGCACCCGGGGGCGAGGTTTTCACCCCTTACGGGGCCACCGAGTCACTGCCGATTGTCTCGATAAGCGGCACGGAAATTGTTGCGGAAACATGGCCGCTGACAAGAAAGGGCAATGGCACCTGTGTCGGCCGGCCTCTGCCCGGCATCGAGATAAAGATCATGGCACCCGTGGAAGGGCCGGTGATAGATATGCGGGATATCTCGCTGCTTGCCCCTGGGGCAATCGGGGAAATCGTCGTCAAAGGGGATGTGGTCACCAGGGCCTATGATCATAATGACCTGGAAAACAGCCTGGCCAAAATCAGTGATGGCGAATCATTCTGGCACCGCATGGGCGATATGGGATATCTCGATGAAAAGGGACGTCTGTGGTTCTGCGGCAGAAAAGCCCACCGGGTGCGGACTGCAAGCGGGACGCTCTATACCGTCTGCTGTGAGGCGATTTTTAACGAACATCCCCAGGTATTCCGCTCAGCCCTGGTCGGCATCGGAGAGGCCGGCCGGCAACTGCCGGTGGTGATTGTCGAACCCAGGGCAAGGATTGCCGATGAACAGGTGTTTTTCGCCGAACTGGCGGAACTTGGCCGGCAATGCCCTTTGACTGCCGGTATCAGCCGCTTTCTCATCCACCCGTCATTTCCGGTTGATATCCGGCACAATGCCAAGATCTTCAGGGAAAAACTGGCGGAGTGGGCGGCGGAAAAGATAGGGGAGACTGTTTTATGAAGAAAGTGATCGTCACCGGCGGCGGCGGTTTTGTCGGCAAGGCTGTGGTGCGGCAGCTCGTTGCCCGCGGCATCAGCACCACGGTCATCGGCCGCCATGATTATCCCGATGTGGTTGCGATGGGGGCAACGGTAGCCCGGGGTGATATCCGTGATCAGCGCTTTCTCTCGTCCGTTTTCAGGGACCATGATACGGTTTTTCATGTGGCGGCCAAGGCGGGTATCTGGGGAGATTATCAGGATTATTTTTCCATCAATGTGCAGGGCACGGAAAATGTTCTGGCTGCCTGCAGGACTAACGGCATCACAAGACTGGTCTACACCAGCACGCCCAGCGTGGTGTTTCGCGGCGGGGATCTTGCCGGGGTTGATGAAGGGGCTCCTTATGCCGACAGGTTCCTCTGCCACTACGCGGCAACCAAGGTGCTGGCGGAGAAAATGGTTCTGGGGGCAAATTGCCGGCAGATGCTGACCACGGCCCTGCGGCCGCATCTGGTATGGGGGCCGGGGGATACCAACCTCATCCCGCGTCTTGTTGCCCGAGGCCGCAGCAGGCAGCTTAAGATCGTCGGCACCGGTGAAAATCTGGTGGACATCTCCTATATTGATAATGTTGCTAGCGCCCATCTGCTGGCGGCTGAAAATCTTGAGTATTCGGCAAGCGCTGCCGGCCAGGCCCACTTTATCTCCCAGGGTGAGCCGGTCAACCTCTGGCACTGGATCAATGACCTTTTTGCCCGGCTGGGAATCCCTAGAGTGAGCAGGCAGGTCGGTTTCCACCAGGCCTATGCCGCAGGATTTGTCTGTGAAAAGATATATTTTCTACTGGGAAAAAGCGAGGAGCCGCCCATGACGAGATTTCTCGCCGAGCAGCTGGCGAAATCCCATTGGTTTTCCATTGAAAAGGCCCGGCGGGATCTAGGTTATTGCCCGGCGGTTTCGACGGACGAGGGCGTTGCCCGGCTGGTGGCATGGTTCAGTAGTAATCGTCTCTAAAACTGGTTGAGCTGTTTAACATTGCGGATTGTAAAGTAATTTAACCTATTCCCCTAAGTCCGTTCATTTTTCTCCCATTTTCCTCATCCACCCTGGATTGCCACCACCATCTCCAAAAGAGCCCCATGTTATTGGGTTCTTGTCCTTTCATCACTTCATCATTGCTGGCAGATGTGATTTTTTTGTGCAGAGAAACACAATTCATGGAACTTTTTAGCGCATCACTGCCACTATGTAGTATTGCATTATAATCGCAAGCGTTACTATTACCACATCTGGTTGCTTACGGACGCATATGACTCAATAGGTACATAGCAAAATAAATATGCCGTATCAATGAGATGCGTTCAGACGTTGCAAAAAACTAAAGAGGGGAGGCGAAAAATCTGCCTGCAATGTAACTTGGATAGTAAACCCGTAAGAAGTAATCCAGAGTAAATTTAACATGGAGTAATTATGAAAAAAATTGTCTTTGCCGCGGGAATATTTTCCTTGCTGGTCATGTCCGGGCACGGATATGCCGCAACCAGGGGGATCACTATGAAGGTCAATCCGAAATCAGCCACTCCTGGGAATACCGTCAATCTGATCTGTCAGGGGACCGGCACGTGGAACGGAAATAAGTTAACCAAAGCCAACGTTACGATTTGGGACGCAGCCAGCAACAAAATAGTCAGACTTGCGTCAATGAAAATCAAAGGAAAGGTGGCATCCTATCAATACGAGCTCGGCGAAAATGTTGATCCCGGCCAGTGGCAATACGAATGCCGCCTCAGCAGCGGCAATAATAAGGCAACCAAGAAAAGGGAATTTTCTGTCGCGGCGTCCGTTGTTGATGGGGGCGGCGCAGAGCCTGTTGCCGCCCATCAGAGTATTCAAAGTTATGACGGGCCGTCCACCTGTATTGCCTGCCACAAGATAGAAGCGCAGGACATGCTCGACAGCCTGCATATGCAATGGTCCGGCCCAACCCCGGAGCTGTCCAACACCACTGGCGAGGATCTCGGCAAGGCGGTGGCCGGCATTAACACCTTTTGCACCTATGCCATGACCTCAAAAGGCGCCTGTTTCTCCTGTCATGTCCGCGCTGACGGCAACGCGCCGCATCCCCCGGAATTAAATGATGTTGACTGTCTCATGTGCCATAGTGATACCTATCAAAGGAAATTTGTCGAGGACCCGAACAGCACGGAAACAGTGACCAATATCAATGGCGAGACAAAAACCTATGTTTTCGGGCTGGTTGATGCAAATGGCGATTATGTGACCGAACCTGATTTCAGCAAGATGCCTCCGGGCACGACCATGGTCGATATCGCCCGCAACGTCCATCTGCCGACCAGGACTTCCTGCCTGCGGTGCCATGCCAAAGCCGGGGGCGGCGACTGGACCAAACGTGGAGACATGGGGATGAATACCGCAAATCCGACGGTTGACCAGGATGTGCATATGTCACCCGCCGGGGCCGATCTGACCTGCACGGCGTGTCATAAAGCGGTTGATCACAGGATCGGCGGCCGCGGTATTGACCTCCGGCAGACCGAGGCTCCGGACCCGAAGTGTACGGATTGCCATGCCGCCGCGCCGCACAGTAGCGCCACCTTGAACCGGCATGCGAAGGGGCAGGTCAGCTGCCAGGTCTGCCATATCCGTACCTTTGCCAAAGGCGGGGCAACGGAAATGTCCCGGGACTGGTTGCAGCCGCAATGGAATGCGGCCTTCTGCAACGGACAGGGCGGTTTCGTCGGCGAAGAGGTGAAGGCGGCAAATGTCAAGCCCGAGTATGTGTGGTTTGATGGGACTTCCTCCGTCTATAATATCGGCGAAACCATCGAGGCGGACCAGCGTGGTGTCTATCCCATGGCCAAGGCAAACGGTGGGCCGTTTGACGGCAAATCAAAGATTGTGCCGATCAAGCGTCATTTCAGTATTATGCCTCTGCATGAGAGCGGTAAAATAGTTCCGCCGGCAATTATGTGGATGTTCATGACTGGTGATTTTGACAGGGCTGTCGAGGAAGGAATGAGCGAGGAGGGCATGACGGGAAATTATACATTTGTTGATGTTGATGCCGAAATGCTCATCACTCATGGGGTTGAGCCGAAGAGCAAAGCCCCGTCATGCGCCGAGTGTCACGACAGCAGCGGCAAAACGGCTGACGGCACCAAAATGATTCCCTTTGCGGAACTCGGCTATCATACCTGGCCGGCCAAGGTCCGCAATTGCACGCTCTGCCATGAGGCCGAGAATCTGTCATGGACCGCCATGCACAATAAACATGCTTCCGGCGAAGCCGCAATGGCCTGCACCAGTTGTCACACAACGGAACCGGCCGGTCTGGTGAAAGCGAAGAGCGATCTCTGCAACGACTGCCATGGGATGGAGTCCTGGCAAGGTTCCGCGAGCCATGGCGAACATGTTCAAGAAGGGATTAAGTGTGTAAAGTGCCATCGATTCTAAAAGGCATTTGCTTTGCACCAAAAAAAACAAGGGGGCCCGGATGGCGGCTACCCCTTGTTTTTTTGGTGTTTTTGCCAGGGAAGGACAATTGTTCTAGGAACTGGGCTGTAACACAGAGGCCTCATGTTTGAGAGGAAGAGAGATATCAATCCACACAAGATTTTTGTCTTCTTTGCCTACGTTTATAATGCCGCCGTGATTATGAATAACAACCTTGGCGATGGGCACATCCATGATATCTCCGTTTGTCGCCCCTTTAGCAAAGGGATAGGCTACAGCAAAGGGATAGAAAAAGTCTTTAATGTCATCGTCTGAGATAAAGGGCACGCGGAAGGAAAGAGTGATTGCCGCATGTTCGCCGATCTTCCTTGTCTTCACATGCATATCACCTTTCTGCCCCATGCGGTGATAGGCATTTTCCATCAGGTTGATCAGCACGGTTTTAAGTTTTGTCGGGTCGAGTTGCAGCTGGGGAATTCTCTCGTCAAAGGTTGTTTTGATGGAAAAGTCCTGGTTGTAATATTCCAACCGTACGGTTTCCACCGCCTTCAATACCACGGGATTGAGGTCGGAGGGCTGCAGCTGAATGGACTGGGGGCCGATATAGGCCAACATCATCAGCAGAATTCTTTCGAGCTTTTCCACCTGCTCGATGATCAAATCACCCTTTTTGGTTCTTGGGTCCGTTTCGTCGAAAGTTTTGATCAACCTTCGTGTCAACCCACCGATGGCGGTCAGAGGATTCCTCAGTTCGTGGGCCATGCGGGCGGAAATCTGACTCAGGGTTTCCAGTTCCTCGGATTGAAGAATTTTTTCCTGCAGTTCTTTCTGAATCGTCACATCGACGACAATCCCATCCATGCGGATAAATTCATTATCCTCGTCATATACCGCAACGGCATGTTCAACCCCATAGACGATATGGTGATCTGTGTGAATCATCCGGTAATCGACATGGAGATCTTTCCCCTCTCGCAGACATTCCGTGCGCCGGGCAATAACGCGGTCCCGGTCATCAGGATGTATGTGCTCATCCCATAATGAATGATGGCCGTTCAACTGCTCAGGTGACATCCCCATCATCTGTTCAACGGATCTGTTTAAAAAAACGACCACGCCGTCTGTTGAAATCATATAGACGATTAACGGCACATTTTCCACCAGGGTGCGATACGTTCTCTCTGATTCCTTGAGGTTACGCGTGCGCTGATCGACCATTACCTCCAGATTCTGCGAATAACTCTTGAGCCGTTTGCGCGAGGCCTCCAGTGAAGCAAGCATCTTGTTGATGGACCGGGCCATTGTGCCCAGTTCGTCCGCACTATCCTCCGGGATCATGGTATCGCGCTGGCCGGCGGCGATTTCTTTTGAAGCCTTTACAACCTCACTGATGCGCTTGACAAAAACGATGGACACGCACCAGATGAAAATGATGGAAAAGACAAGGGCGGTTGCGCCGATGACAGAGGCAATGGTCCCGTATTGCTTGAGAAGAGCCAGGGTAGGCCCTCTGTCAACACTGATCTCAACCACCGCTATCACCCGGGAGGAAAAATCGCGGACCGGACCAAAAATGCTGGCGACATGGCGATCGCCCAGTTTGCCTTCCTGAATCAACACCTCTCCAGTCTCAAAACAGCGATTGAAAAAATCAGAGGTAAGCAGTCCCTTTGCCATGGTCGATGCAAAAACCTTGGGACTTTTTACGTCAGGGGCCTCCCGAATGTAAAACAGAATATCCGTACCAAAGATTTTCTTGAATTCATCCAGGAGCGGTTGTTCCAGGGAAAGGCCGATCTCAAAGGTGCCGATCTGTTTGCCTTCATGAAACACGGGCACCACGCTTCGTATGCTGAGACCAAAGGCACCTGTCTCTATGCCACTCACCCCGGTTCCGCTTTGCCTGGCCAGATTAATTGTATGCCGATAGGATTCCATTTCATCGCCGTATTGGGTCAAGGCATGAAGACGCAGGAACGAGGTGGCCGGTGGCACATGAAAATGAAACTGCTTGACGCCATAATCCCTCTGCAGGATCTCATAGACCGGCAGCATAAGATCAATCAGCCGGGCCCGGTCTCTTGCGGCGAAGGCCGCTGCTACATCAGGGTTTTTTGCCACCGAATATGCCAGGCCCATGGCCATGTTTTCTTTGGACACAATATCATCCAGAAAATACTTGTATTGGTCTCTAAGCCGTTGTTCTTCGTTGACATGGATGATGTTGTTCTGGAAACGATCCGAAACCGCAAATATCGAGGCGGCTCCTGTAATGGCAAGGAAAAAGAAAGGGATGATGAGCTTCCATTTGAGACTGATATCTCGAACTCGCAGTAGATTCAACGGCTGGGAATCCTTGCCATATTGGCTTTGTGAGGTGTGGAAAGTAATGCCTTGCAGCTTGATGCCCTATTTGGGTGCATTTTAATCTCCAATAATCCCATCAAATATAAAAGATTGCATCGAAGTTAACAAGTAATGTTTTAAGGCATGTTTTATCGATCAAGGGTTGTCCGGTCTCTATGGTTCCTCAAGCAAAGGACCTGCCATTCATTACCCTATGCATAATGACTATGCAATTCTTTAAAAAAGTGATTGCTCGTTGTTTTTTTTGGGTTAATTAGTTTGTTATGATGGGTAAAGTTTTTTGTTGAGTTAAATTTTTTTTTCCACATATAATAGATGAGGAGCTGCAAATTATGATAAAAGTCCAATGAGTTATTGAGTTCATTGGTTTTTTATCAGTGTGAATATTTTCGGTTATCAAAATCGCAGATTTGTTGTGCCTGTAATACTCATTTAACCCCTGCGCAATTGTGATGGCGGATTCCCATGTTTTGATGAAGTTTTTTCCCCGGTGCATGCTATCCTGTTTTCTTTCTTTTTTGTTTTGCCGCAATAACTCGCCTGCGGGCAGGGAACTCAGTATTTATTAAACATGATCATGTTCACTATCATGAAACAGGAGGTGTACAATGAAAAGAGTGGCAGTCCTTGTTCTAATGTTCTTGTTGGGGTGGGTACCTTGCAGTGCGCACGCAGCTGAGACTCCGAAAGAAATTTTGTTTGCAAGCGAGGAATGGACTGATGCCACCAATAGGGACGGAACCGGTCTCTACTGGGACATTTTCAGAGCGGTGTATGAACCTGCCGGGGTTAAAGTAAATTTTATCATCCGTTCTTATGAAGGATCGATCAACCTCGTTACCACGAACAAAGCTGATGCGGTAGTCGGTTCGTATAAGGATGAGATTAAAGGGATGCTCTATTCCAATGATGCCTTTGATGCTGATTCGATCGTTGCTTTGTTTAAAAAAGGAACCGCCAGCAACTGGCAGGGCAAGGAATCTCTGAAGGGAAAAACGGTTGCGTATGTAAAAGGCTATTCAATTGCCCAATACCTTGGGGTTCCGGTTGAACAAAAGGAGTTTGATACCCGAGAAAATATCCTGCAGGTATTGGATAAAGGCCGGGTTGATTTCTACCTGGAAAATGAGGATGACCTGGATCATGTTCTGGAGTTGGGCATAGTCGACAAGAATAAATTTCAGAAAGAACCGGTGATGGATCTGGGACTTTATCTTGCCTTTCCGAATAATGACAAGGGCAAGGCTCTGAAGGCCATTTTTGATGAGGCTTACCCGAAGCTTAAGGCCTCCGGTGAAATCCAGAAACTGCTGACAAAATGGAATTGGTAAGTGTGGTGAAAGCAGGCCAGGTTATTTCAGATGGATGAGGTTAAAGGCCGCGGCGTAAGAAAATTTCAATCAGATGATACCTAATTAACGAGTGCAATGAATGACGAATACAATGTGCCGTAACGACTTATTTCGCATCTGTTCGCTAATTCATGCATGCCGGAGAAAGTTATGGGTTTTATAAAACGGGAGAAGTCTGGAGTAGCAAGCGTTCAGACCAAGCTTGCTATCCTGATTAATGCGGCCACGACCCTTGCCCTTATCTCCTTTGCCGTTATCAGTTATTTCATCAACAAGGCCAATATGGAGGCCGGGTTGGAAAAATGTATCAACATGACTTCCCTGCGTCTCGCCGAAAACCTCAAAAATCCACTGTGGAACCTTGATAAGGGAAAGGCTGAGGATGTCATGTCGGTGGAAATGCTTGAGCAACAGATCTATGCAGTCATTGTCTGGGAAAGTGATGGTAAAACGCTGTTTTTGGGAAAACAGAGAGATAATGAGGGCAAGCTTATCGATTATGCCGGACAAGTCAGCGGGGATTTGCTGACGCGACGTACTGAAGTGGTCAAGGATGAAGAAAAATTGGGGATCATTGATGTTTTTCTCTCTACTTCTTTCATGAAAGAGAAACTGTACAGATCGACGCTTAATATCATCTGTGCGGTGGTGATATTGAATGTTGTTTTGACCGCCCTCATGCTGCTCGCCTTCAGGAAAGTACTTACCAATCCTCTCCGGAAGGCGATTATCGCGATAAACCATAGCAGGGATCATCTAGCGGTGACAAGCGAACAGGTTGAGACGGCTAGCAGATCCCTGGCGGATGGTGCCCAGAACCAGGCTTCATCCCTGCATGAAACTTCATCCTCCCTTGATGAGATTTCCTCCATGATCGAGATGAATGCCGACAACTCAAGAAAAGCCAACGACCTCATGCAGGAAACAAATCAGGTGATCAGCCGGGCAAACGGCATGATGTCAGAATTGACCGCCTCCATGGAAGAGATTTACAAATCCAGTGAGGAGTCATCCAAAATTATCAAAACAATTGACGAAATTGCCTTCCAGACCAATCTGCTGGCGCTGAATGCCGCGGTTGAGGCGGCCAGGGCCGGTCAGGCCGGAGTCGGCTTTGCCGTGGTGGCTGATGAAGTGCGCAATCTGGCCTTGCGGTCAGCGACGGCAGCCAGAAGCACCAATGATCTCATCGCCAACACCGGGGATCTTATTAAAAAGGGGGCTCACCTGGTAAAAGATACGGAAAATTCATTTTCTGAGGTGACGGAGAACGCCGGTCGGGTTGGCAACTTCCTGGGTGATATTGCCACTGCTTCCAAGGAACAGGCCCAGGGAATCGATTATATCAACAAGGCCGTAGCTGAAATGACCGGAGTCACCCAGGAAAACGCGGAAACGGTGATCTATTTGTCGGAAGCCGCCCAAGTGACCAATCAACAGGTGGGCGAGGTGAAAGAGGTGATAGACGAGCTGGCCGATCTCATTGGGCAAAAGACAGCGGCATTGGAAGCCGCTGAAAAAATAAAACCTGAACAGCAGCTGCCATTGTCAGGCGATGAAGTCGTTTCCGCCGAGGTTGCGGTTTGACGGCCGGAGTTTTCGAGCCTGCAGCAGTCAATAATGTTTCTCCCAAAAGGTCAGCTTCGGGCCATAACTAAATGACTAAACCGTTGTAAATAAATAACATGGGCATATAAATGCCCCAGAACGGCATAAGGAGCCGTGACGAAATAGTTATAAAGAGACAAGTTATTTCGTGACGGCTCCTAAACGATACCTGGTGCGCTTCATCAGGGGGTTCACCTCTGCTGCCAGCTGTCCAGCCAGTAAGGATCGGCTACTGCTTGCCGGTAGGCCGCCAGGGACTCCGGAGATGAGTTGACCCTCAGGTTGCTGTACGTCTCATCTTTGTTCTGCCAGCGTTCATGCCAGTAAACCGCGGCCTTTACCCGCGGATACTTTGTCTTGTATGCGGCAAAAGCCTGCTCAATCCAGACAGCCTTATCACCTGATTTCGGAAACTCCCCGACTCCCCATTCTGCAACGATAACCGGTTTGTCGGCATCAAGCCGGCAGAGTTCCCGGTAGCCGCTATCCATGGCTTCTTCAAACGATATCCACGGCAAAGAAGGAAAGAGCTTGCCATAGACGCTCAGGGCCAGGATATCCACCACATCAGCGCCGGGATAGTACTGGGCAAGGCTATTCCACGGATCGCCGGGAACGGAAAAGTTGTTGCCATGAAACACCCAGAGAATTTTGGTGGCCCCACGGTTTTTTACCCGCGAGACGACATAGCGATAAGCCTGTTTGAAAAGCTCAGGTCCGGCATACCTGGCGGGCTGGTCGGCAGTGGCGAGGGGCTGCCCACCTCCGTAATGCACGCCTGACCAGGGAAACCATTGACCATTCATTTCCAGGCCCCAGGCCACCAGAAGCGGTTTATCAAAAGTTCGCGCTTCATCAGCCCATTGGTCGATATAGCCGTCCCATTTGCCGGCCAGAATGTTGTTCAGGCTGAAACGGTCAGGCGGCCTTCCTTCCTCATAGGGACGATCCCATGGTGACCAGAAAATCAGCGGCATGGCACCGTAACGATGGATGAGCTCCATATTTTTTTTGGGAAATATCTGTTCCCCCCAATAACTCGAGGAGGCAATGATGGCTTGGTGTTTGCCGACCATGGTTGTAAATTTTTCAATGGCCTCGAACGTCACATCATCCTCGCCTTCCCCGAAGTCGATATAGGCACCGGTATACGCCCCGGTGGCGGGAAAGGTAACGGTCGCACCTTCCCCGGCGGCTGCCATTTTGCCGGGTTGGCTGACGGGGTGCCGATCGTTGCAGCCGGCCGCCAGAAGCAGCAACAGTAAGGTTGCCGTGAGTGTTAACGGAGCGGAAAGGCCTTTCATCGCCAATCGATATCTTCCTCTTAATTTGCTTATAGCTATCTGCATGATCACTTTACTAAAGATTCCGTTTTAATGGTAATGGACGCGGACCTTTCCAGCTTGCCCCAGCCGACTAGGGCACCTTTGGCCGCCCGAATGATGGATTTCCAGATCACCCAGGCCAGCAGCGGACGGTAAATAAAACGCATCGGCAGAATGCGCCAGGCCGCCCTGAGAGAATCTCCCTCCATCCAGCAGGCCAATGCCGCGAGCAGCAGGTCCATGGCGAGGAAAGCGCATAAATATAGTAAGATGGAAAATTGCATACCGAAAAACAGGGAAAAAACAAGGAGACCATCGATTACGGGGCTCACAGCCACCAGCAGTATCTGGAAAAGCCATATGGAGGGCAGACTGAACCAGCCAAGGGCTTTGTATTTCGGGTTGCCGACCAGATCCCTGTGTTTCCAGAGACACTGAAGGGTGCCGAAGGCCCAGCGAAACCGTTGTCGGGCCAGAGCGGAGTAGTTGTCCGGCGCCTCGGTCCAGGCCACGGCCTGTGGCGCATAAGCGATCCGGTAGCCGGCCCGGTGCAGGCTCAGCGTCAGGTCGGTATCTTCAGCCAGGGTGTCGCTGCTGATCCCGCCCGCGGCCATAACAGCCGTGCGGCGCCAGGCGCTTACCGCGCCGGGCACCACCGTGATACAGTTAAGCTGGTGATAGGCCCGTCTGTCAAGATTAAAACCGCAGGTATATTCCAGATCCTGGAAACGGGCGACAAGAGTCTGTTTGTTGCCGACCTTGACATGCCCTGATACGGCGCCGATCCGCTCGTCCTGCATGGATTCCACCAGGTGAATGATGGTATCGGGTCGGAAAAGAGTATCCGCATCGAGGGTGACAATGATCTCATGGGCAGCGGTATGGAATCCGGCGCGCAGGGCGCGGGCCTTGCCCTGGTTGTTCTGCCGGAGCAGCCGGAGGCGGCTGTCTTGGGCTGCGACTTCCGCCACCAGCGATGCTGTCCGGTCAGTGGAACCGTCATCGACCACGATGAGGTCGATGGTCCCGAGGTAGTCGGTGCACAGCAGGCTTTCAAGGGTGCGGCCGATTACCTTTTCTTCATTATAGGCGGCTATGACGATACTGATCGGCGGCTGGGAAGTAAGGGCCGAGACAGCCGGGGAAGAGACGGGGCGATGCCTGTGGCTTTGGGCAAGAACAGCCACAATCAGGGTGCGCAGGGTAATCAGAATGGTGGCAACGATCATGAAGGCCCAGCCGAGTTGGCCAACCACATGCATGAGCCGGAAGCCGCTGTCGCCGATCATGCGCAGCAGCGACTGATGATTTTCCGGCAGCGGCGGCATGAGCGATGCGGTGGATTCTCCCAGTAACTGACCCAGGGGAACGAGGCGGTCTCCGCGGACTTGCAGATAATCGATGATCAACGGCAGGGCGGCGATGGTCTGGCTGCGGTTACCGCCGGCATCGTGCAGCAGAATGACATTGCCCTGGAGACGCTGCTCCTTCACCCGCTGAACAATGGCATCCACTCCCGGTCGCGACCAGTCTTCCGGATCTATATCACTGGATACCGTCAGATAGCCGAGTCCCTGGGCAATTTGAATCGGCACCAGTTCCGCCGGGGAATGTGGCTGGGAATCCGCGTTGTATGGCGGCCTGAACAGGAAGGTCGAGCGGCCGGTGATCGTTTCAATGAGACGCTGAGTGGCATTTAGCTCAAGCCGGGCACGTTCGTCGGAGACCTCCGCCAGATTTGGATGGGTGTAAGTATGCACGCCGATTTCATGTCCATCCCGGACAATGCGCTCGACAAGTTCAGGATTTTTCTCCATGCGTTCGCCCACCATGAAAAAAGAGGCCTTGACCCCTCTGTCCCGGAGGATATCGAGAATGGCCGGGGTCCACTCCGGGTCCGGCCCGTCATCAAAGGAAATCGCCACGTCCTCGGGCTGCCCTTGTCCCTGATGACTGATGGTGGTGTAGGACGGGAAAGCCGTATAGGTGAGGGTGAGTTTGCCGTCCGCATCCACAGCTATCTCCCGGTAGCCGTTGGCCCGGTTGTCCTCGATCATCAGATAGTTGCCGCTGCCCAGTTGGGATACTGAGTTTTCCGGAACCAGGGGACGAAGAAAGTCAAGGGCGGCGGACAGTAAGGGAACGGGACGGGCCAGGGGCAGGACCTGCCAGATGGCAGGATCTTCGCTCCCCAGCCGGGACACAGCAATCCCCCCGGCATGCAGCCGGCGGGCGGAACAGACCTGATTGAAAAATGTGACGCCATCGAGAAACCAGACCGTGTGTTCCGTGTCATTATCCATATAGGAGAAATGGGGATTGTACAATGGCTGCCTGGAGCGGCAGTCATGCAAACCGGCCCGGCCTGCCCTGGTCATGATATCGGCAAAGCCTATGGTCTGTGCCTGTATTTGTCCCTGCGCCCAGTCGTATCCGTAGGCGCCGAGGGCGATCACCCACTGGGAAGGCTTGCCGTAAGCGAGAAGGGTCTGCAGCCAGCCGTCAAACCAGGGCTGGGAGGCGATAGGGCCGGGAAGATCAACTTCGGAGTTTTCATCATGGAGCACAGCCACAAAACGATCGACGACGGTGGCGAGGGTCTCAAGGTCAAAGGCTTTCAGTTCAAGCCCCACGGGGATGCACAGCCAGAGCTGCATTTCCTGTCCGTGGAGGGCATCAGCCAGACGGCTGAGCAGCAGCGTGAGAGACTGCTGGTAGGCCGGGTCGATCTGGTTCCAGTCAATGAGCACGCCGCCTGCCTCCGCCTCCAGGAGATGGTCAAGTAAACGGGCGATAAAGCGATCCTGCCGCGCCTGCGGGCCATTGATCAGGCCTTCGACCGCCTCGGGCTGCCAGGTGTCGCCGACCAGGTTGCGCAGGAGCGGCAATAAGATGATTTCGTTGTCTTTGGCCACCTCCAGCACCTGCCGGTCGGATTTCATCTGCAGGTTCCCTTCGCCGTCGACAAGGGTCAACCATTCCGGACTGACATGGGTCAGTTGACCGGCATGGGCCAGGAGAGACTCGTAACTGGCGGGATCCCAGCTGACATAGAAACCGAGCCTAACCTCAGCGGCGGTGTCCATTACCTCCAAGGCGGCAGGTTTCTTGGACGGCGAGGAAGCAGGGGAAAGCCCCTTGGTTTTGCTGAAACGCAGCCAAAGCGGCGCAGGGGCGGCAGGAGAGGTCAGGTTGTCCTGCTGCACCCCGCTGCGTAAATGGGCACGGAGCTGCTGGACGGCGGCAGGCAACTGCAGTTGCGGCGTTATGATGAGGAACCTTACAAAAAGCACGGCACCCAGGAAAAAAAGCAAACTGGCGAGCATCAGGACAAGTCGTAGACGCGGCCAGCGTTTGCCGCCCTCATCACGAAAAATAAATAACGAATTATCAAAGTCAGACATGGACGATTTCCATATACTGTTGTGGTGCAGTTGGTGTTCGCTTGTTGGTTTCTCGGAAAACGGATTAATGTTTTTTAGCGATTCAGAAGCCGGTTCGCCTGGCGAAGGGATGCTTTTCGTCTGCACCGTGCGCAGATAGAATTTCCATAATGACAAAAATTATTAATTCGCTCTGTTTAACATGGAAAAAAACTGGATACAAGGGTGATTTACTCTTTTCGGGAAAGACCGGCTATTGTTCGGATAAGAGCGCTAGTGATCAATGCTGGCGCCTACTCCCCTGGGGAAACGGATGTTTTCCACCATCTCTTGGACCTCTGCAGGCGGAGGAGCGGTGAAAAAGGAAACAAGCAGTGTCACGACAAAATTGATGAGCATGCCAACGGTGCCGATACCTTCAGCGCTGATGCCGAGGCACCAGGGGGTGCCGCCCATGAATTTGATATTGACAATGTAGGAGCTGGTGAAGATGAGACCCGCGATCATACCGCAGATTGCCCCTTCGCGATTTGCCCTTTTAACAAAAATGCCAAGAATGATAATTGGGAAGAACGATGAAGCGGCAAGACCGAAGGCAAAGGCGACAACCTGCGCCACAAAGCCCGGAGGATTGATGCCGAAATATCCTGACACGCACACGGCCACTCCTATCATGATGCGGCCAACCATTAGCCTCTGTTTTTCAGAGGCGTTGCGGTTGATAAGACGATAGTAGAGATCATGGGAGATGGAGGAGGAAATTACCAACAGCAGTCCGGAAGCAGTTGAAAGGGCAGCGGCAAGGGCACCGGCAGCAACGAGGGCGATAACCCAGGGGGGGAGATTGGCGATTTCCGGATTGGCCAGCACCATGATGTCATTGTCAATGTAAAGCTCGTTCTTGTTGTCAGCGGGATTATTGGCAAGAAGTTCCTGCCCGTAGGAGCCTTTTTCTCCGGTGAATGTGGGTTTTCCGGCAAAGGGGTCACCCGGGGAATATTCAACAATACCGTTCTGGTTTTTGTCGGCCCAGGCAATAAGGCCTGTTTTTTCCCAGTTTTTAAACCAGGAAGGGGCTTTGGAATATTCGACGCCGCTGATGGAATTAATCATGTTGTAACGGGTAAAAGAAGCAATTGCCGGTGCGGTGGTATAGAGAATGGCGATAAAAATCAGAGCGTAACCGGCGCTGAGACGGGCAGCATGGACACTGGCCACCGTGTAGAAACGGATGATGACGTGGGGCAGGCCTGCCGTGCCAACCATCAGCGCCATGGTGATGCAGAAGACGTCCAGCATGGACTTGCTGCCTTGGTCAAAGGCCTTGGTGTATTCGGAAAAGCCCAGGTCTGTGTTCAAGTGGTTGAGCACATCCAGCAGATACTTGCCGGCATCGGCGCCTTCAGCAATGGTGGAGCCGAAGCCGATCTGCGGCAGGAAAGTCCCGGTGATTTTTAATGAAATAGCAAAGGCAGGGACAAGATAGGCAACAATAAGCACCAGATACTGGGCCACCTGGGTATAGGTAATACCCTTCATGCCCCCCAGTGAGGCATAGAAGAAGACGATGGCCATGGCGATGAGAACGCCGGTGTTAACGTCTACTTCAAGAAAACGGCTGAAAACAATGCCGACGCCGCGCATCTGGCCGGCAACATAGGTAAATGACACAAAGATGCCACAGACAAGAGCGACAAAACGGGCAATGTCGGAATAATAGCGGTCACCGATAAAGTCCGGAACGGTGAATTTGCCGAATTTCCTCAGATAGGGCGCCAGCAGCAGCGCCAGCAGCACATAGCCGCCGGTCCAGCCGAGCAGATAAACTGAACCTGCGTAACCCATAAATGAGATCATCCCGGCCATGGAAACGAAAGAGGCGGCGCTCAACCAGTCAGCAGCTGTGGCCATGCCGTTGGCGAGAGGTGAAACACCGCCACCGGCAACATAAAACCCGCTGGTTGTTTTAACCCTGGCAAGCCAAGCTATACATAGATAAAGGCTGAAGGTGGATCCAACCATTATGTAACTCCATGTCAGAGTTGACATTATCTTTTCCCTTTATGAATTTGTCTCGTAATTTTTAGTATGAATGGGTGACGGGACAGACTTGTAACACAAGCTGGTCCCCGCTGTCATCTAAGAATGTCATGTTTTGGCGGGCTGAATTTTTTGTTTTAATGCCCTGGGCGCAGATGAAATCATTAATCGTGAACGTCGAATTCTTCGTCAACTTTCTTCATGATCAGACAATAAATGAAGATAAGGGCCACAAAGATATAGATGGCACCTTGCTGAGCAAACCAGAAGCCAAGCGGAAAGCCGGCAATTTTTATGGCATTCAACTGATCGACAAATATGATACCGAACCCATAGGAGACCATTGCCCAGATGGAAAGCAGGACAACCATCAGTGAAAGATTTTTTTTCCAGTACATTTTCAAATCTTTTTTCATTCACTCCCTCCGGGGTAATTTGTTCATGACCACTGGTGAATCGGTAAGATGAGATGCCAGACAGAACAGCAGGCCCTATTTCTCACTGTTTGCGCCACCTTGGATTGTATAGAGAAAATGAGTAAAAAACAATCCTCAAGGCACAAATTGCGGTGATACGAGTTTTTAAGAAAAAAAACAATAGATATATTTAGCTGGTTGCGTATGTCTTGAAAGGTGGCAACCGAGGAAAGGCATGCGGGAATTAATACCGGGATAAAAGGGCGGACAAAAATGATTATGCTGCAGCGATTCTAATATGTCAGGTCGAATTGTTGCCAGGAATGGATTTCACGTTGCAGTTGAAAATTGCAATACAGTTTGAGAACCGTAGCCGCTTCGGCAAGCGATTTTCTGGAGATTTTAAGACAATGGAGCCTAGTTAGGGGCAGTGACCTGGCCATCTGCAGGCTCTTGATAGCCGGCATTGATAAGGAAATCAGCCCGACATCATTTTTCCGGCAGCAACGCGAACAGACAATGCCACTTTGCGCCGGGCTGAAATAATAGGGAAGGGCTGTCTGGTCCATGGTGCCGCAGACGAGACAACGTTCCAGCACAAGTCCCATGCCGAGAATATCGAGCATCTTGATCTGAAAAAAAATAACGGTCTCAGAAATGTTGCAGCTACCTGAAACCTCATGCAGACACCAACAAAGCAGCTGAAAAAGCGGATCATCGCTGTCATTTTCCCTTGTCCACTGGTCCATTAATTCGCAAACAAGCATGGCGGCAGTGTAGCGGTGATAATTTTCCCGTAATGATGGGAACGGATTGACAAGACTGGCATTGTCGATACGGGCCAGGGTGGAGAGGCGGCCGGGGACAACCGTGATGTCAAGCAGCGAAAAGAATTCAAGTTTGTTGACAAACCGCTTTTTGCTTCGTTTGGCACCTTTGGCGATGGCCTTCAGTTTGCCGAAATGTTGCGTATAAAACGTAACAATTTTATCTGATTCGCCATAGTCCGTGACTTTCAGGACTATGGCGCGGGACTGAAGAAAAGACATTATTGTGCAGGAGGCAGTGTCTCCTGTTTTTCAACACCGGTGGGAGGAACGCTTGCTGTGGTGGGTTCTTTGGCCTGGGGAGACGCTGCCGGCGGCAGAGACTGCGCATTGTTTGTCCCGGGTAAGGTGGCTTCCTGGTTTTTGCTGTCGGAGTCTCCCGTCTGCAGCTTATCGGCTATGGGGGCAGTTGCAGGAGTGTAGGCATCCCCCGCGGGTGCAGGAGATTGGTACTGCGTCTGGGAAGGAGTTTTTACTGCTTCAAATTTTTCATTAATCTGTGAGGAAAGGGATTGATTGCCAGACCTCGATGAGTGGCGGGACGTCGGCGATTCCGAGGAGAGAAAGAAATAATATCCCAGGGCGATAAGAACGAGCAGCATGAGCAAATAGAAAAATTTGCGCAGATTGAAAAAGGATGATGATTCAGCCAGCTTTTCATTGTAGAAAACATCATGATTTCTGATGTTTTCCTCATCGGACTGGGCCATCTCCCGGTCATAACGTTCGAGCACTTCCTGCTGGTCAACCCCGAGGAATTTGGCATACAGCTTGATAAATCCCCGCGAAAACACCTCGGCCGGCATTTTGTCGCGGTCATTGCTCTCTATTGCCCTCAGTGTCCCAATGTTTATACAGGTTTGCTCCGCAACCTCCTCCAGACTGAATTGTTTTTTTATCCGTTCACGCTGCAGATAATTGCCCAGGGATTGCCCTGTATCGGTATCGGTCGATTCGTTGATTTTTGACCGGTTATGCTGGGAATCTTGTGCCATTTGGCTCCAGTCCTTTGGCGGGGATAATGGGGCTTTGTCGAGAGCATCTCCCTGCCTGAATGAAAGTGAGAGATCAGAGGAGTTCTTTTACATAAGAATTTTCTCGTAATTCCTTGACCCAGTATTCAAATTTTTTCTTTAGTTCCTGGTCGTAAAGAGTTGCCCTGATTTCATCCTTTACATTTTCCAGAGGGGCCTGGGCAATAACACCGTCACTGCTGCGTGACAGGAGCTTGAAGAACTGGAATCCCGATGGAGTTTCAACGACGGGGCTCACTTCCCCGGGATGCAGGTCTTTAATAGACTGCCACATGTAGTCAGCCAGCTCATTTTTCTTGAAAGTGCCGATATCCCCGCCATCAACCCCGGAGGGCAGGTCTGAATAATTTTTAGCGATTTCATTAAAGTTTTCACCTGCCAGGACCATTTCTCGCAACTGCTCGGCACGTTTCTGTGCCTCTTCTTTTGAAGCGGAACGGCCCGTGTCCTCCCAGCCGCTGCCAAACTGCAGGATGTGGTAGCCTTCCGGAGAATTGTTTTGCATGTACTTATCGCGATAGTAAGCCTCGACCTGCTCATTGGTGATTACCACCTTTGACCGGATTTCATAACTAAGCAGTCTTGAACGGAGAATCTGATCGCGCAGAGATGCGCGGTATTTTTCCTCTGATACACCCATGGTCGCCAGCTGGTCACGGAATTGCTCCTCAGTAAGGCTATTCTGTTCCATAATCCGCTGCATGGCTGAGTCGATATCCGCATCGGAAACCTCAATCTTACGTTTGGCGGCACGCTGGAGAAGAAGTTTGTGATCAATCATATTGCGCAGTATTTCTTTGCGTGCTTTCTGGATGGCATCATCCACCTGGGCTGGCGGGGCTTCCGCTCGTATTTTATCAAATGTTGGCGCAGCTTCTTCTTCAAGCTCCGAAAAAGTGATGATGTCGTCGTTTACCACGGCGACAACCCGGTCAACAAGTTCTGCGGCAAGGGCCGCGGAGGAGAGAGCAAGGCTGGCAATCAGGGAAAAACTTAAAGCGGTTAAACGGGCTTTCCTGACTATCACAAGGGATATTATATTTTTAAACATGCGAAAACCATGATGAATGCACTATGTTGACCGCCAACATGCGGATTTTATAACACAACGTTAAGGTTTAGTATTACGATACTAATCGAGGGCCTGCAACAGTTTTTTAATTTCACTGAAAAGAGACTCATTACTTTCTATCTGCGACGGCACAATGAGCTTGCCATCAGGGGTAAAACGTATTTTGTTCCTGCTTTTACTCACCAGCGAAAGAATATTTTCCGGCTTCACCGGTGTCTGGTCGAGAAAAGTAAAAACAAGGCTGCCCGCTCCTCGTTCAAGTTTGCAGATTTTCAATTTCCGCAGGGAAAACTTGATGGTGATAATGCGCAGCAGGTTGACCGTTTCCTCCGGGATTTCCCCATAGCGGTCACGCAGCTCATCCTGCAGATCCTCAAGTTCAAGTTCATCCCTGATGCTGGTGATTTTGCGGTAGGCGATATATCTCTGATCGCTGTCGCCAATATAGTGATCAGGAATAAAGGCGGAGATTCCCAGATTGATTTCAGGCTCAACATCAGGCTCCTCAAGGGCGAGTTCTCCATCTTTGCCTCTTCTTTTCAGGTCCTCAACCGTCTTCTGCAGGAGATCAAGGTAAAGATCATAGCCCACGGCCGCGATATTGCCGCTCTGGGATTTGCCGAGAATGCTTCCCCCGCCCCTGATCTGCAGATCGCTCATTGCCAGTTTAAAGCCGCCCCCCAGCTCATTGTAATCCATCAGCGCCCGCAGTCTCTGTCTGGCATCCTTGGACAGTCCGTCCAGGGAAGGGACCAGCAGATAGGCATAGGCCTGTTCAGAACTCCTGCCCACTCTTCCCCTCAGCTGGTATATTTCAGCCAGGCCGAACCGGTCAGCCCGGGTGATGATAATGGTGTTGGCGTTGGGAATATCAAGGCCTGATTCAATAATGGTGGTGCAGACCAGTACATCCACCTCTTTTTTGACAAAGCTGACCATGATATCTTCAAGCTGCCTGCCCGGCATCTGGCCATGGGCCACGGCAATTTTCGCCTGAGGAACGAGCTTCTGGACGCGCTGGGCCGTTTCGTGGATGGACTGCACCCGGTTGTGGACGATGAAAACCTGTCCCTTACGCTGCACTTCCTTGATGACTGCCTCCTTGATAACCAGATCGTCATGCTTGGCCACAAAGGTTTTGACTGCCCGCCGCTGACTGGGCGGGGAACTGATGACGGAAAGATCCCTGATGCCGAGCAGGGAGAGTTGCAAGGTGCGCGGGATAGGGGTGGCGGTCAGGGTGAGCACATCCACATTGCTTTTTATTTTTTTGATCTTTTCCTTATGGGCCACCCCGAAACGGTGTTCTTCGTCGATGATGAGCAGGCCGATCCGTTTGAAAACCACATCCTTTGACAGGATGCGGTGGGTGCCGATCACCATGTCAACCCTGCCGTCCGCCAGATCCTTGATAACCTGCTTCTGTTCCCTGTCGCTGCGGAAGCGGTTGAGGCACTCAACCTGGACCGGAAAGCCGGCGAAACGCTCCCTGAACGACTCGACGTGCTGTTCGGCCAGCACGGTGGTCGGCACGAGCATGGCCACCTGAAAACCATCCTCAATAACCTTGAAAGCGGCCCGGACCGCCACCTCGGTCTTGCCGTAGCCGACATCGCCGCACACCAGCCGGTCCATTGTCTGTTCGGCAGACAGATCAGCGATGACGTCATTGATCGCCTTGAGCTGGCCTGATGTTTCCTCAAAGGGGAAGGTTTCTTCAAGTTCGTGAAATAGCGGGTCAGGTTGGCTAAAGGCATGGCCTTTGGCCAGCTTGCGTCTGGCATAGATATCGAGCAGTTCCTGGGCCACTTTCCAGACCGCTTCCGTCACCTTCTGCTTGGTTTTTGTCCAGAGTTTGCCGCCGAGCTTGTTGATTTTCGGCTCTTTGTCCGATATGCCCTGGTACTTGCTGATAGTGCTTAAACGGTCAACCGGCACATAGAGTTTATCATTACCTTCATAGGTGATCTGCAGGTAATCGTTGGCCACGCCGTTTAATATCATGTTGATGATCCCATTAAAAAAACCGATGCCGTGATCAACATGCACCACAAAATCATTGGGATGCAGTTCTTCAAAACGGATGTTTTCAACAGGTCGCGCATGTTTTTTCTTTTTTCTCGAACCGAGCCGTTTTTCGCCGAAGAGTTCATTTTCGGAGAGCACGTGCAGACCTTCGGCCGGCAGATCAAAGCCGGCACTTAACGGGGCAGTGACCAGGGTCACATAAGCTGCTCCGGTTTGCTCAAGCTTTAGCGGCGCTTGCTGTTGCCGTAATTCAAGGTCGTAATGGGAAAGCATGTCAGCCAGATGGAGGGCATGTCTTGCCGTCCGGCAGGCCAGAACGACCTTGTCATTGTTTTGCTGCCATTCGCTGATCTGTTTGACCAGCGGGGCGATAAAGCCCTCCATTTTGCGGGACAGTTCCAGCTGCTGCTTGAGCAGGAGATGGTTGCCGGTTTGGATGGAGAGAGTCTTCGCGTGCTCAGGCTGCAGCGTGGCAAAATCGTGCAGACATACTTGGCTGAAAAGATTCAGAGACTTCTCCAGTTCGTTTTCCGACAGAAAAAGAGACTCGGGGGGCAGGGCCGGGTTATTGACGCCGCATGCCTCCTGATAATTTCTCATGATTCTTTCCCAGATCAGCTGGATGGATTGGGAAGATTCCTGGGGGGCGTAAGAAAAGGCAATGGTATTTTCCGGCAGGATATCTGAGGGGGCGGAGAGTTTTTCATAAAAGAGGGGAAGAAAAAACTCGATGCCGGGAAACGGGGTGCGGGTTTTTATTTTTTCGCGGATGGTGTTTTTCTGTGGATGATTCCAGCTTCGCTCTGCACCTTCCCGGTCAAAGGCGGCCAGGATCTTTTTGTCATCACTGCCAGATGGGTCAGGGAAAAGGATGTCGCTGACCGGCAGGAAAACCGCCTCATCAACCTCTTTTATCGAGCGCTGGGTTATGGGATCAAAATAGCGGATCGATTCGACGGTTTCGCCGAAAAAATCAAGCCTGACAGGAGCGTCAATAGCTGATTCAGCGGCGGCAAAGGGCGGTGGATACAGATCAACAATGCCGCCGCGGACGGCAAACTCTCCGCTGTTCTGGACCAGGGAAACCTGTTCGTACCCTTTTCTGACCAGAGATTGCACCAGTCCGTGCTGATCAGTCTCCTCACCTCTGATGACCAGTTCGGCCAGCTCATCAAGGATGTTTACCGGCAGTATGCGGCGCAGCAATGCCTCACTTGAGGATATCAGGATAAATGGCCCTTTGTTTGACAGCACCCGGTAAAGGGTTGCCAACCGGGCGGCGGTTGTGGAGCTGTCCGGGGAAAGGGGGGTGTAGGGCGGAATCTCATAGCCCGGATAACAGAGCACTGGCAGAGAGGAGAAAAGGTTCAGGTCCTGTTCCATGCTGCCGAGCATGGACTCGGAGGGGACGATAAAGAGAACGGGCCGGCCGGTTCTTTCTGCTGTTTGGGCGGCAAGCATGGCTGCGGCTGAAGGCCTCAGTCCGCTGAGGTGGACGGGTTCTTTAAGGTTTTTTTGAAGGAAGGTGAATAGTTGATGCATAATAAAAAAGCCATGGCAGCTTTCACTGCCATGGCGGGGATGAATTGAGGTAGTGCGTGTTGCGCTCCTGGGTCAAGAAATCCGGCGGTTAAAACTGGCCTCCGATGCTGAAATCCCAGAGGCTTTGGTCTTCGTCCTCCCAGGGATCAATGTTATATCCCCATTCAAGCCGCAGAGGGCCCATGGGTGACAGCCAGCGGAAGCCGAAACCGACACTTGAGCGAAGATCTTCCCCCAGATCCTCTGAATCACGGACGGCGTTGCCGATATCATAAAAGACCAGGGCATTGAGGCCGATGTCCTTGACCAGTGGGAAAATATACTCCAGATTCATATAGGCCATTTTTTCGCCGCCTATTTTTTCATCGGTCTCCGTATCGCGCGGGCTGATGCCGTAATTTTCAAAACCGCGCATGGTGCTTAGCCCGCCCAGATAAAATTTCTCATAAACAGGCAGCTTGCCTTCTTCGTCTTCGGTGATATAGCCGGCAGCGCCCCGGACATGGAACACCGTTTCCCAGCGGTAAGGGAAATACCAGCTGGTCGATCCTTCATATTTGGTAAAGGCGCTGTCTCCGCCCAGAACGGAGCCGGCTTTTTCAACCGACACGGAGTGCAGGGAGCCCTCGGTGGGATTATACCGGCGATTCCTGCTGTCACGGGAAAGGCCCAGGGTCACTGAATGGGTTATATTGATGTCCATGGAATCGAGGATGTAGTGCGAGGCATACGGGCTGACTTCGGACAGTTTCGAGTCATCATATGCCCAGCTGCCCCAAACCGTCCATTTCTCCCAGACGGGATAGCCGAGCCGGATCGCCGTGCCGATGGACTTTTTGTCATAGTCGTCATAATCCCGGGTCCAGTGGTAAACATCAAAGCCGAAGGAGAGCTTGGAGTCATTGAGATGGGGTTCGGTAAAGCTCAGATTATAACGTGTATTCTTGCCGCCAACGTTGGCCTGCAATGACACACTCTGGCCGCGGCCGAGAAAGTTGTGCTGGGTGATGTCCGACATGAATATCAGACCGTCAACGGAGCTGTAGCCTGCGCCGATACTGAAGGTGCCGGTTGATTTTTCCTTCAGGTCAACGATGACATCCATCAGGTTGTCTTCCTCGGTCGGTTCAGGGGTAATATTGACGTCTTCAAAGAAGTCGAGCTGCTGCAGATGCTCCGTGCTCTTTTTTATGGCGGTTGCGTCGTAAATGCTGTCCTCGTCAACCGACAGGGCGCGGCGGATGACCTTGTCCCGGGTTCTGGTGTTTCCTTTGATAATAACCCGGTTGATATGGACCAGATCCCCTTTGCTGATATGGATGTTGAGATCAACCCGTTTTTCTTCGCTGTTCTTGGTGACCTGGGGATCAACCTCGGCAAAGGCGTATCCTTTCGAGGCATAGTAATCAGAAATCTTCAGCACATCATCACGGAGAACCTGGCGGTTGAAATATTTTTCCTCTCCAATGGTTGTCATCTCCTGCAGAACTGATTTTTCTTCAATCAGGTCGCCGGTGATATCGATGACGCCCACCTTATAGCGGTCGCCTTCCGTGATATTGAAGGTCACATACAGCCATTCGCCCTTTTTCTCCACCTCGGGATCACCCACCAAGGCATCGATAAATCCGTGATTCTGGTAAAAGGCGCCGATGCGGGAAGCGTCCTGTTGCAAAATGTCTCTTTTCAGCAGACCCGAATCCGTAATCCAGGAAAACATGGTCTTGGTGGAAGTGGAGAGAACTTTTACTATTTCATCACTGGCAAAGGTGTTGTTGCCATGGATGATTATTTCCTTGACGTATATTTTATCCCCTTCCTTGATTTCAAACAGGATATTAACCCGGTCCTTGTCAGGGTAAGTGAGTTTGGTGGTGACTTCCGTGTCATAATATCCTTTTTCTTTGTAAAGCTTGCGGATATTTTCCGCGGATGTCATGACCTCCTGGGGATTGACAATGGTGTTAGCCGTAACGGTGATGACCTCTTTGATCGTGTCAGCCTCGAGATTGTCTTCGCCGGAGATGGTGACGCTGGCGATGACTTCCTTCTCCTTGACGGAAAAGGTCACATTTTTCCCTTCCTCGGTGTTTTCCACATTGATCTGCACATCGTCAAAGTAGCCCATCTTGTAAATGTTCTTCAGGTCTTCTCTGAGCCGTGCGGGATTATATTGATCGCCCGCCCTGGCCTGGATATGTTTGAGGATCGCCCCTGAGTCGATGCGGGTGTTGCCGCTGATATCTATCTTGGCGATACGGTAGAGTCGCGCTGTGTAGGCAAGAACCTTGTCCACCAGTCTGTCGAGCACGATTGCCAGTTCTTCGGAATTTGCCGCTTCCTGGTAGAAAGAGCGGGAAGAGGCGGCATCAAGGAGATCAACCGCCAAGATGTCCACACTGAGTTTTGTACCGATCTGGGTGATGCTGCCGAAGACCAGGTAGTCGAAATTGCCTGGCGGGATTATCTGCAGGATTTTGTCCGCCGGCGGTGGAAAGGCGGCGGCATAATCAATTTGTGCCATCACCTGGTTACGTTCCAGCAGTTTCTGTCCTCTTGCGGTCACGGTTGTTGCCAGGATCTGGTCGCTTTTCCCGGCTAACAGCGCCGGATCACCGCCGGTGATGATTTTAAACGGCAGAAAAACGGTGTTTGCCGATGGCGCATCGCCAGCAGTCGCAGCCCCTGCTGTTGCGGCCTCGGTGGCAGCGTAACTGCTGGCGTAACAAGGCAATAAAACGGTAAGAATGAAAAGCGGAATAACAAGACTCAAGGGAAAGCGGGATCTATGCATAGCAAGTCTTCGTATATGGAGTGAGGAATAAGAGAAGAAATTATCTTCGTCAGGATATTGAAAAATGTCCGCACCGGCAAGCTTTTTTCCAGATCCTGTTCAATTGCTGATAAATAAAAAGCATAACTTACGAAAGTTAATAAAAAAAGAAGATTGTTGCCATTAAAAAATCATTGGGATGCAAAGCGCGCATCATTTTCCTGCAAAATGCCACTGTCGAACAGTTTGCCGTTGCGTAAGGTCAGACAGCGGTCCATCTGGCGGGCAAGGGCAAAATTATGGGTGACCATGACCGTGGTCAGTCCGAAGTCATGATTCATGTCGCGGATCAGATTGAAAATCTTTTCACCTGTTTTGGGGTCAAGGTTGCCGGTCGGTTCATCAGCCAGCAGCAGCGTGGGTTTCATGATAATGGCTCGGGCAAGGGCAACCCGCTGCTGTTCACCCCCGGACAATTCGCCGACCCGGTGGTCGAATCTGTGGGCAAGACCTACCTTTTTGAGCAGTTCCCTGCCGTCGTCAAAAAGTTCTTCTTTTTTCCTGCCCGCAATTAAGCCTGGTATGATGGTGTTTTCCAGGGCGGAAAATTCGGGGAGCAGATGGTGGAACTGGAAAACAAAGCCAATGGCCTGATTGCGAAAATGAGCCAGACTCGCGTCGTCGCGTTTAAAGATATCTTCATCCTTGTAACGCAGGTTGCCCTTGTCCGGTCTGTCCAGGGTGCCGAGGATGTGGAGGAGCGTCGATTTGCCGGTCCCTGAAACACCGGTGATGGCCACCATCTCGCCCCGCCGGAGTTCAAGGTTGAGATCGTTGAGCACTTCAACCCTGCCTGAACCATGACCGTAGGACTTCATCAGCCCTTGGGCTGAAAATTCAACTGTTTTGCTGCTGGTGTCTCTCATGGGATAATTAATAACGCAGGGCTTCGGCCGGTTCAACGCGGGAGGCCTGCCACGACGGGTAGATGGTTGCAAGGAAGGTGATAAGTACTGCGGCAAGGGCAACGGCTGTCACATCAAAGGGCAGAACCTTCACCGGCAGGGTGGACATGGGATAGACATCGCTGGGAAGCTTGATAAACTGGTAGCGGCTCAGAATTTTGCATAAGCCGAGCCCCCCGGCAACGCCGATTGCCGTGCCGGTGCAGCCGATGATGAGCCCTTCGTAAACGAAAATCCGGAGAATATTGCCGGACTTGGCCCCCATGGATTTTAAAATGGCGATGTCTTTAGTCTTTTCCATGACCACCATGGTGAGGGTGCTGATGATGTTAAAGGCCGCAACCAGCACAATCAGGGTAAGGATGATAAACATGGCGGTTTTCTCCAGTTTCAGGGCGGAAAAGAGATTCTGATTCATGCGCATCCAGTCCTTGGCCACAAAGCCAGGGCCAAGCATCTCTTCTATCCTGGTGGCAATGTTTGCGGCCTGGTATATGTCGTCAACATTGATTTCAATGCCATGCACCCCGCCGTCGATGCCGAGAAACTGCTGGGCGGTCCTGATGGAAATATAGGCCAGGGAGGAATCGTACTCATACATGCCGGTATCAAAAATACCGGTAATCTCGCATGTTTTTATCTTGGGAATCACCCCCATGGGTGTCAGCGGGCCGGAGGGCGACAGCAGTCGCACCCGGTCTCCCATTTCTATCCTGAGCTGCCGCGCCAGATGCTTGCCGACGATAATGCCCGGGGGGCTGCCGGGCTCCTTTTCGGCGCGGGACAGGCCGGTAATATCGCCCTGGGTCAGCTGGCTTGCCAGGGAAAGCACGGAAGACGCGCTGGCAGGGTCAATGCCGCGCAGGACAATGCCGGTGCCGTTGTTGCCGGTGGTAATCATGGTCTGGGAATAGATGTAGGGGGTGACCGACTTGACCCCTTCCGTATGCTGAATAGCGTCAATCAGGGCCGGGTAGTCATCAATGATGCCGCCAAGCTTTTGCACGACAATATGGGAGTTTACCCCGAGAATCTTATTGCGCAGCTCGGAGGTGAATCCCGCCATGACGGCCAGTACGACAATGAGGGCCATGACCCCCACTGCGACCCCGGCCACGGAAATAAAGGTGATAAGCGAAATAAATCCCTGTTTCCGCTTTGCCTTCAGGTAGCGGAAGCAGATAAATGTTTCAAATCTCACGTTGTTAACCTTGCTCCGGGCGCAGATGGGGAAAGAGAATGACATCCCGGATGGAGGGAGCATCGGTAAGCAGCATGACCAGGCGGTCTATGCCGATTCCCTCCCCGGCGGCCGGCGGCATGCCGTATTCCAGGGCCCGGACAAAATCCCTGTCAAGTTCCGGGAAAATTTCCTCGTCATCACCCCGTTCGGCAATCTGTTTTTCCAGGCGCTGCCTCTGGTCGATGGGGTCATTTAATTCACTGAAGGCGTTGGCCATTTCCCGGCCGGTGATAAAAAGTTCGAAACGGTCGGTAACATCAGGATTGTCCTTGTTGCGGCGGGCAAGGGGGGAGATCTCCGTCGGGTATTCGGTAATAAAGGTCGGGTTGATGAGCTTTTCTTCCACCAGCAGTTCAAAAAGTTCATTTTTCGCCTTGCCCGGCCCTGCCGTGGCATCAAGTTCGATCCCCTTGTCCCGGGCCAGTTGCATGATTTTTTCCGGATCCTTTACCATGGCTTTGTCGATACCGGCGATTTCCACCAGCGCTTCCTCCATGCTATACCTTTTCCAGGGCGGGGCAAGATCGATTTCCTCCCCCTGATAGGTGATCTGCATGGAGCCGGTTACCTCGGCCGCAATCCAGGAAATCATCTCCTCGGTCAGGTCCATCAGGTCATGGTAGGTGGCATAGGACTGATAAAATTCCAGCATGGTGAATTCCGGATTGTGTCTGGTCGACAGCCCTTCGTTCCTGAAATTACGATTAATCTCAAAGACTTTTTCAAACCCCCCCACCAGCAGGCGTTTCAGATACAGTTCCGGGGCGATGCGCAGATAAAGATCCATGTCCAGGGCATTATGATGGGTTTTGAAGGGTTTTGCCGTGGCGCCGCCGGCAATTGGCTGCATCATCGGGGTTTCCACTTCCATGAATCCCCGGTTGACCAGGAAATCACGGACAAGTCTGATAATCTCCACTCGCTTGCGGAAGGTGTCCCGCACCTCGGGATTGACGATGAGATCAACATAGCGCTGCCGGTACCGTATTTCCACGTCGGTCAGGCCGTGAAACTTTTCAGGCAGGGGCCGCAGGGATTTGGTGATGGGCTGGAAGGAAATGGCCTGCAGCGTCGGTTCACCGGTCTTGGTGCGGAAGAGCGAGCCTTTGAAGCCGGCAATATCGCCGATGTCCAACTTTTTGAAAATATTGTATGCCTCCTGGCCCACCACATCCTGTTTGATATAGATCTGCAGGCGGCCGGTTTCATCCTGAATATGCAGGAAGGTGGCTTTGCCGAATTTCCGCATGGCGACAATCCTGCCGGCCAGCGACATGCTGCCGACCATCAGGGGTGCTTCCGGTTCGGGATTTTCCGGCAGAACGTCCTTTACCTGATGGGTCGGTTTGTAATTGTTGGCGTAGAGTTCTATGCCCAGTTCGGCCAGTTCTTCGGCCTTGCTCCGTCTTTGTCTTAATATCTGGTTCAATTCATCCATATTTCCACCCCGCACCGCACATGTCAGGTGCGCTCATTTTATTCGTATGTTATATGTTATAATGAAAATATTCTTTCAGGGCGCAATCTGCAAATATTTTTCCCGCAATCTTTGTGAAACCTCCCCGGTCAGCTCGAGAACCCGTGCCGCCAGATCGACGGTTAATGCGCCGGTGCCGCAGCTGGGGGTAATCAGACTCCGGCGCAGCAGGGCTGACATGTTCCAGTCGTTGTTGACGAGTTGCGAGGCCTGCTCTTCCCAGCGGGCGACAAGTGACTCCGTGCTTTCTGCGAGGATATACTCCTTTTCTGAAGTCGGGATAAGGCCCCAGGCAAGAATACCGCCTCGGGCAAGAAAAGCATATACCTCATTTTTAAACGACACCAGTCGGTCGAAAAAACCATAGGCGTCAAAGTTTAAGATGTCAAAATCAAGTGAAAGAAGAAGGGCCCAGTCGGTGTTGGCGCAGACGTGAATGCCGGCCAGCCCGCCAGCCTGATGAATCGCCCCGATCATCTCGTTCTGGTCTGTGGAGATGTCCTCCTTGGAAATGCTGATAAATGACGATGAGCCCAAACCGGCCAGGGCCGGCTCATCGATGAACACAATGACCGGTTTGCCCGCGTTTTTCAGGAAAGTGACCTGCCAGGCTGCTTTCATGGCAAGCCCCTTGGTGATCATCTCCCGGATCATCGGATCATAATAGCCGGCGCGGTTATCCTGATCGACTATGCCGGTGAGCAGGGTGAAGGGGCCGGTAATCTGGCCCTTCAAGGCAAGTATGCCATGCCGATTTTTTACCTTTTCCAGCAGTTTGTAAAGGCCTTCCGCATGGGAAGGGCTTACTTTGAAGCGGGAATCGGCAAGTTTTTCGAAATTTTCCGCCACTTCAAGGTATTGCTCAAAAAAAGCGAGCTGTTCCGCCTCGAAATGATCGGATCTGGTGTTGAAGAAAAGTCTCTCACCCTCTGATGCAATGCTGGGCAGCCCTTCGTTGAATTGCTGCAGCATCCCCTCAAGGCGGTTGCCTGGCAGCTGGGGCCAGAGCGGGATGTGCGGCGTGTGCTGAAAGACGAGTTCAAGCGCCTCATCGTGGCTGGTCAGAGGAATGCTGCCGATTAACGTCGCATGTCCGTCTGCCGCAAATGAGGAGCCGTCTTTGCTATTATTTTGGGAGGACATTGTTGTATCCTTAAAAAAATCTAATTTGCCTGCATGATGATCGTGCTGATGAGTCCTACTAAAAAGATGTCCAACTTACTCTCAAAAGGTTTAAAGTGCAAAGCGAAAAATAAAAAGATAGCGCCCTGCATGTTCCGCCTTGTATTATTATAAAAGTTTTACCGGTCTTGACTGTATTGCTAAAGTTGTTTATTTTTCAAACACGCGAGAGTGGCGGAATTGGTAGACGCACTAGACTTAGGATCTAGCGCATTTCGTGTGTGGGGGTTCAAATCCCCCCTCTCGCACCAGGACGGAGTTTGAGTAAAAGGTTGAGGCAAAGGGCAAATTTGTTCAGCACCTTTGCCTTTTGTGTTTTTTAATTATACCTGATCAGATACAATTTTCATATTTAGAAAGGAAGGTACCATATGCAGGTCAGCGTTGAAGATGTAAGCTCTCTCACCAAAACACTGAGGATTGTTGTTCCTGAAGACATTGTCTCGAAAAAAATTGAAGATGCCTATAAGGAACTGAAGGCGGAGGTGTCGATCAAGGGCTTCAGAAAGGGCAAAGTGCCAAGAAAAGTTCTTGAGAAAGGATATGGTGAAAAGATCAAGATGGAAGTGGGAGAAAAACTGGTTCAGGATACCTATTTTGACGCCTTGGAAAAGACTGATTGTAAACCGGTTGTGCATCCTGAAATCAAGAGCCACAAATTTGCCGATGACGGTACCTTTGTCTACGAAGCCGAGATCGATGTGAAGCCCCAGTTCGAGCTTGGACAGTATAAGGCCATTGAAGTGGAAATGCCCGAAATTGTCGTGACCGAGGAGGCGGTTGCCGCGGAGATTGACTTTCTGCGCAAGGAATTGGCACCGCTGCGCAATGTTGATGATCGCGGTATCACAACAAATGACTTGGTGGTTGTCGATTTCCAGGGTTTTGATGAGAATGGCGAAGCTCTCAAGCAGGTGAAAGCGGAAAATTATTCCGTTGAAGTCGGTTCCGGCCGCAACGGTAAGGATTTTGAGAATGCCTGCCTTGGCCTGAGGAAAGGTGAGGAGGCGAGCCGGGCTGTGGACTTTCCCCTGTCTTTCCCCAATCCTGTTCTTGCCGGGAAAAAGGTGGAATTTCAAATCAAGGTGAAGGAAGTCAAGGAGCGGGTTTTGGCCGAGGTCAATGATGAATTCGCCCAGGATGTGGGAGAGGAATTCAAAACTCTTGACGCATTAAAGGAACATCTTCGTAAAAAAATAGAGAAACAGCGAAACGATGCGCAGGTCGGTGACCTGACAGACAAAATTATGATGAAGATTCTGGAAGGGCATGATTTTGAAGTCCCGAACAAGCTCGTCGCTTATGAGGTGAATGAACAGATCAAGCAGTTGGAGGATCATCTGCAGAAACAGGGACTCACTCTCGAATCAGCCGGTATGAGCCAGGAAAAATTGGTCAATGATTATAAGGATGCCGCGGTGCGAAGAGTACGGGGTGATTTTATCCTTAAAAAAATTGCCGAAACCGAAGATGTCAAGCTCAATGACGAAGATATCCGCAAGGGTTTTGAGAGGATTGCCGCCCAGTATGGCATGCAGGTTGACGAGGTGAAAAAGTATTTCCGCAGCCGCAACGAACTGCTGCCTTTCATGAATGAACTCCTCAGTGAAAAAATCCTTGAGTTCCTGCGTGAAAATGCCGTTGTAAAGAAAGTACCGGCTCAAACTGCCGGTAACGAACCAGAAAAAGCAGGAGCCACCGAATGAATTTGATTCCAGTTGTTGTTGAGCAGAGCCCGCGAGGAGAGCGGGCTTATGATATTTACTCCCGTCTGTTAAAGGAAAGGATTATATTTCTCGGCGGGGCGGTAAGTGATGATGCAGCCAATGTCATTATTGCCCAGTTGCTCTTTCTTGAAGCGGAAGACCCTGACAAGGATATCACTTTTTATATCAACTCTCCCGGAGGCGTTGTTACGGCGGGACTGGCAATTTATGACACAATGCAGTATATTAAAAGTGATATTGCCACACTCTGCATGGGGCAGGCGGCAAGTATGGGGGCTTTTCTCCTGGCGGCCGGTGCACCGGGGAAAAGGTATGCCCTGCCGAATTCGAGGATTTTGATCCATCAGCCCATGGGCGGATACCAGGGCCAGGCCTCGGATATCGATATTCATGCCCGTGAGATTCTGCGTATGCGGGAAGACCTCAACAGGCTTCTTGCTCATCATACCCGTCAATCCCTTGAGAAAATCCAGGCTGACACGGAAAGAGACTATTTCATGAGCGCAGCCGAAGCCAAGGAATACGGTCTGATTGACAAGGTTCTGGGCAAGCGGGAAAACATTGACGAGGAGGTATAATTATGGCAGATGACCATAATGATATTGATGTGATATGTTCCTTTTGCGGGAAAAGCCAGGACGAGGTCAGAAAACTCATTGCCGGACCAAATGTCTATATCTGTGATGAGTGCATTGATCTGTGCAATGAGATAGTCAGTGAAGACCGTCTCCATGATCTCGAGGAACAGGGCGACGGGGCCATATTGAAGCCGCGGGAAATCAAGGCCTATCTTGATCAATACGTCATTGGTCAGGATCTGGCCAAACGTATTCTGTCGGTTGCCGTGCACAATCATTACAAACGTGTTGAGTCCAAATATACCAATAAAGAGGGTGATGTTGAGCTGCAGAAAAGCAACATTATCCTCATCGGCCCCACCGGCAGCGGCAAGACGCTGCTGGCCCAGACCCTGGCCAAGATCCTTAATGTTCCCTTTGCCATTGCCGATGCAACCACATTGACTGAAGCCGGATATGTGGGAGAGGACGTGGAAAACATTCTGGTGAATCTTCTCCAGGCCGCGGACCATGACATTGAAAGGGCAAGCCGGGGCATTGTCTATATCGACGAGATAGACAAGATTGCCAGGAAATCCGATAGCGCCTCCATCACCAGGGATGTTTCCGGTGAAGGCGTCCAGCAGGCACTGCTGAAGATCATTGAGGGAACAGTGGCCAGTGTGCCGCCCAAAGGCGGCAGAAAGCATCCCCAGCAGGATTACGTAAGGATTGACACCTCAAATATCCTTTTTATCTGCGGCGGGGCCTTTGTCGGCCTGGAAAAGGTCATTAAAAGAAGGACCGGCACGAAATCCATCGGGTTCGGCGCCAAAGTGGTCGGCAAAACCACCAAAAAGGTGGGAGAAATTCTGGCCTCTGTGCAGTCCGAGGATCTGCTGCAGTTCGGTCTGATTCCGGAACTGGTCGGCCGTCTGCCGGTTATTGCCACCATGGAAGAACTTGAGGAAGAGGATCTGGTCAGAATCCTGCGTGAGCCGAAAAATGCCTTGACCAAACAGTACGAGAAGCTGTTTGAGTTTGAAAATATCCGTTTGCGTTTCACCGAGGGAGCCCTCAATGCCATTGCCAAAGAAGCAATGAAGCGCAAATCCGGGGCGAGGGGCCTGCGTTCTGTCATGGAAAAAGCCATGCTGGACATCATGTTTGAACTTCCCTCTGAGGCCAATGTGAAAGAGTGCGTTATCAGCGAGCAGGTGATCCTTAACGGTGATTATCCCGTTGTTCTTTATGAGAATGAAACCAAAAAAAGCGCTTGAGATAGAGTAGAGGCGGGGCATAAGGGCAGCAGATACGCCTGTATGCCCGCCTGCATCAGCTTGCAAGCCATAGCGGCTTGTCAGAATGTGTCGTTCGTCTAACCTGTATTTTTAAATCTCTTAACCCTAAAACAGAACTGCCTATATGTCAGATACCGAAACAAATATTTATCCCATGATGCCCTTGCGGGATATCGTTTTGTTCCCCTTTATGGTGGCCCCCCTGGTTGTGGGGCGGAGCAAGTCCATTAAGGCCCTTGAACAGGCCATGTCCAATCGTACCAGCATTTTTCTGAGCACGCAGAAGGATGCCTCCGTTGATGACCCTGACGAAAATGGCGTCCATAAGATAGGCACGGTTGCCTCGGTGTTGCAGCTGTTAAGGTTGCCTGATGGAACGATCAAGGCTCTTGTCGAAGGAAAGCACCGGGGCAGGATCGTTTCCTTTCTCCCCGGCCATGAGTATTTTACCGTTGAGGTTGAAGAATTTCACGAAACAAAGCAGTCTGATAATCTCACCGTGGCTTACATCCGGGAGATTTTAGCTTCTTTCCGGCAATATGCCAAACACAACAAGAAGATACCGAACGAGGTGATCAAATCCCTGGCCAAGATTGAAAATCCGGTAAAGTTCATTGATTTTCTGGCAGGACATCTGCCGGTCACCAGCGAGGAAAAACAGGAAATTTTAAGTACCATTCCTCTCCTGGAACGGATGGAGCTGGTGTTGGGCCTCATCCATAAGGAGAGTGAGATTGCTTCCTTGGAGGAGAATATCCGCGCCCAGGTGAAGAAGAAGATGGAAAAAACCCAGAAGGATTATTATCTGGCTGAACAGATGCGGATCATCCAGAAGGAGATGGCCGGCGGCAAGGATGATGTCAGTTCCGAACTGACGGACCTTGAGCAGCAGATCGAAAAGAAGAAAATGACCAAGGCAGCCAAGGACAAGGCCAGGCAGGAGTTTAAAAAGCTGAAGATGATGCCCCCCATGTCCGCCGAGGCAACCGTGGTCCGCAACTATATCGATACCATTCTCAGTCTGCCATGGCTTGAGAAGAGCCGGGCAAAGATTGATATCAAAAATGCGGAAAAAATTCTCAATGAGGATCATTTCGGGCTGGGCAAACCAAAGGAACGGATATTGGAATACCTGGCGGTACAGGTGCAGGTCAAGAAAATCAAAGGGCCGATTCTCTGCCTTGTCGGTCCGCCTGGTGTGGGGAAAACGTCGTTAAGCAAGTCCGTGGCCAGGGCCATGGGGCGTGAGTTTGTCCGGATTTCCTTGGGTGGTGTCCGGGATGAGGCGGAGATCAGGGGCCACCGGAGAACTTACATTGGCGCCTTGCCCGGCAAGATCATCCATTCCCTGCAGAAAATCAAGGTGAATAATCCCGTTTTTTGTCTTGACGAGATCGACAAGATGAGCATGGATTTCCGTGGCGATCCATCTTCCGCTTTGCTTGAGGTTCTTGACCCGGAGCAGAATAATACCTTTAACGATCATTATCTTGATCTTGATTATGATCTTTCCGATGTTTTTTTCATTACCACCGCCAATAATCTCCATTCAATACCTCCGCCCCTGCAGGACAGGATGGAGGTGATCAAACTTGATGGGTATACCGAAGAGGATAAACTGCAGATCGCCAAGGGCTATCTGGTCCCGAAACAGCTTAGAGAAAACGGCTTTGGCGAAAAGGACATCACCTTTAATGACGGCTCCATCATGGAGATTGTCCGCCGCTATACCAGAGAAGCCGGGGTAAGAAATCTGGAGAGAAGCATTGCCAGCATCTGCCGGAAAATCGCCCGGGACCGCCTGATTGCCAAAAAGAAAAAAAATTATCATATCACGGCCCAGTCAATCGCCAAGTACCTCAGTGTCGCTAAATACCGTTATGGTCAGGCAGAAGAAAAGGATGAGATTGGTCTGGCTACCGGTCTTGCCTGGACGGAGGTTGGCGGCGAGTTACTGCAGATTGAAACAGCGCTGATGCCGGGCAACGGCAAGTTGACCATCACCGGCAAGCTGGGTGACGTGATGCAGGAGTCGGCCCAGGCTGCCCTGAGTTATGTGCGGACAAGGGCCAACCGTCTCGGTTTAAGCGCCGATTTTTATCAGAAACTTGATATCCATGTCCATGTGCCGGAAGGGGCAATTCCCAAGGACGGTCCATCAGCCGGCATCACCATGGCAACTTCCATGGTGTCGGCCCTGGTCAAAAAGCCCGTGCGGAAAGATATTGCCATGACCGGTGAAATAACCCTGCGGGGCAGTGTCCTGCCCATCGGGGGACTCACGGAAAAATTGCTCGCCGCCAAACGCGGCAATATCAAACATGTGTTAATTCCCAAGATAAATGAGAGAAATCTCAAGGAAATTCCGCCAAAAATTCTAAAAAGCCTCACCATTGAACTTGTTGATCATATGGACAAGGTTCTTGAAAAGGCCATTGTGGTCAAGGAAGGTGAATCGCTTTTTAAAACAGAAGGATCTGACGATTTCTGTCCGGAATTGCCTCCGGTTGAAACTGGCAACAATGTGTCCCCCCATTAGACTCTTCTGATCATTTTGCCGGCGTTTTCCGCTAACCTTTTGCCGGCGTTTTTTTGGGATAAACTTTGTTTTTTTATTGACTATAAAGGGTGTTGCTGTTAAATAGACGCATCATTTGCTCGGGCGGTTAGCTCAGCTGGGAGAGCATCGGCCTTACAAGCCGAGGGTCACAGGTTCGATCCCTGTACCGCCCACCAGATTTACGGGGTCGTAGTTCAGTTGGTTAGAACGCCTGCCTGTCACGCAGGAGGTCGCCGGTTCGAGTCCGGTCGGCCCCGCCAGAAATGTCAAGGGATTACGTTTATTGCGTAATCCCTTTTTTTGTCGCTTCGGCTCCCCATGGACAAATTGTCTCAAACATGTGGTATCATTTCAGGCTGATTCCCCTTCTTCAGTGGCTTCTTCCTGTCTTTTTTTCTCTTTTTGTTTCTGGCTGATGCTTTCCAATAACGATTTCTTCTCTTTCCCAGCGTCTTTTCCGGCAGCGGCAACAAGCAGGCCGGCATCATGTTTTTTTACTGCCAATTCCTCCAGCAGGGAAGGTTTATTGTCGGATTGAGTTTTTTGCCTCAAGGTGCCATTTAGTGAGGCAGGAGAAGAAGTCGGCGTCATAATAAATTTTTCAGCTGTCTCGGCATGGGGCTGCTTTTTACTCGGTGGTGGCTTTACCGCAAATGAAGTTGCAGGGGAAATGTCAGGGGCAGGTTGCGCCGGTATTTTGTTTGCCTTTATTTGCGCTGCCTGTTCTGTTTTTACCGGCACCGTTGGAATGTGATTTTTTATCACCGGAAAAGAGGACGGCCCCTTAGGGGGGGGCGAAGGCGGGAAGGAGGGAAGGGGAAAGTGAGGCGTCGGTTTGCTATCCTCAACCACCACTTGATTGCCCTTTACTGTATAATAATTGCCGCGTAAGTAGTGCTGCACTTCAAAATTGGTGTTCAGTCCGGTCAGCGACTCTGAGCCGCCGACAATCAAAGCCCCGCCAGGGAGCAGAATCTCGGCTATTTTTCGGAATAATTTTATTTTATTGGGCATATCAAAATAGATGGCCACATTGCGGCAAAAAACCACATCGAATTTCCCCAGTCCGGCAAGCTGCCCGAGCAGGTTGATTTTCTTAAACTGGGCCAAGAGCCTTACTTCGTCTTTAATACGCCATTCCTTGCCAGTTGCCGTGAAATATTTATTACGGTAAGCAGGCGGCAGGCCGCGTTCGATTTCAAATAAGTCATATTTTCCGTAACTGGCCCGACTGACAGCCCGGCTGGAGATATCCGTTCCAAGTATGGATATGTCAAATCTTTCAGGATTGGGCAACATTTCCAGCAAGGTGATGGCGATGCTGTAGACTTCCTGACCGGTGGAACAGGCAGCGCTCCATATTCTGATGGGAATTTTCGTCTGGTAGAGGGGACTGCGGCGGTCAATGAGATCAGGAATAATTTTGTTTTTCAGCAGATCAAAAGGGGTGTTGTCACGGAAAAAAAAGGTTTCATTGGTGGTAATGGCGTCGATAATGTCTTTTTTCAAGGAATCATCGTTAGTATCAATTGCCTGGCGATACAGATCATTGTAATTTTTAAGGCCATGGGATGCGAGCAATGGCTTCAGCCTGGTTTCCAGGAGATATCCTTTGCTCCGGTCAAGATGAATACCTGAAATGGAGAAAATATATCGTGCAAGAATATCGATTTCCTGCTCGGTAATGGAATTCATGCCAACAACCCGCAGAACATAATTTTTCTCCTCAGCACACATGCCTGCATGGCGTCTTACACCGTTGCCAGAATTTCATCGGCGATTTTATCCAAAGGGGCGATGATGTCGGCCAGTCCGGCATCAACGATTGCCTTGGGCATGCCGTACACCACTGAGGAAGCTTCGTCCTGGGCAATGATCACGGCTCCGCTTGCCTTTGTCACCGTACATCCCAGCTTGCCGTCGCTTCCCATGCCTGTCATGATCACGCAGGTTGCCTTGGAACCGTATTCCCTGGCCATGGAGCGAAAAAGATAATCGACTGCCGGTTTGCAGTTATTTTCCGGAGCATCATCCGTTATCCGGATGATTTTTTGCAGGTCAGAGCTGCTCGCCACCTTCATGTGCTTGCCGCCCGGGGCGATATAGACCGTATTTTCATGCACCGTTTCTCCATTTTCCGCTTCTTTCACCAGGAGCGGGCATTTTCCGTTCAGATTTTTGGCCAGGGCGCTTGTAAAAAAGGATGGCATGTGCTGGACCAGAAAGAGCGGGACGCCAATATCGGCAGGCAGGCGGGGCAGCATTCGGGTCAGGGCGTTGGGACCGCCGGTGGAAATGCCGATGGCCACGGCCTGGGATTTTTCATGGCGTTTCGCCTGACTCATGAAGCGTTTTATTTCCGCCGGTTGGACGGCAATGTTCGCCTTGGCCGGCGATCTTCCGGCCGGCCCTTTTGTTCCAAGTTTTTTCCTCATCTCCAGGCGCCGGGAAAATGAGGTGAGTACTCTGCCGAATTCCTTGGAGAGGATTGCCAGATTGATCTCTGGTGAAGCGCTGTCAGGCTTGGTGATAAAGTCAAAAGCCCCGAGTTCCAGCGCCTCCATGGTGATTTCTCCGCCTCGTTCCGTTTTCGAACTCACCATGAGACAGTCGACATTGAGGTTCTCCCGCAGAATATCATGCAATACCTCCAGGCCATTTTTTACCGGCATCTCAACATCAAGGGTGACAAGATCCGGATGCAGGGATCTGATACGTGCCAGGGCAATTTCGCCATTATTGGCGCTGCCCACCACCTCGACATTGGGGAAGCCGGCCAGGACATCACTGATGATTTTCCGGTAAAAGATGGTATCATCAATGATCAGCACCTTGATTTTCATCGTGACGTCCAGCTGTTACTCATCTTCAAGCACTGTCTCCACATCCAGCAGGGCCAGGAGTTCCTGCCTGTCCGTCTGGATAACCCCCTGGAAGAATCTCCCCTGTACTCCTTTGATATTGGAAGGCGGAGTGGAGATTCTGTTCCTGTTGACGGTGATGACCTCCGTAATTTTATCCACCAGCAAGCCAATGCATTCAGACTGGGATTTTACAATGATCACCCGGCTGTTGTCCCGTATGCCGGACGGCTTAAAGCCTAATTTCCTGCATTGGTCGATGACGGTGACGATTTGTCCTCGCAGGTTCATAATGCCCAGTACATAATCAGGGGAAAGAGGAACCTGGGTGATATTCACCACCTCGTTAATCTCCTGCACCAGATTGATATCAACCCCGAAGAGGGTCTTATCAAGATAGAAGCAGGAGATCTGGAGCAATTCTTCCTCATCGGTTTTGTTTTTCGGACTGGCCTGGCTCACAATGCCCTCCTTTTACAGTTTGAACTTGCTCACCATCAGCTTGAGCTGCTCGGACAATTTGCTGAGCTCACCCGCGCTCTGTTGGATCTGGGCGCTGGAGTTGCTCATTTCGTTAGCGGATTCATTAACTTCGCTTATCTCCTTGGTCACTTCTCCGGCCGCTTGGGTGGTCTGGGTGACATTCTCATTGATCTCTTTCAACCCCATTGAGGCCTGTCCCACATTCTCGGATATCTCCTTGCTGGCCGAATTCTGCTGCTCAACGGCCGCGGCAATGGCGCTGACAATTTCATCAACCTGTTTAATTGCCTCGGAAACCTCCCTGATTTCACTTACCGTCATGCCGGTTGACTGCTGAATGCCCTGCAGCTTCTTGGCGATATCACCGGTTGCGTCCGCCGTCTGCTGGGCCAGGTCTTTGATCTCATTGGCCACCACGGCGAAACCCTTGCCAGCCTCCCCGGCCCGGGCTGCCTCAATGGTGGCGTTCAAGGCGAGAAGATTGGTCTTGTCGGAAATTGCCTTGATCGTCTCGGTAACCACTTCGATTTCTTCGGCTGCGCGGCCCAGTTCATTCACCTGGCTGGAAGCTTTGTCAGAGCGCTCCACCGCTTTACTGGTGCTTCCCTTGGCACGGGAGGTGTTCTGGGCAATATCCGCGATACTGGCGCTCATCTCCTCGGTTCCTGAGGCGACCGTGCTGATGTTGGTGGTGGCCTGCTCCATGGCGGCGGCCACGGAAGTCATGTTGGAGTTCATCTCTTCGGCCGCGGCCGCCACGGTGTTTGACTTGGCAACGGTTGTTTCCGCCCCTGAAGCCATCTGATCGGCAATGGCAGCCATTTCCGTGGATGAGGAACTTAAGGTGGCCACGCCGTGATCAATTTCCTTGATCATTTCCGTGAGATTTCCGGCCATGGCATCCATGGCTGCCGCCATCTGGCCGATCTCATCAGTGCTGTCCATTTTCAGGCGGTTGCCGATGTTGCCCTTGCTCATTTCTTTAAGTACATCAACCGCCTTGCCAAGCCGGGTGGTTATACTGCGGGTGATGAGAAAAGCCAGGCCCAGGCCGGCGGCAATGGCAATGAGGCTGAAGGTGATCATGGTGGTATTGGACTTGCCGATTTCCGCCGCCATCTTGGCCTTCTGGTCGTCACGGGCATCGGCGCAGACCTTCTGGGCCTCTCTGGCTGCTGCAACCATCAGTTCATCAGCCTTTTTCTGCTCTTCGGTAAAAGCGATGAACTTGCTGAATTGCAGGTCATATTCCTTGATTGCCGCGATAATTGCTTCAGAGGCCTGGATGTTAGTGGGATTAATGAGGCGAGATTTGAGATCAGCTGCCAGGTTGAGGATCTTGCCGATATTGTCCTTGACCGCATCCAGATATTTCTCATCCCCGGAGATAATGAACTCTTTTTCATTCTTGCGTACATCCAGGAACCATTTGATTAAACGGTTGGCGTCATCGGCCTTGGTGATTCTGTCATTAACCTGTTCATGTGAAGCGTCGGATTTTATTACCTCTTCCAGTTGTTTTTTCAGGTCGGCCCGGATGTCTTCCGTCAGTTTCAGGGCTTCACGTGCATTGGTCCGCATTGCCTCCATGGTTGCATCTTTTTTATTGGTTAGTTCCACGTAGTGATCAAAGGCCTTGCTGTACTCCTTGCCCTGGTTGATGATCTCATCCATCTGGTCCCTGTTCGCCTTCTGCATGAATTTATCCTTGGTCGCACTAGCCTGTTTGGCGACTTCCGCCACCAATTCATGGACCTTGTCCACATAGGACTTGTCCTTGCGGATGATGAAGTTCTTTTCCTGCTGCCTGACCTCGCCGATCATTTTGACGATAGCGGCCACATCATCGCTTTTTTCGACTCTGGACACCACCTTTGCCATGCCAGAATAGCCGACAAATGAAATTGCCGCAGTCAAGATAAGAATGGCCACAAACGAACCGATTAATTTTGTCCCGAGTTTTAAGTTTTTAAACATGCCAATCTCCTTTGCTTGTTAAAATCTATGCTTGTTGTCTGTTCTTTCTGGCAAATCGGTAAATACCCTGCAGCAGATTTTCTTTATCAATTTTGATCTGATAATCATCTATCCCCGCCTCTTTGCCTTTTTCCACATCCTCTTCTCCGGCCAGAGAGGTGAGGGCGATAACGGGAATATGGGCGAAACGCTCATCGGTTTTAATCTGTCTCGTCAGTTCAAAACCGTTCAGGCGCGGCATTTCAATATCAGTGAGGACCAGATCAACCTGATGGGCCTGCAGATACTCCCAGGCCTCCACGCCGTCCCTGGCTTCCATGACCACATAACCTTCATCCTCGACGAACTGCTTCACCTGGGCCCTGAAAAAGTTTGAATCCTCAGCCAGGAGAATGATGAAGGCGTCACCGGACTTCTCGGTCTGCTCTTCCTGATGAAGCTCCGGGGAACCGGAGCCTTTTCTCTCTTCAAACCAGTTGGGGTTGAGGATCTGCATGAGTCCGAAGATGTCGATCAGCAGGGTCGTTTGATCGCGGATAATGGCGGAACCCTGGATACCGGGCTGGCGCAGGGTCATCTCATCCACCGCCAGATCGACATCGAGAATATCAAGGGGTGGGACGGAAAGAAGGCCAACCTCACGGCCGGCAACCACAAAGATAATGACATTGAGCTGTTCCCGTGCTTCCAGCATCTCCACATTGGCAGCCTCTTCCAGGGCAAAGACCGGCAGGGTGCCGCCCCGGTACTGGATCACCTTTTTGCCGCCCTTGATTTCAATATCATCCTGCTTGATCTGCTCCACCCGCAGCACGAGATGCAACGGCACGCCGCATTGCTCCTCCTGGCCATTGCGGAAGAGCAGCAGGGTCTGCTTTATTGTCCCTTCCTTGCCGGAGGCGAATTTGCTTTCCTTATAGGCGGCCCGGTCTGATTCGCTGATCGGTTTCAAATCGGCGGTCTGGGCCAGGCCGGGGACATCCAGGATCAGGGCGACATGGCCGTCACCCATGATGGTTGCCCCGGCATAGACTCTGCAATGTTTCAAGTGGCGGCCAAGGGGCTTGACCACGATTTCCGCCGTATCATGCATGGCGTCAACCACCAGGCCGTATTTAAAGGAACCGGCCTGCACCACCACGATATTGATATCACTCTCCCGGCGATGCCTCCTTTCCGGGGTATCCTCCTCCTGACCAGCCTCTCGGCCATTCTCCGGGGGTGGATCTGGTTCCTTCTCGGCAAGGCGCATGTCGATGATGGTGGCGCGGCGGTCCGGCTTTTTCTGGCCGCTTTGCCGGTCCAAATAGGTCGGTTGCAGGGAAAGGACATCGTGCAGGTTGAGCAGCGGGATCAGATCACCGCGCAGGATGAGCACCTCCGCACCGCCGATGCTTTCGATGCGATGGCGGATTTCGTTGGCAGGTATCTGGATCAGTTCGCCCACATTGACCTGGGGCAGGGCGAAGCGATGGCCGCAACTTGTAATCAGCAGGCTGGGAATGATGGCCAGGGTCAGGGGTAGCTTAATGGAGATAATCGTGCCCTTGCCAACGTTCGATTTGATCTCGATATGACCACCCAGTTTGTCAAGATTGGTCTTGACCACATCCATGCCCACCCCACGGCCGGAAACCTCGGTCACCTTTTCAGCGGTTGAGAAACCCGGCAACATGATCAGATTAATCTTGTCGCGCTCCGTCATGCCCTCCGACTGATCAGACGAGATGAGATTCTTTTTTAATGCGTTTGCAAGGATCATCTCCGGATCAAGCCCCTTGCCGTCATCTTCAATCTCAATGATCACCTGCCCGGACTCATGAAAGGCGCGCAGGACAATGCGGCCGGTGGGCGGCTTGCCATTTTTTTTGCGTATTTCAGGCAGTTCAATGCCGTGGTCCGCCGAGTTGCGAACAAGATGGGTTAACGGATCAGCCAGCCCTTCGATAATCGTCTTGTCAAGCTCAACTTCTCCGCCTTCAAGTTCGAGTACGATTTCTTTGCCGAGCTGGTGGGACATATCCCGTACCACCCGGGGGAATTTGTTGAAAATATTGCCCACCGGCTGCATGCGGGTGAGCATGATGATCTCCTGCAGTTCGGAAGTGACAAGATCCACACGTTGACCTGCGGTGATAACGTTCTTTTTTTCCCAGGTTGAAAGGGCCTGGAGCAGCTGATTGCGGGCCAGAACCAGTTCGCCGGCCCGGTTCATGAGTTGATTGAGCACCTCAACATGGACGCGTAATGTTTCAGGCTGAGATGTCGCCGCTGCTTTGGGCCTGTCACCATTTTTCGGCAGGGGAGTTTTGAGGAAAGCAGGAACACTATCCTCCTGTGGCAAGGGCGTTTCAGCAGGTTGACTGTTTTCCGGCGCGGCATGCCCCGCTGTGGATGCGGGTTGGGCCACTGTTGCCTGTTTTGTCGTCATCTGTTCGCTGACAGCATGGATATTTTTCTCGGGAAGTCCGACGACCGAGCTGATCAAATCCGGTTCAATGATGGAAGAAAAGAGCACGTACATGGGAAAACAGGTGCACAGCTCTTTGCTGTCAAGATCCCCCACCTCAGCTAGACTTAACTTGATATCAATGATAATCCCGACATCCTTGAGAAGGCTGATGACATCAAGCGGAACCTTGTTCTGCCGGTGAATATGCTTGATCAGATCATAATTGAGGATATAAAGTATCTTGCCGCCCCGCAGAAACTGCTTGAGGTCAAATTCGGTGATGGTGAAGGTTATCGGCACAGCAGGGTGAACGATCTGGATTTTCCGCCTGCTCGATTCCTGTTCTTCCGGGGCCAGGCTGCTTAACGTTAATCCTTCCAGGGCAGCAATCTGTTCCTGTATATCCAGATCGTTGCTCTCGGTCGCTTTGTCGAGAAGCATGCCGAGATGGTCAAAGGCGCTGAGCAGGGTGTTGACCACATTGGAGGTGGGAATAAGTTGCAAATGCCTGATCATATCCAGGACATTTTCAATTTTATGGGCAAGCTCTTTTATGGTGTCAAGCGAAAGGAAGCTGGCTCCACCTTTTATGGAATGGGCGGCGCGAAAAACCTTGTTGATGAGCTCGTCATCAATTTCTTTTCCCTGGCTTTCTATGGCCAGCAGGTCCGTTTCAATTGTCTCCAGATGCTCACGGGACTCCTGGACATATACGCGTAAGGTTTCATCATCCATTATTCCGGACATAAGGCGGTCTCCGGTTCGGTTTAGGTAAGGTTACATACCGTTGGCAGAAAGTGGTCATCCATCTATGCGGCAGCGCACAAAACGACAATCATGAAATAAGGAAATGGCGGTCAAGACGCATCTCCTTCATCAGTTTCAAAATATTTTCAGATACATTGGTTATCTCCAGTTGCGAGTCGATTTTTTGCAGGGAATTATGGGCGGCGACCAGTACGCTGAGACCCATGGAGTCAATAAGCTGCACTGCCGACAGGTCAATGACAAGCCTGGTCACCCCTTCACTGAGCAAAGGCTTCAGCTCCTTCATGAAATCCTGGGCAACTGGTCCCGCGATGTTTTTATGGTCAGGCTTGACAACAGCCCGCTGCTCTTTTCTGGTTATCTCGCTCATCGTTGCTAACCTCCATTTTGACAAAGAACTATTTGCAAAATATCTTTTTTATTATGGTACTTTTTTAATCAGTTCCACTTCATTGCCGGCTTCATTAAAGCGCAGCACGTCAAAACAAAGCCGGATAATCTTCAGTCCCATGCCGTTCTCCTGCAGGGGAGTAACGGGTTTACTCAAGGCTTTCCGCCAGTCAAATCCCGGCCCCTGGTCGCGTATCCTGATATGGAGATTGCCTTTGTCATAAGATAGCCGGAAATAAATGTTATGCATGGCGTTGCCCAGTGAGCCGTGCATGATCGAATTGGACATGACCTCCCGTAAGCCGAGCTGCACTTCATAGATATGCTTGCCTGTCATGTCGTGTTCACGCATGAATTTTTCGACCGCTGCACATACCGTGTCCACCGCGTTAAAAGCTGCCGGCATTGTCACGTCGAAGCCATGCTCGAACTCTTCCAGATGATACATATTAAATACTCACGCCCATCAGCAGCACATCGTCGTCAGGTTTTTTGCAGCCGGACAGCATATGCCGGACAATGTCTTCCACGGATCGGTGCAGCGGCATCTCTCTTGTCTGGAGACATTTTTTTATCAGGAGCTCCATGCCTTGTTCGCGGGTTCTCGGCGGTTGCATTGACTCGATCAGACCATCGGTAAAGAGGAAAAAACGGTCTCCCTCGCTGACATTGACCTCCCGGCACTCAAAAAATGCGTTGCGAAAAGAGCCGAGGATATCACCGGTTGGTTTGATCAACTGAACATCACCGCTGCGGGAGAGAATCACCACCGGCAGGTGACCGGCATTGACAATGGTCATTTTGGCAAGATTGCGGTTCAGTTGCAGGTAAACCGCGGTAAGGTGCCGGCCTTCGGCAAAAATCGACATCAGGACGCTGTTGATCATCCGTGTGGTTTCATCGGCAGCAAAGAGCTGTGATGAGTTTTGCCTTACCAGGGCCTTGAGGGCCGAGGTGGTAAAGGAGGCGCCAATATCATGACCGGACATGTCCGAGACGAAATAACCGGTCAGATCCTTGCTGATTTCAAAAACATCATAAAAATCGCCGCCGGCTTCTAATATGGGCAGGTAGTTGACGGCAAATTTCGCCGCAGGTAATTCTTCGGGCTTTACAAGCAGGGCCTGCTGAGCCTGCTGTACCTGCTGGAGGCGCATGGCCTGTTCTTCGATGACCCGCAGATAGGAAAAACGCAGCTTTAAATAGTTCTTCACCCGGGCCAGCACTTCAGCCGGCTGGAATGGTTTGGCGATATAATCCAAGCCGCCGATGGACAGACCCTTCAGTTTGCTCTCCGTATCGTCAGCGGTGGAGATGAAAATAATCGGGATGTCAGCGGTTGCGGGATCAAGTTTTAGTTTTTTGCACGTTTCAAAACCATCCTCTTCGGGCATCACCACATCGAGCAGAATCATATCCGGTATTATTTCCCTGGCCAGCTTTCTCCCTTCCGGGCCGCTGGCGGCGGTTAAGACGCAATAGCCCTCATTGCTCAACAGATCTTGCAGGATCATGATGTTCAGAAATACATCATCAATAATAAGAACGGTTAAGGCGTCATTCATAATGGCTATTGACCTGTTAACTGATGACGTCATTGATCATGAGGCGCATTTTGTCCGCGTCAAAAGGTTTGTTCATGATAGCGTTGGCCCCGGCAGCATAGGCTTCATTGCTATCGCGCTGATCATTCTGGGTTGTTACCATGAGTATGGGAAGCTCATCCTTGCCGTACCACTGACGAAGCTGACGGATAAGTTCGATGCCGGTTAATTGCGGCATGTTCAAATCCGTGCAGACAAGCAGGGGCTTTTCCTCCTTCAGCCAGTTAAGGGCAGTCTCGGGATTGGAGAACAGGACAGGATCATAGCCGAGTTCGGTCAGTACGCTGCGATACACATTTAAGATCATCCTGGAGTCATCCACGGCGCAGATCTTTGCCATCTGGCCGATATCAACCTCCTGCACCGACCTGCTGACAATTTTGCCTGCCAGTTCATTGTGGTTTTCTTTTCTCAGGAGATGCAGATAGAACTCCCTGGTCTCCGGGTGGACCTTGACGGCAAGATAGTCCAGGATAATGGCCCGGAAGAAATCAACATCCAGCAGGGAAAGAAAAATATGTTCCGATTGACTGTCGACTACGGCCTTGATGATCCGCACGGATTCTCCATCCTGTTTTTTCACCATGTTTTTTATGCCGGCGGCCAGAACCGCATCGAAATTGCCGTCAATGGCCCTGGTCGCAGCCATCCGGACATTGGCATCAGGATCGGTGAGCCCTGCGGCAAGAACGTAATCACCTTTGAGACCCGGCAGCCGTGCCAGGGCCTCATATGCGGCAAAACGCACGTTGGCATTTCTGGGACAGCTGTTAAGCAGCTGGCGTAAAGAAATGACAGATGTTTCATCGCCGATGTCCTGCAGGATGTTGAGCGAGTGAATCTGCAAATCATCATCCGGAATGGCAAGGTTGGCGGTCACGACAGCTAGGGACTTGGCGCCGATGGAAACCAGCTTCTGCTTGCTGTAATTTCTGAGATGGGCGGATCTGGCTCTGAGGGTGTCATTGAGTTTGTGAAGCGATATGTCATCCTGAACTGCGGCGAAGATGTCCAGGATAAGCATGTCGGTCTCTTCATCCTTGCCCAGGCGTTCAGCCAGATAAAACATGGCAGTCGGGGTTGCTATGCGGCCAAGTGCTTCGATTGCCGCGGAAATGAGGTCCTTATGGTCTGAATAGAGATATTCTGTCACCGCTTTAGCAGCTTGGTGATTACCGATCAAACCCAAGGCATTGATTGTTTCTTGTAGGATACTGGTATTAGTTGCCGTCGTCAGGACGGCGGCTAGCGGTTCAACCGCCTGTTCCAGGCGTAGCTGGCCGCAAAGTCTGATATGGTAGTATTGTTCAGGTGATGATCGGCGCAGCTCTTTGATGATGATATCAGGACGGTTGATGGCCCTGGCCAGAATGGCTTCCAGCAGGGCAGGGTAGTCGTCAGCGTTTTTTTGATCATGAACGACAAGCAGGACCAGCAGTGGAAGGGCGAAGTCATCAGCGCATTTGTTCAGTTCATAGAGGATACGCCTTTGTTCCATGGAGGCGAGCCTGTTAAAGCAGCCCATAACGATTTTTGCTTTAACCAGATCCTGATGGCGAACATCGTCAAGAAATTCGTCCAGGGCATGTTGACAGTTCGTCATGGTCATTGTCGTCATCCAGTCGTCTGAAAGTTTTTTTTGCCATTCATAGACCTTCCTCTGTCGAAAATTTCCAGGCAGAACGGAAGGCAGTCAACACTGCCCTTGGCGGTAACGCCCTTGTCTTGATCTGACTTCCGACTGCATGGCGTTTTTCTTCCGTCCGGCATTATGCATTGATCTTACGGAAAAGATGAATGGACAATTCAGGGAATCCGGGAGCCTTCATGCCCTGTCTCACGATATATGAATTTTTTTTAATAGTGGTACGGGCCGCAGGGATCTAGCATTTTTATGTAGCAACAGTGCTATGATGCTAAACCCTAACTTGCATTATATTCAACAGCTGGCTTTGACTAATTTTTTCAGATAGATGTGATTAATAATTTTGTTATTTTTAACTTGATTATCATCAATTGGGAATCCTGTCATTTTGATGGCGCATATATTATTCATTTTTTATCCATGTATTATCCTATGAAAATGGATTGAGTATGTCCAGTGAAATAAAAATATTTTTGCTGAACCGGGAGATGTTGTCTCGGCGTTGGCGGATCTTTAAGTGGTTATCTGTAAATCTTTTCTTAAGGTGTCGGCCCATTCAGCAAATGGTGCCTTTTCGCCGGCCTTGGCCGCCAGCTCGATTTGACGGGCCAACTCGGCCTGGCCGCTCAGCCCCTGATTTAAAAGAACTCCCTTCAGGGCATGGGCGGAAAAAGCCAAATCGTGCCAGGCTCCCGCCTCGATATGTTTATCAAAGCTGCCCAGGTGATCGTCAATGGTTTTTATCCCCACCTCCACCATTGCATCAAGCCGGTCATCGGCGAAACCGTAGACAAGCTGCAGGTGTTTCCTGATCTGATCCCGCAATCCCTTTGCATCCGCTGCATCAGCCTTGGTAACCGGGGGGGTAGTTTTTTTTGTCTCGGCAGTTAACATTGCCGATGCGTGCCGGCCTTGATCGGATTTAAGGTGAAGGCGGGTTAAGACAGCAATGATTTCCTCGGGAATAAAAGGTTTGGTGATATAATCATCCATGCCGGCATTGATGCATTTGTCCCGATCTCCGGACATGGCATGGGCTGTTATGGCAATAATCGGGATATGCGACCCGTTATTTTTTGCAACCAGTTTCCGCATCAACTTCTGGTCTTCATGGTCGGTCGGAATAATGCCGTGTTCACACTGGCGGATATATTTCGTTGCGGTAACGCCATCCATGACCGGCATCTGCACATCCATAAAAATGACATCAAAATTTGCCTGGGCAAGCATTGCAAGGGCCGCATAACCTGTTGGGGCTGCAGTAACGTGGTGTCCCGACCTGTCAAGAATGGTTTTGGCCAGCCGCATATTGAACTCATTATCTTCCACCAGCAGGATATGCAATGGGACAGTGGGCAGTGCCAGATCGTTACTGCTATCCGGCTCAGCCAGGCCCTTTAGCGTATCGGCCTTGTCTTTTTTGAATTGCACGGTGAAATAAAAGGTGGAGCCTGAACCCATCTGACTTTCCACCCAGATTTTGCCGCCCAGCATTTCAGTCAGTTTTTTGCAGATCGCCAACCCCAGTCCGGCACCGCCATGGGTTCGGTTCATGCTGTTGTCGATCTGGGAGAAACTGTGAAAAATTTTTTCCAGATAGGCCTCGGGAATCCCCGGACCGTGGTCGGTTATGGCAAACTGAAGATGGATCGCATCCTCATCCTGCTGCACCATTATCACCCGGGCATTCACATCGCCTTTATCGGCAAATTTCAGGGCATTATTGATGAGGTTAACCAGAATCTGGCGCAACCGGGTGTTATCACCCATCAGGGCGGTGGGAATATCTGCCGGCAGATCAAGGGATAACGACAAGCCTTTTTCCGTGGCCTTCGGGGCCAGGGTATTAATGACCGAGGTTACAACTTTCCGTAAATCAAAAGGGAATTCATGCAGATCGAGCTGGCCGGCCTCAATTTTGGAAAAGTCCAGGATGTCATTAATAATTTTAAGAAGAGATTCGGCGCATTCCTGGACTGCCGTCAGGTAATTCTTCTGTTCCTGGGTGAGATCGGTGGCGAGGGCCAGGCGATTCATGCCCAGAATAACATTCATCGGCGTGCGGATCTCATGGCTCATGTTGGCAAGGAAAAGACTTTTGGCATGACTTGCGTCTTCCGCTGATTTCCTGGCCAGTTCAAGGGCCTCCTCTGTCAGTTTGATCTCGGTAATATCATTGGCAATGCCATTGATATTGGCAATCCTGCCCGCGTTATCGTAGTGAAGTCTGATGGACCAGAGAAAATTTCTGACCTCGCCGTTCCTGCTGACCTGCCGGTTTTCATAGGAAACGTGGGTAGACCGTGTTGCGATCCATATTCCCAGGTCGTCAATGGTGCGTTGCCGGTCATCGGGATGAATGAAATCAAAGGAGTTCAGGCCGATACATTCCTCAGGGCTGATGCCGAAAATCTTGCGGGCCATGTGATTGACGAAGGTGAATTTGCCTTCAACATCTATCTGGGCAACGAGATCTTCCGTCCCTTCGATGAACTCCCGGTAATGTTCCTTGCTTTTTTGTAATTCTTCGGTGAGGTGCTGACTGATTGTTATTTCATTGTGCAGTTGTTGATTAATCTGCTCGAGTTGCTGATGCCTGGCCTGAAGCATTCGTTCTGATTCCTCCAGCTCGGCGGTCTGGTGTTCCAGTTGGCGGGCTATTGTTTGCTGTTTTTGGAAGGAAGAGGCGAGACTTTCACCCATGGCGGTCAGACTCTTTGCCAGTCTGCTGAATTCACTCTGCGGCCTTGACTTCAATTTGGCGGTAAAATTGCCCTGGCCCAGCGCTTCGACATAACAGATGATCGCATCCGCCTGACTGGTGATATATCTGGCCAGCAGAAAAGCAACCATGGTCGAGAGAACAGCTGAGGTGAGCACCAGTGCCCAGGCCAGGGCATGATTGCGCTCATGGGTCTGCACGGCATTATGGAAAAAATTATCCATCGTTTGTTTGTCGATGTTCATTTCCTTGCTGATGATGTTATCAATCTGCGACAGGACGGGTTTCGTCTCATAGTTAAGAATGTCGGAGGCTTTATCCTTATCCAGATGCATGCTGGCTTGCATAACGTGGCTGCTGTTGATGTTATATCGCCCGTTTAGTTCCTGGAGTTCATTTAGTGCCCTGTTATGTGACTGACCATATTGCCGCTCGTGATTTTCAAAAAAGAAGTCGATCCCGACTTGAAGCTGATGGATTTTTTCTGCCAGCTCGGTCATTTTCTGGGGATTTTTGGACGACAAGTGCTCCATCAGCAGAAGATGCCGGCTGACAAATTGGTTTTCCAGTTCATGCAGATGCTTGTTGTGCTCAAGGGTGTCAGTAAAAAATGCGATGAAAAAACGTTCTGATTTTGCCGCGTTGCTCTGTATCAGGTAGGAAGCGGCTGCTCCCATGATGATCACCAAGATGATCGGCAGGATAATTTTCAAGAACAATTTGTAATGATTTATTACTAAGGAGGGCATAGGAATCACATAGGGATGGTAGTGGGTGAACCGGAAAATCCGGTGGTATCGAATAGTTGCCGAATGATTTCACCATGATGAACGACGTGAATAAATTGACGATTTGCCGTGGATGGGGCAAGCGGTGCGGTGAAGAGATGACCGAGAAACGTTGTTGCAAGACAATACCGATTCCTGTAGGTTGATCTTCATTGGCGGGTGTTGCCTCGGCTAACTCGGATTACCCATTTTCTTGCCATGCGTCATCACAGTCCATCTCATATAACCTTATCAGATCAGATAAGCGGCGATCAAGGAGATGAGATAATACATTTCAATTTTTTATAATATGCGGTACCCACGGGTGAGATCCAGCTTGCCGCCCCTGTCTCGGAAGGTATTTATGTTGTACGCAAACTTGATGGCTTCCCAAGAGTCCCCGCAGGGGATTTCCGTGACGATAAAAAAGGAGGTCGTCATGCGCTGTAGCGGCTGCCGCGAGTTTTTTGCACCCTCAAGGGGCAATCAATACGAGACAGTCCGGCAGGGAGAAAAAAAACTGCCGCCGATTTGCGGGTTGCCCCGGTGGAGAAAACTTTATCCTTATCCTGGAAAATCATTAGCTTTTAAACCAGAAAATCAGGTAATGTTCAGCGGTGCAAGAGTTTCCCGCACTGATTGAATTCCGGCGGATGAGAGGAAGATGCTTATCGTGTATGAAAAGAGTTCAGGGGCCAGTGTGAGGCGCGATTGATGAAATACGTTAAAAGAATATTTCTTCCATTTATTCTCATGGCAATCGTGATGACCCTGTATCAGGTCATCAAGTTTTATCTCCTGAAAGGTCAATACACCATCTGGGAGTCGCATATCATGACCATTGTCTTCTCCTCTTTGCTCGCCACCTGTGTTTCCCTGGCCCTTTCCAACTGGACGGAAAAGATTGAGAAAAGAAGAGTGGAAGTAGAATTGCGGGAGGCAAGACTGAGGACGCTCCAGACAACAATGCACACGGTGCAGCATATTGTGAATAATTTCCTCAATTGTGTCATGCTGATCAGGCTTGAGGCCGAAGAGGAAGGAACAATCTCGGTATCCTCACTGGAAAAACTGGAGACAAAAATCCAGGAGGTGAGCAAACAGCTTGTCGAGATCAGCGAACTGGATGATCCGGGTAATTCAGAAGAATTCAGAAAATTTTTCCCTCCCAAAAAATAACATGCGGTAAAGCTTGGGGCAGGGGTATCCTGCGTGCAAGCTTCTCCGCATAAGGGACGAGAGTTGAAAAAGGTTGGGGGGGTATATGTTAGGTTGTATGACCGGATGAGATCTTATTGAATTTCCTTAAAAGTTTCCTTTACCGCGCCACAAACCGGACAATTGTCCGGAGGGTGCGACTTGCCAACGTATCCGCAGAATTGGCAGACAAAGTATTTGTCACCCTCCGCAACACTGACATCCTGTGAGTTGCTCAAATAAAAGATGTTGAGTTGGCTTTCAGCCGCATAAAGCTGGGAAAGTGCATTGGCAACGGTTGTCAACCCCGCTTCCTTGGCGTTGTTGATCTCTTTTGCATATCTTTCTAATATTTCTTCAATTTCTTTTTCAAATATCGTCGCAATATAGCTGGCGGCAGGATCAATTTTCCCTCTCACCATGCTTAATATACGGCGGGCCTGAGCCCCCTCAGACTCGGAAAGTGCCCTGAGCAGGTGGGCAGTCTGGGGTTTTTCTTCCTTGAGGGCTTTTAACGAGTATATTTTTTTCCGCGCTGCCGCTCTGGAGAGTAATGCATAAGTCTGCAGGAGAATCTTTTCATGTGCTTCGGTCATGTTTTTTGTCCTGAAGCCCTTTTGTCATTGCGCAGGGAAGGGTTATAGCGGGAATTGCTGCACAAAGGAGAATTACCGTATAGTTAAATACCATGGTGCCATCCCCTGCCGCAAGAGCTGTTTTCAGTCATTGTGGCAGGGGATGGTTTCCATCTGGGCTGCCGATTATCAAGCAGGCAATTCTGCAAGCACACCCATGGCCTTGGCATAATCAGGTTCCTGGGCAATCTCGGGAACCTGTTCAGCGTAAGCGACCTTGCCGGAGTTGTCAATGATGACCACGGCCCGGGAGAGAAGCCCGGTAAGCGGACCACTGATTATCGTCACCCCGTAATCCTTGCCGAAATCTGCTGAGCGGAAGACCGAAACAGGGATAACGTTTTTTAGTCCCTCGGTTTCGCAAAACCGGTTGTGGGCAAAGGGAAGATCTGCGGAGATACAGAGGACCACGGTGTTTTCCGCTTCACCCGCCTCCTTGTTGAATCGTCGCACAGATGCTGCGCAGACCGGAGTGTCAATGCTGGGAAAGATGTTCAATACAATTTTTTTTCCAATAAAATCCTGCAGTGAGCAATTCGACAGGTCTGTCTTGGCCAGTGAGAAGGACGGCGCTTTCGTGCCGGTTCCAGGTAGTTCGCCAATCGTATCCAGCGGGTTTCCGTGCAGAGTAATATGGGCCATAAGTTCCTCCGTAGCGAGTTAATGATTGGTTGCATGTCTAGATTATTATTTTACTATAAATGTTTGTTATATGCCATTTGAGAAAAATAGTTGATTCTTTTTTTCACGGACCGGCGGCAAAATCGTCGATTTTACCCGCCTTTGCCGGAGAAAGCATGCTGATGACGGTCCATCACCATAAAGGGCTCAATTTTGTCGGCAGTGAGATGTCTTTAAGGCCTATCGGAGTCAGGTGATGGTCGATGGTTATCCGTCAACGTGCCTGAATCGATGTCATTATCCATGCGATCCAGATGCAGATCCGCCCACGATGCCGGATCAGAGAAGGGTTCCAGGTGGGTAAACACCGTGACGTTGGGCAGGGCGCGGCGAATATCCGCCTCAATATCCTCGACAAGGCGGTGACCCTGATTCACCGTCCACGTCCCAGGGGTAAGGACATGGAAAGAAACAAACTTCCGCGCACCCGACTGGCGGGTGCGCAAGGCATGATAGTCTATCTCCGACTGGGTGTACTTTTTGAGTATACTGCGGATAATTTGCATGTCTTGCGGCGGTATTGCCGTATCCATCAGACCATGAATCGATTTGCGCACGATCTGAATACCGGTCCAGACGATGTTGCCGGCGACGATGAAAGCGACAAGCGGATCCAGCCTTTGCCAACCGGTTAATGCGACGGCTCCCACCCCAACTAAAACGCCGGCTGATGTCCAGACATCGGTCAACAGATGATGGGCATTGGCTTCAAGGGTAATGGAGTGATAAAGTTTTCCGGCCCTCAGCAGAATCAAAGCCACAAAGAGGTTGACCAATGCTGCGGCCATGGAAACACCTAAGCCCAGTCCTATCTGCTCCAGAGGTTTTGGGGAAATGAATCGTTGCGTCGCAGCAACGGCAATGCTGACCGCGGCAATAAGAATCAATGTTCCTTCAACGCCGCTGGCAAAATATTCCGCTTTGGTGTGGCCGTAGGCATGATTTTCGTCAGCCGGCAGGGCGGCAACCCGTAACATGGCCAGGGCCATCAATGCCCCGGCCAGGTTGACCAAAGATTCAAGAGCGTCAGACAGCAGTCCCACTGAGCCGGTCAGCAGGTACGCCAGGGTTTTCAAGGCCATGGTGAAAAGTGCCGCACCGATGGAAAGCCAGGCGAAATTGGTTAATGAGAGGTTTTTTTTCTTCATCTGTATCTTGCCGGACTTAAAACCGCATCATCGGTTGAGTCCCATTCCTATTTCAGGCAAACATCATATCCATAAAGACCTTTGTCAAGAGAGAGGAGGCGGCAGGCGGGATTAGAGCTGAAGCTCAGGACGTTTTCTGCCCGGAGATGGCTTTAATGGGAAGCCTGACGGTGAAGGTGGTCCCTTCGTTTACCTTACTTTCAACGGTAATCATCCCCTTGTGGCTTTGGATCGTTTTCAGTGCAAAGGTGAGCCCAAAGCCGGGGCCATAGGTTTTGGTAGTAAAAAAGGGATCATAGATATTTTTCAGCTTATCTTTGGCAATACCTTTGCCGGTATCAGCAACCTGGATTTCAAAACAACCCTCAGTGACACTGGTGGAGATTTTGAGCTCCCGTTTCTCACCCACCATGGCTTCAATCGAATTTTCTATCAGATTGGAGATGGCCATGGTGATATTTTCCTGGTCCGCATGGATCATGGGGGGATTTTCCATGAAATGCATGATCAGGGTGATATTCTTTTTTTCAATCTCATGCTTGTAAACGCTCAAGGCATTCATCGTTATCTCATTGAGATCGGATGGTTCGGTGTAGCAGAGCGTAGCGCCTTTCAGGGCAATAAGCTCGTGCACCATCCTTTCCAGCACCTCAACATTTTTGAGAATGATGTCGATATATTTGCGATTCTGGCTGCCTTCCGGCAGATTATCTCTGAGCCGTCGGCCGAAACCGCCGATGGCAACCAGTGGATTTCTCACCTCGTGGGAAACTTCATCGACAAAATGATCAAGCGCGTCAAATTTTTCCTTTTCCGCCAGCTTCTTGCTTTCGATCTTCTGGGACAGCAGGGTTCTGACCCGGGCCATAACCTCCTTGAAATCGAATGGTTTGGTGAGATAATCATCCGCCCCGATATCCAGGCCTCTCACCTTGTCAGGCACCTGGCTTTTGGCGCTGAGCATCAGAATGGGGATCTGCTTGAGTGATTCATCCTGCTTGATTCTCTTGCACACCTCATAACCGTCTATTTTGGGCATCATGACATCAAGGACGATCAGATCCGGTACATAATCGTAGACCTTTTTCAATCCCTCTTCTCCGTCATAGGCCTCATCCGTTTCATATCCTTCAATTCGGAATCTTTTCCGTAGGAGCTCGACGGTATCAATGTTGTCGTCAATGATTAAGATTTTAGTCGTATTGGTCATGGACAAATAAAAAAAAGACTTACCGGAGATATTGTTTGATCTGTTCGCTGAATTCCCTGATGTTGATCGGTTTGGTGATATAACCTTTACAACCAGCCGCCAATGCCTTTTCACAATCACCTTTCATGGCATGGGCCGTCAGGGCGATAATCGTAATGTCGTGGAAATCCTTCATGGCTTTCAACCTCCGTGTCACCTCGTATCCGTCAATTTTCGGCATGGAGATATCCATCAGGACCAGATCCGGTTTTTCGGCCATAATTTTATTAAGTGCATCTTCCCCGTCATACGCCTCAAGCAGATGGTAGTTTTTCTTGCCGAGGATTTTCATCACCAGTTCACGGCTGTCCTGGTTGTCATCAACTACCAGTATCTTTTTCTTCTCTTTACTATCCGGTTGATCTGCTTGCATGTCTTGCCTCAGAAACTGCACAGGTTATCATGATATGTCCCCTGGGTGAAGGAGTGTGCTCACTTCGCTCATGGTCTACATCTTCTTAATAGTATTTTTCAGAGTTTCCAACAAGTCATCTTCGGCAAGCACGGCTTTGTTGAAGGTGGCCCTGATTCGCCCGTCAAGCTCTTTGATGTCTTCCTCGCTCAAGTCACTGTCTGTAATGAGAATAAGGGGAATGTTTCTTGCCGATTCATCTGTCTTGATATAATCAATGACGTCTGAGCCGTTGTCATCAGGCATAATCATCAGGTTGAGGACGATCAGGTCAGGTTTGCTCTCGTGAATTGCCTGTATTGCCCCCGTGTTATTGGATGCCTTTGTGATCTTATAACCAACCTCATTAAGAACGCGGCCCAAGATATGCAATGTGCCAGGCTCATTGTCAACGATCAGAATATTCTTTATGCTTGTCAGTTTCTCCAGATTTTTCAATTTATGCAGCAGCATTTTTTTGTCAATCGGTTTGACCATATATTCGGTCGCACCCAGAGAAAATCCGATTTTCTTTTCATCAACAATTGACAGGATGATAACCGGAATATCCTGAACAGCAGGATCCTGTTTTAATTCCTGCAGGACCTCCCACCCGTCTTTCCCTGGCATCATGATATCCAGGGTAATCGCCGCGGGTCTGATCTCCTTTGCCTTGTCCACAGCCCCTTCACCGGTATAATGCCCTATGACGTTATAGTCTTCCCCGATATTTTTTCTGATCAGTTCAATGACGTCCGGGTTATCGTCAATAACAAGGATAGTCTTTTTTATACCTCTGTCCGCCGTGCTGACCTCTGAACCATCAGCTATCATTTTGTGCGGGGCGAATTCTCCGACCACGAGATTTTCAATAATTTCACATGTTTTGCAGTACTCAACCTTTTCGGGACATTTGGCCACCTCGACACCTTTGCAATGAACTCCGCAGATCAGCCAGCAGCGCCTTTCCGTGTTGCCGTAGGCCGGGCAGCTTGTCTGACCGCAATGGGCATATTCCCAGCACTTGACGAGCTTGCCGAGATAATAGGGCTCCTTAAGAAAGAGCTCAATGGGTTTGTCAAAATATTCAGCCAGTTTTTCCGCCATGGCCAGCTCTATGATAGGTTCTGTGGTTTTTTCCATAACCTTCTTTTGCGCCGGCAGGGTAAAGCAGAACCTACTTCCTTTGCCAAAATCACTCTCAACCCAGATAACCCCTTTATGTAGCACCACCAGACCTCTTGCAATGCTGAGACCTAGTCCGGTGCCTTCATAGGGACGACTGGCGGAAACATTTATCTGGGTAAATTTGTCAAAAAGTTTGGCCATATCATCCTTTTTTATGCCGATGCCGGTGTCTTCCACACATATCTCGATAAACAGCGGGGCTTCACCAGGGGCAATGCCCAGATTCGATGGTTTGGCGTGGATGGTGATGCCGCCATGGTCGGTGAATTTGACCGCATTGCCCACCAGATTGGTAAATATTTGTTTTACTTTATCTTTATCTATGAAGACGGCAGGGAGATCGTCGGCGAAATCAAAATGCAGGTAAAGACCCTTGGCATCCAGCACTGGCTGAAAAAAAGTGCTGATGATATCTCTCATGCTGGCGAAATCAGTCTCTTGAATATCGAGTTCTATTTTACCTGATTCGATTTTTGACATATCAAGGATATCATTGATTAACTGCAGAAGATGCTTGGCGTTATTCTCGACCTTGATCAGGCTTTTTTCCTGTTCATCATTTATTTCACCGTCAACCCGGTCAAGCAGAAGCTGGGTATAGCCTATGATGGAATTCATCGGTGTTCTGAGTTCATGGGACATGTTGGCCAGGAAGGCGGATTTAAGCCTGTCGAGTTCCCGCAGATCCCTGATGGCCCGCTCCAGCATAAGTGTCCTTTCCCGCAACATGACGGTCCGGTGCGCCACCTCCAGTTCCAGTCCCTTGCTCAAGGTGGAAATCTTTTCGTACATTTTTTCCAGATTATCTAACATCTGGTTGGTGTGGTAAGCAATTTTGTCCATTACCTCATTGCTGTCAAGAAACTCGGCCCGCACTTTCAGATTGCCTTCTGATGCCTGTTTCAGGATGGCGAGCAGATTCTTGGCCCTGCTCTCAAGATATTTCCGCTGCTCTTCATCTCTTTCCGAGATACTCTGGATATAACGCAGTCGTTCAGCCTCGAGAACATCACTGATGTCCCTGAAGATCTGTACCGCTCCCGTAATATTGCCATGGGCATCTTTCAGGGCGCTGGCGCTGGCCATGACAGGGATAAGGGAGCCTTCTTTGTTAGCGATGATTATTCTGATGTCTTCAACCGGTTCACCTGTGACGAGGCATTTTTTGATGGGGCAGGTGGTGTCGCAGATATCATCCTGACAGAAATCGCTTTTGAATATCTGCCGGCAGGTTAATTGCCCCTCTGATTCCTGTTTGCTGAATCCGGTTAATCTGGCGCATGCGCCGTTAATAAAGGTCACAGCAATGTTGGTGTCGACAATGATTAGTGGATCGGCAATTGCCTCTTTGAGGCTGTTGGCATATTCAATCTTGTCTTTGATGCTTCGCACCATGCTGTTGAAGCTGCCGGCAAGGATACCAATGGAATCCGCCGATTTAATGGGAACAGAAACGGACAGATTCCCCTTGGCCAGTTCCTCAGCCTTTGCGGCCAGCTCGGTTATCGGTCTGGTCACCAGTCTGGCCAGCAGAAAATAGATGATGGTAATCAAGAGGCCGATGCCGATAATGCTGATGATAATGGTATGATTTCGCAGGGTTGCGATGGCAAGATAGGTGGCATCGGTGGATTGCCTGGTTAGCAGCCCGCCCAGCACCTTGCGTGTGTCTCCGTGGCAGTGTTGGCATTCCTTATCATTATAAATGCTGTGGATGGTAACCAGGTAGTTGGCGCCATCCTTCTCCTCTTCAAAATAGCTTATACGGGGCGGGAGGGCGGTTTCCAGCAGGTTTTGCAGGGCAGCCAGGGTCGCCCTGTTGCCGGTGAAGGTCGAAACATCGGTTCCGATGCGGTCTTTATTGGTGGCAAAAACGATGCGCTGGTTAAAATCGCATATGACGATTTCCGTGTGCTCCAGTTCCCCTCCGATATCAAGAAGCTGGGTCTCGATAGAGGGGCTGTCCCCAACCGACATCGGATGTTTGATGCCCGCATAGGCCAATAATTTCATGTCCTGGCCATAACTGGTCATCCTTTCTCTGATGTGTTCTCTTTGATTGGTGATACTGAAATAGATGACTCCAGCCATGACGATGGTTACACCGATGGTAAGCAGGGTTTCCAGGTGGAGGAGTTTTTTGATAAATCCATTCAGGATGATCATATCAGTGGCCTCCGCCATGGATAAGGGGCCTGAATTTGAAGGCCTGTATCATCTCGCTGGTGTGGCATTGATCGCAAACCTGGATGGTCGGCTGGGTAATAATCGATTCCGGTTTTTTGTCCGCTATATGGATTGATCCCGGGCCGTGGCAAACCTCGCAGCCGGCATCTTTCAGATGAGGCGTTTTTTCAATACTGATAAAACCGCCTGGTTTCCCATAGCCTGTGGTGTGACAGGAATAACATTTTTTCAGGTCTTGATCGTTCAGGCCTTTTTGCAGCCTTTCAATGCTCTTGTAGGAATTGCTTTTTTTTGCATAGTTGGTGAAACTGAAATATTCCTTCTCATGGCAGGGCTTGCAGGCGAGGGAACCCGCATAAACGGGATATACAGGAATTTCTGCGGCAGGGCATGGCGACACGGTCACCATGGAGAACATACAATAAATGATCAGCAGGAGTAATATCGTTTTATGCAGATTAACAGAGGAGGCGGAGTTCATGCCGTTCTCCATGCAATCTCATTCTTTATCCCAATGGCAGCCGGTACACTGGGTTATACCGGGCTTTAACCTTAATTTGTTTTTGCGTTGAGAACCTTCGGCCGAGGCAGGGTATTTGATAACCCCCAGATCGTGGGGATTGTGGCAGGTTGAGCAGACTATCTTGCCTTTATACAGGGGCAACTCCACCCCGATCCTTTGCACGGAAGTTTCAAGGGATTTCATGATCTTTTCCGAAGGTTTCACCAGATGGCGACCTCCAGCCGGATGATTTTCACTGAAGCCGGGATGGCATCCGATACAGTATTCATTGGGGTCATCAACAATAAATATAACATTCTTCGGGCCGAAAAGATAGATGTCCGGCAAAGATGCGTGACATAAAAGACAAGTTTCCTTCTTGATATGGCCATGCTCATCCATCTGCAGGTGCGGATTCAACCGGCGATATGTCTCCTGCTGATGGCAGAGAAAACAGAATTCATTGCGCGACAGTCCGCTTCTGCGCAGAAAGTTGGGATTTTCCTTGCCCACAGAATCAATATGCAGAGCGCTTTCCTGCAGTGATGACTGGTGGCATGTCTCGCAGGTGAGTTTGCCATTCTGCAGAGGCATGTCGGAAGGTATCTTGACCACTTTAGACGGAATGACGCCCACCGGATGAATATCAGCCCTGGCGAACTCTGACTTATGGCAGCGGTTGCAGAGCTCGTTTAAGTCGCCACTGCCGATGAGACTAGGATTGCCTTTGGCCGGCGTACCTTTGTGACAGGATATGCACATGAGATTTTTCCAGTGCGGATTGATGTTTCTGGAAAGTGCTGCGAGCTGCAGGTATTCCTTGGTGATCAGGTGGGTTTCCTCGGCCTTGCCGTGATGGCTGTGGCAGCTTAAACAGTACATCTGGCCCTGCTGCAGGTTGCTTGTTGGGTTTATCAATTGCTGGACAAAAGGATCCGGCAAAGGGTCGAGATCCTTGTAATGGTTTTTTCTGAGCGACCAATGGCAGAAAACGCATATGGCATCAACTTCGTCCTTGGCCATTTTACCCTTTTTCTTTCTTTTCTCAGGGGTGGCGATATGACAGAAAATGCAGGTGGTGGCCCCAGAGGTATGCGGGGAAATACCGGTGAAATGTTCCTTGTGGCAGTTGGAGCACAAACTGCGGCGGATTGTCTGGTGTGAGGAGTTATCGCCCCTGAGGAGATAGGGAGTAAACTCATCCTGGTGGATGTAATGACAGGTGAGGCAGACGATCTTTCCCTGGTAGATGCCATTGCCCAACGGCAGGGTGAATTTATCCAGTCCGGCGAACTGGTTAATCGGTGCAATTCCCAGCGGGTGAAGATTTACGTCGGGATGACAACCCAGACAGAGGCTGATGCTGTCTAGCCCGGAAATGAGGCCTTCCGCCGTTTTGCCGTCTTGAGCCAGAATATGGCATTTGTTGCAGGCCATGTCATGCGGGTTGCCGATCGTTTCGATGGGAGGGGAGGGGATCTCCGGTCCGTTATCTGCCTTGCTCAACTCGCTGCCGGATGAGGCGGAATCCGAATCAGCGGAAATTGCCGGTGAAAGACAAGAGATGAGGGTTGCTGCCAGAAAAAGGAATAAAACTATGCAGTAACGGCTCATTTTATTTTTCCCCGTTGTTCTCGTTGAACTCACCGGCCGGTTGTCTTGGCGCATTAGACTGTTCAATTTCGTCGGCAGTGGGCATCGAAATCCCTAAAATACCCTTTTTCTCATTGGCGTCATGGTAGAATCTGTAGAGTAACAGGGTTTTTATGCCATGGCACGCATAACACAATTCATTTCTCGCCCCCTTGCGGAGAAAACTGTTTACCACGGTACCTTCAATATTTTTGCCTGCACCGACAGTCTCCTCGGTGGCGAACCAGATATGCGGATCATGACAGGTTGAACATGTAATCTCTCCTGAAACCGCCTTTTTGCCGTCCTGGGCATATAAGGGTATTGGATCAGGCGTCGGTCCGATGGAGAGGAGAATATTCCTGTATGATTTATGGTAGCCGAAATAAAACTGTTTCGGATGGATACCTGAAGCAATGACCTTGTCTTTTCCCGCACCGGTCTTGGCGTGACATCCGTTACAGGCCTTCTCAATGAAGTCCTGGCCGGTTTCCGCCAAGGTGTAATTCCACAGCAGAGTTTTCTCGGGAGCATTATGTACGGCATGACAGGGGGTGCAGACCGACTCCTCCTTGGCCATCTTGCCGCTCTTGTTCAGTGAAGTGGGGGCCACCACCCGCATGTCATGATCAGTTCCGGCCACAAAGCTTTTGCGGAGGTGGCATTTGGCGCACAGTGATGGTTCTTCCAGGTTGGAGCTTCTGAGGAAGCTGCTGTCAGCATCACCCTCCACGTTGGCGCCTTGTCCCTTCTTGCTCAGCTGGGAATTCCATCGGTGCGGGTCGTGGCAGCTATGGCATTCCATGACTGATGTGCCGTCGGATAATTTACGCAGCGGCAGTGACACCGATAAAGCGTTTTCCACCTGAATGTTCACCGGATGGGAGTTTTGTCCCACGGTCTTTTTCTCAGCTGGTTTCTTCTTGTCGTGGCAGTCCAGACAGAGAGAGGAAGGGGAGGTAGGTTTTTTGTCGAATTTCCGCGCCCAGAGATAGGGGCCGCTGGCCTGATGCGGCACGTGGCAGGGGGAACAGACGCCTGATTGGCCGGCATTCTGTTTGGTGATATTGTTTTCCTTTGGGGCAGTCACCGCTAGATCGTGATCCGTGCCTTCCACCAGATACTGATCGGCATGACACGAGGCACAGAGAGCTCTGTCGGTCCCTGAACGTTTCCTAAGGAAACTGGTGAAGGCAGTTCCTTCATCATTAATACCCTTGCCTTTCTGGGCAGTCTGTGAGTCCCAGCGGTGCGGGTCGTGACAGGTATGACACTCCATGACGGCGCTGCCGTCTTCCTTTTTATAAAGAGGCAGCGTTGCCGGGTCTTTTAATTGTTCCGCTTCTTTCATCGGAATGTTCACCGGGTGGGTGAATCTGCCCACCGTCTTTTTGGCGGCAATAGCATTGTCCGCGTGGCAGCTGAGGCACAGTTTGGACGGCGAAGACAGGGCGGATGGATCTTTTACTTTACGTGCCCAGAGATACGGTCCGGTTGCCTTATGCGGCACATGACAGGCGGAACAGACCCCTGCCTGCGCTATAGTCTGCTCGATGGCATTGATCTCGTCTTTTGCCGTAATGCTGAGATCGTGATCCGTATCGTCAACCAAGTACTGAGCATTATGGCAGGTTGAGCAGAGAGGGTCTCTCTTGGCTGCCAGGGCCTTGGTGCCTGGTTCATGTTGATGAACCTTGTGACAGGTGAAACAGTAAACGGTGTTTTCCGCACCTCCGTCAAGCTTCACCGTGCTTGCCGGATTGAGCTTGTATTTTACATACAGCGGATGGTTGCTTTTCTGCCAGTCGGCAATGGAAGATCTGTCAGCCTTGTCGGCATGGCATAACTGACACAGCGATTCCCTGTTCTGCACCAGAGATTTTGTTCCCTTTTCATGCTGATGCAGCTTGTGGCAAGAAAGGCACTGGAGGGTGTTTTTCGTCCCGACCTGCAGTTTGACGCCAACATTGGGATTGGGCTTGAAGTCGACCAGCAACGGATGATTAACCTGCTTATCCAATGGAGCATTAGCAGCATCAATTTTGTCGGGATGACAGATCGTGCAGAGGGTTGAATCAGCCTTTACCTCGAAAAGGAGATTTCTCTCCACACTGCCATGGGCGGTGTGGCAGCTTTCGCATATGACGAAGTTGGTGTCCGTACTGGATGGAACAGCGCCAGCGGTATATATCTCTTTGGGAAGGGCTCTTTTGCCGCTGTGGGTGGGATGGTTATGATCCTTGACCGCCTGGTCTGGATGGCACATCTCACACATAATGGAATCTTTATTGGAAATACGCAGAAAGATGGTGCGTTCGATACTGGTATCCGTGGGAACGGAATGGGCGGAGTGGCAGGTGGCGCAGACAACTTTCCCATCCTGGGAAAGGGGAAAGAGCTTCGGGATTTGCACCTTGTCGGAAGGTTGAATATCTGTTTTGTGTCTGTCCAGGATCCATACCTTCATCCGCGAGTCATCAGTTGATCCGTCGTGGCAGCTAAAACATATCATTTCATGACCGGCGACGTCCTCTTTTTCATAATCCGCCAGGGCTGTACCATGCCCTTCGACGAACTGGTCAATCCACCGGAAGTGGCAGATGGCGCATTCACGGGATGAATTCTGGGTCAGATTACCGGCCGCCTGTACCTCTGAATCAGGCAAAAGGAAAAGGGTAGCGGCAAGAAAAAACATGGATGTGAAGGGGAATCGCCGACGCATAGCTTTCACTGACTCTGCCTTTCCAGAACCAGCACCCTGTTGTTGAACATTTCAACGACGATCAGGCGGTTGCCGGAAACAGCCATCCCCATCGGGGTCTTGAATTTGGTGATCTTGCCTTTCCCGTCACCGATGATACCGATAAGCCCTCCTTCCCGTTTGAACACCTGAATAACACCGAGATAACTGTCAGAGGCAAAGACCTCGTTGTTGTTTACCACCACACCCTTCGGTCTGAAAAATTGACCGGGTTCGATTCCCCATTCACCGATGAAGCGGGCAAAGTCACCATTGGCTTCAAGAACCTGAAGCCGTGTATTGATCGCCTCAACGATATAGATTCTGCCGGAAGAGTCAATATCCATCAGGAAAGGAAAACGGAACTCAGCAGGATTACGTCCCATGGTCCCTGTTGCCCAGACCAGTTTGCCTGAATGGGTGAGAGATACTACCCGGTGATTATCATTGTCAACCGCAATACAGGTGTTGTCAGGGCCGAAATTAACATCAGTTGGATCGCTCGGCTTACCATCGGCCGGGGAGGGGACTTCAATGTAATGGGGACTTTTTCCTTCAGCAGGGAAGAGTGCCAGGCGGTGATTTCCCGAATCCGCGACGAGCACCTCGCCCGCCGGGGAAACATCAATACCCAGCGGTTGCTTGAGAATTCCCGGACCACCCATGGTAAATAATGGTTCGCCCTTGGGGGAATAGACTCTGACAGTGTCGGCGGTGCCGTCTAAAATATATATCCTGCCGCTCTGGTCAACTGCAACATCACTGGGAAGTTTCATTGAGCCTGAGATCGACAGGACAGGTTGGTAATGAATGATATGCGGTGCGCCATCTTGCGCAAAGATGGCGCCCGGGAAAAGCAGTAATGTGAAAAGTATAAAAGATAACAACCAGCACCCCGTATTGTTTCTGTTCTGTCTTCCTTCATTGCCGAGGTTGCCGGCAATAGCGGCTCGACTTTTTGATTGAGCCGAATCAGCTATGCTGGCAACTTGGCAATGTATATCGACAGAATGTTCTCGCAGGCAAAGGTGCATGGTCCTAGTCAATAGTCTTAGTCGGTGGAACGATTCTCCATTTTCAGCTCGTTTACTTTCTGCTTTCTCATCAGATCGGGATCAAACATGGTCGGCAGATAGAACTGCATGTATCTATTAATCATGTCGGCAACTTCCGTCCGGTAGAGACTTTCAGCCCGCTTTTGTGAATAGCCAACACGCGCCAGATCGATATAGGGTTGCTTGCTGCTGTGACATTCCGTGCACTGTACAGGTTTTTTAGCCATGTTCTTATGGATGATGACTTTGGCCTTACCCTGTTCTTCAGGTGTCAGTATATCCTTCTGGGCAATGAATGATTTAATGAAGTTCGGATCTTCCGCCTGATCCATGCGGCGAATTTCACTGCCGCTTTTACTGTCGGATACGAGTACCGGAATCAGCCGTGCACCGTAAACTCCATTGTTACCCTCAATTTTATCCATCTTCTGATCCGTCATGTTGTCGAACCAGATGTAGTTGAATTTGCCGGAGAAGTTTTCCTCACGGACATGGCAAACCTCACAGGCCATGAAATAATTATGCATGTTAAGGAAAGACCTGATATCAGGGGCCTTGCTGTGCGGTAAGGTGCCATGGCAGGTCACACAGAACTGGGGCGTAGCCAAGTGCAGGTTAATACTATCGTCTATGTTATGAAAATGACCGCGGTATTTTTCTTGCTCACTTTCACTCTTGACCAATTTGTCAAAGCCGTTTGTTGGCAAGTTCTTGGCCTTGGCGGTATAGGTTGGCGGAAAATAGAGAAGCTTGCCCAGTAAAAACATCACGCCGATAAAGAAAGCTATGGAACAATAGGTCAAGAATTCGAAGATAGCCTGACCGCCGGTTTTCTTGCCGTGGCCATGGCCATGGTCGTGCTCATCGACGGGAGCGAGCTTTCCTTCGGCAACCAGCCGGTTGTACATGGCGCCATGTTCTATTTTCAAATGGTGGTTAGACATCTTGCCGTCTATCCACACCCTGCTCATGGGGAACTGGCCCGGTTTGAAGTGAACCTGATAGAAATGCCATACAATGATGGCCATGGTGGCCAGGCAGGCCTCCATGCCGTGAATCAGAATCGAGAGATCCAGTACGAATTTACTCCAGTATACTTCCGTCCAGAGGAAGATGCCGGTCACGGATATGATGATGGTTCCGGCTACCAGAGCCAGGTATTCAGCCTTTTCCCGGTAATCGAAACGTTCAAATTCGGGCGGTTCAGGCCGTTGTCCGAAATAGTAGGCCATATTCTGGATGATATCGGTTACATCCTTTAAGGTGGGAATCATGGCCATGATGAAGGATCGCCCATCTTTGGTGAAAAGACAGTAACGGACGTGATCGAGAGAGCCGATGATCATGATGACGCCGGCTATTCTGTGGATCAGGCCTCGGTATTCAAATATGAGATTGCCATATGGTCCCAGTTTGAGAATCCATGCCTCAGGTACCTTGAGCATGTATCCCGTTATTACCAGGATGAAGAAGGTTACAAAGGTTATTAGGTGCTGAAGGCGCTCTGAAGCGTTCAGCCTTACTATTTCCTTGGGGAGGTTGTCGTTGTTATGCATCATCTCACCATTTTTGCCAATTATTTTATCGGAGTCCATAGCTGTTATCCCAGATGTTTATTTCTGCTTTTGTTTATGAGTATTCTTATGAAATCCAGCACCTGGTGAGCCATCATTCCTCCAATCACCACAGTGATCAAAAGGGTGTAGACATATTTTACAATCATATAGACTTTCCGATGAAAAAGTTCCTTTTCATCCATTTTGGAGAGGTCGGCATCCTCGGCCGTCATGCTGGCCACGTCACGGAAACGCCGCTCATGCCGCAGACTTTCCATATCCTGCAATGTTGCTTCTCCCTCGAGATGGGCGGCAACCTGTTTTTCGAATCCGGTGCCCGTCGGATGGATTTTACCGGTTGCAAACTGCTCGGTGGCTTTGGGATGACATATCTGGGTGCCGTTCAGATTGGCACAGGTCTGCTGCAGATTGTTTTTATGAACAGGCGAGCCGGGATTGGTCCCGGTTTTCATGGCGTGAACCGTATAGCCTACCGGCGCATGGCAACTGAGGCAATCGGGCATGTTCGGGTCACCGTACAAGACGCCTTTCCAGTGGAAGGTATCCTTGTAGTTGGTGGTGGCAGTCAGACCGTGACGGGCCATTTTCTTTTCGTCCTTGTGGCAGGCAAGACAGAGTTTAACTGTCTCAACAGCGGTCTTTGACCGGTGCATCCTGTGGGCGAAATGCTGGTAGAAGCGGTTGGTCCACTCCTTGTTCTCATGGCATCCCAAGCAGCGCCGCACGGCATCGGTTGAGACACCGGGCTTCATGGTCGCGAGGTCGGATATGGGCTGGTAGACTGTGTTCACATGACAGTCGGTGCAGCGCGGCAGATCCTCGGTGCATTTTTTCGTCATCTCCGGGGTATACTGGCCATGGATGCTGGTGTTGAATTCAGCATAAATGGCGCCGTGGGAGAATTCCTTGTCGGTGGATGGTTCCTTGAGGTGACATTTGGTGGAACAGTCCACTTTCTTTGCATCGGTGTGCGGGATCACATCAAGATTCAGATGGCAGTTTCTGCACAGCACTTTACCATGAACGGAGTTGCTGTATAGCTTTTCGCTGACGTAAAATAAGCGTGACATGCCTGTCTGGGTATCAATCCTGGCCAAACCCGGGTACTTGTGACATACGCTACATGCTTCTTCATCCGCCGCGTAAATGAAGGATGGAGCATTCAGTGTTGAAACCATCCAAATCATTAGAAAGAGGCAGACACATCTGCTTAAATGATTTTTCATTATCCCTCCCTCATCATCTTCTGTTTGTCTAAATACCGTAAATATACATTTGCTCAGTGAAGTCCATGAGCCAGTCCACAAATGGAACCGGGTACTGTGTGATTCACTGTGCAAAGATGAATTCTACGGCATTTTTTAGAATTTGAGTTTTTTCTGTTTTAATAAAAAAATCGCCTAAATAAAATTGACACTATTTGCTTTGATTCAGAATGAAGTGCTTATCTATGCTTAATACTACATGTTATAATAAAAATTGAAAACAGTAATTAACCAAAATTTTTATCATTTTTAAAAAATAAACAAAAAATTAGCAATTCATTTTTTAACAAAAATTATAAAAGATTTTGTAAAAAAATGAATGCTCAATTTTTGTTCGCGCCAGTATAACTACTTAGCGATAAATTTGCCGTGTGGTAAATTGTCGCAGAAAACAGAATTCTATTGTTTTTTGCAACCATAGAGGAAGGAGGGGAAATTTTTTTTTTGCGTTCAGTCCCAATTCGTGTTTTTTATTTTTGCAATATCTCAATAAGTTATGTTGCTTGTGGTACACAGGTAATGACATGATAGTGGCGATGGTGATCAGGACTGCGGATTTGCGCATAATTTCTTGCTTTATTTTTGATAACCAATTTATTGGGTTGAATATTTGCTGGGGTTTTTCTGGACAGATAAAAGATAGGTGAAAGGCTTCTGTTGAAGCGGGCAAATTTAGCACGTCACTGCTCGGATGTTTTGTGATCGCCGTGAACAGTCGCTTTGAATCCGGCGACCAGGTCAAGCAATTCCGAGGTGATGGTTGCCTGCCGTTTTATCCTGTATGCGCCTCGCAGTTCTTCAATATGTTCTTCAATATTTTTTTCCGCATTCTGCAGGGATCTCAGCCGGCTTGCCTGTTCACTGGCCAGGGACTCGGCCTGGCTGCGGAAAAGCTTGGCGAACAGATACTGGCGGATCAAGCCAGAAAAAAGCTGATGGGCCGGCACCCGGAAGCAGGGCAGGGATCTGCCCGGCCATCGCTGTTGCCGCAGTGATCGCAGATGCTCATTATCAATAGGGAGTAAAACCTGGTGATGGGGCCTGGCCACGGCTGATTTTTCATATTTATTAAAGAAGATATCAACCTGGGATATCTTGTGATCTTTAAGCCACTCCTCCACGCTGAGAAGCACCTGGTAGATATTGGCATTAATACCGTTGACGGAGCCGGGCACCCAGAACTGTGTGTCAATAATAAATCCGGCCGCCTCGAGCCGGGCTGCGATTCGTGCGCCGATCACCAAAAGTTTGAGGGATGAGAAATCAGTGATCGCCATGCTGACAAGCTGCTGCCTGATAAAATCTGCGAGACGTTCATTGAATCTGCCGCAAAGGCCCTGATCCGAACCGAAGACGATCAATCCTCTAGGGAATTGATCGGGTGCGGTGGTTTGTCCCGGCAGTGACGTTTCCTTGAGTGCCGTCTGCAGCCCCAGTTCTATGACCTCGGCAAAGGTGTCCAGCGAGGCAAGTGCACGTTCATACTGACGGATATTTACGGCAGACAGGGTTTTCATGCTTTTGACGATACCCTGCAGTTTGGTTGTTGTTGTTATCCTCTTGTCCAGGGTCAGTAAGGTATCCATGGCTTTATTCCATATTGCCGGTAAGGGTGGCAATGGCCTGCCGGCAGGAGGCGAGCAGGGATGTTTTCTCCTCGTCGGCGAGTGTATCTCCCTGATGGATTTTTTGACAGATATGGGGGAGGTCCCTGAATGTTTTATCCGTAATTTTTTGTTCGGCCGCCTTGATTTTGTTGACGTCAATGGCGTCAAGCAGACCTTCGGTGAGGGCCAGCATGACCGCCACCTGTTCATAGTCCTTCAAGGGGGAGTATCTGCTCTGCCGAAGCACTTCCCTGACCCGCTTGCCCCGCTCCAGGGCTCTCCTGGTATTATCATCAAGTCTTGTGGCGAAACGGGCAAAGGTTTCAAGTTCCTCGAACTGGGCATAGGCAAGACGCAGCTGGCCGACAAGATCGCGGTAGGCAACTTTCTGGGCCTTTGCGCCAACTCTGGAAACTGATTTGCCGACATCAACCGCGGGCAGCGTGCCCTTGGAGAAGAGATCCGGCGAAAGATAGATCTGGCCGTCAGTGATGGAGATGATATTGGTTGGAATATAGGCTGCGAGGTTCTGCGCCTCGGTTTCAACAATGGGCAGGGCGGTCAGACTGCCGCCGCCCAGGTCCCTGCGCAGATGGGTTGCTCTTTCCAGCAGCCGGGAATGGATGTAAAAGATATCGCCCGGATAGGCCTCTCTGCCCGGTGATCTTTCCAGCAGAAGAGATATTTCCCGATAGGCACGGGCGTGCCGGGTAAGATCATCATAAACGATGAGAACATTTCTGCCCTTGCCCATGAAATATTCGCCGATGCTGGTGGCGGCGTAAGGAGTGATGAACTGCAGCCCCGGCGCATCCTGGCCGCTTGAGGCAACCAACACCGTATAGGCCATGGCGCCATGCTCGGCAAGTTCATGAAGCACCTTGGCCACCGCTGATTCCCGTTGCCCGATGGCGGCATAGATGCAGATGACGTCCTTGTCCTTCTGGTTCGCGATGGCATCCAGGGCGATGGATGTCTTGCCGGTCTGGCGGTCGCCGAGGATCAGTTCCCGCTGCCCTTTGCCGATGGGGATCAGGGCATCAATGACCTTGATGCCTGTTTCCAGGGGATTTTCCACCGGCAGGCGATCCATGATTGCCGGTGCCGGGTGCTCAAGAGGGCGTCTGGCTAGATGCGGGATCATTCCCTTGTCGTCAAGAGGTTTGCCGGTGGCGTCAATCACCCTGCCCAGCAGTGCCTCCCCCACCACCACGTCGGCCACCCTTCCGAGCCTTTTGATCTCATGACCGGCCTTGAGCGAATTGCCTGTGTCCAGCAGGATGATGCCGACTTTTTCAGGATCCAGACTGGCAACGATGCCGAGAGTTCCGTTCTCGGCCTGCACCATCTCTTCGGCAGTGACCCCGTTCAGGCCACTGGCATAGGCAACCGGTCCGGTGATTGACATAATCCGGCCCACATCCTCGGCTTTCAGTGAAAATCCATGGGAGTCCAGGGTGCGTTCCAAGGCGATGCGGGTTTTTTCAAGCGATGCTTTCAGCATAATTTTCAGATTGGGTTAGGCGAAGTTCTCCCGCTCCAGGTGGGCGGCAAGTTCCTTTTCAAATTTTTCAAGATAGATTCCCACGTCCCACTCTATTTTTTTGCCGGCAATCTCGATATGGATTCCGGCCAGCAGGGACTCGTCAACTAGAAATTGGCAGATCAGATTTTTCCCCCACATGGATTCAAGGGTTCTTATGATTTCATCCTTTAAAAGAGAGGAGAGGGCAAAGGCGCTGGTGACTGTGACCTGGTCACCGGTCTCGGCTATGAAACTGCTGATCTGGGCGTTGTCCCCAGGGGACAGTTTTCCGAGTTCCGAGAGAAAAACCGTCAGCACTCTTTTCTCAAGGTCATCGCCGGCCAGGTCGCGCAGGGTGTTCATCGCCAGTCGATGGAAGCCTTTGGCGATCGTCAGGCTCGTTTCCTTCAAGAAAGATTCCTTTTCCTTGGCAAGGGAAGCGAGCAACTGGGCGCGGTTTGCCTCGATCTCCCGGCGCATTGCGGCAACCAGTTCGTCGCGGAACTGGTCCGCTTCTTTTTTTGCCCGCATCATTTCATCGGCGGCAGAGGCTTTGAGCTGTTGCTGCAGGCCAAGAAACTCCCTTTTTTCGCACTCCGCCTGGGCTGCCTTTTCTTCAGCATCGTTTAACCGTGCGGCAATCTTTGCTTGTCGCTCTGCCATGGCGTGCAGCACGGGTTGATAGAGCACCTTTTTCAGCAGCCAGACCAGCACGAGGAAATTGATGATCTGGGCGCAAAGGGTAAACCAGTCTATGGCCATTGGTTAACCCGCAGCATGTTTGACGGCGTAATCCCAGAAGGGGTTGGCAAAGATCAGGATGATGGCAATGACAAGCGAGTAGATACCGGTGGATTCAATCATGGCCATGGAGACAAACAGCGTGCGAGTTATTGTCCCGGATTCATCCGGCTGCTGCGCAATGGAACGCAGGGCTGCCGCAGCGGCCATCCCTTCTCCGATGGCCGGACCGAGGGCGCCAAGGCCCATGCACAGGCCGGCTGCCAGTACCGACATCATTCCGATTAACTCTATTGCTCCCATATTTCCCCCCTTTTATTGTGTTTGACGGGTTTGTTGTGAAATTTTCTTGGCATTCATCTCGGTATTGCGACTGGATGATGGTTCAATTTCCTCAATTTTCAATACCGAGGCGATGTAAACCATGGCCAGCAGCGCAAAAATATATGCCTGAATGGTTCCGGTCAAGAGTCCCAGGGCATCCATGGCAACGGGTAAAAAAAACGGCACGATGAGGAGGAGAACAAAGCCGATTATCGTACCGCTCAAGACGTTGCCATATAAACGGACAGCCAGGGCCAGGGTGCGGGACAGCTCACCGAGGATATTAAACGGCAGCATGAAAACTGTCGGCTCGAGATATTGCCTGAGATAGCTGCCGAGACTTCTGGTGGACAGACCATAAAAGGGCACGGCCATAAAAACGCAGAGCGCCAGGGCGCTGGTGGTGGAAAGAGAGGCGGTGGGGGGCTGATAAAATGGGACAACCGACAGCAGATTGGAGAGCAGGATAAAGATGAAGAGGGTGGCGATAAAGGGCAGAAAAGGTTCGGGCTTTTGTCCGGTGATTTCCTCAATTTGCCGGGCAATGCCGCCGACAAGGATCTCCAGCAGATTCTGCCAGCGGCTGATGGTCACATCGTTTGACAGTCTTCTGGTGATCAGCCGGGAGCCGGCTACCAGCAGCAGCATTTCAAACCAGGTAAAGAGAATGGTGGCATTGAGCTGACCCCAGCCCCAATCGATAATGACAAACTGGTCAGGTGAAAATTTCATGGCGTCAATTCATAGGTGGTTTGGCAGCAGGGGCTGGCTCCCCGAGTCTGCGAATCATCACCTGCCGGGCAATCAGGAAGCCGATGAGCAGCAGGATAAGTCTCTGCCAGTCATCCTGCATGCAATAATAAAACACCCCTATGGCCAGAGTCAGGCGGATGAGAAAGCTGACAAAAAGTTTGGAGCTGAAATTTTTTTTGCCGCTGTATCTGCTTAATGTCAGCCATAGGCCCTGGAAATAAACAAGACCGACAGCAAAACCGACAACAGTCATGGCAGCGAGAATGATAAAACGGTCAATCTGCATTTGACCCTCCATAACGGGGGCTGCTGCTTTCTTTTTTTACCCAGCGCCAGGCCGCAACCGCACCGAGAAATAAACCGCCGAACAGGCCGGTAAGAGTCCAGGAAATGTGGGTGTCCAGCAGGTGCAGCCCGTCAAGCCAGCGGCCGATGAAGGTGCCGATGACGGTGGGCAGAGCCACGGTCCAGCCTATGGTGCCGAACATGCCGAGGCCGAAAAATATCGGTTTTTGTTTTTCCTGCCGGGCCTGCTCCCGCCTTTGATATTTTTTTTCAACAATTTCAGGGAGATGTTCTTTGTGCGGCTTCTGTTCCTTGGCCATGATGGTTATCTTTTTTTCAGTTCCGCAAAACGGCGGAGCATGGAATGTTCCAGACCGGCAAGGGCGGTTCTGGCCTTTTTTTCAAGGTCATCGAGCTGATGAAACTCTGTGGCAACAATGTCGGCCAGTGAACTGAAATCCTTCCCCTGGATGCAGTTGCGGGTGGAAATGTTTACCTTGCCCCCCAGTTTGACCAGGGAGCCATGATCAACGGCAAAGTAGAAGGTATGGCCGGTGTTATCTTCCACCGTGAGGATCCCCGGCACGAGAACAGAGATATAATCGACATGGCGGGGCAGCAGGGTGAAATACCCTTCCAGTCCTTCCGCGATGATCTTTCCGACCGTGTCAGCCCGCCAGAAAACCTTGGTGGGCAGGTAGATGCCGAGCGAAATGGAATTCATAGATGCCTGCCCCATATTGTCTTTGGTTTACCGCCGGTTCTGCTTGTTCCTGGTTGTGTCATTTACTATCTCGGGTTGAATATTCCGGAACGTGCTGAGATCGACCTCGTCAATTGCGCCGATCATATACAGGGCCTGCTCCGGCACCTCCAGAAATTCCCCGTTTAAAATACGTTCGCACCCCTCGATGGTTTTTTCCAGGGGAACCAGCTTGCCTTTCATGCCGGTGAACTGGGTTGTGGTGAAAAAGGGCTGGGAGAAAAAACGTTCCAGGCGTCTGGCAATGGCCACCGTTCGCCGATCCGCTTCGGAAAGCTCCTCAAGACCGAGCATGGCTATGATGTCCTTCAGGTCCTCATATTCGGACAGCACCCGCCGCACCGCCTGCACTGCTTCATAATGTCTGGGGGAGATGATATCCGGCGTCAGCATGTTCGAATTTGAGGCAAGGGGATCAACAGCCGGATAAAATCCCTGGCTGGCCCGTTTCCTGGAAAGCACCACAGAAGCGGACAGGTGAGCAAATGTGTGGGAGGCGGCCGGATCGGTGAAATCGTCGGCCGGTACGTAAACCGCCTGAACAGATGTAATGGAGCCGCTGGTGGTTGAGCAGATACGCTCCTCCAGTTCAGCCAGTTCCGTGGCCAGGGTCGGCTGGTAGCCGACGTGGGAGGGGAGGCGGCCCATCAGGCCTGATACCTCGGACCCTGCCTGGATGAAACGGAAGATATTGTCAATAAGCAGCAGGACATCCTGTCTTTTGGTATCGCGGAAAAATTCTGCCAGGGTCAGGGCGGCGTGGCCAACTTTAAAACGGGCACCCGGTGGTTCGTTCATCTGACCGAAAATCATGGCTGTTTTTTTCAGCACGCCGGCATGCGCCATTTCCCGATACAGTTCTTCCGCCTCCCGGCAGCGCTCCCCGATACCGCAGAAGAGACTGACCCCCTCATAGAGACCCACCATATTATTGATCATTTCTGTGATCAGCACTGTTTTGCCGACACCGGCCCCGCCGAAAAGGCCGGCTTTGCCGCCTTTTTCCAGCGGAGACAGCATATCAATAATTTTGATGCCGGTTGTAAATATTTCCGACTGAACGGTGTGGCGGGATAAAGATACGGCTGCGGCATAAATCGGCCGTTTCTCCATGTCATCGGGCAAAGGATCGCCCAGATCGACAGGTTTGCCGAACACGTTGAGCATGCGTCCCAACAGATTATCGCCAACAGGCATCATGAGGGGCAAGCCGTCGGAATAAACAGCATCACCCCGGGCCAGTCCGGCGGTGGGAGTCAGCGCTATGGCCCGTACTGTTCTTTCATTGATATGTGAGGCAACCTCCATGATAATGCTGTTGTCGCGCCCTGTGGTAAGTCTGGTGCGAACATGCGGCAGACCGCCTTTAAAGCAGGCGTCCACAACACTGCCTTGTATCGTGGTGATCACTCCATCAAAATGCGTTGCAGCGGTGTCTGGCATCGATTTGTCGTGGCGGATGGTTGCTTGATTGGAAATACCCTGAGTATGAAACATGAACAGTGATGAGTCAAGAACAACTTCACCGGACAGGTGATGACCGTAAATCGTGGATGGGCGGAACCGGACGGCGGAGGGCTGAAGTCCAGCGGCAGAAAAGCTAAGGTGCTGGGGATGAACTTAGGAGCCGTTACGAAATAACTTGTCTCTTTATGACTATTTCGTTACGGTTCCTTATGCCGTTCTGGGCATTCAGATGGCCATGTTATTTATTTACAACGGCTTATTGCTTGGGCAGGATGGGCAAACGATGCCGGATTTCCGATTGGTTATCAGCCTGGGCAGGTGGATAAAAGAAAAAAGAGCATGAACTCAGCTATTGCAGGGTGTTCTGTTCCGTATGTTTTATTAGCATCTTTTCCACCTCATCAGCAGGCAACGGCTTCATGAAATAATGGCCCTGCATGAGATCGCATTGGTGTTCCTTCAGGAAGAGGTATTGCGCTTCTGTTTCCACTCCTTTGGCCGTGACCAGCAGGTCCATGTTGTGCGCCAGGGAGATGATGGCCTTGATGATCGTTTCATCGTGAACGCTGTGCCCGATATTTGCCACAAAGGAGAGGTCAATTTCCAAGGTATCGATGGGCAGGCGTTGCAGATAATTCAACGATGAATAACCGGTGCCGAAATCATCGATGGCAATCCTTACGCCCAGTTGATGGATTTTATTGAGCAGGTTTATAGTGGTTTCCGGATCATTCATGACGGCGCTTTCAGTCAGTTCAATTTCTAGCTGATCCGGCGCAAGCCCGGTGGTTGCCAGGATCGTGTCAATGGTTTCCCATAAATTTTTATTCCGCAGCTGTTTCATGGACACCTTCACGGCAATAATCATCTTAAACGAGGAGCCGAATTTTTTGTGCCACAACGCATTGGTGTGGCAGGCCGTGCGGAGAGTCCATTCACCGAGCGGGCCGATGATGCCGCATTTCTCGGCGATGGGAATGAAAAGGCCGGGGCTGATCGGTCCCTGGGTGGGATGATGCCAGCGCACCAGGGCCTGGAGTCGGACAATTTTCCCGCTGCTGATCTCAATCTGGGGCTGGTAATGAACGGTCAGTTCCTCGTTCTGCAGACTGATGCGTAAATCCTTTTCCAGCCCCATCCGCTCCAGCGCCAACCTTTGCATCTCCGGTTCGAAGAACTTGTAGTTATTCTTGCCGTCCTCCTTGGCATAATACATGGCAATGTCGGCTGCCTTGCATATGTCCTCCACCGTGTTGCCGCTCATGGGGAAGAGGGCGATGCCGATGCTGAAGGTGGTGATTATTTCATGCCCGGCCAACTGATGGGGCACCGCCAGTTTTTCCAGAATTTTCTGGGCCACCAGGGCCGCATTTTCCGGGTTTTCGATTCCAACAAGAACAATGGCAAACTCATCCCCGCCCAGTCTGGCGACAAGGTCTTCCTTGCGAACGCATTTTTTGACCCGCTCGGCGACACTCTTCAGCAGAAGATCTCCCACGTCGTGTCCCTTGCTGTCATTGATGTGCTTGAAATTGTCCAGATCCATGAAAAGGATGGCCATCTGCAGGTTATGTCTCAGGGAGCGATCAAGCTCCATGTCAACAAACTCCTGATACACCCGGCGGTTGGCCAGACCGGTCAAGGGGTCGTGATGGGCGAGTTCGCGGAGTTTTTGCTCCATTGCTTTCCTTTTCGAAATATCCTGAAAGAGCATGACACCTCCGCTGCAGGCACTACTGCCGCCGTGTACCGTGGCGCATGTGTATTCCACCGGGAATTTTTCGTTGTTGAATCGCTTGAATATTGCGTTTTCGTCCCGGTGCTGTCCACAGTTCCTGAGCACGTTGTATACGGGAGATTCTTCCCAGGTCGAGGCAGGGGTATCCTCATGACACATGAAGCGTTTGATGTGACAGCCGACCAGTTCCTTTTCCATGGAGGCCAGGATCTTTTCGGCCGCAGGATTGGCATAACTGATGATCCCCTTCGCATCGAGTCCGATAATTCCCTCACCGGCATGATAGAGAAGAAGCTCATTCTGCTGATAAAGCGCCTGTAGATTTTCATTGGCCTTTTTTAATTCCAGCTGCATCCGCATCAGCTCCTCATTTCTTTCCACCGCGTTTTCGTATGTGGACACGAGGAGGTCGACGATCTGGGTCAGGTCTGATGTGATGTAATGGGACTTGCCGGCGAAAAAAATACAGATGCCGTTTTCGCTGGTTGACTTGCGGCGCATCTCCTGGTTGACCAGAATATGCCGGATGCGGGAAAGGAGGAATTTTTCTTCATAGGGTTTGGTGACAAAGCTGTCAGCGCTGCAGGCCAGGGCATTAATCACCTCCTCTGGGTTGGACAGGGAGGTGAGCAGAATTACCGGCACATCCTTCAGGGTGTCATCTGCCTTGATATTGCTGCATAATTCATAGCCATCCATCTCCGGCATGACGATGTCACTGATAATGACGGCCGGTTTCTCCTTGCGGGCGTTCTGTAATCCTTGCCGGCCGTTATGGGCGCATGTCACCTTAAAGCCGTTTTTTTCAAGGAGAAACTGCAACTGCACCGCTTGAGTGAGGCTATCTTCGACAATTAAGATCAGGGTATCTTGCGGAAGTGGCATATTGTATCCTTATGATGGAATTACACGTTGTGTCACTTTGGTGAGCAGCCTGGCTATTTCCACCGGCGGCAAAACATGGCTGGCGGCCTGGAGTTTCACCGCTTCCCCCGGCATGCCGTTGACCACCGCGCTTGCCTCATCCTGAGCAATGGTAAGGGCGCCCTTTTTCCGTAATGCCTTCAGTTCAGCGGCTCCGTCCTTGCCCATGCCGGTGAGCAGCACCCCTAATCCATACATGCCGTATTCATCCGCCACCGAACGGAACAGAAACGAAACTGACGGCCGCAGGCCGTTTTCCGCGCAGGCTGTTTTATCGATGATGATTTTTCCCTTGGCAACACCCATCTGCACGGCAGCTGGGGCAAGATAGACATGACCGTCCTGCAGCCGTTCTTCATGCTCAGCTATCTTCACTGGTAATGATATGCTCTTGCCCAGCCAGGACGCCATTCCTTCAGCAAAGCCTTCGGCGATGTGCTGAACAATAACAATGGGTAAGGGAAATTTTTTGTTCAGTCTTTCAAGGATGGCCTTGATGGCGGGCGGTCCACCGGTTGAGGCGCCCATGGCAAGCAACTTGGGAACAATCTTCGTCTCCATCTGGGATAGGGGAGCCTGCTGGCTGTTTTTTCTCATCTGCTGCCATGGCTTGCGACACACCACCCGGATCTCGGCCATGGTTTTGACGGTCTGCACAAACTGGCTGGCCAGCCGTCCAAAGTCAGGATGTCCCGGACCGGGCGGCTTGGGAATGGCGGTCACAGCTCCCGCCTCAATTGCCTCAAAAGTGCGGACCACCTCCCCCGGCTGCCAGACGTTGCTGCAGATGATAATGGGCACCGGATGGATGGCGAGTATCCTCATGGTGGCCTCGTAGCCGTTCATATTCGGCATATTAATATCCATCACCACGACATCCGGCTGCAGCAGGGTCATCATGCGGATTGCCTGCGCTCCATCCATGGCCCGGCCCACTACGCTGAGTTCGTCATCCGCATCCAGGAGGGCGGAGAGGAATTCAACGGTTGTGGCGGAATCGTCGACAAGGAGGACTTTTATCATATCAGTTTCTCAATCACCTGGAGGAGGTTACTCTGGTCAAAGTTGCTTTTGACGATATAAGCATTTGCTCCTACCTGGATCCCCCGTTCCCGGTCTTCATTGGAGGCGAGACTGGTGCAGAGGATTAAAGGGATCTTGGCCATGGCTTCATCAGCCCTGATTTTTTCCGTCAGTTCAAAACCGTTCATGCGCGGCATTTCCACATCCGATAATACGAGATCAATATCATGCGTTTTGAGTTTCGTATAACCGTCGACGCCATCAACCGCGGTTGTGACCACATATCCCGATGCCTCCAGAATACTTTTCAGCAGTGTGCGTGAGGTGATGGAATCTTCCACCACCAGGATCGATTTTGGTTTCTGCTCCTCCTTTTTCATCCGCGAACCGACAAATCTCTCACCGGCGGTGCCGACAGCGGATTTGAGCAGATCATGAACATTGAGAATGGGTACCACCTGACCCGTGCCGAGAATGGTGGCGCCGGCGATATTTTTGACTCGCAGCAGCTGTTTCCCCAGTTCCTTGAACAGCACTTCCTGTTCAGCCAGCACCTCATCAACCTCAAAGCCTATTCGTCTCTTTGAGGTGCCAAGCACCATCACCTGGATTTTGTTTGATTTTTTTCGGATGCCTGGTTTATTCATCTGCAGGGTGTTGGCCAGATCCACCAGTGCAAGGGGGTCACCGTCATAGGTGATAGTCGCCTTGTTTTCGACGGTCCTGATGGAAGCGGCGTTCACATGCAGCACAGCCACAAGGTGAGAACTGGGGGCGAGAAAGAGTTGGCCGGCAACCTGCACCAGCGTGCCCCGGAAGGTTGCCAGCGACAGGGGAAGACATACGGTAAATGAGGATCCTTTTCCAGGTATGCTGGCAAAATCAAGCTGTCCGCCCAGTTTTTCCACCCTTTCCAGGAAAATGGCCATGCCGAGCCCCCGTCCCGAGATCTGGGAAAGGCTTGAGGCGGTTGACATGCCTGAGTGGAAAATAAGGCCCTGGGCCTCTTTTTCCGTCAGTTTTGCCGCATCCTCGGCCGAGATAAGACCTCTTTTCACCGCTGATTTACGCACCATGTCCGGATCAATACCGTGTCCGTCATCCCCCAGGGTTATTTCAACCTTGCCACCCTCGATCTGGTTGATATGCAGGAAGATACGTCCCCGTTCGGACTTGTTCAACATCAGGCGCTCCTCGGGCTTTTCCACGCCGTGATCCACACAGTTGCGCAGCAGATGCACCAGGGGATCTTTCAGCTCCTCCAGAATGCGCCGGTCGATTTCGATTTCAGCACCTCTGAGGTCCAGATCAATTTCCTTGCCCTGACTCCTGCCAAGTTCTCTCACCATGCGGGGAAAGGGGGCAAACAGCGTGGAGCAGGGCAGCATGATGACATGTTTCATGTCCTCCAGAAAATAATTGACCTTCCGGTCGAGAATTCGCTGGTTCAGTTCGGCGGTTTTAGCCAGAGAGCGGATGTCCTTGTAAATCGAATTGATGAAATCCCGATTCCAATCGAGAAATTTTTGAATCTCGGCGCTCCTTGTATCCCCCTGTTCTCTCTCTATTGACAACTCTTTGCGGTACCTCTTGAACAGCGCATCCTTTCGCGCCCATTTTTTATGCCAGCGTTCAAAGATGTGGCACAGCTTTTTCAGTTCATTTACTTCCTGGGAAGCGCTCAGTTTTACGCCAATCATCTCCTCAGCCTTGAGAAGCAGCTTGTCAAGTCTGCTGGTGGAAATCCTGACACTGCTGCCTAAATGGGGATTTTCCACCGCCGGTTTCAACTTCTGAGGCGATTTGCCGGGGGATTCTTTTGTTACTGCCTCGGCCTTGGTACCGGCATCTTCTCCATCCGGCGCCTGCTTGGCCGGCTGCTCTCGCAGCAGCGGGGCCATGGTATCCTTTATCTGCTTGGCCGTATCGTCAACTGACGGAGGTTCAGCGGCAGGGGACGGCTTTGGCTGACTTGATGCCGGTTGCCCGGCATGGAGGCTTTCGAGCTGCTGAAGAATGTCGGACAACTCATCCTTGCCGGCGCTTTGCTGCTCTGTCGCCAGGATGTTTTCAATAAAACTCACCACCTCATGCATGGTGTCAAAAACAGTGGAGGATGGAGTGATTTCCCCCCGTTTCATGGCGCCGAAAACCCCTTCCATGGTCTGGCTGATTGCCTCAATGTCGGTGAGGTTGACGGCACGGGCCGCGCCTTTCAGGCTGTGCGCCTCCCGGTACACCACTTCAAGGATTTCCTGGCATTTTTCCGCATTGTCGGTTTTCTCCAACTCCATGAGACGGGTGGAAAGGGAGGCAAGCCTCTCCCCTGATTCCATCTTAAATGCTTCCCTGAGTCTTCTGAGCAGTTCTTGTTCGTCCATGTGCTTTCAGTTCGCTTGGCTAGGTTTCTTAGGCATTGTCAGTGACTGTTTATACCGTAAACCTTTCCGCAATCATTTTGAGACTGCGGGCCAGCTCATCAAGATCCTGGGTTGCGTTTTCAAGTTGTTTGGTGCTGTCGACGTTCTGCGCCGTGGCGTCCTTGATGTTTTCCATGGCCAGGACCAGCTGATCCATGCCGACCAGTTGCTGATGGCTGGAGGCGTTGATCTGGCTGACAGTCTGGGAGGATTCGGCCATGGTGGTCTCAAGCGTGGCAATGGTTTCTCCTGCTTCGCCAGTCAGATTCATACCCGCTTTCACCGCCTTGCTGCCCCGTTCCGTGGCCATTACCGCAGCGCTGGTTGCCTTCTGGATGTCATTGAGAATGGCCCTAACCTGGCTGGTGGCCTCTTTGGACTGTTCAGCCAGACTTTTTACCTCCTGGGCCACAACGGCAAATCCCTTGCCATACTCTCCGGCCTTGGCCGCCTCGATGGCGGCGTTGACCGACAGGAGGTTGGACTGGTCAGTAATATCGTTCACGGCCCCAATGATTTCTCCGATATTCTGGGTCTGTTCGCTGAGACGGATGATACTTTCAGCGACATATTCCATTTCCTCGTTAATCTTTTTCATACCTTCCACGGCCTCTTCCGAGGCCCGTTTGCCGGCCATGGATATCTGACTGGCCTGGCTGGCCTGCTCGGCCACCTGCTTGGCCTTGGTGTCGGAGAGCTGCACCGTATGGCGCACCTCTTCCAGGGTGCTGCCCACCTCGACGATGGTGGTTGATGTTTCCGTTGAACTGGTGGCAAGCTGGGCCACCGAAGAGGATATTTCCGTGATGGAGGCGGCAAGCCGGTCGGTACCCTCCCTTACTTTCTCCACCTGGCTGCGCAGGGTGTCGACCATGTGATACGTCGCATTCATCAACATTCCGACTTCATCCTGCCGTTTTGTCCGTTCAACGGTGACGGTCAGATCACCTTTGGAAACGCGGGTAAGTATGTCCGACATATGGGCAAGGGGTTTGACGATTGCTTTGGCAATGGAGAAGCCGACCAGGCTTGACAGGGCAACCAGGCCCAGGGCAAGCCAGGCGGTTTTTACGGCCAGGCTCTTGATCGGTGCGAAGGCTTCGCTTTTGGTGATTTCCGATACGATGACCCAGTCAAAGTTTGCATCCAGCTGTTCATTAAGACCTACATGACTGAAGCTGCTTAATACTGCATCTTCTCGATAATTGGTGGTGATCGCCTCGCCGAAATTATGCTGCAGACCCCTGTTGACCGCTTCGGTTTTTACCAGCTGCTGCAGAAGGGTCGGATTGTCGTGCAAGCGGGAGTCGGAGCGCATGAGAAAATCATTGCCTACCAGGTAGGTTTCACCACTGTTTCCCATGCCTGTTTTTTCCTGCATGATCTGATTGATTTGATCAATGTTGAGCTGCATGGCCAGAACAGCGGATAAGTTTCCAGCTTCATTAAATACCGGAGTGCCGATAAAGATGGCTGCTTTGTTATTAAGCGGATTATATTGGGAAAAATCGACCAGCACGGTTTTTTTCTCGTTGACTACTCTGGACCAGAGTTGCCCAAGGCCTGATTCATGCAAGGGACCGACCTTGAGATTGGTGCCGAGATCCCCCTTGCGCAATACCGTGTACATGACGTGTCCGTGGGCGGCACAGATGAAATACATGTCGGCATAGCCATAGGCGTTAATATATTTGCGGAAATAGGGGTCGATTTCAGTGTAAATCTTTTTGTATTCAGCCGTGCTGATGTCGTAATCACCGGTCGGATCACCGCCGCCCGCATCATGATATTTTTTGAGTTTGTCAAAAGAACTAGTGATATCCACGGATTGGGCTAAAATATTCAGATCATCGCTTCTGTCATGCAGATAATCCAGAATCTGCTTCCTTTTGATTTCATTGACTGCGGAAAGTTGCCTGAAGAAGTTTTTTTCCAGACAAATCTTGGAATAAGTGAAGGTCGTGGCAGCAACAACTCCGATGGCAAACATTGCTCCGGTGATATAAAAGAAAATCATCTGCCGCATCAGGTTCACTGTTATAATCTGTCTCATACTTAATTTTCCTCCTGATATTTAGGGGCCGTTACGAAATAACCATTACATTGCCAACCATTCCCGTACGGGCCCCTTATGCCAGTCACAGTATTGCGATTTACATTTTTTTTACAACGGCTTACTCCAAAATGTTCATGCCGCGCACTCTTTATAGCTTTTTCCAGGACTTGCTGGCTAGCAGCCTCATAAACCGGTTCAGAGTACTTCTTCATCGACAATCAGCCGGGTATCCGCAAGCAGTTGAGCCCCATCAAGGATGACCAGCCGTTCCTTGCTGACACCTTTCAGAAAATCAGCCCTGATTCCGGTAAGAGTGGGAAGAGAGGGCAAGATCTCTTTTTTGGGAATGGCGTCTACGCCGACAATCGCATCGGCCAGGATGCCGAATTCCATCTTTTTTGACTGCAGGATAATCACACTGGTGCTGTCAGTTAATTCTTCGGAATTCATTTCGAAAAAGATTTTCAGATCGATCACTGAAACAATCTGCCCCCGGACATTAATGATCCCCTGGACAAAGGACGGGACGCCCGGTATCGGCGTCAGCTCCCTGAGAGGGTAAACTTCAAGGACATGGTCAAGCTCCAGGCCGTAGATCTCACCGCCCAGCTGGAATTCGACAATTTTCAGGACGTCGCTATCCTGCTCCTTGTCCTTCAGCGGCCTGGCCAGTTCCCTGGCCCGTTTCCGGAGGATATCATGTTGCTTGTTCATGTTAATCTGTCACCATTCGTTCCAGCATTGACTGGGTAGTTTCTCTAAGCCGGCCGGCCGTCAGTCCGTCTGCGCCGGAAAGAACCTCATCTGACGGAAGAGAGCTCAGGAGAGAGAGGGTGTTTTTGAGATATTTTTTCGCCTCTGCCTGATCGGTCACCAGGCTGGCCAGCTGGAAGTGGGCCAGAACAAAGTCGTGGTCAAGGTACAGGGATTGCTTGAGTAATCTGATCGCCTCCTGCTTTTCCCCCTGTTCCTGGCAGACCGTGGCCAGAAAATAATAATAACCGGTATTCAGCTTATCCTGGGCGATTGCCTGTTCGCCAAGGCTCCTGGCTTCGGCCAGCTTGCCTTCATTGGCATGAACCCTGGCCAACAGGGCCAGGACTTTGGTTTTGAAATGCTCAGCATTCTGCAGGCCATCATCGGCCAGCAGCTCCTGCAGTTTGGTCCGGGCCTCTTCATAGCATCTGTCCTGAAAAAGTTTATCTGCCGTTTGATATTGCTCCATAAGAGAGGCAGTTTTTTCATTTGCAATCGTTTTTCCACCCGGAGGCATAACTTTCGCCTGCGACAGTTTCTGTTGCCCTGTCTGAACCTGCGCTGTCGAAGAAGAGCGCGTAGGCTTTTTCCTGTTGCCATGATTGGTCGGCGGCACCGATACTGTCTGGCTGGAGGCCGGCTGAAAATATCTCCTGCCCCGGTCGGTATGGGGTCCGTCCTGTTTGCGGAACAAATGCACCCCGTCCACCTGTTCTCCGGTGAGTCCGGGATGATCGATAAAACCTATCTCACTGGCGGCAAGCAGCAGCCAGCCGTCTGGGTTCAAACCCATGCAGAGACGATTTATGACGTTCTCCCGCAGTTTTGGAGGAAAGTACATGAGCACATTGCGGCAGAAGATGACATCGACTCCAAGGGTGTGATTCATACCGGAGGGATAATTGTTGCCCGCCAGATTAAGCTGCAGGAAGGTAACCGTTTTTTTCAGGGCGGGTGAGATGCTGTAGCAGTTGTCGTTTATTTTGTTGAAGTACCTGGAGACATGCCACGAATTCATGTTGCGGAAAGACCATTTGCTGTAGTGTCCTTTCTTTGCCTTGGCAATGAAGTCTTTATTGATATCAGTGGCCAGGATGGTGACATCCCAATCTTCGAGAGCAGGAACCTGAGCGACAGTCATGGCGATGGAATAAGGCTCTTCACCGGAAGAGCAGGCGGCGCTCCAGAGCGTTAACTGCCGGTCATTTCCCGTTTTTGCCGCCATCCTTTCAGGTATGATGGTCTGTCGCAGGAGGTTCCATACCTCCTGATCACGGAAAAAAAAAGTTTCACCAATGGTGAGATAGCAGGTCAGCAGATCTTCACGCTTCCGCTGCCGGGGGTGTTCAAGCAGCCATTGCACTGTGGTTGTCGCGTCGCCAAGGTTCAGATCCCGTCCCATCATCATGATCTTTCGTTGCAGCTCCGGCCAGCGGTTTTCCGGGAAATAGAGGCCGATGCTTTTCCTGATCACCTCATTAAGCTGGACCATCAGGGAATGCGGGATCTCTGTCTCTGCCTGCAGAAGAAGTTTATCCATGATCCGCCGTGATTTTTTCCATATAGCTGAATTCCTGATCGTTGAAAAAACGGACCATATCAACAATAATCACACTGTTGTTGTCGAACCTCCCAATACCTTCAATATAATGCTGCAAACCTGGGTGAATTTCTTCGGCCTGATGGAATTCCAGATCATCTAATTGGACAACGCCTTCCACCCCGTTAACAATAAAACTGAGGAGCGTGCGGGCTTTGAAGAGAATGATACGGTCATCAATTTCCATGCCGCGTTCCGGCAGATGCCATTTTTTTCGAATATTAACAACCGGTAGTATGCGGCCTTCCACATTCAGCAGGCCAACGATCGTATCAGGGACATCGGGCAGGAGGGTAACAGCTGCCGCCCGAATAATCTTTTCCACTTTAGCAACAGCCACGCCAAACAATTGGTCGTCAATCCTGAAAATACAATAGCAATTTGTCTGGTTCATAGTTGTTTTACTGAAGAAATTTTGCAGGTTACCGATTTCCCTTCATGGAGAGGCAGAATGCCTTTGTCGCGGCAATATTCCGGCCAATACCGTAGGCTGGATGGGAAAATATTGCTAAGTCTTTGTAAATACATAACATGGCCATCTGAAGCCCAGAACGGCATAAGGAGCCGTAGTGAAAGAGTTACAAAGAGAGCAAGTTATTTTTCGTAACGGCTCCTAAATAGTCCAGGGTTTTTCTCTGAGTGAATTCCATGCCTTGATGGAGCGCATCATCACATGTTGCGATATCAGGACGTGAAACAAACATTAATTTATAAACCGGCGATCACAGCAGAGGTGAGTCGTGTTTCCGTTGCCCGGGAGGACTGTTTTTTCGTTTGCCTTATCTTGGCAGATCGAGCAAATTCGCAGACATGATTGCCCCCGAAGGAAAATTTGTTAATTTTCAGGACTTGTTGCGCCTCCCCAGAGGCAAGTTGCATAATATATCCGTCATTGTCCATCTGTTTCCCCACACCCTGCAAGGAAGGCAGCTTTGCGATGTGTTTGATTCCAAGTGTCAGTGCAGACTACTTTATTTACGCACTTTCAAAAAAATATGTCAATCATTGCCGGCAACATATTTGTAATAATAATAGGATAATAGCACCTTTTTTTTGTTATTCGTCCCTTTTGGTTGATAATTCATCACTGCTGTTTGTCTGGAACAGCAGGTATTTCTCCTGTCTTGCGCAAGCGTCCCGCCCATTTGCAGATTAGTCTCATTTTGCACTCCCATTGAGTCCAGTTCTGTCCCGAGGAGTTTGTGGGGATCATTTTTCAAGGCGAAGCGAATGGGTAAGGCAGTGGTGGGAAGACGCAATAAATGGGTGGGGCGGATTTATGTTGCCCGCAGCTGACCCGCCAAGATAAGCAAAAGGGCCGGAGAGGCGCTTCTTTACGGAAAGAGTTGCCTCCCATCTGACAGTGCCGGCGAGTGGGTGAGGGGGAAAATTTCTTTTCCGTTATTGCGAGTTTTTTGTGCCAGCGCTGGCCCCGGTCGGGTGCGGAAGATATTTGCTAAGCATCTGCCAGGCAGCCGGAGAGTTCCAGTTTCGTGGCCCAATGATCTTTTCCCGTAAAATTCCCTGCGGATCGATAATAAAGGTTTCCGGCACTCCGGTAATACCATACTGAGCAGCTCCCTTGGAGCCGGGATCAATGAGAATCGGGAAGGTAAGGCCGATCTTGCCCGCGATCGTTTTGGCAAAGTCCGGATTGTCGTTGCTTAAAATGGTCAGCATCTGAAACTTGCCTTTGTCCATGCCCCGGTTGAGTGCTTCCATCGAAGGCAATTCCTCCTGGCAAGGAGGGCACCATGTTGCCCAGAAATTTACGAAAACCAGCTTGCCGCGCAGGTCGGCGAGTTGCCACTTGTGACCCTGGATATCAGTAAGGGTGAAATTGGGAGCAGGACTGTTTACCGTAGCCTTTTCCGGATATTTTTCTGGTTGCTGTCCGCAGCTGACAACAAGAAAACTGATGAGAAAAAGCAGAAGATCCCAACGAACAGTATATTGATGTATTTTCCCACGGCTCATTGCCACATCCTTGCATGTGAATTTTATTATCCGAACGTTTCACTCAAGTATAATACGCCTCCCGCAGAAGAAAATAAATAAAATCCGCCCATAACTGATTTAATCGGAATCACGATCGTTTGATGCTGTTTGGAAAAACCGGAAAAACAGCATTCCCTTTCATTGTAGTCAATAACAACAAATAAAAAAAAATTTATTAAAACAAGCAATTAAAGTTTTTGTCATTTTTTTTGAGAAATTTTTTTTTTGTAAGCTCGAAGTAAGATATTACCTGTCATATTGAATGATCATCTGGTCTGCATAATCGTATGCATTTTACTTTTCCTCGAATGCAGAGGATGGAAAACGATTTTCCGAAGAACCGGGAAAAGTATTGTTAGGAAACGGGTAGCGAGAGTGAGAGCCTGGTTGCTACGAAACAAATGAAGAGGAAATAAACCCACAAACACAACAAATTGACAAGGAGGTAGAATCGTGAAGGGTTCGATAAGTAAAATTTTTGGGGTTCTGGTGGTGGCTGCATGCTTTGTCGCTGCCCAGCCGGTTTGGGCAAAAGAGGATCTTGATTGCAGCACCCTGGTGACCGGAGAGATCTGTGCAATTGATTATGACACCAACTCCATTGACGTTTCTCTTGATTGTGATGCCACGGATGCAACCATTACCACTGTCTTCGGTATTCCATTGTCATACCTTGACAAATGGGGAGTTTTAGATGTCGTCGTAGGTCTGGATGTAATCATCAATGCCCACGAGTGCCCTCTCACAGGCAAGCTCATGGCCTGTGATCTCAACGACATTGAATTGCGTCAGGGCGCCCTTGGCCAAAATGGCAACAAATAACCTTGGCCTGCAATGACTACCAAGGCCATCGCAGGCCTGGCCGGTGGTGCAACTTGCCGTGCCTGGCGGATTGCTGATTTTTTAGCATTGGGTTTCGTGTGCATTGGTCCAGCCCTTTGCCTGCGGATCTGGCGGCCTGTTTGATTGGTGCAGATCATTGTTCTCAGTTCAGCAGTGCCGGCGGAAATGGAAACTCAATTCTGCCCGTTTCCTTTTTTTATAAGTAAGTCTTGTAGACAGAGGGGTAATCGACGAAACAGAGAAAATAAAATTAACAACAAGCCTGGTGATAAAAATTTAAAATCAATTGAAATGATGAGATTAAAGAAAGGAGAATGAATGATGAAAAGACATAAATTGAAACCATCCGTTCTTGCAATCGCTTCTACCGGCCTTTTACTCCTGGCAACAACCTCATTCAATGCCGCAGCTGAAGAAGAGGTGGCAAATAATCTTTCCGTGCCGGCCATCTTTGCCGAAGGCTACGGCATGACAGGCATGCCGGCCTATGAAAAATCAGGTTTGCCTGGAGGTCTGACTCCCACCTGGGGAACAGCATATTGCTATCAGGGAGTGGAGTACTTTCTGCAGGCGACCGATAGCCTCTGGCAGGCACAGTGGAGTGCCGATGCCCTGCTGACAACGGATCCTATTCCGGTGTCCGTGACCGTGGACTGGTCCCAGGAGGTCGTAGGCAAGAACTGGGACGAAATGTCAGTCATCCCGGTGGGGATAACTCTCTATAAGGATCTGGCTGAACAGGAGAGGATGACCGGCTATCAGATGAATTCCCTGCCCGCCGGTATTCTTCCTTGTGACCTGACCCTGCTCACTGAGGAGGAATCCTCGGTGGTCATTACCTCCGATGAAGTGGTGGACGAGCTCTGGGGGACAACCGGCGCCACTTATCAATCCGGCAGGACGACCGTCTATAGCATCTGTGCCCGGCTCACCATCCAGAAGATAGACCAGCCGGGCGTAGGCGCTGTTGTGCAGGCAACCCTTTTCGACAGTGCGGTTTACGATGGCTTTGGCGCGCCGGGCAGGCCGGTATGGTATTCAGCCACCATTGATGGCCCGGGCAAGATTGTTTATCTGTACAACTGGAATCTGGCCCTGATGCAGCAAGACCCTGATGTGGACCGCTCAGGATGGTACCGGCTGAGTTTCAGTCTCGATGAGGAGGCGAATTACTCCATTACCCAGGGCAAATTCATCATCAAGGAGGAGTTCTCCGTCCCGTGCAACACATCGCTCGCCACGCTTGATGCATCAGACACAACAGCGGCTACCTATGCGCCGGTGCTCGTGTCTCCCAGCAGGTCATACGTGGATATCTATATCAGCCACGAAACCACGGAGGAATAAAAAGAAACGGCATGGGGATAATAACGGGGAAGGCCTTGGTTTTATGGCCTGATATGGCGATTTCAGCAGGCATTTCGTGTTCAGTTGCAATATTTGCCCGGGGATTTCGAGAACGTTCTCTAAACACTATGAACTAGAAAATGTAAAAGAGAGGAATTGTATTATGAAAATGATGAGAAGCAGCTTGATGAGTTTTGCATTGTTACCCGCCGTTTTCGCCTTTTTGGCGGTTCCTGCGCCATTGTTTGCCAAGAAAACTGTGTATATCGTGGAGGATCCGGCGGTTACGACGGAGGAGGAGCCGGTGGTTGCAACGGAAGACCCGGTGGTTGCAACGGAAGACCCGGTGGTTACGGAGGAGGAGCCGGTGGTTGTCGTTGAGGGACCTCTGCTTGACAAGATGTCTGATTCCGGCGCTCTTTACGGTGACCTGTACAGGCTGAACCGCTATAAGGGCGGGGAAACCAAGAATGTCCCGCTTTTTAAAAGTGATGGCACTCCCGATTATGAATGGGTGCCGTGGGTCGATCCTGACGGGATACCCTCCGCCTACCCGGTAGCGCGGCAAAAATGGACAACGGCCACGGCCGTGGGCGGCGAGCCGAAATTGACCGAGGAGTTTGCCGTTTACACCATCATTGATGAGGAAACCGGGGAATTTGTCGACAATCCGGCCACGGGCAATATCTATTATCCCGCCCCGTTGCCAAGTCAATGCGTGCAGCCGGTGGCTGATGAAAAGCGCTGGGGTGATATATATGAGAAATCACATCTCAGCGACAACCGTATCCCTCTGGTGATGACCTATGATGCCACCTGGAAGAGAACCGAATGTGAGCCGTTGCCGGAATTATTTCTCGCTAACGGGGAAACCTGGAATGGCATCACTTACTATAAGGATATCTACTGGGCTGATCTGGTGCAGGAGGTTGAGTTCGGCAGGCTGAATCTGGCCAGAGCGCCCAAGGCCGTATTGGACGCCTCGTTTGATGAGGCGATCCGCTCGCTGAACGCGGCCAAGGACATCAAAATCGACGCCTCGGGACGTTTGATGATCACCACGGACATCTATGACGAGTTTCTCACCAATCCGGATGGGACGCCTCTTGTGGTGGAGGAAAATGTGGAAAAGGCCATCGACTCACCCAAGGAGAATCTTGCCCTTTATCTCAAGCTCATGGAGGACGGGCATCTGATCACCCCGGCGGCGGAAAGGCTTCCCATTGATTATTCGCTTTATGGCGGCATGCCGCTCAATAAGTTGCTTGATCTGGAAGATGGTCCCTCGGACGCCCCCCGGCCTACCATTGACATTGAGAAGATGAAGTTGTTTGGCCTCGAACATCTGGTCGATGCCGGAAATATTGTCCCTTATTATATGAAAATGGAGGCGGATGGCAGCCTGTACCTGGATGACACGGGCAATATGGTCATCTCCACCGTCCCTTGTGCGGATGGCGAAGTCTGTGTCGCGTATCAGGGGGTGGTGACACCTTCCGACCTTGATAAATGTGCCGGTGCTGATTTCCCGCTTGCCGCCTCCTTTTTTTCTGCCGCGGCGGACAAGAAAGGCAATATAACCACCGATAAGATTGTTTATATCAACTCAGTTCTCGGCATCAACAAGGTGGTCGGCAAGGTCTACGATGATGACGGCAAGCTCGTCGTCGATTACGCCAAGAACCCTGTTTATTTTAACTATAACACGGTAACCGGCGATAACGAGGAAACGGGCGGCTACGATCGTCTGAAGACATTTGGCCAGCATCGCGGCCAGGCACGGGAGGGCCGCGATGACTATGAGCCATATGAGTATGACGGCAATGTTGTGTTCCTGGAAGAAACACCGCTCGGCTCCGGCAACTGGGTTGAAACGGTTGATTTGATCAGTAAAAGGGTATTTCACGACGTGAATATCGATCCTTCTCTGACCTCCGATATCGCCGGTTTCACCGCCATGTCGGATGATGATCTGCAGGTCATCGTCTATACCCACACCTACCAGATCCCAGGTCTGAGATAGACAATAACCACCCAGGACATCATAACAGCGGCTTCCGGTTTGCGTTGGATTTAAGACGCAAACTGGAAGCCCCCTTCTCCATTTATCTTCCATATCGGTGCCGGTTGAACAAGGCGCTTCCTTCTCATCGTCCAGCAGGCAGTTTTTGGGATACCAGTTCTGCGCGCTGGCAATTCTGCCTTCCTTATTAAAACCGGTTGCCCATGCCTCTTTTATCAAGCAGCTTTTTCCTGTCTGATGGATGTAATGCTTGAATTCCGTTCGGTTATGTTGTTTATTACATAATGAAATTACTCGAAAACATTTCAATCAATATGCCGCGTAACCGTTACAGGAGGTAAGGAATGGCCCTGCATCCCCAGGCGGGAAAACCCGCTGCTCCGGAGAATTTATGCAATATCCCCCGGCTGATTGCCGCCTATTACCAGTATGCGCCGGACGTCAGTCTGGATGAACAGAAGGTCAGCTTCGGCACCTCCGGACACCGCGGCAGTTCCTTGAAAAAGAGCTTCAACGAGCCTCATATCCTGGCGGTCTCCCAGGCGATTGTCGAGTATCGTCTCTCTCAGGGCGTCACCGGTCCCATCTTTGTCGGCATGGACACCCATGGTCTCTCCGAACCTGCCTTTGCCACCGCCCTGCAGGTCTTTATCGCCAATGGTCTGGAGGTTTGCTACCAGCAGGGCAGGGGATACACGCCCACCCCGGTGGTGTCCCATGCCATACTCTGCTGGAACAAGAAACATTCCGGCATTCAGGCCGACGGGGTGGTGATTACCCCCTCACACAACCCCCCGGAGGACGGAGGCTTCAAGTACAATCCACCCCATGGCGGGCCGGCGGACAGCGATGCCACCAAGGTGATCGAGCGACGAGCCAATGAGCTGCTTGCCGGGGGGCTCAAAGGTGTGCGGTCCCTGCCGCTGACCGAGGCCTTTGCCTCCGCCCGGGCCGTGGCCTATGATTTTGTGCGGCCCTATGTGGATGATTTGCAGGAGGTTATTGACATGGAGGCCATCCGCAAGGCTGGCGTCAGGATCGGGGTCGATCCCCTGGGCGGCTCCGGCATCGCCTTCTGGCCGGCGATTGCCGAAAGATACGGCCTTGCTATTGAAGTAGTGAACAACCGGGTTGATCCGACCTTTTCCTTCATGACCCTGGACAAGGACGGCAAGATCCGCATGGATTGCTCCTCCCCTTATGCCATGGCGTCGCTCATCGCGCTCAAGGACAGGTTCGACATCGCCGTGAGCAATGACCCTGATTACGACCGGCACGGCATTGTCACCCGCGGGTCAGGACTGCTGAATCCCAATCATTACCTGGCTGTAGCCATTAATTACCTCTTTACCCATCGCCCGGGCTGGTCTGCTGATCTCAGCGTGGGCAAGACTCTTGTTTCAAGCTCGATGATTGACCGGGTTGCCGCCGGGATAAACAGGCGGTTAGCGGAAGTGCCGGTTGGTTTTAAATGGTTTGTCCAGGGTCTGTTTAACGGTGAATACGGGTTCGGCGGCGAGGAAAGCGCGGGCGCCACATTTTTGCGCAGGGACGGCAGTGTCTGGACCACGGACAAGGACGGCATCATCATGGCGCTGCTGGCGGCCGAGATCACCGCGGTCACCGGTAAAGATCCGGGGCAGCATTATCGGGAGCTGGAGCAGAAGTTCGGTTCACCTCGCTATGAGCGCATTGAGGCCCCTGCTTCGGCTGAACAGAAAAAGGTACTGTCTCATCTTGCCCCTGAGGATGTTGAGGCAAAAACCCTTGCCGGCGAAGCGGTGCAGGCCAAACTTACCCATGCGCCGGGCAACGGGGCAGCCATCGGCGGCCTGAAGGTTGTCACCGCTAACGGCTGGTTTGCCGCCAGACCATCCGGCACCGAGGATGTTTACAAGATTTACACGGAAAGCTTCAAGGGCGAAACGCATCTGAAACTGATCCAGCAGGAGGCCAAGGAGATCGTCGCCGCCTCGTTTGCCAAAGCCGGTTTATGAATGTCGATGATAATCGGCAAACAAGATATGCTTCCATTATGTAAGTCTGGAGAGGTGGCAAGGTGTTTCCACGACATGTTGATCGAACAAATAAGCAAGACGTTACGATTTGTGAAAACAAATGAAAAGGCGTGGGGGTTCGGTATGAAATTTATCTCAGAATTCCTAAAATCGCGGTGGTTAGTAATTTTTTTTGGCCTCAATTATTATTATAATTTTTCTGGCATTTTTTTCGTTTGGAGAAATTCGTGTCTCCGGGACGATAGAAGAAGGGAAGGCTAATATTGATTTCTTTGTTCGGAACTAATTACGTCTAAAATGATAGCTTTGATCAAAAACACAGCGGGAAGGATTTAAGTGCTTGTTTCGTCGGAGAGGGTTTGCTATTTTTTCTGTTAGGGTCCAGGGTGTCCGGTCAAACATGATTGGTCCATTGCAGCCGCATTGAGTTGCCAATGGTCGTTACTTGCAGACGCGGATGCTGAAGCGACTGGAAGAGGGGCCGGCCAAAATAGAACAGCTCCTGCTGCAGGCTGAGGCCAAAAGCGGAAACGGCCAGGTCCCGCAGCAACAGGTCCTGCTGCATGAGGCCGGTTAATTGCTCCATGTCCGTCTCACCTGGGGCCGGCGAGCAGAGATGGTCCAGAAGCGGCAGCGCCACAGCGTAGGAACATTGCTGTTCGTGTCGCTTAATATGGTCCCCCAAGGGATTTTGGTCCTCCATAAGATCAAAACGACCGAGACAATCCTTGCCGTAGGCTGCTTCGATCTTTCCGGTGTCCCAGCATTGCAGCAGTCTGCATTCAAGGGGCCGGTTCGCATGGATAATGCAGGCCGATTGGCCGGCATCATAAAAAATGCATTCCCAGCTTGTTCCCTTGCCGGCCAGCTTGATCATTTCATGGGCAGCCGGTGCAACTTTTCCCGTAAAGGGGTTGAAGGCCGGCTCTCCTTTTCTGATGGTCACCAGATTCTCCAGGGAAAATATCCCTTTTTGCACCAGCGCCAGGTCTTGGCGGTGCAGAATCGGCCCCCCGTTTTTGCAGCATGTACCGCATCGCTGACATAGTTGTTGTGATTGCATAGGACGATTATTATAAATTATTCCTGGAATTTTCCAACGGCTTGTTTTATTTTGCTTCATTTTCATTGACCCGTGGACGGAAATTTTCTCTGCCGTGCCGGATTCTGCAATTCTGGCTATTGCTTGAAAGCGTTGCAACGCATTTCAGGGAAGGGGCATAAGCTGGTATGAAGCATTGCGATAGATCTCGGGAAGAGTTGGCTGAGGATGTGGCCATATTGCGCAAGCGGATCGAGGAGCTTGAGGAGACCGCACGTTCTGGCAAGACCGGAAACAGTCTGGACAGACATCTTGATCATTACCGTCTCTGGCAGGAAACCTTCGATGTAGTTGACGATCTGATGTATATCGTTGACCGTGAATTTAAAATTGTCCGGGCCAACAAGGCAACCTGCGAGAATTTTGACGAGGGGGAATTGCTCGGCAGGAAATGCTTTCAGGTTTTCCATCAAATCAATAATCCCGCCAATCACTGCCCGGCATGTAAGGTCTTTCATTCCGGCAAACCCTGTCATGTCGAACGCCAGGAACCGACCCTGCACGATAGATGGTTTTCCATCTCGGCATATCCCATCAAAGACGACCATGGTTTTGTCTGGCAATGTCTGGTTATCTACCGGGACATCACCGACTGCAAGAAAATGCTGCACAAGCTCAATGAGCTTGCGATCAAGGATAATCTGACCGGCCTCATCAACCGCCGCCATTTTACCGAGGTGCTTGCCCGCGAATTCAGACTTGCCGCCCGCCGTGGCAGCGGACTTGTTTTCATGATCTTCACCATAGATAAATTTAAGGAGATCAATTCTTCCTGCGGCAGAAAATTCGGAGATTTTCTGTTAAAGGAAATCTCCGACATCCTGGTTAACAATGTGCGCAATACCGACATCTGCGGCCGCATCGGCGCAGATGAATTCGGCGTGCTGCTGCCTGATGCCGATTCCGTGGAAGGGCAAATGGTTGCCCGTAATATCCATACCCAGATGAGCCAGTTTGTTTTTGATAACGGCGAGGTTGGCCGTCAGATTTCAATCAGTGTGGGGCTGGCGGCAAATAACGCGGACAATCTGAAAAACCATGAGGATTTTTTCTCCCTGGCGGACAAGGCGTTGCATGTGGCGAAAAACGAGGGCGGCAATAAGGTGGTGTTGCTCATGGAAGGTGATACGCAATAGTATTGGACCTGAACCCGGTAAAGGCGTACCGGATTGTCTCCGCCCGGTAAGGGTGATGACGGGCTCAGGTCGATAATTTTGCCGTCTCGTTGAATTGATAGAAAAATTCATCAATAATTCTTTCCATATTGTCCTGGAAGTTGGGAACTGCCGGCAGCTGCTGGTTCTGATCAATGAAATCCTGCACATTAAATGTGAAATTTTCCGGCAGCAGCGAACGGATACCAATACTTTCCACCAAAAAATTCGCCAGACTGACGATTTTGACGTTCAGCTGTTCAGCCTCCTGGCAATCCTGCCTGTGGTGAAAGCCGACCGGGATGGAAATATTGTCAGGCAGTCCCCACTTCTGCAGCAGGGCCATGCCGACCTTGGCATGATCCGTTTCCAGCAGGAATTGCTCCAGTTCAACGAGAGAGCTGAATTTCCTGCCCAGATTTTTGTTATTTGAGATGGCAATCTGCAGAGGCCTGTTTAAAATTACCTTGCCGATATCATGGAGCAGAGAGGCGGTATAAATGCTGCCAACCTCCTCAACTTTTGCATATTTGGCTATTACCGACGACAGCACGGCGGTGGCATGGGAGTGATGCCACAAGGTGCCCGGCTCAAGATTATAGGCCTGCTGGGGGGATCGCATCAAGCCGGCGGATGCGCCGGTAATGGCGATAATTTTCACCGTTTCCAGCCCGAGGCGGATAATGATATCCTTGATTGACATAATTTCACGCATATGGCCGAAATATGCCGAATTTGCCAGCCGCAGCATGTTGGCAGTCAGGTTGGGGTCCATCTCTATCTTGTGCGCCATTGCCGGGATACTGACCTGGTTGTCATAGGCCATCTGCAGGACCTCCAGGGCTATGTCCGGACGGGGAACCAGTCTGTCAACATCTTTGATAAATTTATTTTCCGTTTCCATATGCTATGCCGTCAGTTTACGATATTCTTATCAGATTGCCCCAGCCGGCAGGTTACAGCTGAACAACAATCCTTCCTTTTGTTTTCCCTTGCAGTATGCTGTCAATCTCGTCATTTAAATGATCCAGATCAACGACCCGCGCCAAGTCATGGAGTTGATTGATTTTCCATGCTGCGGCGAGCTTGTTCCATATCCTCTGGCGGACGGCAAGTGTGCAGCTTGCCGAGTCGATACCGCTTAAGGTAACTCCCCTGAGGATAAACGGGTAGACAGAGATGTGGAGATGGGGCGAGGCAACATTGCCGCAACAGGTGACTATGCCCCCGTAACGGGTTGTTCTGATGGCGGTAGTCAGAATGTCACCACCAACGGTGTCAACGACACCGGCCCATTTCTCCCTTAATAACATTCTGCCGGTTGTATCGGTGGCCTCCTGGCGGGTGAGGATGCTTGCTGCGCCAAGACGGGCAAGCAGCGCATGTTCCTCGCTCTTGCCCGTTACTGCTGTTACCTGATAGCCCAGTTTGGCCAGAATGGCCACTGAAACGCTGCCGACCCCGCCGGTGGCCCCGCTGACCAGGATTTTGCCGTCTTCAGGTTTTACGCCGTGGTCAACTATTCTGAGTACCGATTGGGCGGCCGTAAAGCCGGCCGTGCCATAGATCATGCTCTCGTAAAGACTCATGCCCGGGGGCAGGGGTACGATCCATTCCGCCGGTACCCTGATAAACTGTCCGAAGCCGCCAGGTATTTTTGTTCCCAGATCATAGCCGGTGACAATGACCTCGTCTCCGGCCTTGAACTTTTCCGATCCGCTTGCCACGACAACTCCCGCCGCATCAACGCCGGGCGTATGCGGGTAGCGGCGGGTAACGCCCTTGTTGCCGGATGCGGACAGGGCATCCTTGTAGTTGAGGGAAGAAAAGCGTACGGCAATAAGCACATCATATGCGGGAAGCTCGGCGATGGTTCTTTCCCTTATTTCTCTGATAAAAACGTTGTCAGGTTCTTCCCTGACAACCATGGCCTGAAACAGTTGGTTTGTCATCTAGCTTGCTGAATTTTCGTGATAATTGATTTTTTCTCTGAATGCCAGTGGAAAAGGCAATAATGAATGATATTATCTTACTTGATTCCTTAGTTTATTGACAAAGATTTATTTTCATTTAGAGTGGCTTTCAGGAAAATCGGAGCCGTCATGCTGATGGTTCCGTACGGAGAATCAATTTTAACTTGAAATCAGAGCACAATCGACGTTTCCATGACAACCCAAACCATTCAGGAGAAACTTTTTGCCCTTTACCGGGTCAGTTCGGAACATCTGACCGATTTTTTCAAGGGTGGCAATTTTGACGATTATGCCATCCGGGCCAATGAGTTTGATGTGTTCTGCGCCTTCTGGGTAACGGCCTGCTATCTGCGCAGCATCAGCAAGCCTCAGGAGAGAGAAGTGGAAGATTTCAACCGGTCGGTTGTGGCCAGCATCATCGACAGGATTATCGCCTCCCGGCCGCAGGAACTGGAAGATGAGCAGATCAACGCGCTCTCGCAGGCGATAACCAATGTTTTCGTGGACAGATTTACCGGTTACCGCGAGTTTTTTCAATCCGACCTTGGGCAAAGGGCGGCCGGCCGCATCCGCCTCTTCCCCTGTCTGGTCGAGGGCTTTTTGGGCCACGTCCTGGACAGGCCCGTCCCCGAGTACTCGCCGATTCGTCAACTCCTTGATTCCACTTTGGAAGATATGCTGAACAAGTCGGCGGTTTATTTGTCGGCTGACCTGTAACAACATAGAGACATTATGCAGAAAATTAAAATTGGTGTGATCGGCGTGGGATATCTCGGCAAATTCCATGCTCAGAAATATGCCGTAATGGAAGATGTGGAACTGGTCGGCGTGGCGGATGTTTCAAGCGAGCTTGCCCGCCAGGTGGCCCAGGAAAACAGGACGAAACCGTTCCAGGATTACCGGGAGCTATTACGGCATGTTGATGCGGTAAGTGTGGTGGTGCCGACCCCGCTGCATCATCAAGTGGCCAGTGACTGCTTTTCCGAAAATGTCGATGTAATGCTGGAAAAACCGATGACCGTTACCCTGGCCGAGGCTGACGATCTCATCGGCAAGGCGGAAAAGGGCAATCGCATTCTGCAGGTTGGCCATCTGGAGCGATTCAATCCGGCCATCGTCGCCATGCGGGATTATCTGACCTGCCCGGTGTTCATCGAATCGCAGCGGGTCCATTCCTTCAAGCCCCGAGGCGTGGAAGTGGATGTGGTGCTTGACTTGATGATTCACGATATTGACATCATTTTGTCCATTGTCCCGTCTCCCCTTAAATCAATCTCCACCATCGGCGTGCCGGTGGTGACCAGGGAAACCGATGTGGCCGCCGCCCAGTTGATTTTCGAGAACGGCTGCACGGCCAATGTCACGGTGAGCCGCGTCGCCCATGACAATGTGCGCAGCCTGCGTATTTATCAGCCCGGCGGTTCTCTCACGGTAAATTACGCCACCAAGGAAATAAAAATCATTGAGCGTCTCCCCGGTTCGACCGCGGAGGGCTATCCCAATGAAAAGACGACGCATTTCTGTTTCACCGAACAGGATGCCCTGGCGGCGGAACTGACGGATTTTGTCGGCAATGTCCGTCTGCGGCGGACGCCGAAGGTTTCCGGCCGGGAAGGACGGCGGGCCCTTGAAGTGGCATTGCGGATTATCAGCCAGATCAGGGACCATATCAGCAGGCATAAAGACGTTTTATGCTGCGGGTGATGATTGTTGCCGGCGAGGCCTCAGGCGACCTGCATGGGTCCCATCTGGTTGCCGCCATGAAGCAGCTTGCCCCGGATCTTTCCCTGTGCGGCATGGGGGGCAGGGAACTGCGGCGGCAAGGCGTGGACATTTTATATGATGCCGCGGCAATGGCGGTGGTCGGCCTGGTTGAGGTCATCGCCCATCTCGGAGATATCCGCGCGGCCCGGAAAATACTCGTGGATGAACTGCAAAAACATCCGCCGAATCTGCTCATCCTCATCGATTACCCTGATTTCAATCTGCTGCTGGCGCAGAAGGCAAGACAGCTGGGTATTCCCATCTTTTATTATATCAGTCCGCAGGTCTGGGCCTGGCGCAGCGGCCGGGTCAAAAAAATCGGCGCAATCATTGACCGGATGGCGGTCATCCTGCCGTTTGAAAAAGAGTTTTACCACCAGCGCGGGGTCGAGGTTGACTATGTGGGCCATCCTCTGCTTGATTCGGTCAGGCGCACCATGTCCAGAGAGGAGTTCTGCCGGCTCCATCAGGTCAAGACGGACAACATTCTCCTGGGGATTCTGCCGGGCAGCAGAAAAAAAGAGATACGCGCCATGCTGCCCGTTTTTCTTGAGGCCGCTCAAGGGATGACGGAAATCCATGACAACCTGACCATCCTGTTGCCCCTGGCGCCGGGCCTTACCAGGGAGGATCTGCTGGCGTGCGGTCTCGACAAGGCGCCAGTCGTGGTGAAGGTCATTGCCGAGGATCGTTACGATCTCATGGCCTCCTGTGATCTGGCGGTTGCTGCATCCGGCACGGTGACGCTGGAGCTGGCCATTCTTGATGTGCCCATGGTGGTTGCCTATAAGGTGTCTCCCTTTACCTGGTTTGTGGGCAATATGCTGGTCAATGTCGACTTTGCGGCGCTGGTCAATCTTATCGCCGGCCGAGAGGTGGTCAGCGAGTTGCTGCAGCATGAGGCCACTGCCGGGAAAATCAGCGCGGCCTTGCAGGATATCCTGCCCGGCAGCATGAAAAGGCAGGATATGCTCAAGGATCTGGCTGAGGTAAGGAGAAAACTGGGCGGGGGAGGGGCCTCGATGCGGGCTGCCCGGCTCGCCTTGGCCACGGCCCGCTGATGGATGCAGAAAAAAGATGAAAAAAAATCCGTTGCCTGGTAAGTATTTTTTCGATAAGCAAACCATCATAACAAGATAAAGGGTTATCCATGAAAATTTTGATTGCTGAAGATGATGTGATGACACGGGTCATCCTTCAGGAGATGCTGGCTGATGTGGGAACAACCCATGGGGCGGAAAACGGACGGGAGGCGATTGAAGTTTTTACCCAGGCCTTGAAGGACAGAGACCCTTTTGATCTGGTCTGCCTGGATATCATGATGCCCGAAATGAACGGCCAGGACGCCCTGCTCAAGATCCGCAAGATTGAAGAGGATCTGGGGGTCATTCCTGAATACCAGGTGAAGGTGATCATGATAACCGCCCTGAGCGATCCTGAAAACATCCGGAAGGCAAAGGAGGAAGGCCGCTGTGAGGCCTATATGACCAAACCGGTCAAGATGGATCAGCTGCTTGAGCAGATAAAGAAACTTGGTCTGGTGGTGTCCTATTCCTTTTGAGAAAATAGGTGGATAGTCTGTAGGTATTTAGGAGCCGTTACGAAATAACATGGCCATTTTTTTTCAATTTCGTTACGGCTCCTTATGCCGTTCCGCGCATTTCTCTGGCCATGTTATTTTTTTACAACGGCTTAGGTTGTTCGCGGATGAGGATTTGCTTCGACTTCTTTTGCTAACAAACTAAAAGCCTAATTACCTTAAATCCCTGAGCTGTTCCGAAGATAGTCAATCAGCTTCCGGTGGCCGGCCGGAAAGGCGAACCGGTGCAGTTCCGTGAAGCGGACCCATCTGTTTTCCTGGGCGGCCAGCAGGGCCGGTTCATTATCCTCCCCATCGGTTGCCGCACAGAAAAATCCATGCAGAATCACCCGGTAATGCATGTAGCTGTGCCTGACGCTGGTGATTTCTCCTGTCACTCCCACATGGAGTCCAGTTTCTTCCAGAAATTCCCGCACCACCGCCTGATGCGGGGATTCTCCCTCTTTCAGCCGGCCACCGGGAAACTCCCAGAGATTTGCCCACACATCATCCGCCTGTCTTTTCTGGATCAGCACCTTTTCATTCCTGACCAGAATGCCGGTCGCCATCTCAATTAACATGCTCTTCCTTTTCGGCAACAGCACCGGCCGGGCCTGGATAATATTCAACTGGTACGCCTTACACCAGGGGACAACGGGACACCGGCTGCAGTGAGGGGCTCTGGGCAGGCAGACCAGGGCGCCCAGCTCCATCAGGGCCTGGTTGAAGATGCGGGATTGGCCGGCCGGCAGCATTGCCGCTGCCTTTTGCCAGACCAGGGCCTTGTTTTCCCTGCTCTTGATCGGCGTGGCGATATCAAAGAGACGGGCGAAAATCCGTTCGATATTGGCGTCAACCACCGGAAAGTCCTGATTAAAGGCGATGCTCATGATGGCGCCGGCCGTATAGGGACCGATGCCGGGGAGTTTGCGCAGCGCCTCATAGCTGGCGGGCAGCATATTGCCCTGCTCCGCCAGGAGTTTGGCGGTACGGTGCAGATTTCGGGCCCGGGAGTAGTAGCCGAGACCCTCCCAGCAGCTGAGCACCTCGTCCTCGTCGGCAGCGGCAAGGGTCGGGATATCCGGGAAGCGGGCAAGCCACCTGGTGAAATAGAAGACAACCCGGTCCATCTGGGTCTGCTGCAGCATGATTTCGGCAATCCAGACATGGTAGGAGGCGTAAGTATGGCGCCATGGCAGATCCCGGCTATTGTGCTGAAACCACTCCAGCAGCTGGTTGGTAAAGTGGCGGTCAAAAGACATGGCTGCTACTGTTTGCGCTGGCTGTTCAGCCAGTCGACGCGGCTCCACAGCCCCTGCATGATGCGGACTTCCCGCTGATCAAGGCCGGCCCGGCCGAAGATGCGGCGAAAGGCGCGCAGGATATGGTCGGGATTCTGCGGGTCAAGATATTCGGCCTCGATCAGAGTTCGGCGCATGTGCTGATACATGCTTTCCAGGGTCCGGCTGTCGGCCGGCTCGAAGCCGCCGGGCTCGCCGGACTGCGCCTGCCGTCCCCGGCTCAGCTCGTACAGACAGATGGCCACCGCCTGGGCCAGGTTGAGGGAGGGCAGGGCAGGGTCGGTGGCGATGGTGACGAAAAACTGGCAGAGATCGAGTTCCGCGGTGGTAAGGCCGTCGTCTTCCCGGCCGAAGACCAGGGCGGTTTTCACCCCGGCATCGTGCCGGGCAAGCAGCGGGGCGATCTCATGGGGTGCGAGAAAATCCTGCCGGTATTTGCCGAAGCGGCGGGTGGTCCCCAGGCAGAGACTGCAGTCGGCCAGGGCCTCGGCTAGGGTGCCGAACAGTCCGGCATTCTTGAGCAGATCCCTGGCGTTGACCGCCATGTCCCGGGCATGTTTGCTGAGATGATCCGCCCGGGGCTTGACCAGGCGCAGCTCAGTAAAACCGAAATTCATCATCACCCGGCAGACGGAGCCGATATTGAGCGCACCCTGGGGTTCCACCAGGACCACACTGACGGCAGGTGCTGTCATTTACGCCTTCAGCAGATTTGCAACAATGGCGTCGCCCATTTGCGCGGTGTTGACCACTTTGTTCGGGTCCACGGCAATGTCCCGGGTGTGGATGCCGCTATCGAGCGTCCGTTCCACCGCCTGATCAATGGCGCCCGCCGCCTCATCCAGGCCAAAGCTGTAACGGAGCATCATGGCCGCCGACAGAATCTGGGCAATGGGGTTGGCGATGCCCTTGCCGGCGATATCCGGGGCTGAACCGCCGGCCGGCTCGAACAGACCGAATTTGTCCCTGTTGAGGCTGGCCGAGGCGAGCAGTCCCATGGAGCCGGTGAGCATTGCCGATTCATCGGAGATGATGTCGCCGAACATGTTGTCGCAGAGCAGCACGTCGAACTGGTGGGGATCACGCACCAGCTGCATGGTGGCGTTGTCGATATAGATATGGTTGAGCGTCACGTCGGGATATTCCCTGGCGATCTCCTTGACCACCTCCCGCCACAGCACCATGGTGGTCAGCACATTGGCCTTGTCCACCGAGGTCACCTTTTTGCGGCGCAGCCGGGCGGCGTCAAAGGCCATGCGGGTGATGCGCTCGATTTCCGCCCGGGTATAGACCAGGGTGTCCCAGGCCTTTTCCGTCGGACCGCTGCCTTCCCGGCCCTTGGGCTGACCGAAGTAGATGCCGCTGGTCAGCTCGCGCACGCAGAGGATGTCAAAGCCGTCCTTGATGATGTCGGCCCGCAATGGGCAGGCACCCACCAGTGACTTGAACACCCTGGCCGGCCGGTAGTTGCAGAACAGATCAAAATGTTTGCGCAGGGGCAGCAAAGCGGCCCGTTCCGGCTGCTGCTCGGGGGGCAGGCTCTCCCATTTGGGGCCGCCCACCGAGCCGAACAGGATGGCATCGCTCTCTTCGCAGGTTTTCAGGGTCTGCGGCGGCAGGGCCAGGCCATGGTTGTCAATGGCGCAGCCACCCACATCCGCAAAAACATAGTCAAGCTGAAAAGAGAATTTTTTCTGGGCCGCATCAAGCACCTTGATCGCCTCTTTCATGACCTCGGGGCCGATACCGTCACCGGCTAGTACCGCTATTTTCTTCATGGTGATATCCTTATGTGAAATTTATTTGAGTGAATGAGATTCAGCAAAACCGAAAACACAACATTTGCATGATATCCGAAGCAACGCCTTATTATATTTCCATTTTTTTATATTCCCGGAACCCGTCAAGCAACTGCCGGAATGTTTTCGGCTGATACTTCAGGAAGGTCTTTTCATCCACATAGACAAAGTCATAACGAACATCGGGCTGCGCCTGCTTGATATCCTCGCACCACTGTCTGAGCCGGGACATTTTTTGCGGGACATCCAGGTCTTCCCGTCCTTTGGTTTCGACAATGATGATGCGTCTGTCTGCCAGCTTGACGATGAAATCCGGGTAGTAATTGGCAATATCGCCGCCCCCGTTGATATAATCGAGCTTGAAATGCACCGCCAGATAATTTTTGCCGTAGGACGTCACATCGGTACAGTTTTCCAAAAAACCGGCAAATTCCAGCTCAAAGCGGCTGTCGCCAATGATCTTGTTGAATACCGATTTTTTCGGGATCAGATATCCCTGGTCTTTGACCACAAAGGGCCGGGTCTGCCGCAGCTTGATGCTGTCCCGTATTTGCGCATCGCCCTTGTCCTGAACCGTGAGGTCGTTGATCGCCCGTTTGCAGGTTTCAATCACCGTTTTGGTGGCCGCAAGCTCAGATAAATTACGCAAGGTATTGGCGCTTTCCAGATCCACGGCCCGGCCGAACAGCCGCTCTTGCACAAAGGCCTTGATCTTGCCGTACAGGACGTCGTAGCCGCTGAACAGGCGCAGTTCCTTCATGACGGTTTGGGCGAAATAACCGATCACACTGCGATAATCAGCCACCCCGGCATTGTCCAGCACCGTGGTATGGGTGATCTCGCCCGTTGTGATGTCCTTGAAGACGATCTCCCGTTGCTCCTCAACGCTGAATTGCCGATACGGTATCGGCTGGCCGAGCAATTTGTCTGGGGTAAGATCAGTCAGGTTTTTGTACTCCCGAAAGACCCGCGGCGTCAGCGCCGGGATTTCAATGTCCAGGGCGTCAAGATCCTTGTTTGCGTTCTCCCGGTCCACTTCCACCACCAGCGGGGTCTTGGGCTGGGTGCCCTCGCCCATGGCCTTGCGTTCGAGTTCCACGCCTTCCGCTTTAATTGACTCGACAAAATCCATGAAGGCATCGGTGCCGATGACGCTGACATACTCCTCCAGCCCGCCGGGGTACATCTTGCGCAGGCCGCGCCCAAGCGTCTGTTCCGGCAGGATGTTGCTCTTGGCCGAGTAGGCGCGCAAGCCGACGATGGTGGTGACGTTTTTCACGTCCCAGCCTTCTTTCAGCATCAACACCGAGACAATGGCTTTGCAGGGACTCTCCGCGCCGTCGATTTCATTGGCCTGTTTGCGCAGTTTCTCCAGCTCTTCCCTGGCTTTGCCGGAGGCAGCCTCGGAAATCTCGCCGTTGTTCTTGGTATGAATCACCAGCACCGCGTCACCCTGCAGGTCAGCATAACGGTTTTGCAGGTATTCGGCCACGTCATCGCAGTTGCGGGTGTCGTCGGTCATCACAAACAGGATGGCCTTCTTGCCCATTTTTTCATGTTCTGTGTATGCCTTGCGCCACTCGATCACCCCCAGGTCAAGGTAGTCGGCATATTTTTCGGTGTACCGGGCGCTTTGCCGCTCGGACAGCTTGGCCCGGCTGGGCGCATCGGGCAGCACCGGGTGTTTGACCACGTTTTGAGAAATGGCTTCCACCAGCGGGTAATCGGCCACCGTCTGCACAAAGATCGCCCCATTGTTATGCCTGGGCGTGGCGGTCACATCCACCTGCAAGGCCAGCGCGCCCCCCTTCTGCAGCAGCCGGTTGTGAATGTCCTCGATGGATTTGAACCAGGCCAGCCTGGCATCGTGAATGTGGTGGGCCTCGTCGTTAACGACCATCAGCTCGTCGATATCCCGCACGATCATCCCCAGATCCACTCTGGAATCCGTGGTCGCACCCGTGGGCCGCCTGCCCAGAAAGTAATCCATGGTGTTTTCGTCATCAGGGGAAGGGGGGATTTCATCGCCGGAATAAATACGGTGGATATTGGTGAGAAAGATGTTGCCCGTGGGCCGGGTGACGC
>JBFMAY010000003.1:0-128046 GCA_040755455.1 Thermodesulfobacteriota bacterium | reverse complement strand
AAAGCTGCCGAAGAGGCCAAGAAGGCGGCCGAAGCCAAAGCAGCAGATGAGGCCAAAAAGGCCGCTGCAGTCAAGGCAGCCGAAGAGGCGAAAAAGGCGGCAGAGGTAAAGGCGGCCGAAGAGGCCAAGAAGGTGGTTGAAACAAAAGCCGCTGAACCGCCTAGGACCGTCGCTCCTGCCGGAGATGTGGCGGTTGCCGAACTGGCTGTTGAAAAGACACCTTTTGCTGATCGTGCTAAAAAAGTTCCTGCCGCTTCCTATCAGGTCAAATATACGGGGAAAATTAAAGATACCGCACTCGGCAGCGGTGGCAAGACGGTAAAAATCGGCGGTGAAACTTCCATGCCCTTCCATCTTTTTGAAGGCACCATGCCCAATAAGCCGCTGATCGCCATGGACGTGCTGGATGTCAAACCCGAAGAGTGGCCGGAATCACTGACCCGCCATTTTGACGGTGTCCTTGATAATCCTCTGGCCTGGGCCAGGAAATGTATTGAGGAATACCAGGCGGAGGCGATCTGTCTTTCCATGGTAAGCACCGATCCCAACGGCATGAACAGGAACGCATCCGAGGCGGCAAAGATTGTTGCCGAAGTCATTAATAATATCGATGTGCCGACCATTGTCTGGGGCTGCGGCAACGCGGACAAGGATACTGAGACGCTCAGGGAAATCACCTCGCTCACCGGCGACAGGAAAGTGTGCCTGGCGCCTCTATCCGACAGTAATTACCGTTCCCTTGGCGCCACCGCCATGGCCTTCCAGAATCCCATGGTCGCTGCTTCTCCCATTGATGTAAACCTCGCCAAACAGCTGAATATCCTGCTCGAAAACCTTGGAGTTTCTTTGAACTCCATCCTGATGGATCCGTCAATCGGCGCGTTGGGATACGGTATTGAGTATACCTATTCCGTCATGGAGCGTATTCGCCTGGCCGCCCTGACCCAGCAGGATGAAAAACTGCAGGTGCCGATCATCTGCAATCTCGGCCGGGAGGTTTGGAAGGCCAAGGAGTGTCGGCTTCCCTCTGATGCTCTGCTGGGAGACAAGGAAAGAAGAGGCGTCATGATGGAGGCGATCACCGCCACCTGCATGCTGCTTGCCGGCGGCGAGGTGCTGATTATGCGCCATCCCAAAGCCATCAATCTTACCAAGTCTCTGATCAATAGCCTGATAAGCTAATGATGAATTCATTCAGATAATCTGAGAGGAGCGATTCAATGTCAAAAATAATCTGTTCAGCTGCTATCCGAGGCGCGCATAAAATCACTGATATGGCCGAGGAAAAATTTGCGGCAGCTTTAAAAAAATATGGTCCGGAGCAGGCGGTCTCATTTCCCAACACTGCCTATTATCTGCCTGTCATCTACAGCATGCTGGGAGCCAAGGTGGAAAAACTGGGAGATATGCAGGATATCTTCCAGGAATGCCGTAAGCTCTTGCCATCCATGGTGAGTGAACATAACTGGCTGCCCTACCTGGCCCCGGCCCTTGATGCCGGCATGGCTACCTTTTTCGCCGAGGAGATGTATGAGGCAATCCGTTATCTTGAGCAACCCGAATATTATACCAAAACGGAAGACCCGACCGGTGCAAATATATGGCTGGGTGCGGCGGACGACGTTATCTTCCGTAAACGCGGCGTTGAGTTTGTCGATGGCACGGCCCCCGGCTTTGCGGCCATCATGGGTTCGCCGGCCGACAAAGAGGTTGCCAGCAAAATTGCCCTGGAGCTGCAGGAAAAAAATCTCTACATCTTCATGCATGACCACTCAAACGGCATCAGAATGCCCGAGCAGCTGGTGAAAAATAATGTGCAGGTCGGCTGGAACACCCGCCTGGTGCCCTTTGGCGACAGTTATACCACCGCGGTTTTCGCCATCGGCTTTGCCTGCCGGGTGGCCATGGCCTTCGGCGGCATCAAACCGGGAGATTACCGGGGCAACCTGATCTATAACAAGGACCGCACCTTTGCCTTTGTCATGGCCTTCGGCCCGGTAAGCGACGAGTGGTACGCCAATGCAGCCGGCGCCATCAACTGGGGATTCCCCACCATCTCCGACTATGATATTCCCGAAGTCCTGCCCACCGGTATCTGCACCTATGAGCATGTGGTCAGCAATGTGCCCCATGATGAAATCGTGCAGAAGGCCATCGAGGTGCGGGGCCTGAAGGTCAACATTGCCAAGATTGATATCCCCATGGCCTTTGGGCCGGCCTTTGAGGGTGAGAGGATCAGGAAGGATGATCTCTATATGGAATGCGGCGGCGGCAGGACCAGCGGCGTCGAGGTGCTCATCTCCAAGGATATGCACGATGTCGTTGACGGCGAGGTTATTCTCGAAGGCAAGGACATCTGCGATATCACCCAGGGGCAGAACCTGCCCATCGCCATCCTGGTTGAAGTTGCCGGCCGCGAGATGCAGTCGGATTTTGAACCGATCCTGGAGCGCCAGTTCCATCATCTGATCAACTACATCCAGGGCATCATGCATATCGGCCAGCGGAACATCATGTGGATCCGCATCGGCAAGGCCGCGGTGGAGAAGGGCTTTTCTTTCAAGCATATCGGCAAGGTGCTGCACGGCAAACTGCACCAGGAATTCGGCGCCATTCTTGATAAGGTGCAGGTGAAAATCTATACCGAACAGGCCAAGGTGGAAGAGGTGCAGGAGATTGCCAAAAAGGTCTATGCCGAGCGCGACCTGCGGCTGGGCAACATGACCGATGAAACCGAGGAGATTTTTTACTCCTGTACCCTCTGCCAGTCCTTTGCCCCCAGCCATGTCTGTGTCATTACCCCGGAAAGGGTGGGCATGTGCGGTGCCTATAACTGGCTGGACGGCAAGGCCTCCTTTCAGATCAACCCGACTGGTCCGAACCAGCCGATCCAGAAGGGTGAGTGCATTGATCCGGTGCTGGGTGATTTTATCGGCATCAACGAGTTCGTCAATCAGGCCTCCCGCGGGGCGGTCCCGGCCGTCAGCTGTTATTCGCTGATGACGAATCCCATGACCGCCTGCGGCTGTTTTGAGGCCATTGCCGCCATGCTGCCCCAATGTAACGGCATCATGGTGGTCAACCGCGATTACATGGGCATGACCCCCAGCGGCATGAAGTTTACCTCGCTTGCCGGCATGGCAGGCGGTGGTGCGCAGACCCCCGGTTTCATGGGCGTCAGCAAGCATTACCTGACCAGCCCGAAACTTTTCATGGCGGAAGGTGGTCTGAAAAGAGTTGTCTGGCTTCCCAAGATGCTGAAGGAAGAGCTGAAGGAAAAATTGATGGCCCGCTGCGAAGCCATCGGCATGCCTGAGCTTTTTGACATGATCGCTGATGAGGAAGTGGGCACCACGGAAGAGGCGGTACTGGCTTTTCTCAAGGAAAAAGGCCATCCAGCGCTCAAAATGGAAACAGTTATGTAGCCAATCGGGCTATTTACATTTTTTTATATGCTAATGAGGAGATAAACAATGGCTCTTACTGGTATACAAATCCTTAAAATGCTCCCCAAAAAGAATTGCGGGGAGTGCGGGATTCCCACCTGTCTTGCCTTTGCCATGAAAGTTGCCGCCGGACAGATTGAAATTGAGAAATGCCCTTATGTTTCCGATGAGGCCAAGGCGACCATTGGTGAGGCTTCTGCTCCGCCGATCAGGACCATCAAGCTCGGGGCAGGCGATTCCGCCTTCACCACCGGCGGTGAGACCTGCATGTTTCGTCATGAAAAGAGGTTTGAGAACCCTACCGGGATTGCCGTGCTGGTCGGTACGGATATGTCTGAGGCAGACATTGACGGCCGCATCAAGCGCTTCAAGGAGCTGCGCTATGAGCGCGTCGGCGTGCTGATGAAGGCCAGACTGATTGCCGTTAAAGACAGCGACGGCGATCAGGGAAAATTTATCGCCCTGGTCAAGAAGGTCCTTGCCGGTGCTGATGATGCGGGCCTGATCCTCATGAGCGGCAAAGTTGATAATCTGGCCGAAGGGGCCAAGGCATGCGGAGAACGCAAGCCGCTGCTCTATGGCGCCACGGCTGACAACGCCTCCGCCATGGCCGCCATGGCCAAGGAAACCGGTTGTCCGCTGGGAATCCGCGGCGCAAACCTTGATGATACCATTACAATTTCCGAGAAGCTCCTGGCCGAAGGGCTGAAGGATCTGGTCATTGACACCGGTGCCCGCACCATGAAGGCAGCGCTGGAGGACAATATCGTCTCCCGCCGCGCCGCGATCAAAACCAAGTTCAAGCCGCTTGGTTTTCCGCTCATCTCTTTTCCCTGTGAGATGACTGACGACATCATGATGGAGGCGATGATCGCTTCGGTGCTGATCGCCAAATACTCCGGCATTGTTGTGCTTTCCGACCTGCAGGGCGATATCCTCTTTCCCTTGCTGCTCGAACAGCTCAACATTTTCACTGATCCGCAGCGGCCGATGGTGGTGCAGGAGGATGTCTATGCCATCAACGGTCCGGCGGAGAACGCGCCGGTTCTCATTACCTGCAATTTCTCGCTGACCTATTTCATCGTCTCCGGCGAGATCGAGGGCAGCAAGGTGCCGTCCTGGCTGCTGATCAAGGATACCGAGGGCCTCTCCGTTCTCACCGCCTGGGCGGCCGGCAAGTTCGGCGCCGACCTTATCGCCGGGTTTATCAAAAAATCGGGCATTCTCGACAAGGTCAAGCACCGTGAACTGATTATCCCCGGTTATCTTGCCAGTATCAAGGGCGAGCTGGAGGAGGAGCTGCCGGAGTGGACCATTGTTATCGGTCCGCGTGAAGCCGGTCATCTGCCGGCCTTTCTCAAGGAATGGAAACCGGCGGCATGAGACCCTGCCCGATCATGACCGGGAGAAGGATGGAAGATCCTTCCCCGGTCGTGAAAACAACATGATCCCGACCCTTTTGTGATCGAGACCAGATACTATGACGATAATAACCCTGACGATAAACGGTATGGAGATTGTCGCCGAGGCCGGGCTGACCATCCTGGAGGTGGCCAGGCGTTCGGATATCACCATCCCGACCCTCTGTTACGTCAAAAACAGCATTGCCGATAATCCCTGCGGGTTATGTGCGGTTGAAATCGCCGATCCCGCTCGCTTCAATCTGAAATCGACGTTGGCCGCGGAGGGACTTTTTCGCGCCTGCGTCACCATGGCCCGGGAGGGGATGGAGATCCTCACCGACTCCAAAGTGGTTATTGCCCATCGCAAGAACCGGCTGGCCGCGATCTCGAAGACCCATTTCGGCGACTGCAAGGCTCCCTGCAATCTGACCTGTCCGGGTCAGATCAACGTTCAGGGCTACATCGCCCATATTGCCAGAGGTGAGTATGAGGAGGCCCTCCGGCTCATCATGGAGCGCAACCCACTGCCGTTTTCGGTCGGCCGGGTCTGTCCGCGCTTCTGCGAAACCCGCTGCCGTCGCATCCTGGTCGACGAACCTGTTTCCATCAATCATCTGAAACGCTTCGTCGCCGACTGGTGCATGAGCCACGAGATCAATCTCAACATCCCCAAGGACCGGCCCACCGGCAAGCGGGTGGCGGTGATCGGTGGCGGTCCGTCCGGTCTGACCGCTGCCTATTTTCTGACCCGCAAGGGCCACGACGTCACCATTTATGAGGCAGCCCCCCAGCTTGGCGGCGCCCTGCGTTACGGCTTTCTCAATTACAAGATCCCCAGGGATGTTCTCGATTACGAGGTCAATTCCATCCTCAAGATGGGCATCTCCATCCGTCTCAGTCAGCAGTGGGGGAAGGACTTCACCCTGCAGGATCTGCGCGACCAGGGCTTTGACGCCACCTTTATCGGCATCGGCGCCCCGCTCGACCAGCCCCTCGACATTCCCTGCGCCAATTATGAACATGTCTACACCGCGCTCCAGTTTCTTCGCATGGTCAATGACGGCAGGAAACTCGACCTTGGCCGGCGGGCCGCGGTGATCGGCGGCAACAATATCGCCATGGAGGTGGCCCGTTCGCTGCTGCGTCTCGGTGTCAACGAGGTGACGGTTGTCTATCCCCGCGCCCAGATCGAGATGCCCGCCAACCAGCGTAACATCCGCGAGGCGGAACACGAGGGCGTCCAGTTTCTCCTCATGGCCTCGCCGGTTGATCTCTGTTCCCGTTCCAACGAGAATACCCGGCTGATGCTCAACCTGATCAGGATGAAGCTCGGTGAACCGGACAGCCGGGGCCGACGTGAGGCGGTGCCGATTCCTGAATCCAAGAACGCCCTGCCGGTGGACACCGTTGTCAGCGCCATCGGCCAGTTTGCCATTGACGGCATCATGCCGGGCGGCGAACTGGAGGCCGCCCTGGAACTGACGGCCAAAGGCATGATCGTCGCAAATCCCCGCACCTCGCAGACCAATATCGACGGGGTCTTTGCCGGCGGCGATGTGGTGAGCGGGGTGAAAACCGTCATTCAGGCGGTGGTTACCGGTCGCCGCGCTGCGGAAAATATTCATTCCTACATCATGGAAGTGGACAAGGAGAGCGGCGAGAGCCGTTTCAACTTCACCCGCGGCAAGGGATTCGACGATGTCAGTCTGAAGAACTTCGAAGGGGTCAATGTCAAACTGCGGGAAAAGATGCCGCAGCGGCCGCCCGAGGTCTGCCGTCAGGATTTCGACGAGATCAAGCTCGGTTTCACCGAAAAGATGGTGCGGCGCGAGGCGGAACGATGTCTCTCCTGCGGCTGCACCGCCTTTGACCGCTGCAATCTCAAGGATCTCGACATCGTTTATGATGTCAATATCAACAAAACCGGCATGGGTACGGTGCCGCTCTACCCCATCGATACCTCGCACCGGGCCATCGTCATTGATCCGAACAAGTGTATCTTCTGTCAGCGCTGCCTGCGGGTCTGCGAATATGACGCTCTGGAGCTGCGGGCCGATTCGGTCGATGAGGAGGGCCGGCCGCAGGGGCTGGTCCTGTCTTTCAAAGATAACTGCGTTTCCTGCGGCAAGTGCGTGGACAACTGTTCCACCGGCGCGCTCAACAAGAAACAGCGGATCGTGCCGATCCAGGGTGAACCAATCCAGGATGTCAGAACCACCTGTCCTTACTGCGGCACCGGCTGTCAGCTTATTCTCAAGGTCAAGGGGCAGACCGTCATGGAGGCCACCGCCGATCCGGAAGTCGGACCCAATTACGGCGATCTTTGCGTCAAGGGGCGTTTCGGCCATAACTTCATTCATCATCCTGATCGGCTGAAACGGCCGCTCATCCGCCGCCGACCCGGGGGCCCCCTTGAACCAGCCAGATGGGACGACGCCCTTGACCTTATTGCCGGCACCTTTGCCCGCATCATGGCGGAGAAAGGCCCCGATTCCCTGGCCGGCCTCTCTTCGGCCCGCTGCACGGTGGAGGAGAATTATGCCTTTCAAAAATTTTTCCGTGCGGTGATCGGGACCAACAACGTCGATCACTGCGCCCGTTACTGTCACAGCCCCACTGTTGCAGGTCTTGCAACAACGCTTGGTTCCGGGGCCATGAGCAATACCATTGCCGGCATCGAGGACAACGAGGTGCTGCTCGTTATCGGGTCCAACACCACCGAGGCCCATCCGGTCATTGCCGTGCGGATGATGCACGCGGTGAAGAAGGGTGCAAAGCTGCTGGTCGCTGATCCCCGCGCCATCGAGCTGACAAAGAGTGCCCGGCTCTGGTTGCGGCAGCGACCCGGTAGTGACGGCGCCCTGATCAACGCCATGTGTCATGTCATCATCCGTGATGACCTTCACGACCGAAAATTCATTGCCGAGCGCACGGAACACTTTGACCGCCTGCGTGAGGCGGTCGCCTCCTGCACCCCGCAGTGGGCGGAAAAGATCACCGGCGTGCCGGCCGCTGACATCGAGGAGGCGGCCCGCATTTACGCCCGGGCCGAGCGGGCCGGCATCTATTACACCATGGGAATTACCCAGCACACCTCGGGCACCGACAACGTCCGCGCCCTCGCCAACCTTGCCCTGCTGACCGGCAATCTCGGCAAACATGGCGCGGGTCTCAATCCCCTGCGCGGGCAGAACAATGTGCAGGGATCGAGTGACATGGCCTGCGTGCCGATGGTCCTGCCCGGCTACCGGCCGGTGGCCGACGAGGAGGCGCGCAAGCATTTTGAGGCGATCTGGGGCACTCCGGTGCCGGCTCGACCGGGTCTGACCGCCACCGAGGTGATGCCGGCCATCCTCGACGGCCGGATAACCGGCATGTGGATCATGGGGGAGAATCCGGTCCTCAGCGATCCGAACAGCGGCCATGCAAAAAAGGCGCTGGAAAAGCTCGACTTTCTCGTGGTGCAGGACATTTTCATGACCTGCACCGCCGAGCTTGCCGATGTGGTGCTGCCCGCGGCCTGCTTTGCCGAAAAGGAGGGCACCTTCACCAATACGGAACGCCGGGTGCAACGGGTGCGCCGCGCCGTCTGCCCGCCGGGGCACGCCATGGACGATCTCTCCATCATCAACATGGTGACGAACAGGATGGTCGGCACCAAGCAGAGCATGATGAGTCGGCCGGGCCGGGAATTCACCCTGCCGGGCGGCGGCAGGTACAAGGTTTTTGCTCCCTTCCCCGAAGAGGTGTTCGCCGAGATAGGTCGGGCCTGGTCGCATATGGCAGGCATGTCCTACCAGCGGCTCGATGAGGAGGGGGGGCTGCAGTGGCCCTGTCCGACCCCGGACCATCCTGGCACCCCGATTCTCTTTGAGAGCGGTTTTCCCATCGGCCGGGCGAAATTCACCGAGATTGTCTGGAGCGGTCCCAAGGAGGGCACCGATAAAGACTATCCGCTGGTGCTGACCACCGGCCGGGTGCTTTATCAGTATCATACCGGCACCATGACCAGACGGTCCCATGTGCTGGAGGAGTCGGCTCCCTCTCCCTATGTCGAGATTCATCCCCGGACCGCCGAGGCCTTGGCCATTACCGACGGTGAGACGATAAAGGCTGTCTCCCGGCGTGGGGCGATCACCCTGCCGGCCAGGATTACCGAGCGGGTGGAGGCCGGCGTGGTCTTCATTCCCTTCCATTACAAGGAAGCGGCGGCAAACCTGCTGACGAACGACGCCCTCGACCCGGTCTGCAAGATCCCGGAGGCCAAGGTTTGCGCCGTTCGCATTGAAAAGATCGCGGCATGAAGGTGCCGTTGGTATTGTTGTGGTATTCTTATAACACTGGAGAACGAAATGGGTAAAGCAATGGAACACAGATCCGGTTCGGTGATGGTGGTCGGCGGCGGTGTCGCCGGTGTGCAGGCCGCCCTTGATCTGACCGAACTGGGATATTATGTCTATCTGGTGGAAAAGTCGGCGGCCGTTGGCGGCGCCATGGCCCAGCTTGACAAGACCTTTCCCACCAATGACTGTTCGCTTTGAATCCTTGCTCCGAAGCTGGTTGAGGCCGGTCGGTCTCCCAATATCGAAATTCTGAGCAACACGGATTTTCTCTCCCTGGATGGCAAACCGGGGGCCTTCACCGCCAGGGTGCGGCTCAATCCCCGCTACATCGACGCCGACAGGTGCACGGCCTGCGGTCTCTGTACCCAGTACTGCCCGCGTCACATGGTGGACAGCTACAACGAGGGCCTGGCCATCACCCGGCCGATCCACATCGACTATCCGCAGGCGGTGCCGGCCACCTATTTCATCGATCCGGCCGCCTGTCTGCATCTCAAGCACAATACCTGCCAGATCTGCGTGCCGGTCTGTCGCAGCCATGCCATCGATTTCTCCCAGAAGGCGGTGGAGCGTGACATCCAGATCGGCGCGATCATCATGGCCCCCGGTTTCGGCAAGGTGCCGGACGAGGCCCTGACCAAATACAACTACGGTAAGCATCCGGATATCGTCACCAGCCTGGAGTTCGAACGGCTGCTCAATCCCTCCGGACCCTTCCAAGGCGAGGTGCGCTGTCTGTCCGACAAGCGCCATCCGCATAAAATCGCCTTTATCCAGTGTGTCGGCTCCCGTGATCTCGGCTGCGACAATGGCTACTGCTCCTCGGTCTGCTGCATGTATGCCATCAAGGAGGCTATGGTCGCCAAGGAGCATGATCCGGAATGCGAGATTACCATCTTCTATATGGACCTGCGCACCCAGGGCAAGGACTTCGACGCAGCCCGCATTCGAGCCGAGGAACAGTTCGGCATCAGCTTCGTCCGGGCCCGGGTGGCGGATGTCATGCCCTGGGGCAAGCAGCTGAAACTGACCTACTCGACCATGGCCGAGAGCCATCATTTCGAGGCCTTTGACATGGTTGTTCTCTCGGTCGGGCTCGATTCGCCGAAAAGCGCCGCTGATCTCGCCCGCATCGGCAAGTTTGACCTGAACCGTTACGACTTCTGCAAGACCACCACCTTTGCCCCCCTGCAGACCAGCCGCGACGGCGTGCTGGTGGCCGGCGCCTTCCAGGGGCCGAAGGACATTCCGGAAAGCGTCACCCAGTCCAGTGCCGCCGCCGGTCTTGCCGCCGCCTTGATTAAACAGCAGCGAGGCGCCGGCATCGTCCACAAATCCTATCCGGACGAACAGCAGGTGACGGAGAGTGACGAGGTGCGTATCGGCGTCTTTGTCTGTCGCTGCGGCATCAATATCGCCGGTACGGTCGATGTGCCGCGGGTCGTCGATTACGCCGGGGAGATGGACAACGTCGTCTATTTCAGCGATAGCCTCTACAGCTGTTCCCAGGACGCCCAGGAGATCATCAAGAACAAGATCAAGGAGCACCGGCTGAACCGTATTGTCATGGCCGCCTGTTCGCCGCGGACCCATGAGCCGCTATTCCAGGAAACCCTCAAAGACGCCGGGCTGAACCGTTCCCTGTTCGAGATGGTCAACATCCGGGATCAGTGTTCCTGGGTCCATGCCAATGAACCGGACGAGGCGACCGGCAAGTCGAAGGATCTGGTCCGGATGGGTATCGCCAAGGCGCGCCACCTGCGCCCTCTGCCCGAACAGACCGTGCCGGTCACCCCCCAGGCCCTCATCATCGGCGGCGGCATCGCCGGTCTGACTGCGGCCGAAAACCTGGCTGAGCAGGGTTTTCAGTGTTTTCTGGTGGAGAAGAACGACTCATTGGGCGGTCATGCCGCCAGCATGGGCGATACCGGTTCCGGTGAGAACATCGCCGCCATGATCAAGGATCTGATCAAGCGGGTGGAGAAAAATAAGAAGATCGAGGTGCTGACCGGCGCCGAGCTTGTGGCGGTCAGCGGCTTTGTCGGCAATTTTTCCTCGGTGGTCAAGACCCGCAAGGGCAAGAAGGAAGCGGAACTGACCATTGACCACGGTGTCATTATCATCGCCACTGGCGGCCGTGAGCACCGGCCGGACCGGTATCTGCTCGGCCAGGCAAAGAAGGTCGTCACCCAGCGTGAACTGGAAGGCCTGCTGGCCGGCAAGGGTAAGGACCGGACCCCGGATTCGGTGGTCATGATCCAGTGTGCCGGCTCCCGCGGTGATGACCTCACATACTGCAGCAAGGTATGCTGCACCACTGCGGTGAAAAACGCCCTGAAGATCAAGGAGCGCAATCCCCGTTCTCAGGTCGTCGTCCTCTACCGCGACATGCGCACCTACGGCTATAGCGAGGATATTTACCGACAGGCCCGGGAGCAGGGGGTGGTTTTCATTCCCTACGAGATGGAGCGCAAGCCGGAGGTGGCGAAAAAGGGCAGCGGGGTCACCGTCTCCTTCTTTGATCCGCTGCTGCAGGAGGATGTCACCCTCAGCCCTGACCTGGTGGCGCTCAGTGTCGGCATTGTGCCGGAGGATACGGAAACCCTCAGCAAGCTGCTGAAGATTCCGGTCAATGAAAACAAATTTTATCTGGAAGCCCATGTGAAATTGCGGCCCGTGGAACTTGCCGTGGATGGCGTCTATGTCTGCGGACTTGCCCATTCCCCCAAACCCCTTGATGAGGTCATTGTTCAGGCCCAGGCTGCGGCGGCAAAGGCCTCCATCCCGCTGATCAAGGGCTTTGTTTCCGTTGAGCCGATCGTCTCCTCGGTGGACAAGGAGATATGCATCGGCTGCGGCATCTGCGCAAGCCTCTGCCCCTATCAGGCGATCCAGATGGTGAAAGTGGACAACAAAAAGAAGGCGGAAACCATTGCCGCCTCATGTAAGGGCTGTGGTATCTGCTCTTCCCGGTGCCCGACCTTTGCCATCTCCATGGGCGGTTTCACCCGTGAACAGATCGGCGCCCAGATCAAAGCGTTCGGGGAAATTTGAAAAACAGGTATTCAGGTGTTTAGTCTGTAGTCATTTAGCTAAACACCTGAATACCTAAAAGCCTAAACACCTAAAAACCTAAATACCTACAGCCTAAAAAAGAGGTATATCGAATGACCATTGAAGAATTCAACCCCAAGATTCTGGGGTTTCTCTGTAACTGGTGCTGTTACGCTGCCGCCGATGCGGCGGGTGTCTCCCGTTACCAGTATCCGCCCAACCTGCGCACCATCCGGGTCATGTGCACCGGACGCATTGACCCTTCCTTTATCCTGCAGGGTTTTGCCGAAGGCGCGGCCGGTATCTTCACCGGCGGCTGACAACTTGGTGAATGCCATTACCAGGTTGGTAATTACGACGCCATGGGTGTCAATGTTCTGATCAAAAGAGTTCTTCAGGGAATCGGTGTAAGTCCTGAGCGTTATAATCTGCAGTGGGCCTCTGCTGCCGAGGCCCCCCGTTTTGTCAAGCTCATTACGGAATTTACCGCAAAAATTCGTGAACTGGGGCCGCTGGGCCATGCCGAAGGCATCAGTACCGAAGAGCTGCAGGTCAGGATCGGCAAGGCAGTTGAACTGGTCAACAGTCAGAAGCTGCGCATGACCTTCGGCACCGCCACCAGGACATTACGTAAGGATAATGATTACACTGAGGCCCATCTTGCCGAAGTCATAGATGCCAAGTTAGGCAAAGCCATTGCTGCCGGGCTGTAAAAAAGCGTTACAACGTGGCAACGATCAAACGTTCCAACGTTTAAACATTTAAGCGTTGGAACGTCACTTATGAAACTCGGTATTGATACCGGCGGCACCTTTACGGATTTCATACTGCTCACCGACCAGGGGATCGCCACCTATAAGGTTTCTTCCACCCCTGACGACCCCGGCCGGGCAATCCTGGCCGGACTCAGCCATTTCTTTCCGGACCCTGACAACCCCGACGCCTTCCTGTTGCCGGACCAGCTGGAAATTATCCATGGCACAACGGTCGGCACCAATGCCTTCCTGCAGAGAAAAGGGGCGAGCACCTTACTCATCACCACAAGGGGCTTTGAAGATGTGCTCATCATCGGCAGACAGAACCGGGCCGCCCTCTATGATCTCCAGATAGAACGCCCCGCGGACATCATTGCCCGGGGCAACTGTGTCGGGGTGCGGGAGAGAATCCTGTGGGACGGTTCGGTGCAGACCCCTCTGGCCAACAGTGCCGGCAAAAGGATCCGCCGGATCTGCCGGGAGAAGGGCATAGAGTCCGTTGCTGTCTGTCTCCTTCATTCCTATGCCAATGACATTCATGAAAAAATGCTGGCAAAGGAACTTCTTCCCCTCGCCATTCCTGTCAGTATCTCGTCCGAGGTGCTGCCGGAGTTCAGAGAGTACGAAAGACTGACCACCACCCTGATCAATGCCTATCTTGCCCCGGTTGTTTCCTCCTATATCAGCAGGCTGACGGAAAAACTCGGAACAAACCCATTGTCCATCCAGCAGTCCAACGGCGGCCTGCTGCCGGCTGCGACAGTCGGCGAGCGGGCGGTGCATACCGTCTTGTCCGGGCCGGCCGGCGGGGTACAAGGCGCATTGCATCTGGCCGGGGAAATGGGGCGTAAAAAAATAATCACCTTTGACATGGGCGGCACCTCAACCGATGTCTCCCTCTGTGACGGACAGCCGACCCTTACCCGTGATTACCGCATCGATTCCTATCCGTTGCGCATCCAGGTCATGGACATTCATACGGTGGGCGCCGGGGGCGGGTCAATAGCCCGGATTGATGCGGGCGGACTGCTGCATGTCGGCCCGCAGAGCGCCGGCGCCGATCCCGGTCCTGTTTGTTACGGCACTGGTGAAGAGTTGACCGTAACCGACGCCAATCTTTTCCTCGGCCGGTTGCTTGCCGATCGCTTTCTTGGCGGCGCCATGCCCCTCCAGCCTGATCGGGTAACGGAGAGGATGAACGACCTCGGCGGACGGCTCGGGCTGTCAGCCCGGGAAACCGCACTGGGCATCATCCGGCTGGTCAATATCGGCATGGCCAAGGCCATTCGCGTTGTCTCCCTGGAGCGGGGGCATGACCCGCAGGAGTTCACGCTGTTCTCATTCGGCGGCGCTTCGGGCCTGCACTGCTGCGACCTGGCTGGGGAACTGGGCATCACGGAAATTGTCGTGCCGGCCAGAGCGGGCATCCTGTCAGCCCAGGGCATGGTCATGGCCGATCCGGCCCTGGATGCCAGCCAGTCGCTGTTTCTGCAGGGAGAAAAAATTGATCAATCAATTCTTGAGAAGTCCTTTGCCCGGCTTGTCGCTCTAAAGAAAAAGGAGTTGCTCAGTCTCTGCCGGTCAGGCAGGGTGAAAACCGAAAGGTTTGTGGACATCCGTTACCAGGGGCAGTCCTTTGAACTGACCGTCCCCTATGATGAAAATTTCACCAAAAATTTCCACGCCCTGCATGAGCAGCAATTCGGTTACTGTCTGCCGGCAGCTCCCCTTGAAGTGGTTGCCATACGCTGTAGCGTGTCTCTTGTGCGGCCGAAACAATCTCTGCCCCGGGCGACCCGACATCCTGCAGCACAGCCGGCAGCTGATGACCACAGGGAGGTTGTTTTTGCCGGTGGGCCGCAGCTGCTCGGGGTTTACAGCCGCCGCCTTCTGAGGTGGGGCCATCACCTCACCGGGCCGGCCTTAATTGTTGATGATTACACTACCATTTTATTGCCTTCCCGTTACCATCTCGTTGTTGATCGTTTGCTCAATTTGCTTATTCGGCCAAATTGACTTATAGTTTTTGAATTAAAACTTCATCCTCCTTTATATATGCTTTCGGGCAATACTGCCCTTTATGCCGATCTTGCACAGGGTGGAGCAATTTCCCTCTCTGCCTGGAGAAAACATGGACCCCAAAAAAGTCTATCTGGAAGAAACCAGCAAAAGAAAGGATGTGTGGCGGTCAGGCTCGGAAATCGCCCTGGAACTGACACGTCTGGCCGCTGAAATTGCCGATGGCGCCCTGATCATCAATGGTGAAAAGCTGCCGGTGGGAGATTCTTTTTCCTTTGTCATGAAAAAACAGTTGAAAAAGGGCACGCTTTCCTGTGAATTTTTTCTGCAGGCCAGGGTGGCGGAGCAGGCCCTGTTCCCGCCCGTTCCGGCGGCCAGCGATAAAATAATGCAGAAATTCCCGGCCTCAGGTGGGGGGAAACTTAAAAAAGACATCAGCCGCCTGTGGAAAGAGGTAGTGAAGCAGGTGGGGGCGGAATACGTTCTGTCCAGGGAGCTCGCTGCCGAGCTGCGCCAAAAATGCGAGGATTATAATCTCTTTGCCCACAGCCAGTGGTTTGATGGCTGGCGGGAGTGTGCTGACAGGGTGAAGGCCTGCATCGCTGCGGCGGAGAAGGGAGATTTTGCTGCGGCCCGACAGAAGATTTCCGAGGTAAACCATTTGACCAAAGAGTGCCATAGGCTCTATAAATAGAGAATGTGCAAGTCACGTCTGCCGTGGTGCCGCCCACTTGCCGGCACCTGCAAACATATCACTCGATATATTGAAATTCTGAAACAAGGAGGCATGTTATATGAGTACCTGGTTTGTTGCTGTTGACGGAAAATCCCGCGGTCCTTTCACCCAGGAACAGATAGCGGAGGGACTCGATGCAGGGCTCTATACGCCCCAGAGCCTGCTGTGGAAAAAGGGATACGCGACGTGGCAGCCGTTGGCCGAGGTGCCGGAGTTCCGGATGAGAGGGAACAATGTTCAGCCCATGGCGCCTCCGCCGCCGACTGCCGGGGCATCGATGCTGAAGGCCCATGAAATCGACTTTGAGATTTTCGGCCATGAAATGCAGTTTGTCGAGGTTGAACTTGATCAGCATGAAAGCGCGGTGGCGGAAGCAGGGGCCATGATGTACATGGAGGACGGCATTGAGATGCAGACCGTCTTCGGCGACGGCAGCGAGAGCGCCGCCGGCAGCCTGATGGACAAATTTCTCGGGGCAGGTAAACGGCTGATCACCGGTGAAAGTCTTTTCTGCACCGTGTTCACCAATCAGGTCCCCGGCAAGAAAAGAGTAGCCTTTGCCTCACCATACCCCGGCAAGATCATTCCCCTTGACCTGAAAAACTATAACGGCACGATCATCTGTCAGAAGGACGCCTTTCTCTGTGCGGCCAAAGGGGTAAGCATCGGGATTCATTTCCAGAAGAAAATCGGGGTCGCCCTGTTCGGTGGTGAAGGGTTCATCATGCAGAAGCTCGAGGGCGACGGTCTGGCCTTTGTCCATGCCGGCGGCACCATTATCGAAAAGGAGCTGAATTTCGGCGAATCATTACGAGTTGATACAGGTTGTCTGGTTGCCTTAACCAAATCCGTCAACTATGATATCCAGACGGTAAGCGGCATTAAATCAGGAATCTTCGGCGGTGAGGGTTTTTTCTTTGCGCAGCTCACCGGGCCGGGGCATGTCTGGCTGCAGTCACTGCCTTTTTCCCGGCTCGCCGGCAAGATCCATGAGTCCGCCCCGCAGACAGGCACGCAATCACGGGGTGAAGGTTCGGTAATCGGCGGTCTGGGGAAACTCTTTCAGGACTAACCATGCAGAATCATCAGTCTCATCTGCCCGAAGGTACAGGCAAGGCAGTCATTCTGCTTGCCTGCGGCGCATCCGCCCTGGACCTGCAGATGCAATCCTTTCTGCAAAAGGATTATCACCTCATTCGTGTCGAGCACTGTGCAGATGCGATGAGGCTCGCAGTCAGCCATGCCCCGGACCTGATCCTTCTTTCGGTGCATCAGGATTGTGACGGCATCAATGTCTGCGAACAACTGCAGAAAAGTTTTTTTCAGAAACGTCCGGCCGCCCTGATGCTTTTCGGACCGGACGATGATGAACTGATTGACCGGGCCTTTGCCGCAGGGGCCGATGACTATGTCCGGGAGCCGATTCACTGGAAACTGCTGCATTACCGGATCAATTTTCTCATCCAGAAAAGAAAAGGCGAAATTGAACTGAGTGATTTTACCAGCCGCCTGGAACAGACCAATCGTGAACTGAAGGATTTCACCTATGTGGTTTCCCATGATCTGCAGGAGCCGCTCCACCTGATCCGTGCTTTTGCCGAGCGGATCACCACCAAGTCCCGCTCCGTGCTGGACGAGCAGGGCGCCCTCTATCTGCAGCGCATTGAAAAGGCGGCAAGCCGCATGCAGGGTCTCATTGACGGACTGCTGCAGTATTCCCGGCTGACCACCCAGGCCCAGGATTTCGTGCAGGTCGATTTAAACTGTATCGTCCATGAGGTCATTGCCGACCTTGAGGTGCGGATTGACGTCAAGAAGGCCAGGGTAAGCATTGCTGATGACCTCGGCACTGTTGAGGCTGACCCGCTGCAGATGCGTCAGCTGTTCCAGAATCTGGTGTCAAACGCCCTGAAATACTCTTCTCCCGGCGAACCGCCCTTTATCGAAGTGTTCCCCTTGCTCACTCCGCAAAATGTCGGCAGGGGCACTCTCTGCCAGTTTGTGGTCAAAGACAATGGTATCGGTTTTGATGCCTGTTTCCAGGAGCAGATTTTCGGCCTGTTCCAGCGGCTACACGGCAGGGATGATTATAACGGCACCGGTATCGGTCTCGCCATCTGCAAAAAGATCGTTGATCGGCATGGGGGGACCATCGCAGCCCGTTCATCATCCGGTAAAGGCGCCGAGTTCATTGTTGTTCTGCCGGTAAAGCAGAAAAAGAGAAAGTAAAAGCTCAGCAGCAATAGCTTTGATAAAGTTCAACCCCTTGCCGGGCAGGAGTCAGGCAAGGGATTGAACCACCGGTTTTAATAAGCTAACCGGCGACCTCAAAGCCTATTTTGCTGATGGCATCCCTGATGGACTCAAGCGGCACAGGCCGGTTTTCCGTATAAGTCGCCTCTCCCTTTTCCAGGTCCACCCGGACGTTGCTGATTCCATCAATGCCTTCCAGCGCCTTGGTCACCGAGCCTGAGCAATGGGCGCAACGCATCCCGTTGATTTTAATGGTTGCCATATCTTTGCCTCCTGAAGTATTTGATCTGTCAAACAGTTGCATGCAGTTATTCCAATGATTAACTGTTATCTTAATAGTATTAATAATTCTTTTTTTATGAAAATGGAAGATCTGACAAATTTTATCCTCATGTGAGGTGTCAATATGAATGCAAAGAACACAGGGCAGCTTGAGCATCTTCAGGCCGATATCAAAGGCATGCACTGCGCCTCCTGCTCCAGCCGCATTGAAAAGGTGGTGGGCGGCATGGAAGGGGTTGACCGCGTCTCGGTCAATCTCGCCACCGCTAAAATTGATCTGTACTGGGACGCGAGCCGGCTTACCCTGGGAACGGTCGCTGAGCGGATAGCAGGTCTCGGTTTTGAACTTGTTCCGCCACGCGCGGAATCGGAGATCACGCTGTCGGTCAAAGGCATGCACTGCGCCTCCTGCTCCAGCCGCATTGAAAAGGTGGTGGGCGGCATGGAAGGGGTGCAACGGTGCGAGGTGAATCTGGCCACCGAGCTGGTGAAGATCGTTATCGATCCGGGCCGGGTCAGCCAGAGACAGGTACGGCAGACCATCGATGATCTTGGTTTCAAGGCTGAGTCTGTTTCCTCGTCAACCACTTTTCTTTCCAGCCAGCAGCAGGAAATCATGGACAGGCTGCGGGTGTTGAAGAGGCGCCTCATTCCCTTATTTATCCTGGGCTTCCTTGTCATGTTTGTTTCCATGGGCCATATGGTCGGCATAACCATGCCCGCCTTTCTTCATCCGGCACACCATCCCCTGAATTTTGCCCTGCTGCAGTTCCTGCTGGTGCTGCCGGTGCTCTGGCTCGGCCGCAATTTCTATCTTGTCGGTTTTCCCAGTCTGCTGCGCGGTGCCCCGAACATGGATTCGCTCATTGCGGTGGGCACCGGGGCCGCCTTTATCTATTCCTCCTGGAACCTGGTGGAAATCTGGCTGGGCATCGAGGCGGTCGCCAGGGCCCATGATCTCTATTTTGAAAGTGCGGCCATGCTGATCGCCCTGGTTTCCCTGGGCAAATATCTGGAAACCCGATCAAAGGCCCGCACCTCCGACGCCATCAGCCAGCTCATGCAGCTGGCCCCGGACAAGGCCACATTGATCAGGGGTGACAGTCAGGAGGAGATCCTGGTGGATGAAATCCTGGCGGGCGACCTGCTGTTTATCAGGCCGGGGGAAAGGCTGCCCATTGACGGCGTTATCGAGAAAGGCAGCTCCAGTGTGGACCAGTCCATGCTCACCGGCGAGAGTCTGCCGGTGCAGAAGGGGCCGGGTGATGAAGTGGTGGGGGGCACCCTGAACAAAAATGGCATCCTGCATGTCCGGGCCAGAAAGGTCGGCCAGGACACCATGCTGAGCCGTATCATCAAGATGGTGCAGGACGCCCAGGGCTCCAAGGCGCCCATCGCTAATCTTGCCGACCGAATCAGTCTCTACTTTGTCCCGGCGGTCATGGCCATTGCCGTTGTTGCCGGCCTGGCCTGGTATTTTATCGGCCATGCCGAATTTACCTTTGCCCTGCGGATTTTTATCGCCGTGCTGGTCATTGCCTGTCCCTGCGCCATGGGGCTTGCCACTCCGACCTCCATCATGGTCGGCACCGGCCGTGGCGCCCAGCTCGGCGTGCTGGTGAAAAACGGCGAAGCGCTGGAAATGGCCCAGAAGGTACAGACCGTGGTATTTGATAAAACAGGCACCCTGACCTATGGCAAACCGGAGCTGACCGATCTCAAAAATTTTTCCCGGTCAAGCGATGATGAGCTGCTTGCCCTTATTGCCAGTGCGGAAAGGGGTTCCGAACATCCCCTGGCGGAGGCCATTGTCCAGGCTGCCCGGGGAAAGGGGCTGCAACCGGCTGAACCTCTTGCCTTTACCGCCTTACCGGGTCGGGGCATTGCTGCCGCTGTTCATCAAGAGAGCGGCAATGGGCGGCATGAGGTTCAGGTGCTGCTCGGCAACATCGAACTGCTGAGCGAAAAGGGTGTGGCGGTGGACAGTGATGCCCGCCAGACTGCTGATGGGCTTGCCGCCGCAGGCAAGACCGCCCTGTTTGTCGCCCTGGACGGCCGATTTTCCGCCCTGCTGGCCATTGCCGACAGGATCAAGGATGAGGCGGCGGAAACTGTCCGCCGGCTGCAGGCCATGGGCGTTGAGGTGGTGATGCTCACCGGTGATCACGAAAAAACGGCCCGGGCCATTGCCCGCCAGGCCGGCATTACCGAGGTCATTGCCCAGGTCCTGCCCGAGCATAAGGCGGACGAAATCGAGAGAATCAAAAAACAGGGCAGGGTGGTGGCCATGGTGGGTGACGGGATAAACGACGCCCCGGCCCTGGCCACGGCGGATCTGGGCATCGCCATGGGCACCGGTATTGATGTTGCCATTGAAAGCGGAGACATCGTGCTGATGCAGGGCAACCTCAGGCATGTGCTGACCGCGCTCCAGCTCAGCCGGGCAACCATGAGAAACATCAAACAGAACCTCTTCTGGGCCTTTGCCTACAATGTCATCGGCATTCCGGTGGCGGCCGGCCTGCTTTACATCTTCGGCGGTCCAACCCTGAACCCGATGATCGCGGGCGGCGCCATGGCCTTGAGTTCGGTTTCCGTGGTCAGCAACGCCTTGCGCCTGCGTTTCTTCAAGGCGTGAGCGTTGTCGTCTCCTTGTGGTGTTTTCTGCATCGATAAAAATTCAACGAAAAAATTTCTTCATCTCGTTTTTTCCTGCCGCCGATACCTACTGTATACGGACTTGGGAGCCGTTACGAAATAACTTGTCGCTTTATAACTATTTGTTACGGCTCTTTATACCCCTCAAGGGGGTACTGAAAAGAGTGCCGTTCCGGGCATTTATCCGACCATGTTATTTATGTACAACGGCTTAGAGAGTTTCTTGTTTTGCGTTTGCGGTTCGGCTCTGGCTTTTATTACCCCGGGATTTCTGCAAAATGACATACCCGGCAAGCAACCCAGCCCCTGACTTGAGATCTCTTTACGCGTGCATGGGATAAACGGGAGGGAAAGATGAAGATCACCGCTGCCAGCCTCAACCTGACTGCTGGGCATGCTTATTACCAGGAGGATGTTACGACAAGCTCCCTCACGTTCTGGCGGGACGAAAACCAGCCGCAAACCGTTGCTGACCGGGTTTCCCTTTCCATGGAATCGCTCACCCGAACCCTGCCATGCCCTTCCTGCTCCGGAGCTGCCCCGGCAGGTGCTTCCTTGGAAAATAACGAATTGGCGGAGGACCCGAAACTCCGCGCCATGCGGCTCACCCTGGAACTGCTCACCGGCCGCAAAATAGCCGTGGCGGCCTTTCATGCCGGCGCTGCAGCGGATGTGCCGGACAGTTTTACCCAGTACACCAGTCCGCCGGCAAATGCAGCCGCCCAACCGGTGGAGCGTCTGGGCTGGGGTATGGAATTTGACTATTCCCAGTCGCACAGCGAAGAGGAGAGCATCCATTTCTCCGCAGCGGGACAGGTCGTCACCGCGGATGGCAGACAGCTTGATTTTGCCTATGAGCTGCAGATGCAGCGGCAGTTTCAGGTGGAATCCCGGCTGCATCTGCAGGCCGGCGACGCCCGCCTGGTTGATCCGCTGGTCATTAATTTCAACGGTCAGGGAGCCAGACTCGGTGATGTGACATGCAGCTTTGATCTGGACGGTGACGCCCAAGTGGAGGAGATGGCCTTTGTCGCTCCAGGCAGCGGTTTTCTGGCCATTGACCGCAATGGAGACGGGAAAGTGAACAACGGCGCCGAGCTCTTTGGCCCGGCCAGCGGTCACGGCTTTCGCGAGCTTGCCGGATATGATGCGGATGCCAACGGCTGGCTGGATGAAAATGACCCGATTTTTGTCAGTCTCAAGGTGTGGATGGCCGACCAGGCCGGCAACCAGCAGCTTGTTTCCGCTACCGACATGCGTATCGGTGCCCTGCTGTTGTCGCCCCTGAACACCCAGTTTGAGTTGACAGACAGTGCCAATAACCAGCTCGGACAGATCCGGCAGACATCCCTGGCCCTGTTGGAAAACGGCGCTGCCGCAGCCATCCAGGAAATCGATCTTGTGGTGTAGGGTGCGGCAGGTCTCGCCAATCAGCGGCTGGCTCTCTTTTTCAGGAGACGGAAATCCTTTTCAGCGATCTTTTCCAGGAACTCGATGCCTATTTTAAAAGGTTGTTGATCCTCGAACAGGATACGATCAAACCATAAAGGACGGACGGCAAGGGTGATGGCGGGGGTATCCGCCTCTTCCTGACCTATGACCAGATGGAGAATGAGTTGCTCGGATTCCAGGGGGGCAAAAAAAAGGTGATGATTATCGACGATGATCTGCCAGATGAGGACCCCCCCGCCTCTTCTGGACAAGTCAACAACCCGGCAGCTGACGGGCCTGCTCAACCTGGGGCCGCCTTTTCCCTGACAGAGGAAGAGTGAGCCGTTGAGCATCAGCGGGTACCGTTGCAAGAGGCGTCGTTCCATTCCCATAGTCAATTCCGGTTGCTTGTGAACCCACAGTTGCCCCCCAAGAGGGGGATTGGCAGCGAAGCGGCGGGGCAAAAGGGTTATTTCGCCACGGCGCCTAAATGGCGTTTCAACGTGCTGGCAACCAGCGGCGCCACGGAAAAAACATCCAGCAGTTCATCACTTTCAACCCCGGGATATGTGTCGGCCCCGATTATCTTGCCTATGCCGTGGTCTTTGAACTTCTGCCTGGATTGTCCGGCCAGGACAAGATGGGTGGCAAACAGTATGGTGTCCCTGGCGCCGGCTTCCCGGCAGCGCTGGGCCGTCTGGATAATGGAACCGCCGGTGCGGATCATGTCATCGCAGATGATGACCAGCTTATCCTTCACCACGCTCGCCACCTGATGCACCATGGTTTTATCCATGGCATAGCGATCTTTGTCCGCCGCGGTATGGGGGGCGTTGAGCTGCCCGGCAAGACGGGCCACCCATTTGCTGCGGCCATAATCGGGTGAGACAAGCACAAAGTTGCCGAGTTGCAGTTCCCTGATCTTCTGGACGATCAGGTTGGTTGTGTTGATATGCAGGGTCTGCACATCTCCCTGGTGGGCATGCAGCACCGCCTCGGAGTGGAGGTCGATAAAGGCGACAAAATCCGGTCTGGCCCGGAAAATCTGCCTGGTCCGGGTAATGCCTTTTGGTATCTCATTGGAATCTGGTTTTGCCTGCTCCATGGTGGAGTAGCCCAGGAAAGGAATGACGACATTGACTGTCCTGGCCCGGTAATAATGGCAGCCGTCGATTAAATCGATGAGTTCAAGGTGGGATTGGTCGTTATGGGTAGCCCCGACGATGACCACATCCCGGCCGGCAATGTCCTCCGGAAAGGCGTGATAAATCTCTCCATCGGTAAAAAATTTCTTCTGGACCCGGGTGAAGGGAAAATCCAGACACTGGGCAATCCGGCGGCCCAAGGCCTCGGATGCCTCATTGGCAAGGATTATTGTATCATGATTACTGGCAGCCATGGGCAGATCAGGTAAACAGTTTGGGGTTATTGGTTACCTTCCTGATCAGTTCCCGGTAATCCTGGGCACCGGGGGAGCCCGGAGCAAACTCGTAAATGGTCTGGCCATAGGCGGGAGCTTCGGAAAGTCTCACGTTGTAACGGATCGGAGTGCAGACATGGTTGCCGTACAGCTCTTCAAGCTTGCTCAGGATGCCGTTTGATTTCTTTACCCGCTGGTCATGAAAGGTGGGGAGAATATACTTGAGGGCGACATCCTTGTTGTACTTCTGGATGGACGACATGCTTTTGAGAAACTCCACCAGCCCCTGCAAGGTCATCACCTCCAGCGAGACGGGGGTGAGCACCTCCTTGACGTAAAAAAGGACGTTGACGATTAAGGGGTCCCATCCGGGGGAGGTGTCAACTATCACATAATCAAATTTATTGTCAATGGTGCTCAGTTTTTCCCGCAGCGTCATCTCCCCGCCGAAATCCTTGCGGTCGATCACCCGTTTTAGCCCTGCCAGTGATCTGCCGCCGGCCAGCAGCCACAGCCGGTCCCTGGCCTGGATCATGATTTCATCCAGGGAAAGCTCGTTATTGACAAATTCGGTCAGGCCGGCCTTGGGCTTGACGCCGAGCATAAAGCTTGACTGGCCCTGGGTGTCCGTATCAACCAGCAGGACCTTAAATCCGGCCAGGGCCAGGCCTGCGGCAAGATTGACCGCCGTCGTGGTTTTGCCCACCCCGCCCTTGGAGAGGGTAACCGCGATTTTTCTCGGTTCCGTGCTTTTTCCGGGTGCCGCAGGTTGAGCCGCAGAAGACGGTTTGGGAGTGACTATGTCAAATTGCTCCTTGCAGAACTTGCAACGAACCTTCGTAACGTTAGACGGCAGGCGAGTTTCGTCAATGGAGTGTTCTTTTTGACAGTGAGGGCAGATGATGACCATATTAAGTCTCCAAAATGTAAAAACAAAAAAAATCTTCTCTGAACTTTAAGGAAACAATAAAAAAACAATTATGTTATCGAGATTATTTTGGATTATCTTTAAGAAGTTTTTTTACCAGTTCGCTCTCTTCTCCCTTGGATTCAAAATCTTCAAGCAGCATTTTTACCGCGTAATTGACTATGTTTGATTTCGTCGCCAACAGCTTTGAACCAGTTGGCAGCAAACCTCTTAAAAAATCGTTGGCCACCCCGAGATCCTTAAAAACCTCTTTTGTCAGGTAGTGGGTGGCTTTTGTTTTCACCGAAGATTTTTTGCCCCTGCTTTTGCTCTGCAAGGCAGGCCGGTGGGGTGAAGGCGGGACAATCTCCTCTTTGATAAGGGGTTGAGAATAGCGTTCAATCAGCATGGTCAACTCATCCAGGCCCGGTATCGTCCCTCCATGCTGGGAACCCTGCAAAAGATTTCCCAGTACATCTCTTTTTTCCTTGTTGTTCTGTACCATCCTGATCTCCATCAGGTAATTTCTTTATTGTCAAGGAGATAGAGCTTATTTCCCGCCAAAAAGATTATCTCGATGCCGGCGCAGGAAATTGAGCATTGTCCCTTCGTTTTCCTTGCCCATTTTTATAAACTCAATGCCGCAGATGAGTTGAAAGTCTCGTGGCGAGACATGGACAACTCTGCCCTGCAGCTGAAGGTGGTGGGTATCAAGTTGCAGTTTGATCCCGGCAAGCTGCTGGCCGGCGGTAAAGGAACTTTCTTCATCAACCAGGATTCCCACGCCGTTAGTCCCCAGGTTGATCACCTCATAACTGGTTCCATCAATTTCCATGGCAACCTTGTCCTCTTCTTCGATGGGCAGACGGTAGACGTGGCGTATCATTTTACTCTTTGGTTGTTCCGGTTGCTCTTTCGTTTTTGCCTTCATTGATGATCACCCTGAAATTTGCTAAAATAATTGATGAAATCGTAAAAAACGCGATTGCATCGGTTCAGGCGGAATTTGTCCCCGCTTCCCGGGGGGGATAATGCATTGATTTATCGTATGCTCCGGCCAGTCCGGCGACATTTAACGGTTTCATCATAATGCACAAGCAAGCATAGCAATATGCCCAGCAGCTCCCGCCATGAAAAGGGCGGGGGAGGCGGAGCTGAGCTTTTGTGATATAACTTGCTTGTATCATTAAGTTTTTTATTTTCCTTTTTTTTACAAAAAAATGAATTTGTTTTAAAAAAAACAGTAATTTCAAACAGAAAGACCCTAGCAACAAAAATAATATCACAGTTTCGTGGCACCGGCAAATAGAGAATCATAAAAAGCAGAAAAAGGAGCAGAGATGAAGATTTCCATTACCTATTGCGGCAAGTGAAACTATAAGCCGCGTGCTTCCAGGTTGGAAGAGCAATTGATTGAAAGATGCGCAGCCGAGGTGGAACTGATCGCCGGTTCAGGCGGGGTGTTTGATGTGGTGGCCGGCGGCCGGAAGATCTTCTCCAAGGCGACTGCCGGCCGCTTTCCTGAAGAGGGAGAGATTGTAAGGCTCATTGAGGGAATGGGGAGTAAGAAGTGAGGAGGAAGGCTGCAGGGGCGGTTTGCCAACCGTCCCTGTCTGGTTCATGCCGATCCGCATTCCGCGCTCACAACCGGTGGCCGAAAAGCGCGGTGCCGACCCGCACCAGGGTGGCCCCTTCCTCAATGGCAACCTCAAAGTCGCCGGACATCCCCATTGACAGTTCAAAGCCTTTGCTGCGGTCAAAGTAGCCTTTTGCCGCAAAATGCTCGGCAAGCTGCCGCAAGGTGCGGAAAAAGGGCCGGGCATCCTCCGGGTTGTCCATGAACGGGGGCATGGTCATCAGGCCTCTCACCTTGAGGTTGGCGAGTTCACCCATGGCCGTCAGCAGCTCTTCGGCATGTTCCGGGGCAACACCTTCCTTCTGGGTTTCCCCGCCCACATTGATCTGGATCAGCACGGACAAGGTTCTGCCCGCCAGGCCAGCGTGTTTATCCAGTGCCCTGGCAAGTTTTAGGCTGTCAACCGTGTGCACGAGATCAAAGAGGGTTGCCGCGTCCTTGGCCTTCTTGGACTGGATATGGCCGATAAAGTGCCACTGGACCGCAGATGGCAGCCGGCTGATTTTCTCTTTGGCCTCCTGCATGTAGTTTTCGCCGAAAATCCTCTGGCCGCAGGCGATGGCCTCCGCGATAAGCTGGTTGTCGATTTTTTTGCTTACCGCCACAAGACCCACCGAATGCGGGTCCCGGCCGGCCCGCAATGCCGCGGTGGCAATCCGTTCTCTGATTTTCTCTAAATTTTCTTTAATGGCTGACATAGGGCTCTTTTATAAATTCACTTTTGACTGTCTCGTAATAAATGCTTGAAACGTCCCATGTCCACAATCATTTCTGCCGATTGCAAACGCCCCCGGCCCTGTAGTAAGTGCAAACCCTTGTGGTTGCCCAACGCGCCGCATGTGGGTACAAGGGGCCACCCAAGGGGTACCCCTGCAAATACCATATCCAGGCCGGGAACAACGAAATCTGTCATGCAGAGATGCCGAAGAGTTTTTGTGCATTGGCAGTTGTCTGTCTGGCCACCTCATCCAGGGTCACTTCCTTTAATTCGGCGACTTTACAGGCCGTATACAGCGTGTAGACCGGCTCGTTTGTTTTGCCCCGGAAGGGAACGGGCGCCAAAAAGGGGGCGTCCGTTTCAACCAGCAGGCGGCTCAAGGGAATGGCACGCACCGCATCATGGAGCATCTGCGCATTGTTGAAGGTCACCACGCCGGGAATGGAGATATAAAAACCCAGATCAATAAATTTCTGCGCCGTTGCCCCGTCCCCGGAAAAACAATGGATCACCCCGGCCGCTGGGAAAGGGCCGTTGGCGCGCAGCAATTCATAAATCTGCTCATGGGCCTCCCGGTTGTGGATGATGACCGGCAGGCCAAGCCTTTTTGCCAGATGTAGCTGGCTTACGAAGGCGCTGCGCTGAACAGCCAGCGGGGCATAGTCCTTCACCGTATCAATGCCGATTTCACCATAGGCCACCACCCGCTCAGCACGGCTCAGACGGTCCAGTTCGTCGAGGGTGGCATCGGTTAAATCAGCGGCATGATGGGGATGGATGCCCACCGCGGCATAGACCCCGGCATGGTTGCGGGCAAACTCCACAGCCTTTCTGGAGCTGTCCATGTCGATGCCGATGGTGATCACGGCTCTGACCCCGGCGGCAAGGGCCCGGTCAATGACCCTGTCAGCATAGAGTCCATCATCGATCATGTCAAGATGGCAATGGGTGTCGACCAGGGCCGCGCCTCGGTCAAGAACGGGCAGGGGGGGATTTTTTTTCTTTTTTGTCACGGTAAATTATCTTCTCATATTCTGTTTTTAAGTGAAGCGGCCATGCGCCTTTTGCTCACCTCATCTAACAAATTATTGAAATTCCTGCAACAAAGGGGTAATTATGGGGATAATATCCGCCATTGCCAGAGGAAGGAGGGGGTGTTTTCCATGCCGCAACCAGTCCTGGAAGCCATTTATGCACGCCGCAGCATCCGCGAGTTTACCGAGCAGGATGTTGCCGTAAACGACCTGCGCGAGATTGTCCGCGCCGGTATCTGGGCACCTTCCGGTCTCAACAATCAGCCGTGGCGATTTGTTCTGGTTACGGATGAAGAAACAAGAAACAAGCTGAGCGAAACCACCCATTACCGCCACATCGTGCTTGCCGCCCGCGCTCTCATCGCCGTCTATCTCGACCGGGAAGCCATGTATGATGAGGTAAAGGACCATCAGGCTGCCGGGGCCTGCATTGAAAATATGCTCCTTGCCGCCGAGGCCCTTGGTCTTGGCGCGGTCTGGCTCGGCCAGATCTTGAAAAATAAGGAAAAAGTGAATACTATTCTCGATCTTACATCGCAGTATGATTTGATGGCCGTGCTGGCCATCGGTTACCCGCTGCACCGCAAGCAGAAATCATCCCGCAAGGGACTTGATGTCTTTATTTTAAAAACATTCTAGCAGGAGGACACCGATGTTTTCCAAAAGTAAACAGATTCATGCCGTTGGTTTTTTTTCCGTTCTTTTCCTTTTACTGCTGCTGACCGGCTGCGCAAATATGGGCAGCATGGGGGGCGATGATTCGCAGGGAGGATATTCCCCGGCAGGTCAGCCCTATTATCCGCCCGATTTTCGGGAGGTTCTCATCCCTGACGGACTGGAGATGAACCGGGAAAACTCCATGTTCGTCAAAACCAATTCCTTTAACGGCGGGGTATTGAATTTCGAGGGCCGCATCGACGTCATTTCCCTTTCCGACTTTTTCGAGGGCGCCATGCCCAAGAACGGCTGGAAGCTTTCCGGGGTGGTAAAGGCAAAAAACTATCTGCTGATTTTCACCAAGCCAGACAGAACATGCATGATCACCATCTCCGAAAATAAACTCAATTTCAAGACCGTGGTCAATATCTACATCGCCCAGGACACGGATTCCATCGGCGGGGGCGTTGGTGGTACCAGAGGCGGCGGCGACAACTATACCGTTTCTCCGCTGGAATAAGCGCTGACCATGGCGCCCGTCCTGGAGAATAAACACATCCTGTGCGGCATCACCGGCTCCATTGCCGCCTACAAGGTCTGTGACTGGGTCCGTTCCCTGCAGCGGGAAGGGGCGGAGGTCAGGGTGGTCATGACCAAGTCCGCCAGGAAATTCGTTGCGCCCCTCACCTTTGCCGCCCTGACAGGCAATGCTGTCCATGGGTCGATGTTTGCCGCCCAGGATGAGGAACGGATTCCCCATATCAGTCTGGCCCGTTCCAGTGACCTCATCCTGGTCGCCCCGGCCACGGCTCAGACCATCGCCAGGCTTGCCCATGGCCTGGCCGATGATCTGCTGGCCGCCATCGTCCTGGCCAGCGAGGCGAAAATTGTCGTCTGTCCGGCCATGAACAGCAGGATGTACCTGCATGCGGCAACCCAGGAGAATCTCGGGAAACTGAGGGAGTACGGCTACCTGGTGCTTGAGCCGGAAAGCGGCATGATGGCCTGCGGCGAGGAAGGGCCGGGCCGGCTGCCCGAATGGCATCAGGTGCGGGATGCCATCATCACTGCCCTGACCCCTCAGGAACTGGCCGGCAAAACGGTGCTGGTCACCGCCGGCCCCACGGAGGAACCGCTTGATCCGGTCCGTTTCCTGGGCAACCGTTCATCCGGCAAAATGGGTTACGCCATGGCGGCCGTGGCCCGGCAGCTCGGCGCCAGGGTCATCCTGGTCAGCGGTCCCACCCGGCTCGCGCCGCCGGCCGGGGTTGAGCTGATCAATATCCGCACCGCGGCGGAGATGTACAGGGAGGTGCTGAGCCGTTTTGATGTGGCGGACATTATTGTCAAGGCCGCGGCGGTATCCGATTTCAGACCCGCCGAGCTGTCGGCCGGCAAGATAAAGAAGTCCGGGGAAGACATCTCGCTGCAGCTGACACCCAACCGGGACATCCTGCATAAACTCGGCGAGATTAAAGACCAGCGGCCCAGGCCCCCACTGCTCATCGGTTTTGCCGCGGAAAGCGGCAATCTGGTGGAGTATGGCCGGGAAAAGCTACAGAAGAAGAATCTCGACTTTATTGTCGTCAATGATATCACCGCAGCTGACAGCGGTTTCGGGGTTGACACCAACCGGGTGATCATACTTGACCGGCAGGAAGGACAGACCGAATTTCCCCTGCTGTCCAAGGAAGAGACGGCCCGGGGCATCTGGCGCTTGGTGCTTAGGGACTCGGAAAATGCTAAAAGGCCATAACGCATTCCGGATCCAGGTATATTGACATTTCCCGAGTCCTTTAGCGCAAACAGGTCAAAATAACGGCACCGATAATGAGCAGCAGCGGGCCATTGCTGAAGTAGATGAAATAGATCATGGGGTAGCGATGCCCCATGATCTGCCGCAACTGGCTCTTGTTGATGACCCCCGGCACCCAGAATATCACTGAGATCACCGTGCCGACCACGACAAAAAATATTCCGACTATCTTCACTATCATTTCGCAGGCGCGTCCTTTTCAGGCTTTCCGGTTTCCATTTCCTCAGCACCGTTTTTTTCTGCGGATGGCGCTTCGTCCGGAATCGGCAACAGATCAAGCGGCAGAGTCAGCGTATCAAAAATAAAATCCACGGCGGCCTTGCCGATGGCGGTTGGCGAAAGGACACTCAGGTCAGGCGACCGCAGATTGCCGGTCACCCTCACCGGATAGGTGACAATGTGGCGTTTTTTGCCGCCTATGATCCGCCCCACCAGCGGCATCATATTGATGATCTTGTCAATTGTTTTAAACGGTACGATAAAAAAGGTCAAGTCCGTGTCAAGGGTGCGCAGATTGATGTGGCCCTGGGCCATGATATCCATTCCTTCCCCCTCCATGACCGCCTTGTCGAGAATGAGCCGGTTTTCAGCCACATGGCCGTTGACCTCCAGCGTCTTGTAGCGGAAGCCGCTGGAAAACAGGCCCTGATACAGGTCGGTGAAATTGATCAATTTGAAAATTTTCGAGAGAATATCCATCTTCTGCAGGATGCCGTTTTCCGCCCGCAGCAGAAATTTGCCGGACGACAGATTGCCGTTCTGATCCTGCAGGACGGCATTTACGGAAAAAGGCCCGGCAATGAGGGTGTTTTTCACGCCGGCGCATGGCAGGAATTCCTCAAAAAGCGGGGTGGTGGTGTCAGGATTTTTTAAGACGAATTCCTTGCTGCTCTGCTCGTCTTGCCATTGCAAGGTGCCGTCAATGCCCAGGCCGCAGAAATTCGAGTCCGTCAGGACCAGCGTGCTGGCCTGCTTCTCGCTGAAGTCGATGGTGCCCTGCAGAGGGGTGAGTTTGTACTGCTGTTTTTTGCCTTCTTTGATGGTCTCGGCAAACAGAAACTCCTCGGCCCTGACCCTGATTGCCCCGGACACATTGTCGGAAATGGTGGAGGCCAGGCTCTTTTGGTCCGAGCCGCTGAGCTTGTTAAGGAAGACGGTCAGATCATCGATGAAATGGGTGAGGGTGTTCTGGGACAATGTCCGGGCATGCAGCGACAGATCCGTTGTCACATACCGGGGAGAAAATTTCAGTTCGCCGGAACCGCTGACCTGTTCATTTTCAAAGGTAAAATCCAGCTTTTTTACGGACAGATGTTCATCGCTGCCGGCAAGTGATAATCCGGCAATGGAAATCTGCCGTAAATAGTCCCCCCATAACCATTGCAGGTCCCGGGCCTCGGCCCGGCCGTTGAAGCGCAATTGCCGCCCCTCAACAGGTGGGGTGAGGGTAAAAAAACCCTGCAGTGCACCGTTCAGCACCATGCGGGTATTAAAAACAGCCGCCACGGTCTGCCAGTCAATACTGCCCTGAAAGGAGATCTGCGGATTTTCAGAGGCGGAGCCCCCGGTGATGGTGACCAGACCATCACGCTGGTCCCTGAAAAAATGAAGCCCCGTGTTTTCATGCTGTCCGTCCTTTACCTTGACATCCACCACGGTCTCAACCGGTGACCCGGCAAATGAGCTGTTTTGTACGGTGCCGAAGACCGCAACATCTCGGTCGGCAAAGCCTATTTTCAGTTTTTTGATGGCGCACGGCATCTTGGGGAAAAAGAGTCCGGGTATCCAGTCCTTGCTGGCCAGCCACTTGCCCTGCTCCGTGGTGACCGGACCGTCGAGCTCCAGCCAGCCGCTCCAGGTGGAGAAGAGATTATGGGAAAGATTGGCGGCAATGGTCAGGGGTGAATCAAGGAATCTGGTGTGGCCATCCGTCAGGCCAGCATGATTTTCATCCATTGCCAGCTCGCCCGAGTCGATGGTGACGGCTTCGGGCAGATGCGGGGTGACAAGGGTGATTTGCTGAAGGCCGGCAGCAAGCTGGTATTGCCAGAGGGCCGGCTGGAGAAATGGCCCCTTGGCATTGCCCTGGCTTACGACAATTAGACCGGCAATCTTGGCAATATCGGGAGAAAGGGTGGCGGCAATCACCGGATAGCGGTTGAGCTCAGCCAGAAAAGACGCGGCGTCCAGGGTGGCGGCAATAGATGTAACGGCAAACGGAATATCGTTGTCGCCCCACGAAAGATTGCCCGTGCATTCAACCAGCTTATGGGGGCCGATTTCGGCGGCAACCCCTTGCCACGCAACCTGGTCGCCATGGATGTGCAGCAGACCGCCCTGCAAGCCGATGGGCCAGCTGATCCGTTCATAGTTAACCTGGGCATCCCGCATGTCCGGAATGCGGACATCCACGGTGAAATCGCGCAGATCATCACCGATGGTGAGATGGCCCATCTTCCGCCCCTGGGAAGAAAACTTCAGTACCTCGCTCCTGAATTTGTCATTATGAATGAGATGATGCAGGGTTCGGGGCAGGGTGGCCAGGTCGGCGTCGATATCGAGATCAAGCTTGAAGAGCCAGCTGTCGTCGGAGAGTCCCAGGGAAAAGGAACCCTTTGAGCCGAAGTGTTCACCGAGCCAGGTGGTCAGATCATAGCCGTGGATATTGCCATCCTTGATGACAATGGGACCGGATGCCCGGGCCAGATCAAGTTCCACCTCCGGCACATGGATGTCGGCATTATCCACATCAACATTGATGGTCATCGACGTCAGAGAGGCGAAGTCGGCCAGGGGGGCGTTGAAGGTATAGGTGGCGGATTTGGCCCGGCCGCCGCGCACCACGTTGCACACGGTGGTGGTGATATGTTCATCGCCGAGCAGGGCGAGCAGCCTGGCGCGGACGCCGCTCAGATCGATATCCTTGGCGGCAAGATCAAGCCGGTAGAGCGGCAGGGGAGAATCCGCCGTGAAGTAGCGGCTGATCAGGCCGGACAAAGAGAGCTGTGGATCAGCAAGGCTCAGGGCAAAAATCTTGGCCGTGAAATCCGCTCCGTTTTTCTCCAGCAGCAGCTTGGCCTGCCTGAACTGGAACGGCACCGGCTGTTCCAGCCGCTGCAGGGAAAAGGCCGGAATATCTCCGCTGAACAGGACCTGCACGGACTTGAGTCCCTGGCCGATAATGTCACAGTTGAAATCCACCGCTGAGGGCAGTGGCTGCATGACCTTGGCGGTGAGCTCGCCGAGCCGGGCAAGCTGAAATTTTTCCACCTCGACCTTGCCGGCATAGGTGGCGGAATCGGCATAAAAATCCCCTTGGAGCGAGAGGGCGCCGGCAAAGGATGAGTTACCCTGCAGTGACACGGTCAGATGATCGGCACTGTCGCGTATTTTGAGGCGGATGTCGGCAAAAGAGAGTGTTTTTACCCGGAAGAGGTCGCTGTCAAAGGCAGAGATGTCCACTGCGCCGTCATCAACGGTGACGTCGGCCCCGGGCAGCAGCCCCTGCACCTCTCCTGCTAAAAGCCCGGTCACAAAAGACTGCTTGAGCGTGACATGGGGAGAGCGCAGATAGAGCCGGCCGATGGCCACCCTGCCGGCAAGCAGGGCCTGCCAGTCCGGGTAGATTCTGGTCTTGGGCAACTGCAGGGCGAAATCTTGGTGGGTGACGGTGGTGTCAGACAGGGTGAGGTGGGGCAGGGGGGCCCAGCGCCAGCGGATCTGGCCGATGGCAACCTCGGCGTTGAGGGCCGCGCTTGCCTGCCGGACCAGTTCCGTCTGCACCTCCTTGACCACCAGGAGTCTTGGGGCCAGATAGACCAGCAGACCGAGCAGCAGGATGAGAAAGGTGAGTTTGTATTTCTGACTCATCCAGCAGGATTACTCAATACTTTGCAGCATCTGATCAATAATCGACAGTCCCCCCTGCCAGAAGTTTTTGTCGTTAAGGTCAACGCCAAAGGGCTGCAGGAGCTCATAGGGTGACAGGTTGCCGCCCTGGCTCAGGAGATGCAGATATTTGGGGATGAATTTTTCGCCTTCTGTCTGGTAAAGATTGTAGAGGGCCAGCACCAGCAGTTCCCCGAAGGCGTAGGAGTAAACATAGCCGGGCGAATGGAGAAAGTGGGGGATGTAGGACCACCAGATGCCATAATTGTCGGTCAGGGTGACCGAGTCACCGAACATCTCGCGCTGGGTGTCGAGCCACAGTTCGCTCAGTCTGCTGTCGGACAGTTCGCCCTTGTCCCTTCTGGCGTTGTGCATCAGGTGTTCGAATCTGTTCATCGACACCTGGCGAAAGACGGTGGCGAAAATGGATTCCAGCTTCTGGCAGGTGAAAGCCCTGCGTTCCCCGGCATCGGTGAGCAATGCCAGCTGGTCATGGAAGATGAGCAGCTCGGCGAAGACCGAGGCGGTTTCGGCCAGCACAAGGGGGGTGCTGCTGTTAAAGTATCCCTGTTTGGCCGCCAGGTATTGATGGACACCGTGTCCCAGTTCATGGGCCACGGTGGAGACGTCGCGGATATTGCCCGTATAGTTGACCATCACATAGGGATGAACCTCCGGCACGCAGGGATGGGCAAAGGCTCCGCCCCGTTTGCCATCGAGCACCGGGGCATGGATCCAGCGGCGGTCAAAGAAGAAGGAGGCGATTTCCGCCATCTTCGGCGAAAAATTGCGGAAGCCGCTGATCACCATCTCCTTGCACTCATCCCAGCTGATGGTGGCGGAGGGCAGATGGGGCAGGGGGGCGTAGCGGTCATAATCCCGCAGTTCGTCAAGCCCCAGCAACTGCTTCTTCACCGCATAGTAACGTCTGACCAGGTCATAGCGGGAGGTGGCCGCCTCAATCAGCACCTCCACGGTGGCGTCCTCCAGCTCATTGGCGAGATTCATGGAGTTGATCCAGGAGGGGTAGCTGCGCAGCCGGTCGCTGATCATCTTGTCGGCCAGCAGGGTGTTGAAGATATGGGTGAGAATGTGCAGCTGGCTCTTCAGCCCTTCGGTCAGCTCATCCGCCGCCTTGCTGCGCACCTCCCGGTCCTGGCAGTAGAGATCGGCCAATACCTCCTCCTCGGTGCGCTTGGCCTCGCCGAACTGGAGATGGCCGAGCACCTTTTCAAAGAGATTGGTCCAGCTGCTCCTGCCCACCGGCGCTGTTTCGATGAGCAGGGTCTCTTCCGCCTGGGAGAGCATGTGGCTGGCATAGCGCCGGATATTCTGCAGGTAATGGCGGTAATGGCTGGTTTCCTCGGCAGCGAGCAGGGGACCCGCGATCTTTTCGTCCATCTTGCTCCATTCCAGGTCAAAGAATACCGTTTCCCTGGCAATGCGGCTCGATGTCTCCTTCACCTCCTGGAGAAAGGCGCCGGCCGCCGGGTTTTTTATCTGGGTGGTGAAATTGAGAAAGGCATAGGTGGCCACCCTGGCGATAAAGGATTCAATCCTCTCAAAACGCCGGACCAGGCGGGCAAGCTGGGCTGGGGTGAGGGTGTCGAGCTTGCCGGCAAACGATTCCCTGAGCAGGACCGCTTCCTCCTGGCAAAAGGCGATATCCTCTTTGATGGCCGGGTCCTGCACAGAGTTGTACAGGTCGCCCAGGTCCCAGACAACAGCTGTGCTGCCAAGCTTTTCATTTAATTCGTCCGCCATGGGAAATATCCTTATTGTGAGAATGTATTTGTTAGAATTTGCGTATCAGTCATTTTGCGGGTTTCGCTAAAACATTTTGTAATCATTGCAAAAATGATGAATATTTTTCGACAAGAACAGCGGCCGCCGAAGTTTCAGGCTCCGTTGCCGTCCTTAAGTCAGTATCATATCATTTTTAAAAAAAAATACATTAACGTAACTAGTCAGAGAGGCAAAGAATTTTTCAAAACAACAAAAAAATCAATTCTAATTGAAGTTGCGTCCGGCAGGAAAGAGGGATATAGAATGGAACTTGCAATATTGCGCCAACCCTTAAACTTTTCTTTTTCGCAAAACTCGATATGTCTGCAACAGTAGCCTACGATGAATCAAAAATAAAGACCTTGAGCTCGCTGGAGCATATCCGTCTCCGTCCCGGCATGTATATCGGCCGGCTCGGCAATGGCTCCCATCCTGATGACGGCATCTATATCCTGCTCAAGGAGGTCATTGATAACGCGGTTGATGAGTTTATCATGGGAGCGGGCAAGAAGGTCATCATCACCATTAACGACGGCGAGGAGGGCCGGGTCAAGGTGCGCGACTTCGGCCGCGGCATCCCCCTGGGCAAGCTGGTGGAATGTGTATCGGTGATCAATACCGGAGCGAAATACAATACCGATGTCTTTCAGTTTTCCGTTGGCCTCAATGGCGTGGGCACCAAGGCGGTCAATGCCCTGTCCGAAAAATTCATTGTCACCTCCTTCCGGGACGGCCGCTTTGCCCGGGCAGTTTTTGCCGAGGGTATCCTCGAGGGCCAGGACGAGGGTGAAACCACGGAAAAAAACGGCACCCTGGTGGAGTTCCTGCCCAACCGGGCGCATTTTGAGGAGTATGCCTTTAATCCGGATTTTGTCCGCAAACGGCTGTGGCGCTACGCCTATCTCAACGCCGGTCTGAAACTTTACCTGGACAAGGAATGCTTTTTTTCCGCCCATGGCCTGCTTGATCTGCTGGCCAATGAGATCGACGAGGGCCGGCTCTATGAACCCCTTTACTACAAGGACGAGACCCTGGAATTCGCCTTCTGTCATACGGAGGGCTATGGCGAGAATTACTTTTCCTTTGTCAACGGCACCTATACCAACGAGGGCGGCACCCACCTCTCGGCCTTCCGCGAAGGGATTCTGAAAGGGGTCAACGACTTCACCGGCAAGAAATACCTGGGCGAAGATGTGCGGGAAGGCATTGTCGGCACGGTGGCGGTGAAGATCAAGGACCCGATTTTCGAGTCCCAGACCAAGAACAAGCTGGGCAACACGGAGATCAGGGCGACCATCGTCAACCGGGTAAGGGATTTTGTCTGCGATTATCTCTACAAGGAAAAGGAAGTCACCGAAGTTCTCATCGACAAGATCCAGCAGAACGAGAAGGTGCGCAAGGAGCTGCAGCATGTGCGCAAGGAGGCCAAGGCCAAGGCGAAAAAGGTGGCCATCCGGGTGCCCCAGCTGAAAGACTGCAAGTACCATCCCAGCAAGGATAACCCGTCTGCGCCCGGCCGGGAAAACATGGTCTTCATCACCGAGGGCCAGTCCGCCTCAGGCTCCATTGTCAGCTCCCGCGACCCCATGAACCAGGCGGTCTTTTCCCTGAAGGGCAAGCCGATGAACGTCTACGGCCAGTCCATGACCCTGCTGTACAAGAACGAGGAGCTGTACAACATGATGCGGGCGCTCAATATCGAGGACTCGGTGGGCGGCCTGCGCTACGACAAGGTGATCCTGGCCACCGACGCCGATGTGGACGGCCTGCATATCCGCAATTTGATGCTCACCTTCTTCCTCACCTATTTTGAAAACCTGGTCAAACGGGGCCATGTCTACATTCTGGAGACCCCGATTTTCCGGGTGCGCAACAAGGAGGAAACCCGGTACTGTTATTCGGAAAAGGAGAAGATCGAGGCGGAAAAGGAACTGCGCGGCAAGGGTAAGGCCGATAAACGGGTGGAGATCACCAGGTTCAAGGGCCTTGGCGAGATCTCGCCCCGTGAGTTCAAGCAGTTCATCGGCCCCGGCATGCGCCTGCAGCAGGTGAGCATTGACCGGTTGAGCGACGTGCCCCGGCTGCTCTCTTTTTACATGGGGAAAAACACCCCGGTGCGCAAAGAGTACATCATGACCCATTTAGTCTGATGAGTCGGACCAATCAGACCAGTAAGACAAATATATGGAAAATCTGACCGAATACGGATCGCTGCATCAGCTTTTTGACACCAATTTTCTGGACTACACCTCCTATGTGATCAAGGAACGGGCCATCCCGGATGTGACCGACGGCCTGAAGCCGGTGCAGCGGCGCATCATGCAGACCCTGTTCAACATGGATGACGGCCGCTTCAACAAGGTTGCCAATGTGGTCGGCGAAACCATGAAGCTCCATCCCCACGGCGACCAGTCCATCTTCGGGGCCCTGGTCAATCTGGCCAACAAGGGCTATCTCATCGAACGACAGGGCAACTTCGGCAACATCTTCACCGGCGACGGGCCTTCTGCGGCCCGTTATATCGAGTGCCGTCTCACCCCCCTGGCCCGGGAAATCCTGTTCAACAAGGACCTGACGGAATTTGTCGATTCCTATGACGGCCGCATGCAGGAGCCGGTGGTGCTGCCGGCCAAGCTCCCATTGCTGCTGCTCCAGGGGGCGGACGGCATTGCCGTGGGCATGGCCACCAAGATCATGCCCCATAATTTCTGCGAGTTGCTGGAGGCCCAGAAAAAGATTCTGCGGGGAGAGCCCTTTGCCATCTACCCTGATTTTCCTCAGGGCGGGCTCATGGATGTCAACGGCTACAATGACGGCAACGGCAGGATCAGGTGCCGGGCGCGCATCGTGGAAAAAAACGAGAAAACCATTCTCATCAAGGAGATTCCCTACACCACCACCACCCTGTCCATCATGGAAAGCATTGAGAAGGCGGCCAAATCAGGCAAGATCAAGATTGTTTCCATCAACGATTATACCGCCGAAGAGGTGGAGATCGAGATCAAGCTCGCCCGCGGCATTTACGCCGAGGACACCATCAGGGCGCTCTACGCCTTTTCCGACTGCGAGGTGCCCATCAGCCCCAATCTGACCTCCATCCGCAACAACCGGCCGGTCAATATCTCGGTTTCCGAGCTGCTGCTGGACAACACGGCGAAACTCAAGGCGGACCTGGAGACCGAGCTCAGAATCGAACTGGACCGCCTGCGGGAAAAACTGCATGCCCATCTGCTGGAGCAGATCTTTATTGAGGAGCGGCTGTACAAGAAAATCGAGGAATGCACCAGTTACCGGCTGGTGGTTGCTACGGTGAACGAGGCCCTTGCCCCTTCCCGGGAGCGGCTGCTGCGCGACGTGACCAAGGATGACATAGAGAGGCTGCTTGAGATCCGCATCCGCCGCATCTCCCGCTACGACATTGACAAAAAACGCAAGGACATCAAGGAGATCCAGGACAGGACCCGGGAGGTGGAAAAGGATCTGCGGGACATGGTGGGCTTCACCCTGCGCTACCTGGACAGGCTGCTTACGACTTACGGCCATCTTTACCCGCGGCGCACGGAGATCGCCACCTTCTCCGAGGTGGAGGCCAGGGATGTGGCGCTCTCCAATCTCACCGTGGGTTACCACCGGGAGAGCGGCTTTCTCGGCCATCAGGTCAAATCCGACTGCGACCGTTCCTTTGCCTGCTCTGAGTATGACAAGCTGCTGCTGATCTTCAACAACGGCATTTACAAGGTGATCCATGTGGCCGACAAGGTCTTTGTCGGTTCCGATCTGTGCTGGGTGGGCACGGTTGATGAAAAACTGGTCTTCAATGCGGTCTATCTGGATGGCGAAGAGGAGCTGAGTTATATCAAGCGGTTCCATTGCCCCAAGTTCATCCTGGAAAAGGAATACCATCTTTTCCCGCCGCACGGCAAGTCGCACATCCAATTCCTGTCACTGGGAGAGGGGAGCAGGATACGCATCCACCTCAAGCCGTCCAAAAGGGCCAAGAAAAATTATGAGGATTTCTGCTTCGATGAATTTCTCATCAAGGGTTCAATCGCCAAAGGAAAACGGGTGTCAATCCGGCCGGTGCGGCGGATCAACGAACTGACGGAGAAAAAAAGCGAGGATGAGGGACAGGACCCCAAGATCCTGTCCCTGTTCGATGAGGGGAAAAAATAGCGTTCGGGCGTTTAAGCGTTTAAACGTTGTAACGCTTGATCGCTACTTCTCCTCGTATACCTTGGTCATGACCACGTCGGTCTTGGGCACGTCACCGTACCCCCCTACCTGGCCGGTGGGGGTAGCCACAATCTTATCAACCACATCCATGCCCTCAGTGACCCTGGCGAAAACCGCGTAGCCGAAGGCGGTCGGTGTTTTGCCACGGTGGTCAAGGCTCGCATTATCCACCACATTGATGAAGAACTGGCTGGTGGCGCTGTAAATATCCTGGGTGCGGGCCATGGAAAGCGTACCCCTGGTGTTTTTCAGGCCGTTGTCCGCCTCATTGACAATAGGCTCATGGGTGCTTCTTTTTTTCATGCCCGGCTCAAAACCGCCGCCCTGCACGACAAAGCCGGGAATGACCCGGTGAAAAATAAGGCCGTTGAAGAACCCCTCACCCACGTAACGGCGGAAGTTGCTGCAGGTAATGGGCGCCTTGTCATCGAAAAGTTCGATTTTGATCGTTCCCATGGTTGTTTCCATGACAATCTTTCCTTTACCGGGCTGGGCCGCGCTGTCGGCGGCCTGAGAAGCCAACGGCTGGCAGAGCAGCAGAAAAAAAACAAGCAGGCGGTAAATCATATCTTTCCTCCGTAAGATTAAATTGGTATGCGATTTTCCACTTTGATTTCCCATCATTAACCCGTTGATTTTTTTTTGACAACTTTTCGTTACATACTTTAGGCGCCCTGCAGCCGGAAAGAATAAGTTTGATTTTTGCAACTCCACCATATATAGTACCCCGAATCGAGGGGTCCAGCGGCTGTGGTATGGTTCGGATAACTCTCCTAAATTACAGGAAATAAGTTTTATGGCCAATTTTTATGAAAATAAACGGAAGATTGATTTTTCCGGCACCGGCTATCTGAAGAAGGCTGATCTGGGCGGCCGATCTCCCGCCTTCGGCCGGCCGGCCATGGCAGGGCCGCCCCCACCCGGCATTTCCCCGGCACAGAAAATCTTGACCGCCAGTGTGGTGGTGGCTTTGCTGTGCCTTTGCCTGATCCTGGTTCTTGTTGCCTGTCGTCCCGCGGGGCAGAGGGTTTCCGATAAAGAAACCGGCGAAAACGCCCATGCCGGCAAGGTGAACGCCATCCGGGTGGATTCCACCGCCGACCTGCTCGAAAATCTGCGCAGCAGAAACCTGTGGGACATCGGAGACAATGCCGTCGTTCCTCCTGTCTCATTCGTCAATCTTCCCCAGGATATGAATGATCTCGATGTGGCGACCAAGAAAAAGGCCTTTATCAACACCCTGTTGCCCATCAGCCTCATCGCCCTCAATGAAATTACCCAGGAGAAAACCTCCCTGCAGACCATACTTGCCAAGCTGGGCAGCACGGAAGACGCCCTCCTGTTCGATGATGAAACCGTCTGGCCCCAGCATGTCAGCGACGCGGAAATAGATTTTCTGCAGCATCTTGTCCGCAAATACCGCACCAATTCCAAAGAGAAGCTGCAGCTCAGGGTTGACGTGCTGCCGGTCAGCCTTATTCTCGCCCAGGGCGCCCTTGAATCCTCCTGGGGCGGTTCCCGTTTTGTCGCGGAAGGCAATAACCTCTTCGGCATCTGGACTTGGGGCGATAAGGGCATGACCCCGGCAAACCGCGCCAAGGACTCCCTGCATAAGGTGGCTTCCTTCGATACCCTGCTTGATTCCGTGCGCGCCTACCTGCTGATGATCAACCGCCATCCGGCTTATACCGGCCTGTGGGAAATGCGCAGCCGCACCGGAAGCTCCATGGCCATTGCCGAAGGCCTGCTCTTGTATTCGGAAAGACGGGACTCCTATATCGAGGATGTGAAACAGATTATTGCCACCAATGAACTGCAACGGTTTGACGCCATGGAGCTTGCGCAAAACTCTCAGCAGCGGCGGGAGAGGCCTGTGAATCTTGCCGCTCTTGAGAGGTCGAGTAATGAGAAAATCTAAAAAAGACGCTATTCCATTCTGTTATGCATTAATTGTCATTCTTTTTCTCGCGTTTTTTCTGCCGTCCGTCCCCTGGGCCGGGGAGCCCGCCGGTGCCAACGTCACCGTGTTGATCTACCACCGCTTCGACGAAAACAAATACCCCACCACCAACGTCAGCGCCGAGCGGTTCCGTGAACAGCTGGCCTACCTGATGGTCAACAATTACCAGGTCATCGCCCTAAGTGATCTGGTCAGCGCCATCGAGCACAAGACGCCGCTGCCCGACAAGGCAGTGGTGATCACCATTGACGACGGCTACCGCAGCGTCTACGACGTGGCCTGGCCCATCCTCCAGTCCTTCGGCTACCCGTTCACCGTTTTCCTCTATGTGAAAGGGATTGACAGCGGCTCCAAGGCCTATATGACCTGGGATCAGGTGCGCGAGGTGCAGAAACAGGGCGGTGAATTCCAGGACCACTCATACTCCCACAACCGCATGGCCGACCGGCCCGCAGGGCTTGATGAGGCCGGTTACCGGGCCTGGATCAGGGATGATCTGACCAAGGGCGCCCAAATCCTTGAGCAGCAGCTGGGGCATCAGGCAAAAATCCTGTCCATTCCCTATGGCGAGTACAACTCCATTGTTCAGGAGGAGGCCAGGAAACTGGGCTATGCGGCCATCATGAGCCAGGACCCCGGCTCCATCAGCCCGGAGACGGATCTGAACTCCATCCCCCGGGAGCCGATTCTCGGCAATGAGTGGAGCACCATGAAGCATTTTGCCGAGGTGCTGAACCGCATCGACATGCCGGTGACGGTGATGGAACCGCCGCCGGCGCCGCTCAAGAACGCCCTGGTGAAGAGATTCGGCGCGACCCTGCTCCATCCGGACAGGTATGAACCGAACTCCCTGGGGATTTATGTGACTGATTTGGGCTGGCAACGGGCCAAGGTTGACGGCGGTTTCGTCTCCATCGACAACAACCGTCCCCTGCAGCGCCATGTGAACCGGGTGACGGTGAGCGGCAAGGACAAGAAGACGGGCCGCCTCGCCATGCGCACCTGGATGATTATCCGGCCTGATTAGTCGGCTGGTCTTACTGGTCTGACCAGTAAGACCAATTCACTTCCCGAAGCCGCACACCGGATACTGGCAGCTTTTGCAGTTACGGCACAGCCCCCCATGTCCCAGGCGGGCCATGTCCTCCCTGGTGATGGTCTCGCCGCACAGCACCCGGGGCAGGATCAGATCAAAAACGGTAATCTTGTGGAACATGCCGCAGGCCGGCAGGGCCAGCACCGGCACCTGACCTATTCTGCCGGTGAGAAACATGGCGCCGGGCAGCACCGGGGTGCCGTAGCAGATGTCCGTGGCCCCGGCTTTTATTATGCCGGCCCTGGTCACATCATCCGGATCAACCGACATGCCGCCGCTGGTGATAATGAGATCCGCCTCTTCTTCCTTTATGCAGGCTGTGATCTCGGCGGCAATCAGCTTGGCGTCATCCGGGGCAAAGGCCACCTTGACCACCTTGGAGCCGAGTTTGCCGAGCTTGTCCTGCAGAACCGGCGCAAAGGAATCCTTGATCCGTCCATGAAAGACCTCGCTGCCGGTGATCACCAGCCCGGCCCTGGCCGCCCGCAGTTGCCTCACCTGCAGCAGCCCTCCGGCATCCCGGGCAATGGCCGCGGCCTGTTCCACCAGCCGCCGTTCGGCAATCAGCGGGATCAGCCGGGTGGCCGCCACCTGCTCGCCCTTGCTGACCGGGGTGTTGTCGTGCAGGGTGGCGCACATCACCTCGCCCAGCAGGTTGAAACGATACAGGGCCTCGATGTTTACCTTGAGCAGCCCGTCATGGGCGGCCAGCAGGCTGAGTTTGCCTTCCGTGGGCCGTCCGGAGGTGACCACGCCATCTCCGGCCATGGCGTCGGCCATCAGCCGCGCCGCCTCATTTTCGTGGATCTCGTTTTCGTCAAGGGTGAGGAGGTAGATCCGCTCCTTGCCGAGCCTGCGCAGGTGCTCCACATCCTCCGGCCTGATGATATGGCCCTTTTTAAAGGCCGGCCCCTTGAATGCCCCGCTGTCCGCGCCTGCCGCTCTGATTTCGGTGATATCATGGGGCAGGACCATGCCCACCGCCTGATCAACTGGTATTGTCTTTGCCGGCATAATGTCTTTTATCCCAGGGGGTGATAATAGCGGCCCAAGGCGCAGCCCTTGCATAGTGTCCGGCCGTCCCGCACCACCTCCCGGCAATCCTGCACCCAGTCCCCGCAGTCCTGGCATTGTACCCGTTGCGTGGGCCGGCCGGGCAAGTCGCATGCCGGGATAGTGAGGGACACCGGCTGGATGGTGAAAAGCTCCTCCTCGGGCATCACGCGATAGGCCTCAAGCTGCTGTTTGTACTTGCCTTCCACCTCCGGGCTGTACTTTTTGGCCAGCTCGCGGGATTCTTCTCTAGCGGTGATGCGCACCGCCTTGCCCGTGCCCAGGTTGACAAAGGTGGCGGCCATGACGCCGTGATCGAGCCACTTGAGCGAGCGTTTGCCCAGGCTGCAGCCGGTCACCGACTGGATGGCATCGGTGGCGCAGCGGTCAATCTCCACCAGCACATAGAGACTTTTGCGCTCCGTCCCCCTGGGGTCGGCAATGCCGATCTCCCGCAGGCCGATCATGGCCATTCTCACCCCGATCACCTGGCCGGCGCAGATATGGCCGTGGATGCGGGTGGATTCCGCCAGCAGCTCGTCAAAGCTGGTCTGGGCCAGGGTTTTGCCGATTGCAGTGGTCATGGTTTCATGCTTTTTTCAGATGGGGATGGTTAAGGTCCAGGGCCTTGTTCCACTGGTCGATACGCGCCTGCATCTTGCTGTAGAGCGCGGTGGTGTCGCCCTCGATGGTAACGGAGTTGATCTTGTCGCCTTGGGCGATGGCGTTGACCACGTCCATGTCGGTTTGACTGACCACGGCGCCGAAAACCGCGTGCTTGCCGTCAAGCCAGGGGCAGGGGACATGGGTGATGAAAAACTGGCTGCCGTTGGTCTTGGGGCCGGCGTTGGCCATGGAGAGCTTGCCCGGCTCGTCGTGCAGCAGCCGCCGGTCAAACTCATCTTCAAAACGGTAGCCCGGTTCGCCGGTCCCGGTGCCCAGCGGGCAGCCGCCCTGGACCATGAAGTCCTTGATAACCCGGTGGAAGCTGAGGCCGTCATAAAAACCCCTTTTAGCCAGGTTGACAAAACTTGCCACGGTGAGCGGCACGATGTCGGCAAAGAGTTTCAGATTGATGGTGCCTTTGGTGGTGTCCATTTTGGCGATGATGTCATTTTGTTCTGCCATGAATTAATCCTTTTGTTTTATGTGAAATGTTATTAGGCTGACTGGTCTGGTTGGTCTCACTGGTTCGACTAATAAGACTAAATAACCTAAACCGGCCAATATTTCAACAGATGACATCTCACCGGCCAGGAGCAGCAGATGGATTTTCCCGCAATGAAGGAAGAAGAAGAGACCCGCGATATTTTTTTTGGCATCATCAACCGTTTTATCGGTTTTTATACCAGGGATTCGCAGAAATACTCAAAAAACGACACGGCCAACGAATATCCCTTCGTGCCCATGGACACCAGGCAGCTCTTTGACCAGCTCCGCTTTGCCGCCAGGTATCTCAAGGAGAATGCGCCCCGGCAGGCGCCGTTCACCCTGCTTGATATCGGCTGCGGCATCGGCAATGTCATGCTGTTTGCCGAGCAGATGGAGTTTGATGTTTTTGGTTTTGAAAAGGATGAATACCCCCTGCGGATCGCCCAAAAGCTCATGGGCAGCGACCGGGCCACCCAGGATGACCTGTGGCGCTACGATGATTACGGCCGTTTTGATGTCATCTATTACTTCCGGCCCCTGGCCAACGGCGATGACGAAAGGCGCTTTGAACGGATGATCGAGGACAGGATGCGGCCCGGCGCCATCCTCATCGCCAACCGCAAGATGAGCGAGGATATTTTTTCTGATCCCCGTTTCGTCAAATTGAGCGGCGAGCTGCCGGTGTGGCGCAAGATCACCCAGTAAGCCCCGGAAAGCGTGCCCGTACATTGCTAATGCGCTGATAATACTACAATTTTCAATAACCACCGTAGGAGCGGGCCATGCCCGCGATTGCCTTGTGCGCCTGAATTCTAATGGTCGCGGGCACGGCCCGCTCCTACGACGCCTGGCCATGCCTGTAGCGTACATCCTGCAGGAGCATGGCCTCCAGGGTGGCGTCCAGGAAGTCTTTACGGCAGTCCACCTTGCCCATGTGGCCGTCCCGCTGAAAGGCCATGAACCGGCAGCCCCCGAAGCACAGGGGCAGGTAAACACACTCCCGGCATTTTTCCTCTTTTCGCCAGTGGTCAAGGTGATACTGCTGGCGGTACTCCTTCATGCCGGACCAGATATCGCCGCAGGCGTATTCCCTGTGGCCGATCATGCCCACGCACTTGTAAAGGGTACCGTCATAGTGGATGGTGAGGCTGTTGTCCATGTCCACCATGCAGGTGGTGGGGCTGATTTTCGGGGTGTGGTAGCCTCTTTTCAGGATTTCCTCGCGCAGCAGCAGGGAGGCCTCGGCCAGCCACGGCTCTTCTATGGAAGCGCAGCCGCCGCAGAACCGCAGGTCGGCAAATATGTCGCTGGTCTGCTGCACCGGATCAAATTTCACCATTGCCAGTTTGGCCGGGGTTAAGCCCTGCTCTTGCAGGTCGTCCATCAGCTGCGGGAACAGGTGGTAATTGTCCCTGGTGAAATTGCCGCCAATGCCGATTCTGGTCAGCTCGCAGCACTCCTTGATGTTGCGGACAATCAGCTCATAGCTTGGCGCGCCGTTTTTAAAGGGCCGGAAGGTGTTATGGTTATGGGCCGGGCCGTCCAGGGTCACCTTGCAGCTGGTCAGGCCCCATGGTAGCAACTCGTTGACTGCTCTGGCGGTCAGCTGCGAACCGTTTGTCACCAGGGTGAGTTCCAGGGCGACACCCTGTTCCTGTAAACAGGGTTGCAGCGCGGCGGCAAGAGAGATAATCCGCTTGCCGCTTAACAGAGGCTCCCCGCCATAAAAATCCAGGATGACTTTTTTGATCCGCGGCCCGGTCCGCTCTCTGATAAAGGCCACAACCTGCTCCGCGGTCTTGTCCGTCATGTAAAGCTTGTCTTTCTGCGTTCCCTCGTAACAGTAGCGACACTGGAAATTGCAATCCATATTGACAATGACGGCCAGGGAAAGAATGGTGGAAAGGTTGTTCAACCGCTGGTTGAAGGAAAAAACATCCTCCCTCTCCTGATTGCTGTCAGCGGTGACAAAGGCCAGTTTCTCAAGAAGAGCCATGGTGTCCGGCGGCACGGCCCGGCCCTGCTGCAGGGCGGCGACCAGTTCGCCGGGCAGCAGGGCATAGGCCCCCCGCCTAGTGGAGTAGGCCAGCCATTGCTGGGGATTTTCCGGCCAGGCAAAGAGCTTGAGATAGTGGGATAAGGCCATTGGCTAGGGTTTCAGCTTAAAAAAAGAGGCAGGGGGCCGGCCGGCCCCCTGCCTGAATCACCATGGGTCAGCATTAGGATGTAATTCTCAGGGGAGCCTGGGCATTTGTGCAGCAGGTGGTTGTTTCCGCGATTTCCTGGTCATCCTGGCCGCTTTCAAAAACAATAATGATCTCGCTTGCCATCAAAACCTCCTTTGTAAAAATGGTTCAGTGAGTAAACCCTGGGGTACAGGGGCCTTTTTTGCTGGGTTCAGCCGTAATGTATCACCGCGGTTATTAGCCTGGCATCTAGAAGTGAAAACGCAGGCCCGCTTCCAGCCAGCGCGCCACGCACGGGTAGTTGTCCCTGTCACTTTCCTGGGTGCCGTTAAGGATATTGTGGCCGCTGGCAAAGAGATCCATGGCCAGCGAGGCCGAAAGGGCAAAGCGTTTGCGGATGGTCACGTCCCAGATAAAGTCATCGGCGTCCGATACCTGAGCATCGTACCAGATATAGTGGCCGTAAAGGCCCGCGGCAATGGTGCCGCTGTCATAGAGCAGCGCCAGGTTACTCGCGTATTCACTTGTGTTGTCGTAGCTGCCGTAGTTGTTGAGATGCACATAGCTGAAATCGGCCTGCAGGGAGAGGTTGTAAAAGGGGACGGTCTTTGCTTCCAGCTCAAAGCCCTGGCGGCGCTGCTTGTCTTCATTGATACGTATACCGTTACCCGTATCAGGGTTGATGATTCCCCTAAAAGCGTCTTCTACCCGGTGTTCGAAGTAGGTGGCCTTGAACCACAGGTAGGTGATGGCGGTGGTCTCAAAACCGGCCTGCAGGGAGTCGACCTTTTCCGGTTTGAGGTCCGGGTTGGGGTCGTAATAAGGGCCGTTTAGAGTTGTGTCTCCCAGGCTGGGCAGGGTGAAGCCCCTGGCCGCCACGGCCCGCAGCAGGGTTGTCTGGTTAAGCTGGCAGGTGATGCCCAGGCTCGGGCTGGTAAAGGACTCGGTGATGGAGTTGCGGTCATGGCGGAGGCCGGGGGTAACGGTGAAATCACCAAGGAGAATGGTGTCATTGACATACACGGCGGTCTTGTCAATGCCGCCGAAATCACGAAAAACCGGGGGGTAATGGAGATAGTTGACCAGGAAGTCCCCGGACTCCAGGGTGCCATCCACCTCACCCCGGAGATAGTCGATACCGCTGACCACGGTGTGCCGATCGTGCAACCAGACCAGCCGGCCATTGGCCCCTGTTTTTTTCTCGTCATAAACGGTATTTTGGTAAAGATCGCCAAGGGGGCCATAGGAGCCGTCCTCGTCGAGTTGCAGGGCGAATTTCTGGTCGTAGGTGGAGATTGAGCCATAAAAGGTGAGGGTGTCGCTGAGAAGCGCATCCGCATTCAGCTTGGTCCAGAAGGCCCGATCCACTTCCTCGGCCAAGATGCCGCCCCCTGCCAGGTCGCCGTAATTGACATGGGGTTCGCTGTAACCGGAGCTCAGGTCAAGCTTCAAAGACGAACCCGTGGGCAGGGCAGCCTTGGCAAACAGCATATGGTTGTCAAAGTCGCGGTCATTGCGCAGGCCGTCGGAGCGCTGCTTGCCGCCGAAGACATAGTAGCTGACCGGCTCTGTGACGCCGCTCAGTTCGAAACGGCTGTCCGCGGTGTCTCTTTCCCCAAGAGACGAGGAAAGGCTGCCCGTGGACTTTCCGCCCCCGGTGTCCTTGGTGATGATGTTGACCACCCCGCCCAGGGCCGATCCCCAGGTGGCCGAGCCCGGACCCTTGATTATCTCAATGCGTTTGATGATGGCCACGGGAATGGTGTTCAGGTTGGCACTGCCGCCGGCCAGGAAATTCCAGTCCATGCCGTCCACCAGCACCAGCACATCTTCATATTTCGAGGCCTGTATCGTCATCGAGGCGGTCATGCCGAAGTCCCGGCCGTTGGTGTTCATGTAGATGCCGGGAATCCTGTCCAGCACCTCGGCCGTTGTATGGGCCTGCATCCTTTCAATTTCCTCGGCGGTGATGATGCTGACGTTTTCCGCCACCTGGGACAGGGGTTTGGCGGCCCGGGTGGTGGTTTGCTCGGTTGCACCCTTGCTGGCCTTTTCGGAAAAATATCTCAAAAGCGGGGCCGCCGTGGTGGTCACCTTTGACCCGGAGGCCCTGGGCGAGCAGGCGGCTGGCATGGCGGCCCGCCTGCTGCTGGGCGCACCGGTGAGCGCCGTGCCAGCCGTGGACATCGCCCGGGGAAAAACCATTGTCAACCCCACCGTCGCCGGCAAACTGCAGCTTCCCATCACTGAAGACACCCCACGATAAAAAAATCGTCAATGGGCATTCGGCGCCTCAACCTGACCCCGTATCAGCCCGGACGGGACTTTTCAACAGCCTGCCCCGCACCTGAAACCAAAAATCAGCATCCATAGCCGTAGCGGTAGCGCACATCCTGCAGGAGCATGGCCTCCAGGGTGGCGTCCAGGAATGGTTTGCGGCAGTCCACCTTGCCCATGTGGCCGTCGCGCTGATAGGCCATGTAGCGGCAGCCGCCGAAGCACAGCGGGAGGTAAAGGCACTGGCGGCATTTTTCCTCCTTTTGCCAGTGGTACAGATGGTGGGTTTGCCGGTATGTTTCGTCCACCCCCTGCCAGATATCGCCTATCTTAAACTGCCGGTGGCCGATCCAGGTGACGCATTTATACAGGCTGCCGTCGTAATGGACGGTCAAGGCATCGTCAATCTCCACGGCGCAGGGCTGGGGACCCAGCTCCGGCACGGTGTAGCCCCGCCGGTAAACCTCCTCCCGCACGTGCAGCGCCGCCTCCCGCAGCCAGGGCTCATTGATGGTGGCGCAGCCGCCGTGATAGGCATTGGCGCTGATCCGGTCCTGCACCTGCATGACGATATTGAAGTTGACATGCTCGATTTTGTCCGGGGTCAGGCCGTGGCCGGCCATCAGGTCAAGCAGCGGGCCGAACTGCCTGTACGTCTCATTGGTGTAATTGCCCCCAAGGCGGATATGGGTCAGGCCGCAGACCTGTTGCAGGTTGCGGATAATGACCGCAAAACTCCCCCGGCCTGATTTGAAAGGCCGGAAATGGTTGTGATTGTCCGGCAGGCCGTCGAGGGTCACCTTGACGCCGTCCAGGCCCCAGTCGTTCAATTCCTCCACCACCTGTCTGGTGAGCAGGGAGCCGTTGGACACCAGGTCGATCTTGAGTTCGGCCCCGCGCCCCTCGACAAAGGGTTTGAGCCGCCGGGCCAGGGAAACGAGGCGTTTGCGGTAGAGCAGGGGTTCGCCGCCGTAGATCTGCAGCAGCAGTTTTTTCTTGTTCGGCCCGAAGCGCTGTTTGATAAAGCTGACCAACTGGTCGGCCGTGGCGTCATCCATGGCCTTGCCGCCCTTCTGGCCGCCTTCGAAACAGTAGCGGCAGGCGAAGTTGCACTCCATGCCCAGCACGATGGCCAGGGTCAGGTTCGGGTTGAGCCGGTTGATGTCATCCATGTAGTGCAGGACCTGCCGTTGTTCGGTGTCAATGTCGGCCACGAGAAAGCCCATGCCGGTGAGCGAGGCGATCTCCTCCTCCGCGGCCTGGCCGCTCTGTAAGGCGCTAAAATCCTCATCGGAGAGCAGAATCAGGGCCCCGGTCCGGGCGGCGAAAAGCAGGACCTGGCCGGGCATGGCGGGGTGCCGGCATATGGTTACATAGGGGGTTAACCGCATGACTTTCTCCAGGCAAAAAAAAGGAGAGCCGCAGCTCTCCCGGGAAAGGTGTACATCCACAGGCCTTATTTCGTGGCGGAAGGCTTACCCAAGCAGCAGCCTTCCAAGGAAGCCACTGCCTGCACGTTTTTGCCTTTGTTAAGAATGGTGATCTTTTTTTTCATTTTTCCCTCCTTGTTCATGAATGAGTTTATTGAAAGAAGCGGCCATGTTGCTCCACACAAAAGTAAAGCACGAAGAAGACGGAAAATAAATCAGAAGCGCACGACAACGCCCGCCTCCACCCAGCGGTCCGGGTTGGGGTATTCATAGTCAAAGTACTGGCTGGCGTTGAAAAGGTTATGGGCCTTGACATAGACCTCGGCCGCCACCCCAGCCAGGGTGAGATCCTTGCTGAGCAGGGCGTCCCACAGGAAATCGTCATAGTGGGGCTTCTCGTTTTTCACTGACCTGTTCATCCAGTAATAATGGCCCGCCAGTTCGGCCCGCCAGCCCTGATCGTGATTGGTGTAGTCGGCGATGACATTGGCCACATAGGTTTCATCGTTTTCCCGGTCTTCAGAGCCGTCACCCATGCTGTCCTCGATGACCAGGGTGAAATTGGTGGTGAGCCGCAGGCCGTGAAACTCCACGGTCTTTGCCTCAAGCTCCGCCCCGTTCCAGCGGATGGTGCCGGCATTGGGCCAGGGAGGATTAACGTCGGTATACCAGGCGTCCTCCACCTTCTGGTGGAACAGGGTGCATTTGAGCAAGACGTAGGGGATGCGGCCGGTTTCCACCCCGGCCTGGTAGGCCCAGATGGTCTCCGCCTCCAGGTCGGGAGAATGGGCGGAGGCGGAGAGATAGGGGGCGGAAAAGCCCCTGGCGATTGAGGCGCGCAGCAGGGTGTCCTTGGCCAGCTGGCAGGTGGCGCCCAGGGATGGGCTGAGGAATTCCTCCGAGTTGGCGTTATAGTCATAGCGCAGGCCAGGGGTCAGGGCGAAGCGGCCCAGGGCAAAGGTGGCGTTGGCATAGAAACCGCGGCGCTCCTCCTGTTCCGTATCGGCGGTGAAGGTGGAGGGTCCGTTGAAATAGCTGCCCAGGGTGCTCTCATAGTCCATTTCGCTGCGGCTTGACTCAAAGCCGAAATTGGCGGTGAAAGTCTCCTCCGCCCAGGTGAGGCGGCTGGCAAAGCTGTTTGCAGCGTCATCCCACTGCTCGCCATAGATGAGATCGCCCTGGGCTCTGCCCGGGCCGCTGCCCAGGGAAAAAAGGTCATGGGCAAAGTCGTTTTCAAAGCGCTGGAGGGCGAGATGCAGGCTCAGCTTGTTGGTCAGTTCGGTGTCAAGGAACAGGGTGCCCCAGAAGTTGCGGTGATCGATCTCCTCGTACAGGTTAAGCCCGGCGATGTCCCAGCCATCGCTCCAGTTCAGGGTTTTATAGAAAGGGTCGCTGTAGCCGGCCGCGGCGGTGAGGGTGGAGTTGTGGGGCAACTGCACCTGCACCTTGCCGTAGGCGGTGTCCCGCTCCGCGTACCGGTCGACCTTGAGGCCGTTGGAGTCGATGTTGGAGCCGGCGAGATAGTAGCCGATTTTTTCGCTGCCGCCGGCCACCTCGGCCGCCACATCCCGGCTGTCTCCCTCGCCATAGCTGGCGCGGGCGCTGCCGGTGGGGGAGAGAGATCTGCCGGTATCCTTGGTGATGATATTGACCACCCCGCCCAGGGACGAGCCCCAGGATGAGGAGGCCGGGCCCTTGATGATCTCGATGCGTTTGATGATGGTGACCGGGATGAAGTTGCTGATGGCGGCCCCGCTGGAATTCAGGTTGATGCGCATCCCGTCCAGCAGAAAGAGCACATGCTGCTCCCGGCTGGCCAGGACCCGCGTCAGGTCATTGCCGAAAAAATCCCTGCCGAAGAACATGACAAACAGGCCGGCCTGGCGGTCCAGCACCTCGGCCAGGGTACGGGCGTGCATTTTCTCGATCTCGTCCGCGGTGATGATGCTGACGTTTTCCGCCACCTGGGACAGGGGTTTGGGTGCCCGGGTGGTGGTTTGTTCGGTTGCGTCCTGGTCAAAATAGAGTGACAGGGGGTCGCCGTTGCTGGCCGCCGGTTCGCCGGCCGCCAGCAACGGCGGGGCGGAAAAGGTCACGGCCAGCAGGGCGGGAAAAGTCGCGCGGAAAAAATGGGTTGGCATCTTTTTTATCATCATTTGCTCTATGGACATGTTATAGTAAAAAAAGCTGTGTCCCGTCTTCATGATACAGTTATTAAAAGCTACCATGCGACAACATGTCAAGTCCAATGATAATTTATGTAATATCAGTCAAATGGCATACTAATTGAAATGTTTTCACAGCGTAGCGGGGTTGCAGTTGCAAAAAAGACCGGTTAATCTGTCAGGTAAAAACATATCGCCCACCTATGAAAAAAACGCTAATCCTCATCATGCTCATTGTGCTCGCCGCGGCCCGCCCGGCCCTGTCCTATGAGATTATGGTGGTGAAAAGCGCCGATGAACCGCCCATGGCCCAGGTGGTCCGGGCCTTCAGCGACAAACTTGCCCATCTCCTGCCCGCCCGCGGGGTCAAATCCATCGAGCCCTATCGTTTCCGGGAAATTGATATCAGCCAAAGCCCGATCAAGTCCGCCGTTGAGCAGGAGATCCGGGAGACCAGGCCGGATCTCATCCTGGCCCTGGGCCGCAATGCCCTGCTGGCTGTCCGCGACATCCCCCGGATACCCGTCATCTATCTCCTGGTGGTTGCCCCGGATATCATCATCGAAGACCGGGACAATATCACCGGCGTCAACCTGGACATCCCGGCCAGACTGCAGTTTGCCGAGATTTCCCGGCTGCTGCCCAGCGTGCGGCGCATCGGCGTGATCTACAACACGGCCCACAGCGCCATGGATATCCAGCAGGCCAAAAAAGACAGGCCTGATCTGGAATTTATCGCCTTAAACGCCCAGAGCACCAAGGAGGTGCCGGCCCGGCTCGAGGAGTTGCGCGGCCGGGCGGATCTCATCTGGCTGCTGCCCGATCTCATTGTCACCAACCCGCAGACCCTGGAGAGCTACTTTCTCTTCTCCTTCACCAACAAGGTGCCGGTGCTGGCCTTTTCGGAAAAATATCTCAAAAGCGGGGCCGCCGTGGCGGTCACCTTTGACCTGGAGGCCATGGGCGAGCAGGCGGCTGGCATGGCGGCCCGCCTGCTGCTGGGCGCACCGGTGAGCACCGTGCCGCCCATGGACATCTCCCGGGTGAAAACCATTGTCAATCCCACGGCCGCCAGAAAACTGCAGCTTCCCATCACTGAAGAAACGCCGCGATGAAAAGGTGGCGGCCGTTTCACAGGATTCGGGAAAGTTTTATTGCCAAGATCAGCATCACGCTGATCGCGGTCGTCCTGGTGCTGGCTTTGCTGTTTGACCTTCTGCTCATCAGGCTCCAGGAAAAGGCCTATGAACGGGAGAACATCAAACAAGGACTCGCGCTTGTCAGACTGCTGGCCCAGTCGGTCAGGCTTGCTGTTTTTACCGAAAACGAGCAGGATTTCATCATGCCGGTCAATGCCATCCTGGGCCATGAAGACGTGGTGGAGGCGGATATCTTCAACAATGACGGGGCCATGCTTTTCCGCCGGGAAAAACAGGAAAATTCACTGTCCCGGCTTGTGGATAATCCGCAGTATCTGGCCGCTATCTTAACCAACGTCCAGACCGCCGGCGAGATGCACTGGCAGACGGAAAACAGCTTCATCTTCTGGTGGCCCATTTATTCCAATGCGGCCACCGGCAATGATGAAGCCCTTTTTTTCGAGATGGAGGATGAACCTCCGGCGCGGGAACTGATCGGTTATGCGGCCCTGGTCATCTCAAAGCAGTCTTTCAGTGCAGGGGTCCGGCAAATCCTGGTTAACACCGGCGCCATTGTCGTCATCTTTCTCAGCCTGGGCATCGCCATGTCCTTTGTTGTGGTCCGCCGGATGACCAGACCGCTCAGCGCCATCCTGAAAAAGGTCAAGGAAAACACCGGGGGAGCCGGGGTGGGCGATGATCTCAGTCTTCTTTCCGAGACCTACGGCGGCATGCTCCAGGAGCTGGAGCGGTCCTTTGAGACCATCAAGGAACTCAAGGACGGACTTGAGGTGAAGGTTGCCGATCGGACCAAGGAGCTTTCCGACCGCCAGCTCCAGTTGGAGAGCGCCAACCTGAAACTTTCGCAGACCCTGGTGAAACTGCAGGAGGCGCAGCAGCAGCTGATCCAGTCGGAAAAAATGGCGGCCATGGGGCAGATGGTGGCCGGGGTGGCCCATGAGATCAACAACAGCGTCAATTTTATTTCCGGGGCCCTGCCCTCGGTCAAAAGATTGCTGGGGGATCTCAAGGAGCTGCTGGCAAGTTACGAGGAGCTTGAGCAGGTGCGGGACGCGGATGATCGTGACAGAAATATCACAGCGATCCGCTCCCTGAAAAACGACCTTGATTTTGCCGGGCTTTTTGCCACCTTTGAGCAGCTGCTGGCCAATATCGAGGAAGGGACGACGCGCACCACCCGCATCATCAAGGACCTGAAGATCTTCACCAGGCAGGGGGCGGAGAAGTTCCAGCCAGCTGATATCCATAGTATCATCGATTCCACCATCCCCTTTATTGACGGCAAACTGCTGAAAGGGGTCGAGATCAGAAAGGAATTCGACAAGCTTGAGCCGGTGACCTGTCTTGCCGGCCGGATCAGCCAGGTTTTCCTCAATATCATGCAGAACGCCGCCCAGGCCATGAGCGGCAAGGGCACCTTGACCATCAGGACCTGGCAGGAGGATGGCCAGGCCCATGTGCGCTTTACCGATACCGGCTGCGGCATTGAACAGGACATTATCCACCGGATCTTCGACCCCTTTTTCACCACCAAGGAGGTGGGCCGGGGAAGCGGGCTGGGGCTCGGCATATCCTATGATATCATCAAGCAGCACAGCGGCAGGATCAACGTGGAAAGCAAGATCGGCCAGGGCACGGTTTTTGAAGTGATTCTCCCTCTCTCCCCGCCCATCTTTCCGGCTGAGCGAGAGGGTTGATAATTGTAAGGCAATTTGTTATTAAAAAATAAAAATTGTACCACAGAGCAATGCCGATGTCGTCTCATCGGCCAGTGGAGGGGATATTTTGGATAAACTGAAGATTCTTTATGTGGATGATGAAAAGGCCAATCTGATCAACTTTTCCATCGCCTTCAAGCGCTATTTCACCATTTTTACCGCCGAATCCGGACCCGCGGCCCTGGAGATCTTTGAGAATACGCCGGATATCGCCATTGTGGTGGCCGATCAGCGCATGCCCCGCATGACCGGCGTTGAGCTGCTCAGGAAGATCAAGGACCTGGAACCAGACGCTGTGCGCATCATTCTCACCGCCTATACCGATGTCGCCGACATTCTCGATTCAATCAACAAGGGGAAAATATACCATTATATCATCAAGCCCTGGGAAGAGGCCGAACTCCTGCAACTGCTGCACAAGGCAGGGGAAATATATCTGCTGACCAAGGAAAACAAGCGCCTGCTCAGGGAACTGAACGAAAGAAACAGTCAGCTTGAGACCGATGTCACACGGCGTAAACGGCTGGAGGCCATTCTGCTGAGGCGGGACATGGTTCTCGCCGCGGTCAATGACATGGCCAGGGCACTGCTGCTGAACAGGGACTGGCAGCACTATATTGAGGAGCTGATGGGCAGGATGGGCATGGTGACGGGCATGAGCCGCATTCACGTCATGCAGCATTATGTGGACGACAGCGGCGAACTGCTGATCAACCCGCGATTCCGCTGGGTCGCGGCCGAGGGAACGCCGCCGGAGATCCAGGAACCCCTGCCGTCACCTCTCTCCTACCGGGAGCATCATTTCGACAGCTGGCGGCAGGCCTTCATGCGGGGCGAGCTGGTATGCGGCAATGTCGCCACCTTTGCCGAGAAGGATATCGTCTCGTTCCTGCTACGCCATCACATCAAATCAATTGCGGTCGCCCCCATCATGGTCAATGAGGCTTGCTGGGGCTTGATCGGTTTTGAGGATTGCCTGCACGAGAGGGAATGGCCGGCGCCGGAGCTTGACGCCCTGAAAACGGCGGCAAGCCTGATCGGCACGGCAATCCTGCGGGAGAATATTGAACACAGTCTTGCCGCCCATCAGGCCCATCTCGCCCATGCCGGCAGACTGACCGCCCTGGGCGAGATGGCATCCGGCATCGGCCATGAGATTCATCAGCCGCTCACCGTCATCAATCTCGGGGCCGAGACCTGCAAAAGCTATTTTGACAAACATGATCCCCATAGCCCCGCCGCCGAAGCTGCCGGTGAGATGCGGGCGCACGTCAAGAAAATAACCAACATCATCAACAGCATGCGCTCCTTTTCCCGGGCGTCGTCCGGTAACTGGAAAAAGGTCAGCCTGCAATGGCCGCTGCAGGAGGCCATGAGCTTTTTCAAGGAGCAGTTCCGCCTGCACATGATTGACTACAGCGAATTCGTCAGCGCTGATCTGCCCCAGGTGCGAACCGACAGCCAGAAATTCGAGCAGATCATCGTCAATCTGCTGTCAAATGCCCGTTACGCCGTGGAAAAGAAGCAGCAGCGGGACCCCGCCTTTGAAAAAAAGATCTCCGTCTCGCTTAGCTATAAGGATATCACGGCCGATGAGCTTGCCGCCTTGCACTTTAGCAAATCGGAAACAACCTCCAACCAGGTTATCATCCTCGAGGTGAAGGACAACGGCATCGGCATGAACCAGGAAGTGCAGAAGCGTTGCCTTGAGCCTTTTTTTACTACCAAGGAGGTGGGGGAGGGCACCGGGCTCGGCCTTTCGGTCACCCTCGGCCTCATCAGGGAATTGAATTTTCATCTGGACATTGAAAGCAGCGAGGGCGAAGGGGCGACCTTCAGGGTGGTCATTCCCGTGGAAATTGCCGATCGCATTGCCTGAGACTTGTGTTATAATGTTGGAGGTTGAGATATGAAACCAGGAGGGTTGCCGGGAACATGAAAGAACTGCTCCATCCGGACCGGCCGATTGTCCTTGTGGACGACGATGAAGGGGTTGCCAAGGCCGTGGCCCGGACCCTCACCATCAACGGCTACAACAATGTCATTGCCATCAACGACAGCCGCGAGGTGCTTCCCCGGCTTCATGAGGGCGAAGCCTCACTGGTGCTTCTTGATATCACCATGCCCCATATGCGGGGTGACGAGCTGCTGCAGGAGATTGTTTCCCATTATCCCCATCTGCCGGTCATCATGGCCACGGCCACGGACTCCGTCGACATGGTGGTGGGCTGCATGAAAAAAGGGGCCTTTGACTATATCACCAAGCCGCTCAGCACGGGCCGTCTGCTGGCATGCATCAGAAGCGCCATGGAGGTGCGGGAGCTGCGCCGGGAAAATGAGGCCCTGCGCGGCAAGGAGCAGGACAGCCTGCCCAGGAATCCTGATTTATTTTATGACTCCATTACCGCTAACCGGGAAGTTCTGAACATCTTTCATTACATTGAGCAGATAGGCCCCAGCGCCCAGCCGGTGCTCATCAGCGGCGAAACAGGGGTGGGCAAAGAGCTGGCCGCCCGGGCCGTGCACCGGGCAAGCGGCAGAGACGGCCGTTTTGTTGCCGTAAACGTGGCTGGCATTGATGATGACGTTTTCGCCGACACCCTGTTCGGCCATGTCAGAGGGGCCTATACCGGAGCGGCGACCAGCAGGGAAGGGCAGATCATCAAGGCTGCCTCCGGCTCTCTTTTTCTTGACGAAATCGGCGACCTCAGCCTGAAATCGCAGGTCAAGCTGCTGCGTCTGCTGCAGGAGAAGGAATTTTACCCGCTGGGGGCGGATACCCCCCAGACCAGTGATGCCCGCATTATCGTCGCCACCAACCGCAATATCGAGGAAATGCTCTTGGGCGGCACCTTCAGGAAGGACCTGTACTTCAGGCTGAACGCCCATCATGTGCATCTGCCGCCCTTGCGCAGCCGGCTTGATGATCTGCCGCTGCTTGTCCCCCATTTCGTTACGCTCGCGGCAACGGAGTTCGGCAAAAAGCAGCTCAGTTTGCCTGCCGAGCTGTATACCCTGCTGGCAACTTATTCTTTTCCCGGCAATATCCGGGAGCTCAAGGCCATGATATTTGATGCGGTGAGCCGGCAGCAGGGGGCGGTTCTGGGTCTCGGGTCGTTTGCCGGCAACATGGGTCTCAGTGAGGCAAAAACCGGCAAAGGCAAGCCGGACTGCGAACCCAGTGTCTGTTTCGGTGACGAGCTGCCATCCATGAAAGAGGTGCGGTGCCGGCTGGCCGAGGAGGCCCTGAGGAGGTCCGGCGGCAATATCAGCATCGCAGCCCGGCTGATCGGGCTCACCCGCCAGTCACTCAGTCAGTTTATCCGCAACAATGCCATCTCCTTGCCCCAGTCTTCTCCGGACGGCAACTGACCGGCCCCGCCTCGCCCCGCAGGAAAAATTGCGCTGTCCATAATTCCTTCCTTTGCCCGTCTGCCCCTTGCCATGAAATGGGTATCCACTGCTTTCCCCCCCCCATTGGCCCGGCAGCTGTCATGATATCCTGCATGGGTAGCATGATTGCCGACAGCCACCCAAGTTGATTCCAGCCGGTAAAAATGCTGTTTTTTTGTGTCCGAGGTCTCTTTTTTCCTATTTCTCGCGCCATAAGCGGCCCTGGCATGAAACTTCCATATAAAGAGGAAGAAAATGAGATGGTTAGGCATTATTCACCTTAATCTGAGGACAAGAAGATCATGATAGTTGATGAAAAAGAAATAGGACAACGTTTCCTCATTGATCTGCTGCGCATGGAAGGCAAAGGTGACCTGTATTCGACTGCTCAGAGCCATGTGCCGCAATCCTTTGACGGAAATATTGAGGATATCCTGCTGGAAATTGAGCTGTCCGATCCGGAGATCAACGAGGCGATGAACGAACCTGACATGTTTGCTGATTTTGTCGATCCCCCGCAGGTGAGCCCGGAACCCATCGTGGCCATCACCAAGCACCATCTGTCCGACAGCAGGAAGAACTGGAAAATCAGCAAGGTTATCATCGGGACGAGAAGATGTTATTCCGCATGAAAAACATCGCAGCCTTTACCATGCAGCAAGGCGGAAATTCATGTACGTTATTATGCCGAAACGATTTCTGATAGTCGATGATCAATACCTGATCCGCTCCTTTCTGAAAGATCTGTTCAGATACTATGATCTGGACTGCGAAGAGGCGGTGAACGGCAAAGATGCCATTGAAAAATGGGAGAATGAGGATTTTAATGCCATCCTCATGGACATCGAGATGCCTGAAATGGATGGTCTGCAGGCAACGCGCATCATCCGCCAGCGAGAAAAAGAGAATGAGCGGTCATATACGCCGATTTTCGCCATATCAGGCTGTACCTTGATCAATCCCGAAGAGTATTGTAAAAGGGCCGGCATGGACGGTTTCATCGCCAAGCCGGTGGTTATCAACAAGTTACTTGAATGCGTCATGCCCCTGGCGCAATAAGCAATTCCCCCCTTATTTTCCTGCCCCGCTGTTCCTTTTTTTCTGCAACTTCAGACAACCTGGCCCCGGCCCGGAAACAAGTAAAAAGGTGGTCTCGTTGATCCCGCCATCCTGCAGGCCGCTGTCAATGATTTTCAAGCCGTAAACGTTGGCGATTGCTTGACACCCCAGCGTGGCAACCGAAGGGGGAATTTCACCATTTTGCAGGGCAGCGGCCACCCGGGCGGGATCGATCATGTCTCCCTCCCCCTGGGCCAGACGAAGATGCGGGTATCTTTCCCGTAAAGTTGCCCGGCACTGGCTGAGGACCTGGGGATGGGTCATGATGGTGGCAATGCCGATGATGTCCGCGTCCTGCCGGCACATGAGATGATGGATGACCGGTATGGAGTACCAGTCAACTACCTGGAAGCGATGGTGCCCGATCGCCTGCATGGTTTCCTCGACCACACCCCCGCGGCTGTTGTAAAGGGCGAATTGCCCGTAATCAATTTCCTTGGCGGCTAAGGCCCGCAGGACCGCTTCGGTGGTATGGAGATAAACGACCTCCCAGGGGCTGACATGGTGCGTCTGAAGGTAAAAATTGACGGCCTGGTCATTAAAACTGCCTCGTCCTCCCTGCACTCCTATCTTGACCGGCATGGCAGCTCCTGGCAATCATGACCCCGGAAGCAGCTTGATTTGCTCACGTTTTTTTTTGCAGCGGCAGATCACAGCTGCTTCGCGATGGTGATGGTGAAGGTCGTTCCCTGGCCGGGAACGGATTCCAGCAGGACTTTGCCCCCATGCTGCTCAACCAGCTCCTTGACTATGGCAAGACCGAGACCGGCCCCGGAAATGCTCTTGTTGATCTTCTTTCGTTCAAAATAATCAAAGAGCTTCTGGTGGTTATCAGCATGGATGCCGCAGCCGTTATCCCTGAATTTGAGAATATGATGGGTTTCCGAGTCATGGAAGGCAATGTCAATACTGTCCAGGGCCGGGCCTCCGTATTTTAATGAGTTGTCGATGAGATTTCTAAAAATCCTCAGCAGCGAGAGGCAATCCCCGGTGATTGCCGGGAAACGGTCAGGGACCTGCAGGGTGATATGGCGTTCCCTTAATTTTTCCTGGAACTCTTCACGCAGAATCCGGAAGATATTGTTTAAATGAACTGTTTCTTTATCAATGGTGAATTCCTTTGTTTCGATAAAAACATTCAGTTTTTCAACGAGTTCTGATAAAAGCTGGGAGGATTGCAGCACCTGGGAGCAATAGCTTTTCCCCTTGTCATCAAACATTTTGCCGTAGCGGTTATGCAGCAGCCGGGTGATGCCATGCAGGGCGATGGCCGGATTTTTCAGATCATGGGCCACGGCATAGGCAAAATGCTTGATTTTTTCCGCATCCCTTTTCAGCTGGGTTTCCTGCTCTTTCCGATCGGTGATGTCCCGGAAGACCCCGAAGGTGGAAATCGGCTGACTCTCCTCCATGTGACACGTCACATTTCCTTCAAGCAAGATGGTCCTGCCGTCTTTTGCCAGGAATTTCACCTCGGTGGGCTCGATTTTTTCTCCCTGCATCAGGTTGTGAAAGACCTCGGAACAATGATCCCGGTCATCGGGGTGGATAACATCAAAAACCTTGAGGCGCTGCACCTCCTGGCGGCCATAGCCCAGGGCCGTCAGCCAGGAGTTGTTGACGTACAGGAAAGAACCGTCGGGGGCTATACTCTGTATCATGTCTGAAGCATTATCAACCAATTCACAACAAATCATGATTTGCTTCCTCGCCTTGTATCTGAATTTCTTAAAAAATTAACGTTCATTTTTTTGAAAATCGATCTGTGTCATGATGAACTTCGACGCCATATTTATCCGCGAAGACTATGTCAACACCTGGAAATTTACTGGAGAAGAGGGTGATTACATAAAAATAGCGCCACTTCCATGGGTTGGCGGAAGAGACGCCGGGTGAAAATGCAAGCCCTGCAAGAAGGATTCAATAACACATTTGCTAAAAATTATCAACTGAAACAGCAATGCCTGTCCGTTTCTTGGGAGCCGTTACGAAATCACTTGTCCCTTTACAGCTATTTCGTTACGGCTCCTCATGCCGCTCTGCGAAGCATGCTTCCGGCCTTAGGATCAATACATCATGCCGCCGACATAAACTCCTGCACCCACCAGAAGATCTTTGGTCGGCACTCTGTAGATATAGGTAACCTTTTTGGATGGTGATTTTTTCCCAGGCTTGGGCCACATATAATCCACCCAACCCTGGCCCGGGTCCTTGGCAATATTGACAAAATGGACGAAAATCGCTTTGTCTGCGGCATCGGTCTGCAGAAGAACATGTTCATGCCGGGTAAGTTCAGGCTGCATGGGATGGGCCAGCATTTTCCCCTTCAGATCCATCAGAAAGACGTAGGAATCTTTCCAGACATAAGGGCCCTGGGGATCGCCAATCAGTTTAACGGCCTCTTCCACTCCCTTGGCATTTATCATGGCGGCTGCTTCATGGGTTTTTTGCACACATTCTTCCGTTGTTGCCCTCTCCTCGGCAAATGCTTGAGAGGAAAAAAGAACGAAGGTTGCTATGAGGAAAGCGATGAGAAATCTTTGCATTGTACCTCTCCTTTTTTAATTTCTTTTCAGCAGTTACCACCGTAATAAGTGGTTTATCTGATCCATGGTTTTCCGACGGGCAGAACATCTCTGCCAAAGATCTGGGCATAAATGACATGAGCCATCATATACCATGCCGAGGCGGCGCACAGCATAAGTTCATAGCCGGCGATCTTTGTCATTTCAGGGTAACCGAAATGCGCCAGGTCAAGGAGAATGAAGCCGATCAGCAGCAGCGTAAAGGTTACGGCCATTGCTCCATGAATCTTCATGGCGGGAATCCACATGATGAAAGTGTAAATGGTCCAGACCACCAGGAACCATCCCACATCGGTTGTGCTGGAGTGATAGATGTTGAAATGATTGAGCATGAAGATGATGCCGAGGGCAATCCAGAAAGCGCCATAGGATACAAAAGCGCTGTAGCCGAAGTTGTTCCCGCATTTGAATTCCTGGAAACCTGCCAGCATCTGGGCCAATCCGCCGAAAACAAAGGCAAGGGCCACAACGGGGCCGATATCACACAATCCTATATTGTGCACCTGCAGAAGCATGGTGGTGAGAGCAAATCCCGCCAGACCGACAACCGCCGGATTTCCTTGAGATGTTTGTCCATTGGACATGAAATGTACCTCCTGGTTAAAAATGACAGATCGTAAAAAAAACGGATGGAGTACCGCATGACAGCCCGTTCCGCGATTCGGCTTATCGACAAGCGACAGGATGGCCTCGCCTACGGATTTGCCACTGGGTATTTCTACGCAAATGGCCGTGAAAATAAACTTAAAAAGGGGAAATGTCAAAGGATGTTTAGACAGCCATGACCACTTGCAAAATTTGCAAGGGAAAACCACTGGCAGCTTATAGGGAATCGAAAGATATCAAGGCCTGCTTTCCAGCACCACCACACTTCGTGCCTTCACCTTGACGTATTTTTTGTCAACCGGCGTCTGATCTTCTGGCCGCCTGATGTCATCGGGGCTGGCCGCCCGGGTATCAATGGCCAGGTGCCATTTCCTGCCGCTCACTTCGGGCAGGGCAAAGCCCATGGTTCTGGCCGACATGTTGAAGATGACGTGCAGGTCTTCCTCTTTGCCTGTCCCGCCCAGGGTGAAGGCGAGGAAGGTCGCCCGCGGGTTGTTCCACACGGGCTTGCCCAGTTTCCTGCCGTGCCAGGTGATGTCGGGCAGGCGGGTGTTTTTTGGTTTGCCGCCGGTGACGAAACGGCGGGGCATCAGGCATGGATGGCGTTTGCGGAAGGCGATCATCTCCTTGACAAAGCGGAACATGTCCCGGTTTTTCTCAACCAGCTCCCAGTCAAACCAGCCCAGTTCATTGTCCTGGCAGTAGCAGTTGTTGTTACCCTGCTGGCTGCGCAGCACCTCGTCGCCGGCAAGCAGCATGGGCACCCCGTGGCTGAGCAGCAGGATAGCCATGAAGTTCCTGGCTTGCCGCCGGCGCAGGGCGAGGATTTTCCCATCTTTTGTCTCACCTTCGACGCCGCAGTTCCAGCTCAGGTTGTGACTGCTGCCGTCCCGGTTATTCTCGCCGTTGTCCTCGTTGTGCTTCTCGTTATAGCTGACCAGGTCCCACAGAGTGAAACCGTCATGGCAGGTAACGAAGTTAATGCTGTTGATGGGCAGCCGGCCGGAGGGTTCATAGAGGTCGCTGCTGCCGCAGAAGCGGGTCGCCATCTCTCCTATCATTCCCTTGTCGCCCCTGACGAACTGGCGGACCAGGTCGCGATAGCGGCCGTTCCACTCCGCCCAGCGGAAGCCGGGAAAGTCGCCCACCTGATAGAGTCCGCCGGCGTCCCAGGCCTCGGCGATCAGCCCGGTGCGGTTCAGCACGTTGGAAAACTCGATGCTCCATACCACCGGGGCGAAATGATCCGGTTTGCCGTCCATGCCACGGGCCAGCACGCTGGCCAGATCGAAGCGGAAGGCGTCGATATGCATGTCCCGCACCCAGTATTCAAGGCTGTCGACAATGAAACGGGCGACAAGGGGATGATTGCAGTTCACCGTGTTGCCGCAGCCGGTATAGTCGCGGTACAGACTGCGGTCATGGGGCTCCAGGTGGTAGAAGCCGCTGTTGGCCAGGCCCTTGAAGTTGATCAGCGGGCCGTCTTCCCCGCCTTCGGCCGTGTGGTTGTAGACCACATCCATGATCACCGCGATGTCGGCCTTGTGCAGGGCTTTGACCATGTCTCGGAACTCAATGATATGGTTTTCGGCCAGGGGATTGATGCAGTAATGGGGATGGGGGCAGTAGTAGCTGTGGGTGCTGTAGCCCCAGAAGTTTTTCAGGCCGAGCAGCCGGGCGCTTTCCGGCAGGTCCTGTTCGTCAAAGGCCATGACCGGCAGCAGCTCAACCGCGGTGATGCCCAGTTCCTTGAGGTAGGGGATCTTGGCGATGACCCCGGCATAAGTGCCGGGGTGGGGCACGTTGGCCGAGCCGTGTTTGGTGAAACCGCCGACATGGAGTTCATAGATGATGGTCTTTTCCGGCTTGTGGTAAAGAGGGGTATCGCCCTCCCAGTCATAGTTCTCCTCCTTGACCACGACAGCGCGCATGCTGCGCCCGTTGCTCGGGCCGGGCAGGCACGCCCGGCTCCTGTCCCACAGGTTGTCGGTGACGGTTTTCGTCCAGAGATCGAGCAACTCCTTTTCCGGATTGAAGCGGCAGCCGGAAACCCTGGTGTCTTGGGGCCCGTCGGCCCGCCACGTATAGCAGACACCGGCGGGCAGTCCTTCGACAAAGACATGCCAGAAGAAGAAGGTGCGGTTTTCCTGGGGGTCCAGGGTCACCACCTGGAAGGGTTCGGTGCTGTGGGGATCGCTGTAGAGCAGCAACTCCATGGCCGTGGCCTGCCTGGAGAAGATACAGAAATTGACGCCCTTGGCAGAGACCTTGGCGCCGGGGGGATATCTCCACCCCGGCTTAACCGGAAATATTTTCATCTCCCATATCCTTTCAGCGACGAGTTGCCGGGAGTCGGAATTTAGAAGCGGGAATGACTGATTTTTTTAGCCTTCCTTTTATATTATGGTATCCGACTTCTTTGATAAAACATTATCTTACAACAAGTTAGAAAGCTGAGTTTCCATCTTGTGATCTATTCCCTTGCCGGGCGGATATTGATGATCTCCATGCGGTGATTGGCCTGGAGGCGGGCCGGAGACGGCCCCTCGGTGACGACCATGTGGTCACCCTTTATGGCATGGACCTGCGCCAGTTCCCTGGCATAACCGGTCCAGTTCTCCGGGTGGTCCTTGTGCAGCACCGGCAGGACCCCGTAGGAAAAGAGGAGTTCCTGGCAGGTCTTGTCGTTGGGGCTGACGGCGAAAATCCAGGCCTGCAGCCTGAAGCGGGCCAGGTTTCTTGCCGTTGCCCCGCTGGCCGTGGGGACCAGAACCGCCCCGCAATCAATCTCCTCAAGGGTGTTTTCCACACTGAGGCTGATGAGATCCACCATGTTTTTCCGTTCCTTTTCCCTCAGGTAGCCAAGGATGCGGCGGTAATGACGGGGGGGGCGGTATGGCTCGGTTGCCGCGGCGATGCGGGCCAGCATTGCCACCGCCTCCACCGGGTATTTGCCCATGGCCGATTCGCCCGACAGCATGACACAGTCCGTGCCGTCCAGAATGGCATTGGCGACATCGGTGGCCTCGGCCCGGGTCGGCCGCTTGTTGGTGGTCATGGACTCGAGCATCTGGGTGGCGGTGATGACCGGTTTGCCGAGAGCATTGGCCTTGGCGATGATATATTTCTGGGCCACGGCGATATCTTCGATGGGAATTTCTACGCCGAGATCACCCCGGGCAACCATGATGCCGTCCGCCGCTTCCAGGATTTCATCGATATTTTCCCGGTTGCTCTTGCGTTCTATCTTGGCGATGATGAAAGGCCTGTAGCCCAGGCCGGCGGCGGCCTCGCGCACCGCGATAATATCGGCGGCCGAGGCGACAAAGGACTGGCTGATGCAGTCCACCCCGTTTTCCAGGGCGAACTTCATGCATGTCTGGTCATGCTCGGTAAAGGCGCTGATGCCGAGATCGATGCCAGGCAGATTAAGCCCCTTTCTCGACCGCAGTTCCCCGCCGACCACCACATTGCACAACACGTCATTGCCCTGAACCTCCAGCACCTTGAGCTGGATCAGACCATCGTTGATAAAGAGCATGTCGCCTGCCTTGACCACCCTAGGCAATGGGGCAAAGGTGGTGCAAACCCGCTCCTTGCTCCCGATGATATGATCGGCAGTGAGAGTAAATCCGTCGCCCTGGTCGAGCTGCAGCGGCTCCTCGGCAAGTTCGCCCAGCCGCATCTTGGGACCGGGCAGGTCGGCTAGGATGGCGACCCGGGTGTTTAACGATGCGGCCGCCGCCCGGATTTTTTTGATGACCTCGCCATGTTCATGAAACTGGCCGTGGGAGAAGTTCAGGCGGGCGATGGTCATGCCGGCCTTGATCATCTGCCGGATAATCTCAGGAGAATCCGATGCCGGGCCGATGGTGCAGACGATTTTTGTTTTACAGGCCGGCGGCTTCGCGCATTTTTCAGACGGATTTTCTTTGTCCATGGATATGTTATCGAAAAAGAATAGGCTACAAGACTATCAATTATTACGCGGGATTGCTGTTACCCGGTGACAGTGTGGCGTTTAAACGAAGAGTTGGTTCATCATTAGCCGCATGATCCGGTTGCCGATAGAATGATCATTTCAAACTTATAATAAAATTAAGCAAATTGATAATAAATTTTCAGGCAACAACCCAAAGCCGTCGTCGTATGCCCCGCCTGATCAGGAAGTTAGCCGGGAGGCGAAATCAATAGGGTTTTTCGCCTATGATATTCCCGGCCGGTGAGTAGAGACAGAGCCACACCTGGGATTTGTCGCTGCAGATTGATCTGCCGCAGCCAATTTCCCGAGTGTCTTCCCAGACCAGTTGCGTGTAATGGCCGCAGGTTTCACCCATGGGGGCGTGACAGGTTTCCTCCTCATAGGCGTACCATTTTTTCTCACTGGCCCAACTGGACACCACATCCTTCTCGCTGATTTTCTGCAACGATTTATGCCATATCCACTGACCGAAGGCATTTTTTCTGTCGGCGGTTTTCAGGGCGCTGGCCCAGAAGAGATTTTCCCCCGGCCCGCTGTGCTCCATGACGCAGCCCATTTTCTGCAATTCCTTTAACCGGTTGATCGCTTTGGCTTCCAGCGCCTCCGACCATTTCACCTTGGGAGAACCGACACCGGCCCGCAGCCCGTTGTGGGCCTTGAGCATGGCGGCGGAATCGATGGTGAATTCTCCCGCATGGCTGTTTATCGTCAGCAGGAGCAGGACAGGGATAAACAACACCATTGTTCGAAAAATGAGATGGGTAGACAATCCTTCCTCCAACTCGTTGACAAAAGACTGGTTGTCCGTTTGCCTGCTTTGAAGCGAGCAAATAAAATTATAAAAAACAGGCCCGCGGAAATATGGCATATCCGCCATGGTCAAGGCTAACTTACCAAAACTTGTCAAAAAAATACATATCTTTGCATCAATTTCTCTTTTTTTGCCTTGACAATTCTATGGGAAAGAGAATAAGAAAAAAATTTTGAATGAGCAGCCATTCATTGTTTTTTTTGAATTCCAAATTAAAAAAATTGGAGGATTAGCAAATGAAGAAGATGTTGAATGCTTTCGCACTGGGATGCTGTCTTCTGGCGGCCACCGCTTTTCAGGCAACGGCAAGCAGTACAGCTGTCAAGCCCAGCCCTGATGCAGCCATCAAGATGCTGCAGGAGGGCAATGCCCGTTTTGTGGCCAACAAATCAACCCATCCGCACAGCGACACCAACCGTCTCATCCAGGCCGGCAAGGAGAACCAAGGTGATCATGCCTATGCCACCGTTCTCAGCTGTTCCGACTCCAGGGTTCCTGTTGAGCGTATTTTTGACGCCGGCGTCATGGACATCTTCATCATCAGGGTGGCAGGCAATGTCATGGACGTGGATGAGACGGGTTCCATTGAATATGGCCTGGCCCATGTCAACACTCCGGTGCTGGTGGTGTTGGGACACACCCAGTGCGGCGCGGTAACCGCCGTCACCGCCGAGGTGGAAGGGCATGGTCATGCGCTGGAGAGAAATATCCCGCCCTTGGTTGACAACATCATCCCTGCGGTTAAAAAGGCCATTGCCGCCCATCCGGACAAGCACGGCCAAGACGTGGTCCCGTATGGCATTGAAGAAAATATCTGGCAGGGAATTGAGGATTTGTTCATGAACAGCCCGGCCACCCGTGAACTGGTCAAGAGCGGCAAAGCCAAGGTTGTCGGCGCCATGTATGATGTCGGCACCGGCAAGGTCAACTGGCTGCCGGAAACCAAGGTAACGGAAATACTGGACAAGGTTGAGAAGAATCCAGCCAGGGCCATGAACGCCATGGCGGAATAAAACTGCAGTGTTTCCATGGATTGCCGGTCGCGCCTTCCTTGCCCGGCATGACCATGGCTGCATCTTCGCATAAGCAGATAAAAAAGGCAGGCCCCTGTGGGGGCCTGCCTTTTTTCATTGTCGTCCGGCCATCATTGCTTGTTTGCCCTGTAAGGGCAGCCCTTGGGCCTGCCCTGGGTCGGGTGGTATGATCGCTGATGGCCAAATTGGCCGGGAACAAAAAAAATCAGCCGCCGATTTCCTGCAGCCGTTTCCTGCTCTGTTCGATTTTTTCCAGGGTGGCGGACAGCGCTTCCACCTTCTCTTTTTCCTTGGCCACCACATCCTCCGGGGCATTCTCCAGGAATTTCTTGTTGCTGAGTTTCCCCTGGCTCTGCGAGAGCTGTTTGTCGATCTTTGCCTGTTCCTTGGTCAGCTTGTCAAGTTCCTTCTGCACATCAATGAGCCCCGCCAGAGGAACGGCGATCTCGATATCTTCAAAGATGTATGCAGCAGCCCCTTTGGGACCGTGGCCCTCGCTGCGGAGAGTCAGGATGGCTGTTCGAGTCATGCCTTTTATCTGGTCGCAATGTTGCTCAATAGTGTTTTTCTTCGTCTGATTATGGCAGATGACAATCGCCTCAACCTGGGCGGAGGGATGAATCTGCATCTCGCTGCGGATGTTGCGGATGCCGCCGATCAGACCCATGACCAGCTGTGCTGTCGCCTCGGCCTCGGCATCATCCCAAACCGGGTTTTCCCGGGGATACGCTTCGGTCATGACACTTTGCCGCGCACCGGGCAGAACATGCCAGATTTCTTCCGTAACAAAAGGGATCACCGGGTGGAGCAGCTTGATAACCGCTTCCAGGACCGTAAAGAGTACGGCCCTGGCCTGCTGTTTTTTATCATCCGCATCACTGAAAAGTTCCGGCTTGATCAGTTCCAGATACCAGTCACAGAATTCATGCCAGACAAACTGATACATGGCGGATGCGGCATCATTGAAACGGTAATCATGGAGGGAACGGTGCACCTCGGCGACGGTGCGGTTGAGACGGCTTAAGATCCAGCGATGGGCCAGCCCGAGGCCTTCTGGGGTGATGCCCCTGGTGACAGAGGGATCGCAGTCACTGATATGCATCAGGGCAAAACGGCTGGCGTTCCATATCTTATTGATGAAGTAGCGGTACCCTTCGATCCTCTCCTCCGAAAGACGGATGTCCCGGCCCTGGGCGGCAAAGGCGGTCATGGTGAAGCGCAGGGCATCGGTGCCGTACTTGTCCATGATGAGCAGCGGGTCCATGACGTTGCCTTTTGATTTGCTCATCTTCTGCCCTTGGGCGTCACGCACCAGGGCATGCAGGTAGACATCCTTGAAAGGCACTTTCCCCATGAAGTGAATGCCCATCATCATCATGCGTGAGACCCAGAAGAAAAGGATATCAAAGCTGGTGATCAGCACCGAGGTGGGATAGAAGAATTTCATTTCCGCGGTGTCGTCTGGCCAGCCCAGGGTGGAAAAGGGCCAGAGGGCGGAACTGAACCAGGTATCGAGGACATCGGTTTCCTGCAGGAGCTGTTTGGACTTACATTGCGGGCAATGGTCCGGATCGCTTTCGCTGACGATCAGCTCGCCGCAGGCCTCACAGGTCCAGGCGGGAATCTGATGACCCCACCAGATCTGGCGGGAAATGCACCAGTCCCGGATATTGTTCATCCAGTCAAAAAAGGTGTTTTCCCAGGACCTGGGATGAATTTTGATGTCGCCGTTCTTTACCGCGGCAATGGCCTTGGCCGCCAGCGGTTTCACCGAGACAAACCACTGTTTTGACAGGGATGGTTCGACAATGGTGGCGCAGCGGTAACAGTGGCCCACCCCGTGCTGGTAATCCTCGATTCCCTCAAGATATCCCTGCAGCCGCAGGTCCTCGACGATCTGTCTGCGGCAGTCGAACCGGTCGAGACCGGCATAGGGGCCGGCTTCCACATTCATCCGGCCGTTGTCATCCATCACCTTGATCGATGGCAGATCATGGCGGCGGGCGATTTCAAAGTCGTTGAGGTCATGGGCCGGGGTCACCTTCAGGGCGCCGGTGCCGAATTCCCGCTCCACCTGGGCGTCGAAAACAACGGGGATTTTACGGTTGACCAGCGGCAGGATAACCGACTTCTCCGGCAGAGAGGCGTAACGTTCGTCATCGGGATGGACAGCGACCCCGGTATCGCCCAGCATGGTTTCAGGTCTGGTGGTGGCCACCACGATGTAGCCGTCACCCTGAGCATAGGGATATCTGATCCGGTAGAGCTTGCCGTCAGTGGCTTCATGCTCCACCTCCAGGTCAGCCAGGGCCGTATGACAGCGGGGACACCAGTTGATGATATAGTCGCCCTTGTAAATCAGTCCCTCATGATAGAGACGGGTAAAAACCGCGCGCACCGCCCGGGACAGCCCCTCATCCATGGTGAAGCGCTCCCTGTCCCAGTCACAGGAGCAGCCCAGCCGTTTGAGCTGATTGATGATCTGTCCGCCGGACTGGGCCTTCCATTGCCATACCCGTTCAATGAATTTATCCCGCCCCACGTCATGACGGGTAAGGTCTTCCGCGGCAAGTTGGCGTTCGACAACATTCTGTGTGGCTATGCCGGCATGGTCCGTTCCCGGCACCCACAGGGTATTGTAACCCAGCATGCGCTTGTACCGCACCAGGACATCCTGCATGGTATTGTTCAAGGCATGGCCGACATGGAGAACACCGGTGACATTGGGCGGGGGAATGACGATGGAAAAAGAGGGCCGGGAATCATCCATGGTGGCCCTGAATTTTTTCTGTTTCTGCCACTCCTCGTACCATCTCCGTTCAACGTCGGAAAATTCATAGGCTTTGGCAAGCAACTCTCCTGTATTTATCTGGTCTGCTTTATTCGTCATGCTGATACTCTTTTACCTTACACCGTAGTCCATTTGGCCGAGCCAATTAAGCGGTTGTTCAAAAATAACTGTGACCTGAGAAATGCCGTGATCGGCATCAGGAGCCGCAACGAAACGGTCAGAAATGCTTATTTCCCAGCGGCTCCTGAATTGAAAAGAAAAAAAATCCCTGACACTCTACTGCACACTCCAGCGTTTGGGAAAGAAAATATTTGTGTAAAGATCCAAGGCATAACGGTCCGTCATGCCGGCGATGAAATCACATACCTTGCGCGGCCGTTCGGTTTCCTCGCCGTAAGCCGTTGAGGCTTCCCATATATCTCCGCTGGGAAGCCTTACATCCTCTTCCATAAAATAATGAAACAAATCCCGGATAATTTTCATGGCCTTGATGAATTCGCGGTGAACGCAGGAGGTCTGGTAGACATTTTCAAACAAAAAGTTGCGCAGATCCGATGTCGCCTCAACAATTTTCGGACTCATGACCAGTCGCGCTTCCCCTGCCTCAATGGTCTTCATGATCAGATCATTAACCATGGCGCTGATCCGCTGGGAATTTGTTTCGCCCAGGTTGGCCCGGATATGGCCGAGCATGTCCTTTTCCTCAATGAGTCCGGCCCGGATGGCATCATCAAGGTCATGGTTGACATAGGCCAGGATATCGGCCACCCTTACCACCTGTCCCTCCAGGGTTTCCGGCAGTTCGGACAGATCGTCGGGCAGGATGTTTTTCCGGCCCTTTGAGTGCTTTAATATGCCGTCCCGCACCTCATAGCTTAAATTCAGCCCTTTCCCTTTGTTTTCCAGCACATCGACCACCCGCAGGCTCTGTTCGTAATGTTTGAAGCCGCCGGGATGGAGTTCATTCAAAACGGCTTCGCCTGCATGGCCGAAAGGGGTATGCCCCAGGTCATGTCCCAGGGCGATTGCCTCAATAAGATGGCCGTTTAAGCGCAGGGCGACTCCGATTGTTCTGGCAATCTGCGCGACCTCCAGGGCATGGGTCAGCCTGGTGCGGTAATGGTCACCGGTGGGGGCGAGAAAAACCTGGGTTTTGTGGGTCAGACGGCGGAAGGTTTTGGAGTGGATGATTCTGTCCCGGTCGCGCTGGAAGGCGACTCGGATGGGGCACTCCGTTTCCTGCCTTAATCTTCCCTTGCTGTTTTTCGTGTGGCAGGCAAAAGGGGAAAGATTTCTGGCTTCCCGGTCCTCAATTTCATGGCGCAGGCAGCGTATCATCATAGTATTCCCGCTAGCAAAAAAGTACCCACAGAGGCGCAACGGCCACTGTGGGTGTTTGGCAGACACAACAGCTATCTGTATGATTCACCGGAAGTTTATTGGGCCCGGCTGCTCACATGGGTGACGATCGGTCCACGGGTGAGATCCTTCATCACCGGATGCTGCATGATCTGGTTCGGAGACTTCTCGCCATTGATGTTGGTGATGATCAGCGAGCCGCGTCCCTGACCGTAAATATCATTAAAATCATAAACAGCTCCAACCACCACCAGATCACCGTGGGTAACTTTCTCTTGATAAAGCTTTATGGAATAATCAACCTGATAATCGACATTACGCTCGACATTCTTTGCCCAGCGTTCCTTGAACTCGCCGCTGTGGTCGTCGAGGGCGATAACCGGTTTCAACGGATCAAGTTCTTTTTTGATCGCCGGTGTTTCGCCGGAGTAATCACCCATGGCCGCCTTAACGGCGCCACAGCTCGAATGACCCATGATCATGAGCACCTTTGTCGGCAGGTGGCGCACGCCATATTCAACGGAACCTTCCGCGTTAACCACCTGATTGCCGATATTTCTGATCACGAAGATATTGTTGTCCGGCACAAATCCGAAAAGATGGGTGTGCACCCGGGAGTCGGAACAGGTGACCACGGTCAGGACAGGAACCTGACTGTCCTGAAACATATCAAAATAGTGGCTGTCATGGTTCATTTTGAATCTTTCGTTTCCTTCAATGACCTCCCTCATCGTATCGCTGGCAGATACTTCAGCTTGGGCCGAGGCGGCAGCACCACCATGGCCTCCGCCGTGTTCATTCCCCTGGTCAGAAGCCATCGCCAAAGGTGCTGCAGCAAACAAGGCGGAAAAACTTACGGCAAGAAAAGCGTTTTTCAATACTTTTTTCATTTCAATCCTCCAGTGAAATTCAGGTGTTCAAGTTTTATGCAAGGCTTAAAATACTTTTCAGCTCATTATCTTTCGTCATTAAAAAAAACCGTCAACACAGGATGAATATTTGACCATGGTCCTGGGCTTCAGCTGTTTTTCCGGCGCGTATTGTCTCGCAGCTTCCAGAGGACACCGTTACGACATTACTGGCATTTTTTATGATGGTCAAGAAGTTGTCATCTTAATATAAAATAAAATGAATACATATTCAAAAAAAACAGAGGATGGATTTCCCCCCATGGCAAAGCAACCGAAAATGGGCAGGTGAGAGCATTCTTAACCGTAAACTACTTTACTGATATCGCCTTATGCTGAAAACGAGTTTTCAATTTGTTCGACTTTCTCCTGATTGATCTCCCACTGCTGGTAGAAACGGCTCAGTCTGCGTTCAACCGCAGCATACTCCTTGCTTTTTTCGGAAAAGATCTCCTGGTCTTTATACAGCTCAGGGTCTGCCAGCAAAATCTCAAGTTCTGCTTTGCGGGCTTCAAGTTGGTCGATCTCTTTTTCCGCTTCCTTGATTTTTGTCAGATAGGGTCTCAACAGACTGTTTTTCTCCTCTCTGAGTTTTGCCTGTTCCTGCCTCGCTTTTTTCCCCTTTACCGGCGAGGCCGTGGGCGATTCTACCGGAGCGCAGACAGTTTCAACCTGGGCGGCATGCTGTCTCTCCTTGGCGGTTTTTTCAAGATAATAGGCCAGATTCCCCTCAAAGACCGTGGCCCCGCCGTTTTTTATCTCCAGCACCTTGTTGACGAAATGATCGAGAAAATAGCGGTTATGGCTGACAATGATGATGGTGCCGTCATACTGGGCCAGGGCATCCTGCAGTATCTCCTGGGATATCATGTCAAGATGGTTGGTTGGTTCATCCATGATGAGCAGGTTGGCCGGGGTGGCGATCATCTTGGCCAGGGCCAGCCGGCTTTTTTCGCCCCCTGACAGGACCTGGACTTTTTTGTCCACCTCTTCCCCTTTGAACAGGAATGCCCCCAGCAGTGATCTGGTCTGGGTGACGGTTTTATCCGCATCAACCTGGTTGATGGTCTCAAGGACCGTATACTGGGGAGCAAGTTCCTGGGCCTGGTGCTGACCGAAGTAGGAGAGGGTAACGTTGTGCCCCAAACGGATGGAGCCGCTACTGGCCGGGGTCAGTCCGGCTAGAATTTTCACCAGGGTTGATTTGCCGGCGCCGTTCACCCCGACCACGGCCATCTTGTCGCCGCGTTGCAGCTCAAAATCGAGATGGACAAAAACCTCTCTACTGCCGTAGCTTTTACCCAGATCGTTTACGGCAATGGCCAGCCGGCCGCTGGCCGGGGCCGGCGGGAAGCGGAAGGAAATTTTCTGCTCGGTATCCTCAAGCTCGATGATATCCATTTTCTCGAGCTGCCGCATGCGGCTCTGGGCCTGTTTGGCCTTGGTTGACTTGGCCCGGAACCGGTCGATAAAGCGTTTCGTCTGGTCGATCTTGGCCTGCTGGTTGGCATAGGCGGCCCGCTGGATCTGCAGTCGCAGTTCCTTTTCCTTTACATAACTGGAGTAATTCCCCTTGTACACGGTGAGATTGCCCAGGCTCAATTCCCAGGTAATGCTGGTCATGTTGTCGAGAAACGTCCGGTCGTGGGAGACGATGATCAATGCCCCCGGATAGGAGGATAAAAACTCCTCAAGCCAGGTCAATGATTCAATGTCAAGATGGTTGGTCGGTTCATCGAGAAAGAGAAAGGACGGGGCGGCGAGCAGCTGCTTGGCCAGCATCAGGCGCATCAGCCAGCCGCCGCTGAACGACTGGCAGACGCGCTGCAGATCGCTTTCCTGAAATCCCAGGCCGGCAAGAACCTTTTCAATGGTCGCCTTGATGCGGAAAACGTTTGAGTGATCAAGTTCATGCTGCAGTTCGCCCTGGCGCTTGAGCAGGTCCTCCATAACGGCTTGGTTTTCCTGGGGGGCCGAGAGCCTGATGTTGATTGCATCCAGCTCTTTTTGTTTTGCCAGCAGTGGGGCAAAAATGCTTTCCGCTTCCTCATAAAGCGTCTTGCCCGGATCAAGGCCGACAATCTCCTGGGGCAGGTAGCCGCAGGTGACCTGTTTTGCCCGAGTGACAACACCGGGATCCGCTTCGCCAATGCCGGCGAGAATCTTTAACAGCGTTGACTTGCCCGCCCCGTTGACGCCGACCAGGCCGATTCTGTCCCGGCTGTTGAGGCGGCCGGATATATTTTTAAATAAGTGCTTGGCACCGTATTGAATGGAAAGGTTATTAATGGTAATCATAGAAAATCACAGGATATGAAGAAAAAACGCGCAACTGCTGAGGAACGGCAACCGACCGCCGAGAAAGAAAAACCTTTGTTCCGGCGGCGGATTATCTACACCTTGAATTGTTGACATGCAAATATCAGAAAAGCCCAAAAAAGGCACTGTTTTTTCCATTGATTATACAAGCTGGGACAAAAGCCTCAAGACTTTGCTGGACAAAAGCGGACTGGCGGATGAACTCAAAGGCCGGCAGAGGATATTGCTCAAACCCAACCTGGTTGAGGCCCTGCCGCCGCCGATCACCACCCCTGTCGCTCTAATCGGCTCGCTGATCGATTGGCTGCGGCGAGCAGCTCCCCATTGCGCGATCTTGATCGGTGAGGGCTGCGGCTCAGCCAAATACGACACATGGCATGTTTTTCAACAACTCGGCTATGCGCAACTGGCAGTCGAAAAGAAAGTCGACCTGCTCGATTTAAACGAAGAAACATGCCTAGCCAAGGAGAATAAAGATTTCCCCCGGTTTCCGCAGATCTTTTTGCCGGGCGTCCTTTTTGACTGCTTTCTCCTGTCTGTGCCGGTGCTGAAGGCGCACAGCCTGGCCGGTGTGACCCTTACCATGAAAAACATGATGGGAACCGCTCCGCCGGGGCATTATCAGCAGGGCGGGCACTGGAAAAAGGCCTCTTTCCACCGTGGCATCCATGCGGCCATTTTTGATCTGAACCGCTACCGGAGCCCTGATTTTACCATCCTTGATGCCACGGTGGGCATGCCCGAGGCCCACCTCTGGGGGCCGGTCTGCTCGCCTGCGAAAAACAAGCTCGCCGCAGGATTTGATCCGGTGGCAATAGACGCCTGGGGATGCGCCTTGCTTGACCGCGACTGGAGAAAAATCGGCCATATCCACCTGGCGGACGGGGTCCTTGGCTCCGGAGAATGCAACGAAGTCGTCTGTTAGGGGTGCAGCATTACTTTCTTTTTGGGCAGGTCGACAACCTGACAAATCTGGGTGGCTATTTCTTCGATGGATTTTCCTGATGATGAGACGCTGGGAATGCCATTGCGGCGATAGATCTCTTCAGCCTGTTCAATTTCCTCCCTGCAGGTGGAAATTTTGGCATATTTACTGGCCGGGTAGCGTTTTTCCCTGACGCTGCTGAGCAATTCCGGCGAGGTGGTGAGCCCCACCAGACGTTTGATTACCGCCTTCAATGCGGGCGGGAGCTTATATTGATTCAGATATTCACTGGTCAGGGGAAAATTGGCCGCCTTATAGCCCATCTGGGTGGCCAGATAAACGCTGACCGGTGTTTTGCCGGCCCTGGAGACACCGAGAATGATGATATCCGCCTCATTGTACTCATAACTTTTGGTGCCGTCATCGTGTTCCAGGCAGTAATGAATGGCCTCAACCCGTCTCCCCATTTCCATGCCATCCATGTGGTGGGAGAATCCCGGCACCCGCAAGGCTTTGGTTTCCAGCGACCGCTCAAGATCATCCAGCAGGGAGCCGAAAATATCAAAAAAATCCACTTCGGGGTTATCGAAGATCCTGCGGATTTCCGGATCCATGATGGAGATAAAGACCAGGGGCCTTCTACCCGCCGAACGCTTCTGGATCGTTCTGGCAATTTCCTTCGCCTGGCTGATCGTGCGTACAAAAGGATAACTCTCCTCAACAAAGTTGATTTCCGGAAACTGACAGGTAAGGGCCTGACCAAGATTGGTCACCAGGATGCCGGTGCTGTCTGAAATATAATAAACGTCTTTTGAGTTCCACATGGTGTAAACTATAAAAAATCGCAAGAAAAAAGTCAAAACTATCAGTTGCGCAAGAGGGGATTTGTTCCGTTTTCCACAGGCGGAAGAGGGAAGACCCGGCAGCACCGGGACGGCAAGGCGACCCAAAGAAGCTGCCGGGCTTGGCATCTTGGATGGTGCAGGAACGGCGAGGCTGATGGCTTAAACAGCGTACATCCAGTCAGTGAATTCCTGCAGAAAATTGTCTTTCAGCATATTTTTCTGACTGAAAAGGGCCGGATGCAGCATGCTCTCGGACTTGTTGTCAATGGCCTCATGGGCCAGCGGCACACTAAACGGCGCAAGCCTGGGATGTCTGGCAACCGTTTCTCGCACTTTGTTCATCATCTGACGGGCCGCTGGAGTGTTCGCCTCCTCCTGGACGGGGAGAGGATCAAGGGCGGGAACAGGATCAGCCTTGTTCGCCTCGAGGAATTCCTTGATCTGCTTCCATTGGGCCTGCAGCATCTCGGCGTATTTCATCTCATCGGTATGCGCCTGATCAATGATCTCCGGCAGTTGGGCGAAAATATCGGCGAGGGAATCACCAAGCTCTTCTGAGGCCGGAACAGGATGGTAATCCGTTATCTGTGATGAGGCGGACCAGTTGGCATTATAGCTGAAGGAGGCGGAAAGCCGGGCAATGGAACCCATATCCCCGATATTCATGGCGTCATCCATGGCTTTGTCCAGATTGCCGCTGAAAAAGCTTCCGGCAATGGAGGTCAGCTCAACCAGCAGATTTTGGATATCCGCCAGTTCTTCCTCGTTAAGATCCCCGGTAACGGACAGGCTGACGGCATCCGCATTCAATACGGAGGCGGTGAAATTCATGCCCTGCTGCAAGGGAGTGCTCCACTTTTCCGCGGCAAGGGAATATGCCTGCTCATGATAATTGGAGATGGTTACCACATCACCTTCAGCCGTGGTGAACGAGATGTCGGCTTCATTGCGCTGGGTCATGGCTTCGCTGTAATTTTCGTAGCCCTTCTGCGGCGCGGGTGAGGAAAGCCGGGATGGGAGATAGGTCGTGGCATTGCTCTGCTGAATTGGACTTGTCATGTCTTTCCTCCGGTTTTTCGCGATTGCATTTTTTTATAAATTTTCACTTATAAAAACAGATCGGAATTTCCGGTGGAAACTTGACTTTTTTTACATGTCACTCTGGTAAATTTTTCTCAGCTTCTGCAAGCGTCTGCTGAGCTGGTCAGGCAGCTGCAGATTGTAGCGCTCAACATATTCCGCCGCCATGCGATGGGTGTTGAATATCGGGCAGTTGAGCTGCAGATTATGGATGCATTTATCAATATACTGGGAGTGCAGGTTCCTCTCGTAAAACGTTGCCAGTATTTTGGGGAAAATTTCGTAAAATGATGCCGAGTCCTGCTCGTACAGCAGGGTGGATGGCGCTTCGCTCAGGCAGGCATTTTCGATTTCCGCCTCGTAACCGAATTTCCAGCCGGTTTTGCCGTCATGATATCCCTCAACCCACCAGCCGTCCATGGTGCTGATATTCGGGATACCGTTCATGGCGGCCTTCATGCCGCTCGTGCCGCTGGCCTCAAGAGGCCTTTTCGGGCTGTTCAGCCAGGCATGCACTCCGGAAACCATCATTTTAGCGATATTCATGTCATAGCCGGGGATAAAAATCAGTTTGCCCAGGCCCTTGGTTTTGATATACAGATCATCCTGCAGATCAAGCACCAGCTTGATGATGGACTTCCCCGGCTCGTCCGAGGGATGCGCCTTGCCGGCATAGATAAAATTCACCGGATAATTATTGCTGACAATGATATCCGCCAGCCTGTCCATATCATCAAAAATCAGATCAGCGCGCTTGTAGGTGGAGAATCTCCTGGCAAAACCGATGGTAAAGACGTCAGGGGTGAGGACATGCTCGCCGTCGTCCAGGTTGGAAAGATAGTTCGGAGGGTCAATCCATGTTTCATGCATCTGCTTACGATGCAGGGAAAGCATATTGTTGATATAGCTGATCAGTTTTTTGGTATCCTGCTGCCATGCCAGTTCAAAGCTTTCGCGGAAATCTTCAGAGCTGGAGAGCAGCCCGGTATTGACAAAGACTGCAGGATCTTCACGCCAGTTTTTCAGTTCTGAAAAGCTGTCGTAAAGTGCGGCCTTGGCATCACTTATCCAGGTCAGATGGTGCACTCCGTTGGTAATGGCGGTTATTTTTCCGGCAAACTGCGGAAACTGCTTCTGGGTGACGGCCTTGTGCAGCCTGCTCACGCTGTTGGTGGACCGGTTGACCCGCATGGCCAGCTTGGTGAAATTGAACTGATTGGGGTTTTCATCATCCTGGGCCAGCAGGTGGAGAATCCTGCCGCAGAAAGCATGGCCGATCTGGCTGATGATATTCTTGTCGAAACGATCGTGGCCAGCCTTGACAGGCGTGTGGATGGTGAAAACGATATTTTTTGCCACAGCTTCCGCCGCCTGCAAGATATCCCGGTCCGTTGCCTTGACAGGATAGTTCGCCCCTATTTTTTCGGCAAGCCATTCCGCAATAAGATTCAAAACAACGACCACCCCGTGCTGCTCGTTCAGATGGATGGTTCTGGCGGTCAAGCCGAGGGTTTTTTTGATGGTTACAATGGAAGCGCCAAGCAGACGACGTTGCACAGCCTTGGCCTGATCTGATATGCTGTCATAAAGACTCTGGGCAACCTGCCTGATCCATTCAGGTGAAGAGGGAATGCTGTAATCAAGGAGTATTTCCGGAATAAAAAAATCAAGGTTTGCGCTTACCTCCATTTTCAGCCACAATCTGGCCCTGGCCAGGACCTCTTTGTCATGTCCGTCATAAAAAGGAACTTCAATTTCCAATGGCAGGTCAGGGAAATCTGGGTTTTTCATTAAATAGAGGGAAGGGGTGTTTTCAGGGGACCAGTCGGTTGCCGTGGAAATCTGGCCGAGACGGGAGTCGACAAGCTGGGAAAAATAGCCCTTGCGGTAAAGCAGGGAGACGGCGATGGCAGGTATTTTCAGATCGGCAAAACTTTTCAGGGTATCGCCGGCCAAAATGCCGAGACCGCCGCCGTAATTCGGTATTTTTTCCGGTCCGTTCAAAAATAATCTGGAGAAATGGCGCAGCAGATTGGTGGAGTTTTTGTCAATATCCGGCTGCTGCAGCCTTTTTTTTACCGGGTGATAGACATCCCGGTCCGCCCCGATTTCCATGGAGATGTAGATGACCGAATCTCCGGCGGGATTTGTCAGATTGTCCCAGACTGAATCAAGGGTTTGCTGGGTAACCCCGAAAAAAGTGCCCCATCGGTTTGTTGCTATATATTTGTTCATTTTTTTTTATAATAAGGGTATAATAGTGATTTGTAAAAAACGTATTTAGCGTTTACATTAGATTGTATTTTTGACTCAAATGATAAATTTTGCAACAAAATTGATCATGAGAGAGCAATGGGGCTGAAAAAAATACAGAACAACTTTTGGCGAGAGGAGGGACATCTGCTAAAATCATTAATGATTTTAAAAATAAAATAAAAAAACATGTTGAATTTTCGGTGAGTATTCTTTAGTTTTGTTTTGAGAGAAGGGAGCTTGTTAAAGCTTACCAGGTGTTAAAGGTTTTTTGTGAGATGGGAGTTATATTTTGTCGAGAAAGGAGACAAAGAATGAAAAGTAATTTATTTCGGATGTGTGCTGTGGCTTCTTTAATGGTTTCAGTTTCATTCATGGCTGGTGGTTGCGCCAAGAAAACCGTTCCCACCGAGGAAGTAAAACCCACCGCAGAGGTACCGGCAGTTAAAAAAGCGGATATCGGTGACAGGATGGGGGCTCAGGAATCTTTAGATTCAGACCCTTATTCAGCGGCCAATGCAAAAATTTCCGAGGGAAGAACCCACGGACCTATGCTTCCTGTTTATTTTGACTTTGACAAGTCAAATATTCGTGATGACCAAAAAGCAAGATTGGAAGGTAATGGAGATTTTCTGAGCGCCCACGCTAAAGTCATGATCGCCATTGAGGGTAATTGTGACGAGCGTGGCACCAATGAATACAATATGGCTCTGGGCGAAAGAAGAGCACAGACTGCCAAAAAATACCTGATGAATCTTGGCATCGCGGAAGACAGATTGAATACCGTGAGCTATGGCGAGGAAAAACCTCTCCTTTACGGACATGATGAATTATCCTGGGCACAGAACAGAAGGGATGATTTTGTAATCCGGTAATCACATTTAATTAGGTAATCATACGAAGCCGGGAAGACTTTCAGTCTTTACCGGCTTTTGTATTATACGTGCCTGAACAGCAGGCGAATCGTTACTGACAAGGAGATATTATGAAATTTACACAATTAGTCAGATGGGCTTTGGTCATGAGTCTTTTCTGTCTTCTCGTTTTCCCTGCCCAGGCACTCTCGGCTGCAGCTGCAGGATTCAAAGTTGCCACTATCAGTCTGCAGGATGTGCTTACCCAGTCCAAGGCCGGCCAGAGCGCTCAGCAGCAGCTCCAGGGCAAGGTGCAGGAATATCAGGATAAGTTCAGCAAAGAGCAGCAGGATCTTGAAGCTCAGGGTGCTGAACTTGAAAAAAAACGTTCTGTATGGAGTAAAGAGATCCTGGAGGGCAAGGAACGTGATTATCAGATGAAGATGAGAGAGTTCAAGCTCAAGACCGATGATGCCCAGTTTGAACTCAAACAACTGGAAAAGAAAATCATGGAACCGATCTTGAAGGATCTCCACGATATCATCGCCGATTACGGTAAAAAAGAAAATTACACCCTGATCTTTGAAAACACCAAAAAAGGTTTGCAGTCCCGCACCGGACTTCTCTATGCAACCGACGAGATTGACATCACCAGTGACATCCTCAAGCTGCTTGATGCCCGCAGTAAAAAGTAATGCCGCTCTACACGGCTAAGAATGATCTTTCACGTCCAGCCATGGCAGAAAATATATAAAACCCATGGCTGGAAGTGAAAAAACGAAGCTGATGCCGAAGAAGTAAGCATATCCGAACCACTCCACCAGAAATCCGCTGAAAGAACCGGCGTACACCCCGGCAACGCTCATCAACCCGGTGCCGATGGCATAATGCGCCGCTTTGAAATTCCCTCGGCATAAATCCATCAGAAAAGTCATGAGCACCGCGGTGCCCAGACCTCCGGACAGAGAGTCAAAAGCGGCCACTGCACAGGCGAGAAGTATGTTTGCCGGTGTATCTGCCGGTATGCCGCCTGCGGCTTGTGTGCCATAAGGCAACAGATGGAATGCCAGCAGCATATAGGTCAGGTTTGTCAAATTCTGGGCCAGCAGAAAGGGCCAGATCATTTTCCGCAGACTTTTGCCGGCGATAAGCCATCCCCCCGCCATGGCCCCGATTATTGAGCATGGCAGCCCCACCGCACCGGTGATCCATCCATAATGTTCCTTCAGTCCGGCATCAATAAAAAATGGCCCGACCATGGAGGAAAGCATGAATTCACCGACCCGGACGCAGATGATAAACAGGATGATTACGGTAATTTTGTCACGATCAATAAACGAAATAAAGGATCGGGCAAAAATGGAATCAGGACGATTCTTAATACTGGCCAGGAGTCTGTTGCGCATGGGAACAAGCAGGAGCAGCGACCCCAAGAGCAGTATGCCCACCAAGTCAGAGAAGGGAAAAGTCGATGGTTGTGAGCTGTTTCGGTACCAGACGGTGAACGCCGCAAGAAAAATGATCGCGATGACCGTCATCAGCATAAAACGCAGGGTGAAAATCTGCGTCATCAGCCGCCTGATTGATTCATTCGCTCGCTCGCATCGGGGAAGAAGGGCCAGATGAAAAAGATAGAGCAGGGCCAGGACAAGGGCGGATAAGCCAAAGGCCCAGAACCAGCCTATGCGGGAGCCAATGGTGACAATCACCCCGGTGCCGAACATCATGGCGATGCGATAGGCCATGACCCGGTAACCCACATAGCGGGCCTGTTCTGCCACCGTCAAAGCCTCCAGGTAGTAGCCGTCAATGGCGGTATCGTGGCTTGCGGCAATAAAACTGGCAATAAAAAAAAGCAGGGCAATGACCGGCAGTGCCCAGGAATAATTGGTCAACAAGGCAATAAGGATAAAAAAACAGACGAGAAATCCCTGGGTGATGAGCAGCCACCGGCGTTTGGTGCCGAATGAATCAAGAAAAGGCGCCCATAAAAATTTCAATATCCAGGGCAGCCCGTAAAGAGCGGTCAGGCCGGTGGCCTCCAGGCTCACGCCGCTGGCCCGGAAGAAAAAGGTGGACAATGTTCTGATCAGGATGTAGGGCAGGCCTTCGGCAAAATAGGTGGTGAAAGCCCAGACAAGCGGGGGAGCGGATTTTTTGCCGGCCGGATCTTTAATCACTTGCCGACAAGTTCTAAGGCATTGTTAATGATGGACGGAGCATCGATTTTGTTGTTATGGCGCAGAATCTCCTGACTGCCATGTTCAACGAACCGGTCGGCAATACCGAGAATGCGGACCGGTATGCCGGTAATTCCCCTTCTGGCCAGCAGCTCAAGAACCGCACTGCCGAATCCGCCTTTTTTCACATGGTCCTCCACGGTGACCACCTTGCCGGTTTTGACTGCCCACTCGGTGATCAGGTCCCCGTCCAGGGGATTGATGAATCTGGGGTTGATGACCGCCGCGCTGATGCCAATCTTCAGCAGACCCTCTGCCGCTTCCAGGGCGGAATAAACCCGGTTGCCGACCGGAAGCAGCAGAACATCACGGCCTTCCCGCAGGAGTTCTCCCTTGCCGAACGGCAATTTCTGCAGATCAGGGGTCAGCTCGACGCCTTCTCCACTGCCTCGGCTGTAACGCACTGCAGTGGGGCATGGCATGAAGATGGCAGTAAAGAGCATATGGCGCAGTTCCTCCTCGTCTTTGGGGGCCATGAGCACCATATTGGGGATGAAGCGCAGAAAGGAGATGTCAAAAACCCCGTGATGGGTTGGTCCGTCATCCCCCACCAGACCACCCCGGTCGATGGCAAATGTGACGGGAAGATTGGGAAGGCATACGTCGTGGATGACCTGATCAAGGGCCCGCTGCATGAAGGTGGAATAAATGGCCACCACTGGCAGAATTCCCTCCGTTGCCAGCCCCGCGGCAAAGGTCACCGCATGCTGTTCCGCGATGCCCACATCAAAGAAGCGGTCCGGGAACTGTTCGGAAAATTTCATCAGTCCGGTTCCTGCCGGCATGGCGGCCGTAATGGCGGCAATTCGCGGGTCTTGCCTGGCAATCTCCACCATGGTGTCGCCGAAAACTTTGGTATAGGAAGGGGCCGTTGCGGGGCCGGGGAGGGGGAGGCCGGTTTCGATGGCAAAGGGTCCCAGGCCATGATAGGCGCCCGGATTCTTTTCCGCCGGGGCATAGCCTTTGCCCTTGGTGGTGATGACATGGATGAGCACCGGGCCAGAGGTGAAATCCCGCACATTTTTAAAGGTCTGCAGCAGGTTTTCAAGTTTGTGGCCGGGAATGGGGCCGATGTATTCAAATTTGAGGGCCTCAAAAAGCATTCCCGGGGTGAAGAATCCTTTCAGACTTTCCTCGCTTTTTTTCAGAACCTGCAGGATGTTTTCCCCGACATTGGCGAAATGCTTGAGAAACTGGCTCAGATCCTGCTTGGCCCGCACCATGGCCCGCCCGGTCAGTTTGCGGCTCAGAAAGCTCGACAGGGCGCCGACGTTTGGTGAAATGGACATCTCGTTGTCATTGAGCACGACAATCAGATCCTTATCCAGGTGCCCGGCCTGGTTCAAGGCCTCAAAAGCCATGCCGCCGGTCATGGAACCATCACCGATCACGGCGATGGTCTTATGGGTGCCGCCTTTCAAGTAATTGGCGATGGTGATGCCCAGGGCCGCGGAGATGGATGTGCTGCTGTGGCCGGTGTCAAAGGCGTCATAAATACTTTCCTCCCGCTTCGGGAAACCGCTGATGCCCTGGTACTGGCGCAGGGTATGAAACCGGTCGCGGCGGCCGGTGATAAGCTTATGGGCATAGGACTGGTGGCCCACATCCCAAATCAATTTGTCTTCCGGGGTGTTGAAAACATAGTGCAGGGCGAGGGTCAATTCCACGACGCCGAGACATGGGGCAAGATGACCACCCACCCGGGCAACGGTTTGGATAATTTCCTGGCGAATCTCCCTGGCCAGAAGAGCAAGATCTTCTTCAGCAAGTTTTCTGAGATCAGTCGGAGAGTCGATGGTCGGGAGGATTCTGGGTTCTTCCATGGAAATAGGTGTTATCTCTTTCTGTAATAGATGTAGCGGGCCAATTCGCGGAGGGGGTCTGCCTGGGCGTCGAAATTTATCAGCGAATCAATCGCACCTTCAACCGCGGCCCTGGCCATCTCCCGGGTTTTTTCCATGCCGAAGAAGGAAGGATAGGTGGCCTTGTCAAGTTTTGCATCAGAACCGACCGCCTTGCCGAGCTGTTCCGCGGTCCCCTCAACATTGAGGAGATCATCGACAATCTGGAAAGCCAGCCCGATCTGTTTTCCATAGATGGTGAGTGCGGCAAACTGTTCCTCCGTCGCCTGGCCGATAACGGCCCCGGTCTGGACGGCCGCGGTAATCAATGCCCCGGTCTTGCAGCTGTGCAGATACTGTAAGGTCTTGAAACTGATTTTCTGTCCTTCGGATTTCATATCAAGGGACTGCCCGCCAACCATGCCCAGTGGTCCGATGGCCCGGGCGATGATGGCGATGATGCGGAGCTGGTCCGCACTTGTCAGGCTGCCGGCAGGGATGGGTGCGGACAGCAGTTCAAAGGCGTAGGTGAGCAGACTGTCGCCGGCCAGAATGGCCTCCGCCTCGCCGAACACCTTGTGATTGGTCGGCTTTCCCCGGCGCAGATCATCGTTATCCATGGCCGGCAGATCATCATGAATCAGGGAATAGGTGTGAATGCATTCCAGGCTGCAGGCCAGTCGCAGATAGGGCGTGGGGTCAACGTGCAACGCCTCGCTTACCGCCAGGCAGAGAACCGGCCGGATGCGCTTGCCGCCCGCAAACAGGGAATAGCGCATGGCATTGAGGTGATGGGCGAGCAATCCTTCGGGTTGCAGCATGCAGGACGTAAGGCCCTCTTCCACCTGTATCCGTTTTTTTTCTAAATAAGCTTTCAGGTCCACTTAGCTGTTCTCTTCCGGGGCTTCGTCTTCTTCCGACTGAAATGGCACCGGGGTCAGCGCGCCATTTTTGTTCAACAGGATATCGATTTGTTGTTGTGATTCATCAAGCTTCTGGTTACAGAATTGGACAAGTTTCATGCCCTCGTCAAATTTTTTAAGCGAGTTTTCCAGGGAGAGGTCCCCCTCTTCAAGTTCTCTGGCAATTTGTTCGAGTCGTTCCAGGGCTGTTTCAAAATTTTTTTTGGCCATAGTATCCTGAAAGTGTTATTTACTAAAAAAACAAGATTACTTATTTAACATCCTATCGCCCATTACGCAAGAATGACCGCCAGCTTTCCCAAAAAACCTCCGGCAAATGATGATTATCTGGCCCGCTTTGTCGGATGGCTCGATGTTGAGAAAGGCTATTCGCCACATACTATGACCAATTATCGGCGGGATGTGGAGGATTTTCTGGCCTTTGCCGAAGAACCTCTCGATCTGGCGGCCCTCGACCCTCTTTGGGTCCGCTCCTATGTGTATCATCTCAACTCGCGCTGCAAAAGTTCTTCCGTGGCCCGCAAACTTTCCGCCCTGCGCACGTTTTTCCGGTTTCTGCTCAGAGAAAAAATCGTGGCAAGGGACCCATTTTCCCATGTCTCCACCCCCAGGCAGGGGAAATACATCCCGGTGTTTCTGACCGTGGACGAGGTGTTCTCACTGCTTGAGGCGCCTGATGACCGGGACACCTTTGCCATGCGCGACAAGGCGATGCTGGAGCTGCTCTATGCCACGGGAATGCGGGTGGCGGAGCTTGCCGCCCTGAATATCGACAGGGTTGATTTTCAGGAGGGAATGATTAGGATAACGGGAAAAGGCAACAAGGAGCGTCTTGTTCCCACGGGTGATCCGGCCCTGGATATGCTCAACAAATATCTCCCGCAGCGCGGGGAACTCATGGCTGTCCGGGCCAAGCGCGGCAACAACCCTGAAAAGGACGCCCTTTTCTTAAACGCCAGGGGAGGGAGGATCACCACCCGCAGCATCGAACGGCTTGTCAGCTTTTATGCCGGCCGGGCCGGTATAATGTCCCAGGTCACCCCCCATGCTCTGCGGCATTCATTCGCCACCCATCTGCTGGAGATGGGCGCTGATCTGCGTTCCGTGCAGGAGCTGCTGGGGCATGCCAGTCTTTCAACAACTCAGAAGTACACGCATCTGAACATCGACCATCTGATGGAGGTGTATGATGCCGCCCATCCCAAGGCCAGGCGGGGATGAGAGTGATCTGTAATTGCTGAATGCGGATTGCGGATCTGGTCAATGAGACTTTTTACGAATTCATTCAATAAGCGGGTAAGAAGAAAATGAAAAACAAAGACACGCAGCCGATAATCCGGTCGACCACCATCATCTGTGTCCGGCATAAGGGAGAGGTGGTGGTGGCTGGCGATGGCCAGGTAACCCTGGGAACCACCATCATGAAGCACCAGGCGAAAAAGGTGAGGCGGCTTTATCAGAATAAGGTGCTTACCGGCTTTGCCGGGGCCACGGCGGACGCCTTTACCCTTTTTGACAAGCTCGAGGGCAAACTGGAGCAGTATAACGGCAATCTCACCCGGGCCGCCGTTGAACTGGCCAAAGACTGGCGTACTGATAAGATGCTCAGAAGGCTTGAAGCAATGCTTATTGCCGCGGACAGGGATCATTCCTTCATTTTATCCGGATCCGGTGACGTGATCGAATCCGACGACGGCATTCTGGCCATCGGCTCAGGCGGCCCCTATGCTCAGGCCGCGGCCAAGGCCCTGATCAGCCACAGTGATCTCGGGGCCGAGGAAATCTGCCGGGCGGCCATGGAGATAGCCGGGCAAATCTGCATTTACACCAACACCAACCTTGTTGTGGAAAAAATATGACCCTTTCCCATTCCCTTACCCCAAAAGAAATCGTTACCAGACTCGATCAGTTCATCATCGGCCAGGAAGACGCCAAGCGTTCCGTGGCCGTGGCCCTGCGCAACCGCTGGCGCCGGCAGCAGGTCGAACCGCCGCTGCGGGATGAAATCGCCCCGAAAAACATCATCATGATCGGGCCAACCGGCGTCGGCAAGACGGAAATCGCCCGGCGGCTCGCCCATCTTGCCCAGTCTCCCTTTTTAAAAATCGAGGCATCGAAATTCACCGAGATCGGTTATGTGGGCCGCGACGTGGAATCCATGATCCGTGATCTCACCCAGCTTGCGGTCAACATGGTAAAAAAGGAAGAAACGGCCAAGGTCAAGGACAAGGCTGCAGCCATGGCCGAAGAGCGGCTGCTTGATCTGCTGGTGCCGCCATCACCATCCCCGGTCAGTAAAACGATCACCCTGCCCGGACCGGAAGGCGAAGCCGTGTCCGGGAAAAACAGCACCAGGGAAAAATTCCGGCAGATGCTGCGGGACGGCAAGCTTGACGACAAGCTGGTGGAGATGGTGGTTGAGCAGTCCCAGAACGCGCCCCTGGTTGAGATTTTTTCAGGCAGCGGCATGGATGACATGGGCTCCGGCATGAAGGATATGTTCAGCAAGATTTTTCCGCAGAAAAGGGAGCGCCGCAAGCTTAGCGTGGCCGAGGCCAGAGTGATCCTGGAAAGGGAAGAATCCGAAAAGCTCATCGAGATGGACAAGGTCACCAAGCTTGCCATCCAGAGGACCGAACAGTCCGGCATTATTTTCCTTGATGAGATAGATAAAATCGCCTCCCGTCAGGGGACGGTCAGTTCGGCGGAGGTTTCCCGGGAGGGGGTGCAGCGGGATCTGCTGCCCATTGTCGAGGGGGCGACCGTGACGACGAAATTCGGCATGGTGAAAACCGATCATATCCTGTTCATCGCCAGCGGCGCCTTTCATCTCTGCAAGCCCTCCGATCTGGTGCCTGAACTCCAGGGCCGTTTCCCCATCCGGGTGGAACTGAATCCCCTGGGGGAGGAGGAATTTTACCGCATCCTGACCGAACCGCAAAATGCCCTGATCAAACAGTATATTGCCCTGATGGCCACGGAAAACATTGATCTTTCCTTCCAGGATGAGGCCATCCGGGAGATGGCCAGGATCGCCACCGAGGTAAATCTGAAAACGGAAAACATCGGGGCCAGACGCCTGCATACCATAATGGAACGGCTACTTGAAGAGGTATCCTTCAATGCTCCGGAGTTTGCCGGGCAGAAATTTGAGGTCACCGCGGAATATGTGAAAAAACAGTTACGCAAGATCTCCGACAGCGAAGACCTCAGCCGCTATATCCTGTGATAGTGCTGCTGCTTATCAAAGGCATGGACTTTTCCGTAAAGTCCATGCCGGTTTGTATAAAAATCAAGTTGTGGAGTGAAAGATGATTGACCCGGAATTAAAATATTGCCCGCAATGCAACGACGAGTATCGAGCGGAAATTGAGAGGTGCGCCGAGTGCGGGGTGGCCCTGCTGAGCGGCGCGGACATGCTGGCCGTAGTAAACCGTGCCAATGAGAGAAAAAATTCCCGATCCGGTGAAATCGGTCCTGACGAGGATATCGTCGCCATTCATAAAGGGCAGCTCAACGAGATCCGCGCCATGGAGCCGGAACTGCGGGCGGAAAATATCGGCTACCTGATCACCGGTGAAGGAAGTTCCTGCAAGAAGGGTTGCTGTCCGTCAACATTTCTTCTGCAGGTGCGCAGGCCCGATGCGCCGGACGCCTTTGCCGTTGTCCAGGCCCATCTTGAACGGACAACCGCCTTGAATCATCACGACCTGTCGAGCTGCGACACGGTTTTCAATCCCGAGGCCGGACATGCCACCTGTCCGGCCTGCGGCTTTGAATTCCAGACCACCACCACCGTCTGTCCGGACTGCGGACTGTGTTTCGGGTGATGTTTGCGCCCATGCAACTGATCTGGAAGGGGGCGCGTATCCACGGAACATTTTTTAGATTGCATCAGTGAGTCTGGCGAGAAGCCGGGCGGCAACCCCGTTCATTCCCTCGTCGGCCTCGGTAATCGGTGTTCCCGCCCGTTCTGCCTTTCTGATCTTGTTGGAGTCGGGGAAAAAGACAATGGGTTTTTCCCCCAGGCCATTGGTCAAAAACAGCTCATCTTCCTCGGCATCAACCAGATTACCGACAAAGAAAATACGGGGAATACCCGATTCCCTGGCGAGTTTCTGGATTTTGAGACCGGTCCGCACGCTTGACGTGGCGGGGATAACCACAATGAGCAGGGCATCGACCCCGGCAATGGTGCCCCGGCCCAGATGCTCCACTCCGGCCTCCATATCGAGCAGCACCGTTTGGCTTGGGTTGAGCAGCAATCTGGTCAGCAGCCGTTTTAATACCGTATTCTCCGGGCAGGCGCATCCTCCTTCAGCCGTCTGAATCGCGCCGAGCACCATCAGCTTGACCCCGTCCTTTTCACGCATGAACTGGGCGGGCAGATCATCAACCTTGGGGTTGATATTATAAAATGGCGAACCTTCGACCTTGCCCGAGCGGTCGGTGAGCATTTTTTTCATCTCGGCGATGGGGGTGATGTCTGCAACGTTGTCCACCCCGAGAGTCTGCGCCATGTGTGGGCTGGGATCGGCATCAATCACCAGAACCTCCCTGCCGCTTTTTTGCGTCTGTCTGGCAAGCAGTCCCATAATTGTTGTCTTGCCAACACCACCCTTGCCGCTGATTGCTATTTTCATTATACTGATCCTTTTTAATGATATTGAAAATCAGGAAAATACTATAACCCATGGAACTTTTGAAATCAAAGACAATGGTAAGCCTGGGCGTCGAGGAACTCATAGCCGCCCCTCCGGCATTCCTAAAAGGCAAACGGCTGGGCCTGCTCTGCAATCAGGCCTCAACGGACCGCTACTGCCGCCACAGCCGTGATCTCATTGCCCAGGCCTTTCCTGGGCAGCTCAGCTGTCTTTTTACCCCGCAGCATGGTTTCTTCTGTGAAAAACAGGACAACATGATCGAATCGGACCACGGCCGCGACCCGCAGACGGGTCTCCCTGTCTTCAGTCTCTATGGCGAGACGAGAAGGCCCACCACGGAGATGTTTAGCCATCTTGATGTGCTGCTGGTTGATCTCATCGATGTCGGCACCAGGGTCTATACCTTCATGTCCACCCTGGCCTATTGCCTTGAAGAGGCGGCCCGCTCGGGCAAGAAGGTGGTGGTACTTGACCGGCCGAACCCGGTGGACGGGGTGCATGTTGAAGGTAATCTGGTGGATGAGGAACTGCGTTCCTTTGTCGGCCTTTACCCGATTCCCATGCGGCACGGCCTGACCTTCGGCGAACTCGGGCTGCTGTTCAACGACCATTTCGGCATCCATGCCGATTATCAGGTCATCCCGATGCAAGGCTGGCAGCGGCAGATGACCTTTGCCGCCACAGGCCTGCCCTGGCTTTTCCCATCGCCGAATATGCCCACCCCCGCCACTGCGGCAGTCTACCCGGGCCAGGTGATCTGGGAAGGGACCAATATCTCCGAGGGCAGGGGCACGACCCTGCCTTTTGAACTCTTTGGCGCGCCTTTTCTCAATCCGAGTCAGGTTGACAAATTTCTGGATCACTCCCTGCTGGCCGGTTGTTTCCTGCGGCCCCTGATGTTCCAGCCAACCGCCAATAAATGGGCGGGCGACAACTGTTATGGCTTTCAGCTGCACGTAACCGACCACTTGTCCTTCAAGCCTTATCGTGTCGCCTTGGCCCTGCTCCAGGCCTTTATAAAGCTCTATCCGGCAGATTTTTCCTTGAAGGAACCCCCTTATGAATATGAGTTTGAAAAAATGCCCATTGATCTCATCCTTGGCTCAAAACAGGTGAGAAAAGCCCTGGCGGACGGAGTGGAAATTGCCCAGCTCGAGCAGAGCTGGCAGGAGGATCTGCAACAATTTAATGATGCGCGACAAAAATATTTCTTGTATTGAAAAGAGAAAATTACATTCCAGGAGAATACTATGCCCCTCATTCAACCGATCATCCTGGCTGGCGGTTCAGGTTCCAGGCTTTGGCCCCTGTCAAGGGAGCTTTATCCCAAACAGCTGCTCAACCTGACGGAAGACTGTTCCCTGCTGCAAAGCACCCTGAAACGCCTGGAGAATCTTCCCGATGCCTTGTCGCCCGTGGTGGTGGTCGGCGAGGCGCACCGGTTTCTCACCTTGAACCAGATAAAAGAACTCAGCCCGGCCGGGCATGTCGATATCATCCTCGAACCCGTGGGGAGAAATACCGCGCCGGCCATCTGCGCCGCAGCCCTTTACTGTCGGGATCGCGCTGATGATGATCTTATCCTGCTGGTGCTGCCGGCTGATCATCTCATCCGCCGGCCCCAGGCCTTTTGCGAGGCCGTGGGCAAGGCCGCGGAAATGGCCGTCCAGGGCCGGCTGGTCACCTTCGGCATCACCCCCCATGCCCCGGAAACCGGCTATGGCTATATAGAAAAGGGGGAGGGGAACAGGGTGCTGTCCTTTGTGGAAAAACCGGATCTGCAAAAGGCGAAGGAGTATCTGGACGCAGGCAATTACTTCTGGAACAGCGGCATGTTCGCCTTTACCGCCAGCACCTTTCTGGCGGAAATGGAAAAATTGTCCCCTGAAATTTACGAACACATGGCAGAGGCCGTTGATCATGGCACGCGGGATAAAGATTTTTTCCGGCTGAACAGGGAGAGCATGCAGAGATGCCCCGATGATTCCATTGATTATGCCATGATGGAAAAATCGGCCCTTGTTGCCGTGATCCCAGCAGACCTGGGCTGGAGTGATATCGGCTCCTGGCAGGCTTTCTGGGAGGTGGCCGACAAGGACGACCATGGAAATGTCCTGCATGGCGACGTACTTGTCGAGGATCTGGCCAACAGCTTTGTCCGCTCGGAAAATCGGCTGGTCGCCGCTGTCGGACTGCGGGATATGCTGGTGGTTGAAACCGCGGATGCGGTGCTGGTTGCGCCGATAAACAGGTCCCAGGAGATCAAGAAAATTGTCACCCGCCTCAAAAAAGAGGGCAGGGAGGAGCACCTCCTCCATCGCACGGTTTACCGGCCCTGGGGCAGCTACACCATTCTTGAGGAACAGACGGCCTTCAAGATTAAAAGAATCACCGTCAATCCCGGGGTGAAGCTCTCCCTGCAGATGCATCATCACCGTTCCGAACATTGGGTGGTGGTCAGAGGCACGGCCAAGGTGACATGCGGCGACAAGGTTTTTCTGGTGCTGGAGAACCAGTCAACCTACATCCCCTGCGGCGAGAGGCATAGATTGGAAAATCCCGGCGTCATCCCCCTTGAACTGATTGAGGTGCAGAACGGCAGCTATCTGGGCGAGGATGATATCGTGCGCTTTGACGATGACTTCGGCAGGGAGGGAACAAAGGTTTGAGATGTCTTTTAAGCATATCAGTTCAGCATCATACTCCATCGACCAATATCTGAAGTATTTCTATGATGTTGCCGTGGAGTGCCCCTATGGGCTGCCCAAGAGGGCGATTTACCGGCAACAGCAGTTCGTCTCGCTGCCTGATGATCTGTTCGGTAAATTTCTGGAGACCGGCTTCCGGAGAAACGGCAACACCATCTACAATATGGTTTGCCCAAATTGCCGGAAATGTATTCCTATCAGGATCGACTCCAGGGAGTTTACGCCCAACAGAAATCAAAAAAGGGTGCTGCGCAGAAACGAAGATCTGACTGTTTCCATGGGGCCGCTGAAGATAACGGAGGAAAAACTTTTTTTATGCGGCAGTTTTCTCAAAGAGCGCTTTCCTTTTAAGGGCAACTCGCCGGTGGGATATTATGGCACCTTTTTCGCCAATTCCATCACCAACACGGTGGAGATTGAGTATCGGTGCGGAGGGCGTCTCATCGGGGTCGGCATTGTCGATATAGGCTGCAACTGGGTAAATGCCGTCTATTTTTATTTTGATCCCGGCGAAAGCGGCCGCAGTCCGGGTACCTTTAATATTTTGCATCTCATCAATCTGTGCCGTAACAACAATATCAGCAATGTTTACCTTGGGTATCTCATCCGTGAGGTTCGGGCCATGCGGTATAAGGAAAATTTCAAACCACACTTTCTCCTGCAGGACGGAGTGTGGGTGAAATCATAGGCGATGAAAGTCATTTTAGCCAAAAAGGCCGGCTTCTGCATGGGAGTGCGCCGGGCCGTTGAAACAACCATGGAAACCGTGCACAGGGGACAAGGGAAAATTGTCACCTTCGGCCCGCTCATCCATAATCCACAGGTGCTCGGCCTGCTGAAAGAGCAGGGTGTCGACATTCTCACCGAAATCCCCGAGAAATTATCCGGCACGGTCATCATCCGGGCCCATGGCGTGCCGCCTTCCCAGAAACAGCGCCTTATTGCCGCCGGGGCGGATGTAAAAGACGCCACCTGTCCCAGGGTGATGAAGGTTCAGGCCATCATCAAGAAATACCGGGATCAGCATTACACCACCATCATCATCGGTGACAAAAACCATGCCGAAGTCGTTGGTCTCATGGGCTATGCCGAACCTGCCGTGCATGTGGTCAGCGATGAAAACGATGTGAAAAACCTCACGATCAGCGGACCTTATATCATCGTCAGTCAGACGACCCAGGATGAAGTGGCGTTTAATCGGCTCAGCGGTAAAATTATCGAGCGTTTTCCTGACGGCAAGGTTTTTAATACCATCTGTGACTCCACCCACAAACGCCAGGAGGAGGTGAGAAACCTCTGTAAAAAGGTGCAGGCCATCGTGGTGGTGGGAGGTCGGGGCAGTGCCAACACCCAGCGGTTGGGCCAGATTGCCGAGGAGATGGGCTGCCAGGTGTTCATGGCCGAAACCCAGGAGGATCTCGATTTCGGGGTTATCTCCAAATTCGACCGTGTCGGCGTGACGGCCGGAGCATCAACCCCTACCTGGATGATCAACCGTATCGTGCGGGCCCTGGAGTCTTGTCCCGGCAAGAGTGACAGTTTCTTCACCTTTCTCCTCTTCAGTTTTCTGCGCTCGGTGATGGCCTCCAATCTTTTTATCAGTCTGGCAGGAGGGTTGCTTGCCCTGATCTGCAGCATCCTCCAGCATTCCCAACCTGATGCCAGAGATTTCTTTGTCGCCTTCGGCTATCTCTTTGCCATTCATAATCTGAACCGCTATGCTGACTACAAGACCAAAAGACTCAATGACCCCCGACAAGAGGCCTTCTGGCGCAATTACTCCTTGCCTATCATCGTCATGTCCGGGTTCGCCCTGGTTCTGTCGGTCTATTTTGCCCTGCGGGAGGGAATGGTGCAGTTCGTCCTGCTGCTCATCATGGTTCTGCTCGGCATCCTTTACAGTGTGCCCATCCTCCCCAAGGTGATTACCAACATCATCCGGGTCCGTAAACTCAAAGAGATTCCCGGCTCCAAAACCTTTTTTGTGGCCCTGGCCTGGTCCTTTGTGACCGTGCTGATCCCGGCCCTGGATAGCAACGCCTTTGCCCCGGGGAATCTGTCCGTGTTCCTGCTGATCGGGCTCTTTGTCTTTATCCGGACGGTGCTCTTTGATGTCTTTGATGTCCAGGGGGACATGATCGCCGGCAAGGAAACCCTGCCGGTCTGCATCGGGGAAAAAAAATCGATCCGTCTTCTCTACTGCAGTATGGCCATGTTAGCGGCATTGCTTATTGTATTCACCGCAGTCGGCATGACGGCAGAAAGCGCTATCTGGATGCTTGCCCCTGTGCTGTCATTACTGCTGCTCACCCGTCTCTATGAGAAGAAAAAGCTGGTCCAGGGCATCCGCCTTGAATTCTGGCTCGAAAGCCATTTTTATCTGATTGCAGCCTCTGTCTGGTTGGGATCAACACTTTCATGAGATGAATTGACAAAAATAATTAATAAATTGAGGTGTTCCATGCTGGGCTGGTTTAAAAAGAAGCTGAAAATCGGCAAAAAGGAAGAGCCTGTTCCCGAAGAGAACAAAAAAGAGGAAAAGGCCGCCGTTGCCGTCCCGCCAATTGTCGAGAAAGTACCTGCCGCGCAACGGGAAGAGGTGCGGGAAGCTCCGTCACCAAAAACAACCAGCATTCTTCCTGAGGACGCTGGTGGGCTTTTCAACCGGCTCAAGGAGAGGCTCGCGAAGACGAGAAGCTCATTTGTCAGCCGGGTTGATGAGCTGTTTCTGGGCAAGAAGGTAATTGATCCTGAGCTGCTTGATGATCTGGAAGAAATTCTCATAACAGCTGACCTTGGAGTAGGCACTACCCAGGAACTCATGGACAGCGCCCGGGAAAAGCTCAAACGAAATGAACTCAGTGATCCTGTGGCATTAAAAAAGGTGCTCAAGGAGAAAATCGCACGTTTTATCCACAGCTCCGATGCCCCGGCCGAACTGGTGATGCCCCGGGAAGGACCTTTTGTCATCATGGTAGTCGGGGTAAACGGGGTCGGCAAGACCACGACCATCGGCAAGATGGCCCATAAATTTCTCAAGTCCGGTCAATCAGTCATGCTGGTAGCCGGCGATACCTTTCGGGCCGCAGCCGTGGAACAGCTGCAGATATGGGGGGAGCGGATCGGGGTGGATGTCATTGCCCAGCAGTCCGGGGCTGATCCGTCGGCAGTGGTATTTGATGCCCTGGAGCACGCCAGAAAAAAGAAAACCGATGTGGTCATTGTTGATACCGCAGGCCGGCTGCATACTAAAGTCAACCTCATGGAAGAACTGAAAAAAATCAAACGGGTCATGGAAAAGAAAATTCCCGGCGCCCCCCATGAGGTGATGCTGGTTATCGATGCCACCACCGGACAGAACGGCATCTCCCAGGCACGGCTGTTCAGTGAGGCGGTTGAGGTGACCGGCCTTACCCTGACCAAGCTTGACGGAACCGCCAAGGGTGGAATCGTGGTCAATATCTGCCGTGAGTTCAACATCCCCATCCGTTTCATCGGCATAGGCGAACAGATGAGCGACCTGAGGGATTTTGATGCCGATGAATTTGTCGAAGCATTATTTGCAGAAAATAATTCATGAAATACCAGTACCATTATCATAACCAACCCGGCTGCGGCGGATGTCTGCTGGTTGTCGCCCTTATTCTGCTGGCCTTTGGCGGCGCGCCCCTGCTTATCGATGTGATCGGCATAATGCTGGCCGCTGGGGTGTTTCTTTTTCTGGCCCTGTTTGTCGCATTCTGGGCTTTTTCCTACTATATCCGCCGCAAGGTGAGCGAATATGAGCAGATCCAGACGGAAGCCCGCAAGAATTTCGTCTCGCTACTGGTCCATATTCTGGTAAAAGTCGCGCAATTTGACGGCAATATCACCCGGGCGGAGCTGCAGACGATCAAGAATTTCTTCCGCGCCAATCTCCATTACAATCAGAACCAGATGTTCTGGGTCAATGAGCTGATCAAGGATGCAACCCACAACCCGGATTCGCTTGAAACGCTGCTGGCCCAGTTCAGGAGCTCATTCACCTATGAGCCGCGGCTTATCCTGGTGGAGCTTGTTTATCAGGTCTTTTTTTCCAATGTGCGTGTCACGGATCAGGAACTGGAACTGGCAAGAAATATCGCTGAATATCTGGAGCTTTCCCCTTACGATCTCCAGACCATTCAAAGCCGGTATATTCATATGCGGCGAACCGCTGTCAATCTGGAACAGCAATATTATGAGACATTGGGCCTGCAACCTGATGCAACTTTTGAAGAGATTAAAAAGGCCTACCGCAAGCTGAGCATGACCTACCACCCGGACAAGGTCGGCCATCTCGGCGAGGAATTCAGGGGGGTTGCCGAAGAGAAAATGAAAGAGATAAATGCGGCATATCAGTATTTTAAGAAAAAATTCGATAATCAACATTAACATTTGAAGGACCGTTATTTTATGGGCATATCAAAAAAAATGCATGAGTTTGCAACCGTCTCCTCCTGGATCCGCAAGATGTTTGAAGAGGGGGCGAAATTAAAAAAACAGTTCGGTGCCGAAAATGTCTTTGATTTCAGCCTGGGCAATCCAGATATCGCCCCGCCTCCCCAGTTTGATACGGTATTGAGGAAGATCGCTACAGACAATGCGGCGGGCGTTCACAGTTATATGCCCAACAGCGGTTATCTCTTTGTGCGTGAAGCGGTGGCCGGCCAGATCTCCAGGGAACAGGCCATGCTGGTAGGGGCTGATGAGATCCTGATGACCTGCGGCGCAGCAGGGGCATTGAATGTCGTCCTCAAGGCAATTCTTGATCCTGACGATGAGGTCATCATCCTTGCCCCTTTTTTTGTGGAATATAAGTTTTATATCGATAATCAGGGCGGCAAAAGTGTCGTCGTGCCGACAAAAAATGATTTTAATCTGGATCTTGCTGCCATCCAGGGGGCGATTACCGATAAAACAAAGGCCATCATCATCAACAGTCCCAATAACCCCACCGGACAGATTTACCCGGAAAAGGACCTGCAGGCCCTGGGCATTTTGTTATCCGCCAGCCAGGAGAAATTCGGCTCAACCATCTTTCTCTTAAGTGACGAGCCGTACCGTAAAATCATCTTTGACGACCATCAGGTGCCCAGTATCTTCCAGAGTTACCCCAACAGTATCGTCGTCTCCAGCTACTCCAAGGACCTGTCCTTGCCGGGTGAGCGGATCGGTTATATTGCCGTCCATCCCGAGATCATGGAAAAAAACGGTCTGCTTGCCGCCATGACCCTGGCCAACAGAATTCTCGGCTTTGTCAATGCCCCGGCGCTGATGCAACGGGTTGTCGCCGAACTGCAGGGGGTGACCGTGGATACCTCCATTTACGCCCGCCGGCGCAGGACATTCTGTGATATTCTTACCGCTGCCGGCTTTGCTTTTACCCCGCCGAAGGGCGCCTTCTACATCTTCCCCCAAACCCCAATCGCCGATGATGTGCGGTTTGTCGCCCATCTGCAGAAATATAAGATTCTTGCCGTGCCGGGACGCGGCTTTGGCATGCCAGGCTATATCCGCCTGGCTTTCTGTGTCGATGATGATGTCATCGCCCGTTCCGCCCCGGCATTCAAACAGGCGATGGCCACCTTGGGAGAGGCCTAGTTGGCCAGGAAGAACATCCTCGTCCTTGAACCGTATTACGGCGGTTCCCATCAGAGCTTCCTGGCCGGGCTGCAAAAATATCTGCCCTTTTCCTTTCACCTGATCACCCTGCCGGCGCGGGGATGGAAGTGGAGGATGCGCTTTTCCGCGCCGTATTTCGCCGCCCGGCTGCCGGCAGCACGAAATTGCGATGCGCTACTCTGCTCAACCTTTGTCGATGTGGCGGCCCTGCGCGGCATGGGGCCCGGCTGGTTGCGGGAGGTGCCTGTTTTCACCTATTTCCATGAAAACCAGTTTGCCTATCCGGTGCAGGTTGAATACGAACGCGATATGCATTTTGCCGTGACCAACTTCACCACTGCGTGCTGCTCCGACCGGGTGGCCTTTAATTCCCTGTACAATATGGAATCCTTTTTCATGGGGTGTGCGGCAATTGAAAAGAAGATTCCTGATATGAAACTGGACATGACAAAAGAGCTGCGCAAGAAATCCGTCGTGTTGCATCCGGGCGTCGATTTTTCCCAGCTTGACGCCGTGCCGTCTGCCGCCCATGTTAACGACCGACCGGTTATCATCTGGAATCACCGCTGGGAATATGACAAGAACCCGGAACTCTTTTTCCGCACCCTCTTTCAGCTTGATGACCTGCAGGTGGACTTTCAGCTTGTTATTCTTGGTCAGTCTTTTGAGCAACAGCCCGAAATTTTTGATAAGATGCGGGAGAGACTTGGGCACAGGCTGCTCCATGTCGGTTATGTGACGGAAAGGGAAAAATATTGCCAATGGCTGCGCCGGGGCACCCTTATCGTATCCACCGCCAATCATGAATTCTACGGTATTGCGGTCATTGAGGCGGTGCGTGCCGGTTGCCGGCCGCTGCTGCCGGACAGACTTTCTTATCCGGAACTTTTTCCCCCGAATTATCTTTATCATGATGAGGATTTATTGTATCGAATAAGAGAGGGACTGCAGGGCAGGAGACTTGATGATATTTCCGCCCGGGAGCTTACCGAGCAGTTCTCCTGGTCTGCTCTTGCCGGCAGCTATACAGAGTGGTTGAACACATGATTGTTTTTGATCTTGCATGCCAATGCGGTTTTCACTTTGAGGGCTGGTTCAAGGATCACGAAGAATTTGCCAGCCAGGACAGGGAAGGGCTGCTCACCTGCCCGAAGTGCGGGGGCAGACAATGTCTCCGTAAGCTCTTATCGCCTGTTGCTTACCAGAAAAAGTCTTCCAGAAACCCGGCTGATGGGCAATCGCCTTCCGTAACCGACCCAGCCCGCCTGGTTGACTCACTGGAGCAGACCATTCAGACAATACAGGAGTTTGTTGAAAAAAATTTCGAGGATGTGGGCAGTGACTTTGCCCGGAGAACACTAAAAATCCACTATGGCGTGGAAGAAGCAAAAAATATTAGAGGCGTGGTGACGCCGGCAGAGGAAAAAATGCTCGATAAGGAAGGGGTGCAGTATCTGAAGATCCCAACCCTCGGTAAAAAAGAAAGCCATTAACAAGAGGCGGTACCAAGAAGATGCTCAAGCTGTTCACCTTTTGTCAAAAAATTCTCTTGCCCTGGCTGTTGATTTTTCTTGCACCCTTGCTGCTCAGCTCCTGCGTTACCCTGTCCGGCACCATAGCCGATGCCCCTGCCAAGATATACGTTCCCGCCGAAGAGGAGAACCTGCTGGCCCGTTTCGCCCCTTTGTTCGTCCTGCAGACATACAAAGAAAATTATAACCGTATCGGCAGGCCCGCCGCCCGTTTTGGCACAAAAGAGACCAGGCAGGAGGAGATTTTCATCGATCCGGCGGAGGCGGTCATGTTTGCGGAACAGCGGAACTTTTCCACCGCAGAAGGCAGCTATATCAACCTGATCTACCGTATCCATTTTGCGCGGATACCCTTTAATCTCATCCCATTTCATGTGACGGCGGGAAACAATCCCGGTCTGCTGGTCATCGTCACCTTGGACAGCAAAAATCAGCCGCTTCTGGTGACGACGGTCCATACCTGCGGCTGCTACTGTGTGATAACGCCCACCTCGTATCTGCCGCCCCAGGCATTTCCGGACGGATGGCAGCAAACCAAGAAAAAGCTCTGGGGCGAAAGTCTCCCGGCGCTGCTCGACTATGCGGCTGGCTCCGGGGAAAAAGAGAAATTGCTCGTCTTTCTGCGGGACGGAACACACCGGGTGATGCATCTGCAAATGATGGAGGAGGGGGGACTCAGGGGAAATTACGAGCCGCTCCCCATCCGCCTGGAACCCATGTCGGCATTACAGACAATTCCCCTGGAAGATGGCAGCGCCACAGCCTTTTTTGCAGAGGACGGGTGGCGCAGCGGCTATGTGAAAGGCTCTTACAAGCCATGGGAAATGCTGCTGATAAGCTGGTGGGCGCTTGATCTGAATGTCGGTTGCGACAAGGAGTATGGTGATCCTCTCACCTCGAAAACGACATTTTACACCAGCCTCAAACCCTGGCGCCGGAGCGAGTCCGACATGCGCAACTTTGCGGAATTCCTGCATTTCTGGGGATGGAAATTATAACCGCTCGTGGGCACTATCCTCTTTGGCGAAATGGGTGTTTAAAAACTCGCATTCCAGGGGGGAGAGGTCAAAACGCAGCTGAGCCTCATGGAAAACGTCCGCCCGCTTTTTTTCCGGATGCTCCGCCAGAACTTCACATACCCAGCGGAGCACCTTTTTCATTTTATCACCTGGAGGCTGCATTGAATGGGACATGGATTGATCCTCTATTTTCTCGCGGGCCGGTAAACGATGCCTGCCAGTGGTGGCACGGTCACCTTGATATGATACTGCGCCTCGCCGAAGGGTTCGGCACAGGCAACCTTGACGTCCGGATTGCTCACATTGCTGCCGCCGAATGAACTGTCATCGGAGCAGAAAATCTCCTTGTAGTCAGTCAGCTCTGGGACCCCGATCCGGTAATTATAGTGGACCTCCGGCGTCATGTTGAGCAGGCAGACCACATGATCGGCCGGATTTTTACCGAAACGGGCGAAAGCGATGATGGAGTGGTCCACATCCTTGAAGTCCATCCACTTGAAGCCGGTATGGGAAAAGTCCACTTCCCACAGGGCTGGCACAGATTTGTACAGCTCGTTGAGTCTTTGCACAAAATACTGCAACTGATGATGGAGGGCTTCCTGCTCCGCCAGATGCCAGTCCAGACTCACCTTGCAGTACCATTCTGAAATCTGACCGAATTCCCCGCCCATGAAGAGAAGTTTTTTCCCTGGATGGGTCCAAAAAAATAAAAAGAGAAGACGCAGGTTGGCGAATTGCTGCCAGCGGTCGCCCGGCATTTTTGCAAGAAGCGATCTCTTGCCATGCACCACCTCATCGTGGGAGAGCGGCAGGATGAAATTCTCAGAAAAGGCATAGAGCAGCGAAAAGGTGAGATTATTGTGATGAAATTTGCGGTATAGGGGATCGCGGCTGAAATAATCGAGCATATCGTTCATCCAGCCCATGTTCCATTTGAAGCCGAACCCCAGGCCGCCCTGGTCTGTTGCTTTGGAAACACCATAGAAGCTCGTTGACTCCTCGGCGATCATGGCGGCATCCGGAAAACGCTGATAAATAATGGCGTTAAGATGTTTGATGAACTCGATGGCCTCAAGATTTTCCTTGCCGCCATACGGATTGGGGATCCAGTTGCCATCCTGTCTGCCGTAATCCAGGTAAAGCATGGAGGCCACGGCATCTACCCGAATACCATCGATATGAAATTTATCAAACCAGATGAGGGCACTGGCAATGAGAAAATTACTCACTTCCCGGCGGGCATAGTTGAAGATCAATGTCCGCCATTCCGGATGGGATCCCTGCCGTGGATCTTCGTGTTCATAAAGGGCGGTGCCGTCAAAGCGGCCCAGACTGTGACCGTCCGTAGGAAAGTGGGACGGAACCCAGTCTAGGATAACGCCGATATCATGTTGGTGGCAGCAATCGACAAAGTACATGAAATCCTGGGGTGTGCCGAATCTGCTGGTGACGGAAAAATAGCCTGTGGTTTGATATCCCCACGATTCATCAAAGGGATGCTCCATGATCGGCATGAGTTCGATATGGGTAAATCCCATCTTCTTCACATAGGGGACAAGGCTACCGGCCAGTTCCCGGAAGGAAAGGAATCTCTCGGGATTGGAAGGATCACGCTGCCAGGATCCCAGGTGAACCTCGTAGACCGAAACAGGTTGATCATATAATTTCCTGCCGCGTCTTTTCTCAACCCAGGACTGGTCTTGCCATTCATAATTGTTGATATTCCAGACAATTGAAGCGCTTTTAGGCCGCACCTCAGCAAAAAACTGGAAAGGATCCGCCTTTTCCACGATGTCATTGGTTGGTGTGCGGATTTCATACTTATAGATTTCACCCAGGGAAATACCGGGCAGAAACAGTTCCCATATGCCGGATGAACCTAGCACTCGCATCTGGTGAACTCTGCCGTCCCAGTAATTGAAATTGCCGATAACGCTGACCCGGCGGGCGGCAGGGGCCCAGACGCGGAAGATTGTCCCCTCAATGCCGTTGATCACGGTCGGGTGAGCACCCAGTTTGTCATAGAGAAAATAATGGGTGCCATGATTGAAAAGGTGGCGGTCATATTCCGAAAGCTGGGGCAGAAACTGATAGGGATCGATATGGGAACGGATTTCATTGTTATAGTATGTCGCTTCAAAAGAATATTTAAAGGGGACGACATAGTCGGGAACGACAATTTCAAAAAGTCCCTCTTCCCGCATTTTGTACATGTCCCTTTTTTCCCCATCCAGAACAAGCCGCACGGATTCGGCCAGCGGCAGAAAGGTGCGGATGACGGCGGAATTGGGATCATGTTCCAAAACATGAACGCCAAGCACCAGAAAGGGATCATGGTGATCCGACGCAATGACTTTGTTGAGTTCCTGTGTTATATCGAGAGTCATGGTATTCCTTTAATTTATCACATTATGTAAATCTTCTGGTCATTTGCCGCGCGCAAGAAAATGGATGGCGCGATCTGAACACTATTACCTTTTTTTTAGAAAAACTGTAGCATATTTCCCCAAACAATCTCTATTATTTTTCTTTACCAACATCGCACTTGACACACTTTTTTACTTTGATAAGCTGCGAGGCAGGATTTTATAAAATATTTCTTTTCTGCGCGATCCTTTTGCCAATGGTTTTTTTTATGGAACTGACGATAAACAGCCTGACAGGCTATTTTTTGATTGCCACGCCCCAGATGCCTGATCCGCGTTTTGTCCGCAAAGTAATCTATATGTGCTCACATGAGCCTGAAGAGGGGGCCATGGGCGTGGTGTTAAATCAGCCGGTCGAGGATGTGTCGCTTGCTGCGCTTTATGATAGCATGAATATGCCTGTACCGGATATGAAGCTCCCATCCATATTCCTTGGAGGACCCGTCGAGCTTGAAGCGGTTTTTATTCTCCATTCAAGTGATTATCATGCCAGGCAGTATCTCGAGATCGGCAGCAAGGTCCGCATGTCAAGAGATCCGCAAATCCTGCAGGACATAGCCATCAACAAGGGGCCGCAGGACTACCGTTTTTTCCTTGGCTATTCGGGTTGGGGGCCCGGGCAGCTTGAATATGAACTGTCCCAGGACGGCTGGTTAACACTCCCGGCGGATTATGAGGACATATTCTACATTGCCCCTGAAAAAATGTGGGAAAAAATTACCTTAAAACATGGAATTGATATCAGTCTTTTCGGAGAAGTGACCGGCAAGGCATAGCGCATCACCGCAATCTACTCTATAAGGAATAACATGGAAGAAGAAATTTTTGAATGTCAGCAATGCGGTTATTGCTGTCAGGGTGAAACAACCGTATCCCTCACCGATGACGATCTGCAGAGAATGGTGGACTATATCGGCATTCCGGAAAAAGAGGTGAAGGAGAGATATCTGCGGATCACCGACAACGTCATTCAGATGAAAATCATCGATGGTCATTGTATTTTTTTTGACATGGGCTGCACAATACATCCCGGCAAACCCTGGCGCTGCAGCCAGTGGCCCCTGCATCCGAGTATTCTGCAGGACCGTAACAACTTCGCGGCCATCAGCGCCTCATGTCCCGGCATCAAGGCGGGACTGGGCTATGAGAAGTTCTGTGAGATACTCTCTTCGCTGCTTAAGGCAAAAGAAAACAAGTGATGCGCCTGGAATTGCTATTCCCCGGGAAAACAAAAGAGGCATACCTGAAAAAGGGGATAGATGACTTCAGCGAACGTCTCAGCCATTATGTGAAGACGGATTTTAAGATCATCAAAGACAGGTCAGGCGCTCAAGATACGGCCCGGGCCATGCGGCTTGAGGGGGAACAACTGCTGGAAAACTGTAGCAAGTCAGCCTGGGTGGTAGTGCTTGATCCCGGCGGCCGGCAACTCAGCTCGGAAGAATTCGCCGGAATGGTTGAAAACTGGGAAGGGCAGGGGAGACAGGTAGTATCGTTTATTATTGGCGGCCCGGATGGGCTTTCCCCGGCGGTCATTGCCAGAGCGGATCTGCTGCTGAGTCTATCCAGAATGACATTTACCCACGAGATGGCCCGCCTTCTCCTGCTGGAACAGCTGTATCGGGCTTACAGCATCAAAGCGGGAACAAAATATCACAAATAAGAAAATCAGACCGCCTCAACGGCTGCTATCTCAGGTACTTCCGATTTGAGAAATTTTTCAATTCCCTCCTTCAAGGTAACCTGAGACATCGGGCAACCACGGCAAGCTCCGGTGAGTTGTACCTTGACCACCCCATCATTCGTTACCTCAATGAGTACAACGTCGCCCCCATCTTTCTGCAGGGTGGGCCTGACTTTATTCAATGCTTCCTGTACTTTTTCACGCATGGGAGAGGCTCCTTTTTTCAATTTTCTCAAAGAACATAGCACAGAGACCATTCTAAGACAAGCGTCTGTTAACTTACCCAAAAAGCTGCTGGCTATTTTAAAAATAATTGTTCTATAATCAATTATTGAGCTGCAGATGCGATTTCCGGCAATACTATTCATCCTTTGCCGTTGGCGATGTAAGATGAGGTTGGATTTTTTCCTTAATAATTCACACAGGCGGAGCAGTCCTCATGGTTCAGCAATCAAAGAGTAATATATTGCTTGAAGTCGGCACAAACGAGCTTGAAGTAATTACCTTTTATCTTGAGTGGTTTGATCCTGACACAAAACTGCGCCACAAAAACACCTATGGTATCAATGCGGCAAAGGTAAAAGAGTTGGTTGCCTATCCCGAAAATATCACTGAACTGGCAAATAGCGCCCCCTGCGTAAAGGGTGTTTTCCTGCTCCGCAACAATACAATTCCTCTTATTGATCTCTGTAATTGGTTTTCTTATCAGACAGAAGAAAGAAAGGAGGGTGACAGAAAATGGGTTGTCATTGTTGCCGATTTAAACGGCAAGGCGTTCGGTTTCATCACCCACGGCGTGGACAAGGTATATCGTATCTCCTGGTCGCAGATTACCCCTCCTCCTGAATTGATTGCCTCAAGCCAAAGCGTAACCGGAATCTGTCAGGTGGATAATCTGCTTATCCAGATGATCGATTTCGAAAGAATCGTTGGTACTGTTGATCCGAGCATGGTGGTGAAATCCAGCCGAGATGAAAAGGAAGCCCAGGAAATCGAGCAAAAATATGCCAAGGCGGTGCTGGTGGTCGATGATTCCAGAGTCGTGCTGATGCAGTTGGCCAACACCCTGCAGCATGCCGGGTTTAAAGTGATTCCCAAACCTGACGGACAGGCAGCCTTTGATTTTCTCGAGGAGTTGCGCATAAAGGATGAGGCCGACAAAAAGATTCTGGCCATCATATCCGACATTGAAATGCCGCGAATGGACGGACATCATTTCTGCATGCGTGTCAAACAGCAACCGGCCTTCAGGAAAATACCGATTCTGCTCTTTTCCTCGATGATTACTGATGCCTTGCGCCGCAAAGGCGAAGCTGTCGGGGCGGACGATCAGGTCACCAAACCGGAACTTGACAAGCTGATTGACAGAATGCAGCACTGCATAGAAAAACTGGCCAATTCATAATATGATGTTGCCCTGTGACCCGGCTTAAGAGCTGCATTCTCTTATTACTCAAACAATGGGTTAAATGAGAGGACATTCTTTGTTGACCATGCCCATAAGATTAGCTATATATAGAATTCTCTATTCATATCTGTTTACAATCAATAATCAATTTGCAACCTTTGGGTACCGATGAGTACCAAATAAAGTCAACTTCATAAGGAGTAAGAAGATGGGAGCAACTCACGAAACAGCCTTTATTCTCTGGTTTGATAATATCGGTATTGAGGATGTGCCGATGGTCGGCGGTAAAAATGCATCTCTTGGCGAGATGTATCAGAAGCTTACTTCAAAAGGAGTCGCTGTTCCGCACGGTTTTGCCATTACCGCCTATGCCTATAGATATCTTTTGGAAAAGGCAGGCATTGAGGCTGCTATCAGAGATGTGTTGTCCGATCTTGATACCCATGATATGAAAAATCTTGCCGAACGCGGCGAAAAGGTGAGAAACATCATCAGACATGCCGAATTTCCGGATGATCTTCGTCAGGAAATCATCGTTGCCTATAAGAAGATGGAAGAGGAATACGGCCCCAATGTTGATGTGGCTGTCCGCTCATCCGCTACTGCCGAAGACCTCCCTGATGCCTCTTTTGCCGGCCAGCAGGAAACATATCTCAATATTCACGGTTATGACAATCTTATTGAAAACTGCCGCAAATGTTTTGCCAGCCTTTTTACCAACCGAGCCATTTCCTATCGCCATGATAAAGGTTTTGGTCAGTTTGATGTCTATCTTTCCATTACTGTCCAGAAAATGGTGCGCAGTGATTCCGCCTCTTCCGGGGTTATGTTCTCAATAGATACCGAAAGCGGTTTTCAGGATGCCGTCTTCATTACCGGGGCCTTGGGACTCGGAGAAAATGTTGTTCAGGGTGCAGTTAACCCGGATGAGTTCTATGTTTTCAAGCCAACCCTGAAACAGGGCAAACGGCCCATTGTCGGCAAGCGGCTCGGCAGCAAAGAAATGAAGATGATATATGACAATGACCCGAATACTAAGGAACCTGTCAAGAACATTGATACGACACCGGCAGAACGCGGCACCTATGTTATCAAGGATGATGATGTCGTGCAGCTGGCCAAATGGGCCTGCATCATCGAAGAGCATTACGGCAAGGCAATGGATATTGAATGGGCCAAGGATGGAGACGGCGTGCGGGTCGGAACCGGCAAGCTTTACATCGTCCAGGCAAGACCGGAAACAGTGCATTCCCAGACCTCTAAAAAGACCATGGAAACTTACCTCCTGAAGGAAAAGGGGGAAGTGATCGTGGAAGGGCAGGCGGTAGGCACGAAAATCGGCCAAGGCATTGCCCATGTCATCAAGGATACAGCCCAGATCGGCCAGTTCAAGAAAGGGGAGGTCCTGGTTACGGATATGACCGATCCTGACTGGGAACCGATCATGAAAATCGCCGGCGCCATTGTCACCAACCGTGGCGGACGTACCTGCCATGCCGCAATCATTTCCCGTGAACTCGGCATCCCATGCGTCATCGGCACGGAAAACGGTTCGGAAATCATTAAAACCGGCACAGAGGTAACCGTATCCTGTGCTGAAGGAGAGAGTGGCTACATCTATAAAGGCTTGCTCAAATACGAGGTAGAAAGACTTGATCTTGATTCAGTTCCTGCCACCCGCACCAAAATCATGATGAATGTCGGTATTCCGGAAAAGGCCTTTTCCGAAGGCCAAATTCCCAATGATGGTGTTGGGTTGGCCAGGGAGGAATTCATTATCAACTCCCACATCGGCATTCATCCCATGGCCCTTTACAACTTCGCCGATTTGAAAGCCAAGGCAGCGGGTGATCCGAAAATCGCCGAAGTGGTAAGAGAGATCGAAAAGAAAACAACCGCCTATCCTGATGACAAGAAACAGTTTTTTATCGATAAGCTTGCCGAAGGCGTGGGCCGGATCGGCGCCGGTTTTTACCCGAAAGATGTCATCGTCCGTCTGTCCGACTTCAAGAGCAACGAGTACGCCAATCTGGTCGGAGGCAAACTCTATGAACCGGAAGAGAGCAACCCGATGATTGGCTGGCGCGGCGCCTCCCGCTATTATGACCCGAAATACCGGCCGGCTTTTGAGCTTGAGTGCCAGGCGCTGCTCAAGGCCCGCAATGATATGGGTTTGACCAATATCAAACTGATGGTGCCCTTCTGCCGTACCCCGGCAGAAGGCAAGAAGGTCATTGAGGTCATGAAGGACTGCGGTCTTGTGCAGGGCGAAAACGGCCTGGAGATTTATGTGATGTGCGAAATCCCCAGCAACGTCATTTCGGCTGATGCCTTTGCCGATGTCTTTGACGGCTTTTCCATCGGCTCAAACGATCTTACCCAGCTCACCCTTGGTCTTGACAGGGATTCCGATCTTATCGCCCATATCTTTGATGAGCGCAACGAGGCGGTAAAAACCATGGTGAAGATGGTGATTGACACAGCCAGACGGCGAGGCAAAAAAATCGGCATCTGCGGCCAAGCTCCAAGTGATTTCCCCGAGTTTGCCACCTTCCTGGTTGAGTGCGGCATTGACTCCATGAGTCTCATCCCGGATACAGCGATCAAAACCAGACTGGCGGTGGCCAAAAAAGAAAAAGAGCTGGGGATCAGTCCTAAGTAAGCGGCACTCGCTCACAGATTTTTCCACCCCATAAAAAAAAGGGCCGAAGGTATTTCCTCCGGCCCTTTTTTTATGGGGTTTATCCTGTTTGTGCAGAGCAGGCAGGTGATTTTATTTGGAGAGTTCTTCGAGCCTTTTTTTCGACGCTTCAACCTGATCGCTTTTCGGATATTCAGCAATAATCTTTTTGTAGACAATCTTCGCCGTATCGGTGTCCTGTAATTTCTCAAAAGCCATCCCTTGCTTGTATAACGCGGCAGGAGCTTTGATGTGATTCGGGAAATCAGCTATGACATTCTGATATTCAAGAATGGCTAGGGCAAATTCATTCTGGTTGAACAGGCAATCGCCCACCCAGAAACGGGCATTGACCGCCAGATCATTACTGGGATTCTTTTTGATGAATTCACTGAACAGCTCCTGCGATTCCTTGTATTTTTTTGCTTTAAAAAGCTCCAAAGCCTGATCATAGGTCTTCTGTCCGGTGCCGCCGCTGCTCTGGCTCTGGATCGGCTCTGGCGAACTGTACTCCTGGCGTGGCTGCTGTTTTGCCTCGGCAGCTGTTTTTTTCGTTTTTTCCGGGGCTATTTCATGGGGTTGAGTGCTTTTGCTTGCCGCTTCCGCTTTTTTTCTGGCCTCCTCAGCCGCCCTGGCGGCAGCAACAGCCTGTGATTCTTTCATATCCGTCAGGTTGGAATGCACCGTTGACAACTTGGAATCAATCTCCGTGGTGCTTGATTCCACCGTGCCGATTCTTTCCTGTAATTCACCGGTTTTCTGTTCGGTTTGTTGCTGTACTGTCTTGAGTTGCTCCTGCAGGTTCTTATTTTCATCCTGCAGATTACGATAGCGATGGCGGGATTCGTCCAACTGCCCCTTTACCTGAAGCAGTTCCGTGTTAATACGGTCCAGATTGTTACTCAGCCCGGCCTGCTGTTTTTTCATGACTTCAACCGACGATCCCGCACCCTTCTGCAGCGTCTGGACATCATTTTCAAGTTCCACCATTCTGTTATCCATACTACGAACTTGCATCTCAAGACTGCGGAAATCCTGATCCGTCACACAACCGGCAAGAAGGGGTAACAGGCCGGCTGCCAAAATCGAAAGATGATAGCAAGAGCGATATTTCTTCATCATGTCCTCTTTTTGTCTTTATGAATCCAACAAAGGAAAGAGTTAATGCCAATGCAACACAACATGCGGGATGCTTGTGGTTTAGTTTACCCTGTTTGACCACTGGGGGGTCGTCTGGTTCCCGTCAAGTGAATATAATTGCCGCATGTCCCTGCCACTCTGGGAAATAACATACAGCTTTTTTTTGCCACTTACTGATCTGCTGAAAACAATTAGTCGCGAATCCGGGGACCAGCTCGGCGCTTCATGGTCACCGGCGGAGGTGGTTAACTGTATTGGACTGCCTCCATCCGGGGCGATTTTAAAAAGTTGATATTGACCTTCGTATTTACAGGTATAGACAATCCATTTGCCGTCAGGAGACCAGGCCGGAGTAGTGTTTTCAGAGCCCTGGTAGGTAATCCTGCGGGTAGCACCGGTATTAAAGTCCATAATATAGATTTGCGGTTCGCCGGTCCGATCGGAGACAAAAACAAGTTGCTGCCCATCAGGAGAAAAATTCGGAGAAACATTGATTCCTTCATTGACTGTCAGCCTGCGCACAATTGAGCCGTCCAGGGTGAGTTGATAAAGGTCCGGGTTGCCGTCTTTACTCAATGTGGCAACAAGTGTTCTGCCATTCGGGGACCAGGCAGGAGCCATGTTCAGTCCGACTCTTCGAGAAAGGGCCTGTGTTGTCTTGTCCTGGGACAGATCAGTAATGTAAAGATTGGCATTGCCGCGGTGGTAAGACGTATAGGTCAGCTTCGAGTTGTCAGGAGAGAAACGTGGGGAAACAGCCAGGTACTTATGCCGTGTCACCTGACGAACGGAATCGCCGAAGATATCCGCCAGGTAAATTTCCTTCTTCCCGGTGGTGTCAGAAACAAAGGCGATCTTGGTCTCACTTACGCCGGGAATGCCTGTCAGTTTTTCAATAACCTCATCACAGAATTTGAGGATCATCTTTCTGCTTTTATTCCAGGGGAAGGTATATTTGCGCCCAAGGATCATTTTCCCTTCAAGAACATTATTGAGGCGCATTTCCATCACGACGTTGTCGCCACTGACCTCATACTGGCCGATTATAGTGAAATCCGCCCCAACGTTTTTCCAGTCGGCGTCCTGGCGTCCTCCATAGGATGAGACAGGGATGGTCTGGATAAATCCATGAAAATCCAAGGCCTTGGCAGCCAGCACGGCAAGGTCCCGGTCGGCCTGCTGCACGGCCTCCGGCCGGTTTTTGTTCTGGAAATAGGGAACGGCCACCGGAATCTTCCTGAATTCCGCCGAGGTAATATCAAGATTCACCCTTTTGCCTGCCCAGGCATCGGCAAAGGGTAAAATAAACAACATGGCCAGTAATGCTATCAGTCTCTGTTTCATAATTTTTCAATTGAATTTATTGTAAGCCGCTGGGATGAAAAACAAGCCCGATTTCCAGGCTTGATTCGTCTAAATCAGCAGGGAAGGGGGGTAAAGGCAGCGACTCTTTTAATGTTTTTTCCACAAATTGATCAAAATAAATATTACCTGATTTCTGCTCAAATTCATATTTGGTTACCTCACCATCTCGGCGCACCTCGACAACCACCACAGCCTTCAGGTCTTTTTTCCACTCCTGCAGTTCAGGAAGCATCCAATGTTCATGTATTTTTTGTGATACGGCCACATAGTAAAGTTTCAAGGCAGCATCGAGTTTCGCATCACTGGCGCCGGAACCGCCAGCAGAAGAAGGTTTAGTCGATGTTTGTGCAGATGACGTCGATGCTAACATGCGCTGCGCATGGATTGATTCACGTATTTTTGCCACGGCATCATCAACAGCAGCTGTTGCGACTGCCTGCATCTCCTTGGCTTTCTTTTCAGCCTGCTTCCTGTTGAGTTCATTTTTTATGCGATTAAGGGCCTGGTCGACCTTAATGTCTTCTTTAATGTCTTCTTTCTTGTCAACCTTTTTTGGTTTTACATCCTTTTTTACCAGGCGAGGCTTGAGGCTGACAACCTCTGCCGGGGCGCTGCTCTCTGTTTCTGTTGCAATAACCGGTTCTATTTTTTCTGCAACTACCGGTGGTTTTATCGGCGGCGCTTCAATTTTTTTTACCTCAGGCGGAGGCGGTGGTGGAATCTCTTCCTTCTTTTTAACCTCTGCAGGAGGTTTTGCTACTTCCTTGGCAGGTTGAGATTCGACTGCCTCAAAGAGATTAACCGTGTAAATCTCTTCACGATCGCGGCTAAAGTCAAAAATTGAGGCTGGAAGCAGCATTATGATGACAATCAATAAATGAACAGCTAGGGCCAGAACAAAGGGCTTTCTCCTGTGCTCAACGGTGTAACTTTCAATCGTGACGAATCTGCCTTGCTCGCAAGGTGCGTCTGCGAATGGTGACATGGCTCAGCGTTTCATCTCCACCGGCAAGGTTACCATGCCGAGCTTGTTAAAGCCTGCATCCTTCACATCGGCCATTACCTGCGCCACAACACCATAGGGGACATTTTTGTCAGCCTTCAGCAGTATGGTTTTGTCCTGATCTGTGAGCGCCAGTTTTTGCAGCTCCTGGCGTAGAAGTTTACCATCAGCCTTGATTTTCCCCAGCGCTATTCCACCTTCCTGATCAATAGATATAATTACAGGATTTTCGTCCTGACGCAAGGGTTTGGCGGTCGTCTCCGGCAGGTTGACATCAACCCCCTGTGTCATCATCGGTGCTGTTACCATGAAAATGATCAGAAGCACCAGCATAACATCCACCAGCGGGGTAACATTAATATCTGATACCAGTCCGCGTTTGCCTTTTTTTTGAATCGGTCCCATATTCTTTTATTGATTCCGTGAAATAAGATCTCTTTCCACAAGGTTTAAAAAATCAGCACTGAAGCTTTCCATCTTTCCCTCGAACGTATCAATCTGGTTCGAATAAAAGTTGTAAAAGATTACAGCAGGAATTGCTACAGCAAGACCTGCCGCCGTGGCAACAAGAGCCTCGGAAATGCCGGGGGCGACAACGGCCAAGGATGCCGACCCTCTGGCGCCTATTTCTTTAAAGGATGCCATGATGCCCCATACTGTGCCGAAAAGGCCGATGAAGGGCGTTGAGCTTCCTGCTGTGGCCAGAAACGAAAGTGACTTGCTGAGTTGAAAGGATTCCCTGCCCACCGCTTTTTGCAAGACCCTCTTGAGGTTGTTCATGCCTGCCAGGCGCATTTCCAAAGTCTGCATTTCTTCGGTACTCTTTTTCTTGCCGATTTTCTGCAGTTCAGCGTAGCCGGATCTGAAAATTGCAGCCTCGGGACAGAGTGAAGTTTCAAGCGCTGTCTTATAAGCCTCGGCAAGATTTTTACTTCTCCAGAAGTTATCAAGAAATACCCGTGACTCATTGTGTACTTTCTTAAAAAGCAGAAATTTCTGAAAAACGATGGTCCAGGACATAACCGAGAAAAAGAGGAGCAGGAGCATGACGAATTTTACCACAAGTCCTGCATTCCAGAACATAGCGAAAATATTAACTTCTTGCACGATTCATTCCTTTTAAAAACTATTTTTTAAATTTTGTGGGGAATAGCAGAAATAAACTGGGAAGGCTTTTCATGTCAGGTTATCGATAGATTGAAAATGTTCACTCCTTTATATATACTTTTCCAACTATTTCAAGCAAATTCTGCTACTCTGTCCGGCGCAGCCGAGGAAACCCTTGAGCGGACCGCCTTATTCATTACAGAAAATTCAGGTTGCCAGATTTACAAGCAGCCTGTGGTTGCGGGGCATGGAACCCTTTGCGGAAGGCCTATCGGAATTATCTAAAAGGAAAAGCTGTTTAAGCTCTGGTGAAGACCCAGCACATCAGGAACATAATATATTAAATGCAACCGGTTGAATTAACGATGATTGCGGTGTTTCGTTCCGGAAATATTTCACAGCAGTGGAAACTTGATGTACAAGGGTTTCTGAGAGAAGTCAACTCGGAATGACTGTGAAATGATCGGCCTCAGCTACTCTTCGGCGTTCATTCCACAGTCTCATTTTACCAGCAGACATGCTATCGCAACAAAACCGCACAGGGTTTCGTTGCCAACAGCAGACAGGAGTCAGATTCTAAATATTCTTATGATTCTGACTCCTGTCTTGCGCGCATCTACCTCCAAACCCACTCTGTCTTCAGATCAAGTTTCTTTTCTTCCTCAAAGAAAATGACCTCATGGCCTTCAAATTCGCCAAACGGCACATACCAGACTTTAACATCGACAACAAGTTCGTCATTTACCAGTTCCCTGGTTTTTTTGCCATCCTTTACGACATCAGTATAAGGATAGGGAATTTCAAAGGTCTCACGCACGGTTTTCAGCGGCGGCAGACTCGTTTCACGCAAGAGACCGCTCTTTTCATATGGTCCCCTGCCCATTTCAGCCCCTCGACCCATGCGGGCAGGGTAGGGCATGTAAATAATCTGATTCTTGTATACATCTTTCCCATCCGTTGTTTTGGCAGTCACATCCAGGACCAGCCTATTAGGAGTGGGTCAGCCATCAGGGATGGTGTGTCCTGCCTTATTGGTCAATTCAACATTGATGATGCCCATGGGAATAACACCATCGGCGCTGTTTTTGCGCCAGAACAGGGAGCGGCCGTCCACTTCAACATCCATGGCCATCTTGATCATGGCCTCACTGTTATAGGATTGCATGTCATGGCCAAGTTCGGATTTCTTCATGTGACAATCTTGGCAGGTTTCATGTCCACCTTCCGCGGTATAGGCAAAAAGATAGCTGCCGTACAAGGTGGCACACTGGGAAGGATGCGCCAATTCGAAATTCGGTCCTGTACCATGGCACTGACCACAGAAGATCGATTCACCCAAGGCCGGAGCCTTGCCCATTTTCGGGAACTTCTCATCTTCATGGTCGCCGTCCTTGGAGCCGTAAACCGCATCCGGCTGTGCATAACCGTCAGCCCATTTATGGATGATGGCCATTTTGTTGTGGCAGACCCGGCAATTGATATTCAGGCTGGCAATGGTCGCTTCCAGCTCTTCAGACTGCTTCTCATTTCCATCCTTTTTGGCCTTCTGCCATCCCTTGATGGTGGCGACAATTTCCCGCGCCACATCGTCGGTGGCATCCTCAAGCTGGGGCAGATGACATTTGGTGCACATCTTGAGATGTTCCACGGTAATGTCCTTATCCTCTTTCACGCCGGAATAGGGGAAATTTTTCAGCCCCACTTCCATGGCGGTGATGATGGTCGGCGCCGTTCTTGGCGAGCCCAGAATAGAATGAGAATGCAACGAATTCGCCCATTGGTCATGGATCTCCTGATGGCATTCGATACACCCGCTTGAATCATAGCGGTCAACCAGTTCCTTGATGGTTTTTGCCTTTGGCTGAGCCTCCGGTTTAGGACCGCCCGCGCAGAGCGCATCGGACGTCCATAATGCCGTCATGGCAAATAAAGACAAACCAATCTTTGCAACCTTTTTCATGAATCCTCCTTTAGCTTTCAATTAATTAATGCTAGCTTCCTGCTCCTCACCTTTTTTTACATTTAATATTGAATGGTTAACATAATTTTGTATCAATTAAATATACAGTTAACCTAGATGATCTTTTCCAAGCTGTCAATGACAAAATGAGCAAATTCCCCCGGCCTGCAACTATAAAATTGTGCGGATTTTATTTTTAGTTTTCCCAACGTTTTTGCGCTTTAATTAATGATATTTTTTGACATCAGCTAGCAAAGCAGGTAAATATTTATTCTTTTTCACCGAATTTGGATGAAATTTATCCCCTTTTCATACAAAAAATATTAAATTAATTAGGCTATTAGGATAGATATGAAGGAAATACGGGTTGGACTCATTGGCTTTGGCACGGTAGGCAGCGGGACAGCGCAGGTGCTATATGAACAGGCTGAGCGTATCAAAAAAAGAACAGGCCTACCCATTGTTTTGAAAAAAGTGGCTGACATATCGGTAAATGCCTTGCCAGGCTACCTTACCCCCACTGAATTGACCCGCGATGCCAATGATATTATCAATGATCCGGACATTGATATTGTCATTGAACTGATTGGCGGGACAACCCTTGCCAAAAAATTTATTCTTGCGGCCATCGCCCAGGGCAAACATGTGGTCACCGCCAACAAGGCTCTGCTGTCGGAACACGGCATGGAAATATTTCAGGCTGCTGCGGGAAAAAATGTGGAAGTGGGTTTTGAAGCCAGTGTTGGTGGAGGGATTCCTCTTATCAAAACATTAAAGGAGGGGCTTGTTGCCAACAAAATTCTGTCCATCATGGGGATAATGAATGGTACGGCCAATTACATCCTCACCCAGATGACTGATCACGCTACCCCTTTTGAGAAGGTCTTAAAAGATGCTCAGAAAAAGGGGTATGCGGAGGCTGACCCCACTTATGATATCGAAGGTATCGACACGGCGCATAAGCTGGTCATTCTCATGACCCTGGCTTATGGGATGGCTGTCCGCCTCCAGGACATAAACTGCGAGGGCATTTCCCGTATTGAACCGATAGATATCCAGTTTGCCAAGGAATTCGGTTACCGGATCAAACTCCTGGCCATCAGCCGTAACCACGGCGACCATATTGAGGCAAGTGTCCATCCTACCATGGTGCCGGAGCAACACATGCTGGCCAATATTAATGGTGCTTACAACGGCTTTTATTTCACCGGGGATATGGTAGAAAATGTGCTGCTCTACGGTAAAGGGGCAGGGAAGATGCCCACCGGCAGTGCGGTTGTTGCCGACGTTGTCGATATATCAAGAAATATCATTCATCAGTCAATTAACCGGGTGCCAAGCCTGTCCTATCTGCAAAAACATATCGCCCCACGCCCCATCACCCCGATCGAGGAACTGCGCTGCCCCTATTATTTCAGATTCACCACCCTCGACAAACCGGGTGTTCTTTCCAACATTTCCGGCATTCTGGGCAAACACGACATCAGCATCGAGTCGGTGATCCAGAAGGGCCGGGAAAAGAAAAGTAAAGTCCCCATCGTCATGCGCACCTATGAAGCCCAGGAAGCTTCAGTGAGAAAAGCTCTCAGCGAGATCAACGCCTTGGAGACCACCATGGCGGAAACGGTCAAGATCAGAATCCTGGTTGATGAGGGGCAATAATTTGAAACATATAATTTTGGTTGGCGATGGTATTGGCGACCTGCCGGTGAATGAATTAAACGGCAAGACACCTCTCGAATATGCCGACACTCCGGCCATGGATTTTGTGGCCAGCCACGGCATCCTTGGCCAGCTACAAACCGTTCCGCAAGGTTTTCATCCTGGAAGCGATGTGGCCAACCTTTCTCTTCTCGGCTATAAGCCTGAGGATGTTTATACCGGCCGATCCCCCCTGGAGGCGGCAAGCCTCGGCGTAGATCTGCGAGACGATGAAATCGCCTTTCGTTGCAACCTGGTGAACATGACGCAAAACGGCGACAAGGTTACCATGGTTGACTACAGCGGCGGACATATCGACACTGCCGACGCACGGCAGTTGATTGCCGCCATCAACAAGGAAATCACCAGTGACATGTTCACCCTCTATCCCGGGGTCAGCTACCGTCACCTGTTTGTCTACAGGGGAAACGTGGCAGGACTGGTAACAGTTCCGCCCCATGATTACAGCGGGCAGGATGTCACACAATTCTGGGAAAAATATGGGCAGTATCCCGACCTGATGCAGTTTATTACAAAGGCCTGCGCGGTTCTCCAAGGACACCCGTTGAACAGCAACCGGCAACAGCAGGGAAGGCTCCCCGCCAATGGCGTCTGGCTGTGGGGCGAGGGCAAGGCCCCCTCCATGCCCACACTAGAACAGAATTTCGGGGTCAGCGGAGCTCTCATTTCTGCTGTTGACCTGCTGAAAGGAATAGGGGTCTATGCAGGGATGGAGGTAATGAATGTCCCCGGCGCCACGGGGTATCTTGATACGAATTACCAGGGGAAGGTTGATGCAGCGCTCAGCGCTCTCCGCAAACACGATCTGGTTCTTGTGCACGTGGAAGCCCCTGACGAGACAGGTCATCAGGGGCTTCTTAAGGAAAAAATCCAGGCAATCGAAGATTTTGATCAAAAGATTGTCCAGGAAATTCTTGACAACATGAAGGGTGGTCCGGATTTTCGTCTGGTGGTATGCATGGATCATTTTACGCCGATCAGCCTGAAAACCCACATAGCGGTTCCTGTTCCTTTTGCCCTGTTTGACTCCCGCAGTCCCGAACGGAAAAACACCCTCACATACAGCGAGAAGAACGGGGCAAACGCCGGCCTGCGCTTTGCCAATGGCGAGGATTTTTTTCATTTTTTATTAGATAAAAACAGTCAACATAAATAATAAATGTCGTCACTGCAGATCAGTCTTACAGCGCCGGTTCACCTCTGTTCCTACAGGGTTCTTTACGGAGACACGGATGCCGGTGGTGTAGTCTACAACGCCAACTATCTCCGTTTTTTTGAACTTGGTCGATCAAATTTCATGCGCGAGTATGTCTTTTCCTACAAGGAAATTGAGGATGCAGGATTTATTCTGCCGGTGGTAGAAACATATCTGCGCTATAAAGCACCTGCCAGATATGACGACCTCATCACCATTAAAACCTCCATGCAGCAAATTTCCAATTTTTCCTGGCGTTTTAATCATCATGTCCTCCATTCCGCCAACGATAAGTTGCTGGTCAAAGGCTTTACCGTCCATGCCTCTGTGAACAAGGAAGGCAAACTTGCCACACTTCCTTCCGGATACCTTACCAGAATCAAAGAGGTTTGCTCCATTTTCGACCATTAACCATTTCTTGTAGCATTATCATATTCACGAAGAAAAAAATCAATACAATTCAACATGTTGTGCATAGCAGGTGTTGACCTCATAAATTCTTTACTGTAAAAAAAATTGCTTTATGGTAAAGACTTCTTTATTGCTTTTCCCAATAAAAAAAATACGAATAGCCGATGCACACAATCCCTACACAGATTTCCATGGCGGATGTATTCCGTTATCTTGCCCAGTCGATGCGCTATCCTGACGCAAAGTGGTTTAACGATCATTTCTGGTCTGTTCTCTTATCTTTTCTGGATGAATTACATTGGTATGAAGACAGAGAAGAGCTGATCGGGGCCAAAGCCGGCGCAGCTGACTTTCTTGAAGATGTCCAGGTTGAACATACACGTCTTTTTATTAATGCGGTTCCCCATGTGGCGGCAGCTCCTTACGCCTCGGTCCACTATAAGGGGGACGGGACGCTGTATGGCGTCATCGCTGAACAAACGAAAAAATTTTACCGCGATAAAGGGTTTGCCCTGGTAAGGGAAAACGATCTTCCTGATCATCTTGTATATGAGCTGGAATTCTTGGCTTTACTCGCCAACGACGATCCCGAAGGGCAGAAGTTCTTTCTGGAGACTCTTTTCACCCCGTGGTTTGAGATTTTCAAGAGTAAGGTTTTGGAGGAGGCACACCATCCTTATTACAGGGTAGTGGTTAATTTAATTGATTTTTTTACGAGGGAGGAGCTGTAACATGTCTTTAAAGGTGACACGGCGCAAATTCCTGCAAACCGCATCGTTGGCTGCTGCGTCCGTACCATTGGCTAAAGTGGTATCAGCAGAAACCGGGTTTGTCAAAGATCCTTTTACCCCGCCTGGAAGTTTTGCAGGCACGCAGACGGTAACCGGCGGTGTCTGTGAAATGTGTTTCTGGCGTTGCCAGCTGGTGGGGAAAGTGCGTGACAAGAAACTTGTTAAACTGGAAGGTAATCCGAAAAGCATTGATAACGGCAAGTCGATTTGTGCCCGGGGCAATGCCGGCATTAAACTGCTGTATGACCCGGACCGCCTGAAATTCCCGCTGAAAAATGTCGGGGAGAGAGGCAAGCCGGTCTGGAAACAGATTTCCTGGCAGGAGGCGCTTGATGAATGCGGTTCCAAACTGAAAGCAATTCAGGAAAAATACGGCAGCCATGGCATAGCCATGTTCCCTCATGGGGCTTCGGCTAAATATCCCATGGATTTCTTCGAGAAGGTGGTCGGCACGCATAACGTGAGCGAGGCCTCGTTCTTTCAATGCCGCGGCATTCGCGACAGCGCCTATATGGCGACTTTCAGTGTTCCGCCGGACGAAAGTGTTGACATGCCCAATGCCAAGGCCATTCTCCTGATCGGCTGTCACTTCGGCGAGAACGTGCATGTCTCCCATATCAAGGCGTACCTCAAGGGCCTGGAGAATGGCGCCAAGCTCATTGTTGTCGACCCTCGTTATTCCGCCTCTGCGGCAAAATCCCATATCTGGGTGCAGATCAAACCGGGAACGGATACCGCCTTTCTGCTTGCTGTCATGAACTACCTGGTGGAAAAAGACAAATATGACAAAAAATTTGTTGCGGCCCACTGCGTTGGCTTTGCAGAGTTTAAAAAGGGTATTTCCCATGCCTCCCTTGACTGGGCGGCCAAGATCTGCGATGTCCCGGCCAAACAAATCCAGGAAGTCGCTGAGCTTCTTGCCGCCAATGCGCCGAATGTTTCCATCCATCCGGGCCGTCATGTGAGCTGGTATGGTAACGATTTTCAGCGGGGCCGCGCCCAGGCATGCCTGACTGCCATCCTTGGTGCAATCGGCGTCCCGGGAGGTTTCGTCAAGCCGAAAGGTGTCAAGGTCAAAGGGATCAGCTGGCCCAGTGGGGAACATGGCGGCGCGCATAATTTGCGGCTGATGGCGGAAAAATACCACTACTCACCGCCGGGCACCCCGACCGAGTTGATCCGCGATGCCTGCATTTCCGGCAAGCCATACCCGATCAAGGGCTGTGTCATCTGGGGCCAGAACCCCATGCAGACCATTCCCAATCAGCAGAAAACCATCGCGGCCATGAAACAGATGGATTTTATCATGTGTGTGGACATCATGCCCACAGACATAACCATGTACGCCGACATTCTGCTACCTGAACCATGTTATCTGGAAAAATATGATTTTATCAAAACAGGCACCCAGTGGAATTTTACCGACAAACACCAGCAGTACATCGCCCCCCGGATGCCTCTGGTTGATGCCATGTTCGAGCGCAAGGATGGCGTTTGGATCATGAACGAAATTGCCAAACGCATGGGTTATGCGGATAAAATCCCGGTAACCAGCCTCGAAGAGAAGGTTGACAAGGAACTCGCGTCAGTCAACCTTTCCATCGAACAACTGAAAAAAGAAGACGGCATTCATATTCAGGAAGGGAAGGATCCCTATGGGGTGGCCGAGGACTTCGAGGTTCAGCTTTACAATGAGGATCTTGAGACCAATGGCTATCCGGCAGTGCCCACCTATATTCCTGTTGAAGAGGTGCCGAAGGGGTTTACCCGGCTGGTTTACGGTCGGGCGCCGGTGCATACGTTCAACCGCAGCCAGAACAACGTCTGGCTGCATCATGCCATGCCGGTGAACCCTGTATGGCTTAACGATGAAGTAGCCAAGAAAATGGGACTGCAGGATGGTGACGAGGTTGGCCTGGTTAACAGTGAAGGGGTCAATTCATCCTCCAAAACAGTCGTCAAGGTGACCCCGGGAATCCGCAAGGATACTGTTTACATGGCCCATGGTTATGGTTCCAGGAACCCCCTGTTGACGGTAGGTGCCAACGTCGGGGTTGACGATCAGGAACTTATTACCAGGCTGGCCATTGATCCAGAGACTGGTTGCAACGGTATGCGCAACAATTTTGTCAAACTTGTCAAAGACGGTAAAGTGCTTGATATCCCTGCATAATCTTCGTTCGGGTCCACGGGAAACTCAAGTTTTCTGCTTGAATAGTAGTATACAGACTCTAACGACTGATACGTAATCAAGGAGGTAAAACCCTTATGCAGTATGGAATGATAATTGATTTAAACAGATGTGTAGGATGCCACGCCTGCACAATTGCCTGTAAGGCGGAATGGGACGTCCCGGTCGATAAGGAACGTAACTGGGTCAGACGTCTGGGGCCGGCCAATACGCCGGAAGGTCTCGCATCCACCTATTATCCAGGTTTGTGCAACCATTGCAATGAACCGTCCTGTGTTGCTGTCTGTCCGGCAGATGTCGTTGAAAAAACCTTCACGGACAAAAAAACGGGCGCAACAAAAACCATGGAAGTTGCGGCCACCTATAAAGATCCCTTTAATGGTACCGTGCAGATCGACCAGGACCGCTGCCTCGGCTGCGGCGCCTGTGCCGATGCCTGCCCTTATGGCGCACGCTACGTCAACACCGACATCAAGAATGAGGAAATCGGCGGGGAGGGCATAGCTGATAAATGCACATATTGCATGCCGAGAGTTGAACAGGGTCTTGAACCATCTTGCGTACAGACCTGCCTGGCTAATGCCCGTATTTTTGGCGACCTTGACGATCCGACCTCAGAAGTGGCCAAGTATGTGAGCAAGGGCGCCAAAGGACTGTCATCAGCCGCGGTAAATATCGGTCCAAACAGCCGCTATTATGGCAACAAGAAGGATATGCATCTGCTTACCACAACCTCCACGCCAACTGAGATGCCATCTGCCTCATTGCGTAGAAGCCTGATGGCCCGCTTGAGGCCTGAGATGAAAAAGGCCAAAAAACTCGGCTTGCTGGGTCTGGCCGGAGCCGTGCTGGTGTCAGGATTAAGCGAAGATAAAATTGATTGATTTCATGAGAATGGCCTAATAAAAGCCCGCTGTATACCAGCGGGCTTTTATTTATCGAATCGATGAGTTATATTCTTTTCTTTTTTTTTTGACAAATACATCAGCTTGTCAGCTTTGGCGATGAGTTCGTCAATTTCACACGGTTTATAGTTGTCATAGGCGACGACCCCGAAGCTTATTCCTATCTCAAAACCGAGCTCTTTTTTTTCGTTTTCTTCATGGAGTAAGGAGTCAAATCGTTCCGAGAGTTTTTTTTCCCCCCCGGTAGTTGAACTGTCAGAAAGCAGAATTGCAAACTCGTCGCCGCCAAGACGGGCAATAATATCCGACCGACGAAATGAAGCCAGCAATTTCCCTACCTTGACAAGCAGCATATCGCCAATGTCATGCCCATATGTGTCATTGACCCATTTCAGATTATCCACGTCGGCAAAGAGTAAAAAGAGTTTTCCCTGATTACGGTCAGCAATACGCAGCTGCTTCTTGGCCATCATCATGAAACCACGGCGATTGAGGAGACCGGTAAGCTCATCGGTGATGGATAGTGAATGCAGTTTATTCTCAAGTTTTTTCTGTTCGGAGATATCAAGAAAACTTTCTATGATGTACTGCCTTTCATTGATCATGCAGATGGTCGCTGTCTTGAGAATATGCATGACTTGCCCATTGTGTTTTTTGACTGCCTGGGTAGCCAGATGGGTTGATTTGCCCTCTTTCAACACGGGGCACACACCCGCCTCTGACCCGGGACAGAGCAGTTCCCTGCAGCCATGTTCCAGCATGGCCGATTTGGCAATATCAAACAGTTCAAGGGCGCGTGGGTTGGCATCAATGATTGTATTGGTTTCAACATCAATGACTATAATGCCTGCCTGAACAGAATTGAAAATTGAATGAAGGTACTCTTTTGTTTCTCTGAGACGCTCTTCCGCAATCTTTGTTTTGCTGATGTCCTTGATTATCACCACAACAGTTGAGCTCTCCCGGTCATGAACAGGAAGAAAGTTTACGGTAACCTGCTGGTGGTTGAATACGACCGGGGCATCGTCGGTGATTTGCCAAGGCATGCCCTCACTATGCTGCAGAAGTTCGATAATGCGGAGTTGGTCTTTTCCTGAAAAAAAATGAGTAAAATCGGAGGCAAGCAACTTTTCTTGAGCCATGCCGGCAAGTTTTGCCGCTGCCGGATTGGCAAAAATAATCCTGTGATCGGCAGCAAGTTCGACGATCCCCTCACTCATGTTGTTCAGAACAACTTTTAAATGGCGATTGGCTGCTAGCAGTTCTTTGGAAATTTCCCGTGGGAAAAGATCTTCCGTCCCGAAAACTTGATGAATTCCAGCAAGATGGAAATCATCGGCCATGATATTCCTTGCAACATCCAGGACATGGGTAACCAAATGAGGTCCCTTGGCAATACAGGCGTGAACACCTTTAATCTCGCATTCGCTGCCAGCTTCGACAGCTACCCCGGAAATCACCACAATTTTAGTATGCTCAAGGCCTTTTCTGCCTGAGATCATCTGGCAGAACTGCTCGCCATTGATATTGGGCATGATGAGATCAAGAAAAATGATATCCGGCACAAACCTATCGAGGAAATCAAAAGCGGAAAGACCATCTTCAGCACACTCAACCTGATACTTTTCTTTTTCCAGCGCAGAAGAGAGTATCCGCCTGATGACCGGATTATTATCAACAATGAGAATTTTATTCATGAACGGAAAAATTCAGATGCAACGATTCTATATGAATTGATTTATGAGCCTCTTGCAAAATGACTGAATATTTTCCTAACGGGAAAATATCAAGTAACATATTGAAATAATTGAGCTTCATGACATATACATGGTATTGTTTTGTACCACCAAAGCAAAACCAAGGAGAATGTCAATGAAGCTCCCCGACAAGATATCATGGTTGATGGGTTGTGTCCAAAGAAGTCTGTTTCCCCATCTGAACCAATGTTTGAAA